>NZ_MDCB01000010.1 GCF_002939705.1 Xanthomonas albilineans | reverse complement strand
TGTCCGGACAATCTGGCTTACGTCATCTACACCTCCGGTTCCACCGGCCAACCCAAGGGCACCTTGCTCACCCATGCCGGTGCCGCGCATTACCTGCAATGGGCTGTGGAACACTATCGACCAACTCCCAGCGCGGTGGTGTCTTCGTCGCTGTCCTTCGATGCCACCTTGACCAGCCTGTTCGCCCCGTTGCTATGCGGTGCGCAGGTCGAATTGCTGCCCGAACACGACACCCTCGATGCCTTGCGGCAACGCCTGTGCGATCCGACTCCGCTGGGCTTGGTCAAGCTCACCCCGGCGCATCTGGAAGTGCTCGGTCAGCAGTTGGCCGACCATCCAACACCGCTGAGCCCGTCAGTGATGGTGATCGGCGGCGAAGCGCTGCCGGCGGCCACGCTGGCCCGTTGGCAGACCCTCGCGCCCCATACCCGGCTGATCAACGAATACGGCCCGACCGAGACCGTGGTCGGTTGTGCGGTCCACACGACCACCGCAGACGATGCGCATGCGCCGAACGGGCGCGTGCCGATCGGTCAACCGATTGCGCATCTGCGCCTGTACGTCCTCGATGCCTACGGACAACACGCGCCGATCGGCGTTGCCGGTCACCTGCATATCGCAGGGCCACAGCTGGCGCGCGGGTATCTTGGCCGCCCCGATCTGACCGCCGAACGTTTCGTCCCCGACCCGTTCGCCGAACAGCCCGGCCAACGCATGTACCGCAGTGGCGATATCGCCTGCTGGCGTCCCGACGGCACGCTCGATTATGTCGGCCGCAACGACGACCAGGTCAAACTACGCGGGTTCCGCATCGAACTGGGCGAAATCGCCGCCGCGCTACGCGCCTGCGCGGGCGTGCAGGATGCCGTCGTGTTGCTGCGCGAGGACCACCCGGGCGAACCGCGATTGGTGGCCTATGTGGTTGGCGATGCCGACGTGCACAGCGCCGAGCGCCTGCGCAGTCAATTGGCCAATCGCCTGCCCGAGGCGATGTTGCCGACGGCCTATGTGCACCTGGAAACGCTCCCGTTGACTGCCAATGGCAAGCTGGATCGTCGCACCCTGCCAGCGCCGGACGCCGACGCGCGCGTAATGCAAGCATATGTGGCGCCCGAAGGCGAACGAGAAACACAACTGGCCGACCTTTGGCGCGAGTTGCTGGGTGTCGAACAGGTCGGTCGCCACGACAACTTCTTCGCCCTCGGTGGACATTCGTTGCTGGGCGTGCGGCTGATCTCGCGCATCCGCAGCGCGCTGGGATTGGAACTGCCGCTGGCCACGTTGTTCGCCCAGCCACGTCTGGCCGAATTGGCCCAGGCGCTGGACAACGCCGCCACCAGCACGCTGCCGTCCATCGTGACAACCGACCGTAGCGCGCCATTGCCACTGTCCTTCGCGCAGCAACGGCTGTGGTTCTTGAACCAGCTCGACCCACGCACCGGCACCACGTACCTGATGCATGGCGGCGTGCGCTTGAGCGGCATGCTGCATGTCCCGGCATTGCGCCGTGCATTGGATCGCATCGTCGCCCGCCACGATGCCTTGCGCACACGCTTTTCAAGCGTGGACGACGTCCCATGCCAGATCGTCGCGGCGCCATTTGCATTGGATTTGCACTTGATCGACTTGAGCAAAAAGCCAGATGCGGAAGCCGCCGCGCGTGCGCATGCACACGCCGAAGTCAGTACCGGTTTCGACCTCGCCAACGGGCCACTGATTCGTGGCCGCCTGCTGCGCCTAGCCGAACACGAGCATGTGCTGCTGCTGAGCATGCATCACATCATCTCCGATGGATGGTCCATCGGCGTGCTGATCGAGGAACTAGGCACTTTGTATACGGCGTTCGTCAGCGATTCGCCCGATCCACTGCCGCCATTGCCGATCCAATACGCGGACTACGCCGCCTGGCAACGTCGCTGGGTCGATGGCGAGCAACAACAGCGCCAACTGGAGTATTGGTGCGCCCAGTTGCGCAATGCCCCAGCGGTGCTGGAATTGCCGACGGATCGTCCACGCCCGCCAGTACAGGACACGGCTGGCGACGATGTGGAACTGGTACTGGACGAAGCCCTGAGCATGCGTGTGCATGCCTTGGCTCTGGAGCAAGGCACCACGAGCTTCGCGCTGCTGCTGTCGGCGTGGGCCGTGCTGTTGACGCGCTACAGCGGCCAAACCGACCTGGTGATCGGCACACCGTCGGCCGGCCGTCGCCGCAGCGAACTGGAACCGCTGATCGGCTTCTTCGTCAACACCTTGCCACTGCGCATCGACCTGTCGGCTCGACCAAGCTTCGTGGCATTGCTGGAGCAGGTTCAAAGCAACCTGCTGGCGGCGCAGGCCAACGAGAATATCCCTTACGAGCGCATCATCGAAGCGGTACGCCCAGTGCGCAGCCTGGCGCATGCACCGTTGTGCCAAGCGATGTTCTCGTCCGATACCACGCCGTCCCGCGCCCTCGATCTGCCAGAGCTGCAACTGCGCGCCTACCCGAACGACCATCGCGTCGCCCAATTCGACCTGTCGCTGGACATGCAGATTGCACCCTCGCGGATCGGCGGCATGCTGCGTTACGCCACGGCACTGTTCGATCGCAGCACCATGCAGGGTTATCTGGCGCATTACGCACGCTTGCTGGCCGCACTGGTCGATGCACCGACATTAGCGGTGGACCGACACCCGCTACTGGATGCGACGCAATGGCACTTGCTGCAGCAATGGAACCGCACGACATCCCCGTTGCAGGCACCGACGACGCTGCATAGCGCGTTCCAGGCGCAAGCCCACCGCACACCGGACGCGGTCGCCGTCATCGACGGCACGCACCACCTGTGTTACGCCGAACTGGACGCGTACAGCGACAGGATTGCACAACAATTAGTGCAGGCCGGCGTAAGCCCGGGCGCGTGCGTGGCGACGCTACTGCCGCGCAGTGCCGCGCTGGTGGCCGCGCAACTCGGCATCCTCAAGGCGGGCGCGGCGTATGTGCCGTTGGATCCGCAGCAACCGGCGGCCAGACACGACCAGTTGGCCGATATCTGTCAGGCGCGCGCCATCGTGCACGCACCCGGCGAGGCGCCACCATGGGCGAACGCGCCCTGTGTGCCGATCGTTCTGGACACAATGGCGGCTCTACCGTTCGCGGCGCCGCCGCTACCGGCCTGCGCGCCAGCCTATGTCATGTACACCTCCGGCTCGAGCGGTACGCCCAAAGGTGTAATGGTTCCGCATCAAGGCGTCCTCAACCTGGTGCGCGATCCGAACTACGCCAGCTGGCAGGCGAACGACCGCTTCGCGTTCGCGTCCAACCCGGCCTTCGACTCCAGCACGCTGGAAGTGTGGGCGCCGTTGTTGAGCGGTGGCAGCGTGGTCGTCGTGCCCCAGGAAGTGATGCTCGACCCGAGTGCACTGGCCAACTTCGCCCGCCACCACGCCATCACCGTGCTAATCCTGGTCGCCGGCGTGCTGCGTGCCTATGCGAGCGAACTGGCGCGCGAATTGCCGACGTTGCGCTATCTGATCACCGGTGGTGACATCGCCGATCCGCAGGCGCTCGCCACACTACTGCGCGACACTCCACCACAAACCTTGCTGCAAACCTACGGCCCGACCGAAACCACGCAGTTCGTCACCGCCGTGGCGCTGACCGACGTGGCTGACGATGGCCGGCGCATTCCGATCGGCAAACCGATCGGCAATCTGCGTGTGCATGTCCTCGACCGACATCGTCAGGCATTGCCAGTGGGGATGCAGGGCGAGCTGCATATCGCCGGCCTGGGCCTGGCGCTGGGTTATCTACGGCAACCAGGGTTGACCGCCGAACACTTCGTCCCCGACCCCTTCAGCGAGGAACCGGGAGCACGCATGTACCGAACCGGCGACCTGGGCCGCTGGCGCGTCGACGGCCTGCTCGAATGCCTGGGCCGAGGCGATGCGCAGAGCAAGATCCGCGGATTCCGGCTGGAACCCGGCGAGATCGAGGCAGCGCTGCAGCGCCATCCGGAGGTCAGTCAAGCGCTGGTGCACGTGCGCGAGGACGTGCCCGGGCAACGCCGTCTGGTGGCGTATGTGATCGGCACCCACGCCGATGCCACATCGGTGCCCGATCCGAGCGCACTGCGTCGCCACCTGGCCGCCACATTGCCCGAGTACATGTTGCCGGATGCCTACGTGGGCATGCAGGCCTGGCCACTGACCCCCAACGGCAAGGTGGATGTGCGTGCGTTAGCCATCCCCGACGACGCCCAGCGTGGCATCGCCGAGGTCGAACCACCCCAGGGCGAGAGCGAATGTGCACTGGCGCAGATCTGGTGCGAATTGCTCGGTGTCGGCAACGTCAACCGGCACGACAATTTCTTCGACATCGGCGGCCATTCGCTACTGGCAGTGCAACTGACCACGCGCATTCAAGCCAGACTCGGACGCCGACTGCCACTGTCGCGACTCTTCGCCGAGCCCACACTCGCACGCATGGCCGCGGCGATGGCCGACAGCAACGTCGCGTCCAGCGCCCCGATCGCCGCATTGGTGGACCGTAGCCGTTACTACGAATGATCCCGAAGACCCGGACACGCACTTGCTTGGCATGCATCCTATGCCAGGCAAATGCGTGTCACGTTGAGTCAAGCGCGCCCGCTCGGCAACGGAGAAAAAGCGTAATCACAATGCGCTTCGACACATCGCACGAATTCATCTACGCGAGGGGCAGCGCTGGCGCCGCTTCTTCGAACTTGGCGAATATTCGCCGACAGCGCTATGGTTGACGCTGATTGCCAATCGCCCACCACTTTTTCCATCACATGCTCGCATATCCCACTTCACGTCAGCAGGCCGATCCTCTGGTCGGCGGCACCCCCGCACGGGACAGCCATGCGCTTGCCGTCCGCTCCCAAGGGACACGTCCGCCGCTATTCGTGGTGCCGACCGACGCCGCAGATATCGCCTACGCCTTCGCGCTGGCAGATCATCTCGACGCAGACATCCCGGTCTATGCACTGCCCTGGTCAGACCCGTTACCGACCATGCTGGAAACGCTGGCTGCACAGATGGTCGACATGATCCAGGCGGTGCAGCCGCACGGACCGTATCACCTGCTCGGCTACTCCTCCGGCGGCTTGCTCGCCTATGCCATCGCCCAGCACTTGGGTATGCACGACGCACCGGTGGCCTTCCTGGGTCTGATCGATTGCGACTACCCTGACCGCGCGCCGGATCCCATGACGTTGGAGGACGCGTCCAAACAGCACCTGCTCGCACGCATGAAGCTGCTATTGCAGCGCACACCGGACCACGACGCTGCCCTCCAAGCGGCGTTCGACGACCTGCTTGCGAAAGCAGGACAGGCATCGTTGCAGGAACTGGCCGCGCATGCTCACGGGGATCGACTGTTGAACGAGCTGGCCGCTCGCGAGCAGACCAGCCTGGAGCAGCTCTTCACCACCAGCCGGATGCGCGCAACGTTCGAACGGATGTGGCCCACGTATTGGGCACAGCGGCTTGCCCCGCACTATCCACTGACGGTATTCCATGCGTCCGAGCCCTTTCCCGAGGACACGACGCTCGGCTGGACACGACTGTTACCGCCACGCCAGGTGCAATCGGTGGCCGTCCCCGGCACGCATGTCTCGCTGATCGAAGCCGAACATCTACCGGGCCTGGGTCAATGCATCTCGGCCACGCTCTGCGCGTGCGAATCCACGGTTACGACATCGGCATACGAACCCGCATTCACGCTGCAACTGGGGCGCGCGACGGCGCACGTGGTCGTCTGTGTACCGGGTGCGGGCGACAGCATGACCGGTTTCGTCGATCTGAGCAGCGCGCTGGGACAGAGCTGCCATGTGATCGGCATGCAGCCGCGCGGCACCGATGGCAGTTGCCCGCCGTTCGGCTCGGTGGAACTTGCCGCACAGCACTATCTCGATGCCTTGCCCGGCATCGCGAACAGCGCCTCTGCGCTGCATTTGATCGGTCATTCGTTCGGCGGCTGGGTGGTGTTGGAGATGGCATTGCGTCTGCATGCCCTCGGCCGCCCGCCAGCCAGCCTGACCCTGATCGACACCCGCCCCCCGCATCGCGCCCTGGCTCCGCACGACTGCAAGCGCGACATCATCGTGGACTATTTCCTCGACGCGTTGCAGATGCGTGTACGGACGCCACTGAACATCGACCGCCAGGCACTGCATCGTCTAGGCCAGGATGCATTGATTCAATCGGTGCATCGGGTCATGGTCAAACACGGCCTGATGCCGCAGCGCTCACGCAGCGAGGCCATCCGTGGCAGCCTGACCACGTTCGCCCATTGCTGCCGGACCACCTACACTCCTGCCAAACCCTATCCAGGGACCTTGCATCTGGTCCTTGTCGACAACGCCCAACACGAACAGACGCAGCTGGCCGACACGTATCAAGGCCTGAGCGAAGCCTGGGCCGCGCATGCCGCCGATCTGCGCCCTTGGCGCGGCCCAGGCAATCACATGACCGTGCTTGCCAAACCGCATAGCCAGACCTTGGCCGAGTGGTGGATGTCCAGCGTGCGCGACACGCCGAGCGCCACAACCGCCTCCACTCTCCCTAGGGCAGCCCCAGGCAGGTGATCGCATGACTGCGCACTTGGCGTTGCCGGCACGGCACATCCGCCCCCCCCCCACCGGCACAGCAGGAGATCGTGATCGCGTGAGGCAGGATGGAAACGCATCTGTGAACAGTGCAAGCATGTCCGCAACAGCTTGGCCTCCGCGATCAGGGGCAGCCACCACGTGCAGCGGCGCGGACGATGACGAAGCGACGATGCCCAAAGCATGCAATCGCCGCACAAGCGCGGTTGCCGCACGACCTTCATGACCTGGGCGTGCGGAAACCGCGAGCGCGAGCCTTGCGTCCAAGGCGACACTGCACCAGCTTCGTGGCAATCAGGTTGCCATCGGCGACTCGCGCTGACTCAATGATCGCCGCGACGATACCGCAGCGGCGAGGCGCCCATGTGCTGCTTGAACAAGCGGCTGAAATGTGGAGAACTACTGAACCCGAACGAATAGGCTATGCCGGTGATGCTCTGGTTACCAGGCCCGCGCAACTCCTGCGCGCACTGTTCGACCCGTCGTCGCCACAGATAACTGTTCAGACTCTCGCCGTCACTGCCCTTGAACGCCCGATAGACCGTGCGTTTGCTCCAGCCCAGCGCACGCGCGATGCTCTCCGGAGAAAGCTCCGGGTCACGCAAATTGCGTTCGACGAACTGCACTACCATCTCCCGCGACGGCCGGTTGGGTTCCAATTGTGGCTGCACGTCGTTGGACTCTTTGAACGTCAGTTCCAGCAACTTGGTCAGGGCTTGCGCAAGGAATTGCTCGCTGTCGGAATTGCATAAACCCGGTTCGCTGAACAGGCGCTCGATCAGACTACATGCCAGCCGCTGCATCGGCGCGGGTCCGCACAGACGCTGCAAGGCAACTTCATCGACCAGCTTCATCGCATGCCGCGGCTGCGCAAACCAGACAAAGTAGTTTTCGACATTGGCTTGACTGGCGAAACAAAACTGCCGATTGACCTGCAACACCGCCAGCTCGCCCGCGCGCAGTGCGGTCGAGACGCCATCGCACACCATCCGGCTCGCGCCTTTGTGCTGCAGGGCCACCAGGATGCGCGGCCGCTCTTCGTCGTTGTCGGCCAAAGTCAAATGGAATTCATGCCCTGTCGCCAATACCTTGGCAAGGTGCACATTTCCCAGGCGTAGCTGGTTGATACACCCGTCGAATACCGGTTGCAGAGGCGAAAAAGAAAATTTGCGCCGCGCCCGTACGCCAGGCCGATCCACGCCGATCGAGCGCGCCATCCAGTCAAGCCAGCGCGGCACGCGTTCGCCAGGATGCACTTGCGAAGTAAAAAATGAATCGAAGGGGCGCGACTTAGAAGCAGGTCGTGCTTCCACCACTCCACGAAAAGGCTCCATCTGCACTCGCTGCACTCGGCATGTCTTCGCCATCTCATCCGGCCTCAGAAGTCAGGTTCTGGGCGGCGGATGCTATACAAAAATTGCGTCTCTCTTATGACAAGTTTCGCACAAGAAATTTGTACCGAAACACAAATTTCACTATATAAATATAAATTCCATAAAAATAAAATAAATTATAAATGTTTCCGCATATCCGACTGACCCTGTCTTGCTGCTCCTGGCAGGATTTCGTCAAGCCGCGCTACGACTGACATGCGGTACGCCACCGATCCGACAATGACAGTTGCGTATGCACAGAAATCCAGGCGCACTTGTCATCGCAGCTTGACATTGGCGAAGCAGACTGGCTCAGTGAATCCCCCCGGATTTCGAGGAGGCTCCTTCGATTGAGAATGGAGCCAAGATGAGGAAGTCACCGAAGTATTCCCCCGAGGTGATCGAGCGCGCGATGTGTATGGTCTTTGACACCAAGGACCAGCACCCATCGTAGCGGTCGGCGGGCGAAGGCGAGCTCGTGCATCACAGTGACCGCGGCAGCCAGTACGTCTCCATGCGCTACAGCGAACGCCTGGCCGAGACGGACATCGAACCTTCCGTGGACAGCACAGGCGACAGCTGCGACAACGCGCTGACCGAGACAAAGACAGAACCCAAGAACCGTCAGATCATAGCGGCCTGACTCAAGCCAACAGGCCTCCTCGAATCTCGGGGCGATTCAGATGCTTATCATCGACAAGACTAAAGGGCACCCCGAACGCTTGGCCGCACGCGGGCCCAGGATCTCGCCATTGGCCAGATCAGCCCCGCCAATCCGGTGGGCCCCAGCACAACCGGCATGCTGACTTGGCAACCCAATATGCACGCAGCAGTGCTGCGTCGCACAACATCGCAACCGATAGGTTTACGTAACATAAACCTATCGAAGTCACGATGGTTGGCATGCAAGGTCGCCTACGACAAGCGACCGGCATCCAAGTAGTCGTTAGAACATGCGCGGCACGTGGCGTTGCGTAAAGGCTTTCGAAAAAACGGCTTCCCGTCATATATCGGTCAATGCATGGACTGATACTTGGCACAGTAAGCATAGTGAAAACGTCGGACGGAGTACCACTGGGGTAGCAGCGACTGGAGCCGGACACCCGATCCGGGCAGAATCTGCAACGCCGTTTTCACAACACCAAGCGTATGCACGCACAAGCCACTTTCGCTAAATGATCGAGACCCGCATGAACGATCCCCGCCTGATGTTTCAACGCCACGAATCCAACGTGCGCAGCTACTGCCATTCGTTCGATGCTCTGTTCGTCCGCGCGGCGGGAAGCCTGATGTTCGATACCCATGGGCACCGCTACATCGACTTTCTGGCCGGCTGCGGCTCGCTCAATTACGGCCACAACGACCCGGACATGGCCGAGGCGCTGATCGCGCACCTCCGCAACGGCGGCTTGGCGCTATCGCTGGATATGTACTCGCAGACCAAGCACGATTTCATCGACGCCTTCGTCGAAAGGATCCTCAAGCCGCGCGGACTTGCCCACCGCCTGCAGTTCACCGGCCCGACTGGCGCCAATGCGGTCGAAGGCGCACTCAAGCTGGCCCGCAAGATCACTGGTCGTCACAACGTCATTGCCTTCAGTAATGCCTATCATGGGCTGTCGATGGGAGCGCTGGCGGTGACCGGCAATCGCCACCATCGCATGGAACTGCCGCACGCCGGCGTTACCCGATTGCCCTACGATGGCTATCTCGGCGAGAGCGTGGATAGCGCCGCCTTGCTGGAGGGCATGCTCGACGACCCCTCCGGCGGCATCGATCCGCCCGCGGCGATCATCCTGGAACTGGTGCAAGGCGAAGGCGGGCTCAATGTGGCGTCCACGCCCTGGCTACGTCGGATATTCGCCGCTGCCCGCCGCCACGGCGCGCTGGTCATCGTCGACGATGTCCAGGCCGGTTGCGGACGCAGCGGAGGCTTCTTCAGTTTCGATGGACTGGACTTGGTCCCCGACTTGATCGTACTGTCTAAATCCCTGTCCGGCTTCGGCCTACCATTCTCTCTGCTGCTGGTCGCGCCCGAGCATGACCAATGGCGTCCCGGCCAACACAACGGCACCTTCCGCGGCAACAACCATGCAATGCTCACCGCCAGCGTCGCACTGCATAAATTCTGGGCCGACGACACATTCGCCACACAAGCGGCAGCGCGTGGCCAGCGCGTGACCGAAGCACTGACCCGGATCGCCGCACAGGTGCCGGGGGCACGCGTCAAGGGACGCGGCATGTTCATGGGGTTGGACGTCGGGACGGGGCAACTTGCAGCCTCAGCGCGCACGCATGCGTTCAAACATGGCCTGGTGATCGAAAGCGCTGGCCCGAACGACGAAGTGCTGAAAGTGATGGCTCCGCTGACCACACCAGACGCCCTGCTGGACGAGGGTCTGGACATTCTTGCGCGCGCGGTGCTACATGCATACGAGGAGTCGCAACGGCTCAAACTGAGCCGAGTTGCATAAAAGCCTCTGCGCCCCAACCTGCCAGATGGCAATGTTGCTGCGGTTGATGCCCCGGTCTTGAGCGTTATCGGGGCCACTGACCATCACGTTGGCACTGGTTTCTGCACCAGTGGTTCGTATGCATCCACACCAGCCAGCCATCGCCTACACTTTAAGACACCTTGAACACGGCCTTGTCGGTGCATGCGCCGGCTTCACCTTCACTGTGATTGACACGCGGATCCAGACAAGGCAGCTGCACGCGATCCAAGCACTGGCCCAAAATGAAAAGCCCCGCAAAGCGGGGCTTACTGGAAGAGCGGCCGAGGATCGTTTCAAAAATCCTCGCTCAAGACTAAATCACCGATTTTCAAATCCTATCAGCCCCTCCAGGACATGCCCTATAGCGGGCGGCGCCAGACAACCCCATCGCCAGCACCCAACTGATCCACAGCATTCATGGCACGCAATATCGTCGGCATGCCGAGCCCCTTCTTCGAGAGCCCGCCATTTTTCTTACTTATCAGTGACTTGGCGCTTTTTTCTGTTTTCCCTACAGAAATCCCTGCGCCCTAATTGATCCACATCAATAAACTCGCCGCAGTCTTGATTTAACCTCAACCCTACTGGGCTAGGTCGGCTGAAGCATGACGTATATCTCGCCGTGTGCTTTGGACCTTACCCATTTTTCGTTCTCTTAAAACGATGGACTAGTCATTGCATCATCTGCATCCGCCGAAGGGGCCATGAAACATCGCACTCTGCCTTTTGACCCAATGGATTTGCGTCAGCTCAAGCGCAGTTGCAGCCATTGCGCGTTAAACAAAATTTGCCTTCCGGCAGGAATCAACCAGGCCGATCTGGAACGCCTGGATATGGCTGTGCGCGACAAACGGCTACTTGAACGCGGCGACTACCTGTATCGCCAGGGCGACGTATTTCACTCACTGTATATCGTGCGATCAGGCTCGCTCAAGACCGTAGTGGAAAGCAACGAGGGCGACGTGCAGATATTGGGATTTCATTTGCCTGGCGAATTGATCGGCGTTGACGCAATGGCTAACGAATATCATCTTTGTGCCGCCGATGCCTTGGAGCGAACCAGCATCTGCGAGCTACCTTATACGCAGCTACAGAAAGTAATGGCCGAGGTTCCATCGCTGCAACACCAGCTGATACGCGCAATCAGCCGGGAGTTGGTCGCCGAACAGCATCATCTGGTGATGATGGGGCGCCCGCAGGCGCAGGAGCGTCTGGCTATTTTTCTGCGCAGCCTCTCAGGATGTCGCGCTACGACATCGCCAATTATCTCGGCCTAGCCGTTGAAACGATCAGCCGCCTATTCACCCGGATGGAAGCAGGCGGCATACTGGCGGTCAATCGTAAAACCGTGTCCATTCTCAAAGTCGATATGCTCGTGGCCATGTGTGGCACTTAGGAAAGTGGGAAAAAGGAACGGGTATCTAGAAAGGAAAAAATTACTCTGGTTTCGATCCGATAATTGGAGTACATCCATGTTCCCTCCCCTGATACTGGACTTGGCAGTCATGCTAAATACGTTTCCGGTCGTCCAATAAGCATTGGATTGAATAGCCTAACGAAGGAAGCTATATACACATCCGTCCGTTCCACCAGTAAAATCGGCAGCGCGAGCCTGAATCCATCTGTCACCTTTAACCTTGCACTCATCGATCAGATGATCTAGCAAGCAAGCGAAATCAAGTCTTGAGCTTGTCGATTATGCTAGCAAACTCGGCGCTGGCAATGTCCGGTGAGCGATGGAAAAAATCGTTGCCGCGTAAACTATTAATTAGCCGAGCACCTGGCACGACGTGGCTATCGTCGAGAAGGAAATAGTCACCGTCGATCGCGGATCCTGGCTATCGAGAGCAATGCGGAGCAGCCGCCTCGACAGCTCGTTAGGCAGCGAAGTCCAGTACTACCCTGCCCTCGATGTTGCCTTCACGCATACGTTTGAATACATCGTTGATGTTGTCCAGTCTCTCTCTAGAGACCGTGGCCACCACTTTGCCATCCTTCGCGATATCCAGCGACTCCTGTAGATCCAGGCGGGTGCCGACGATCGAACCGCGCACAGTGACTCCGTTGAGCACCATGTCGAAGATCGACAGGTCGAATTTTCCAGGCGGTAGGCCATTGAGCGACACGGTCCCGCCACGGCGCACCATGTTCATCGCCTGACTGAATGCACTAGGCGAAACGGCAGTCACCAGTGCGCCGTGCACACCGCCGATTTCCTTCTTAAGAAAAAGCGCTGGATCGATGTTCTTTGCGTTGACCGTGATCTCCGCGCCGAGCCGACGCGCCAGATCTAGCTTGGCATCGTCGACGTCCACCGCTGCAACTTTGAGTCCCATCGCCTTCGCGTACTGCACTGCCATATGGCCCAGGCCTCCAATGCCGGAAATAGCTACCCACTGGCCAGGCCGGGTGTCGGTGACCTTCAGCCCCTTGTATGTAGTGACGCCCGCACACAGCACCGGCGCGATCTCGACAAAGCTCACGTTATCCGGCAGATGGCCCACGTAATCGGCAGCAGCGAGAGCGTATTCGGCAAAAGCGCCGTTGACCGAGTAACCGGTGTTCTTCTGCGTTTCGCACAGCGTCTCCCAGCCGCCCAGACAATGCTCGCAATGACCGCAAGCCGAGTATAGCCAAGGCACGCCAACGCGGTCCCCCTCTTTCAAGTGGATGACGCCAGGCCCGAGCGCAACGATGTAGCCTACTCCCTCATGACCCGGAATGAAGGGCAATGTGGGCTTTACCGGCCAGTCGCCATGCACCGCATGCAGGTCGGTGTGGCACACGCCACAGGCCTCGATCTTCACTAGTATCTCGCCCAACCCCGGTTGCGGTACCGTTACCTCCTCGATTTCCAGTGGGCCACCGAATTTACGGACAACCGCTGCTTTCATGGTCTTGCTCATAAGTAAATTCCTCGTATCAAGATGTAGATGGTTTTGGAGACCAGGTGTAACAGTCAGGCTGATATGCCGTCGGTTTCCTCAAACACAGTTGTCGCCCTGGAAAGCCGAAGCGAAGTTTTTCGCTCTGGCATCGCTGCCACCGTTCAAAACGTGCCGTTGATGTCGGTTACGGCAATCAACTTGCGATTCACGAATTCCTTGATGCCTGAATCCACTAGCTCACGCCCATAACCAGAGCGACGTATACCGCCAAAAGGCAGATCGGCAGCTACGCCAGTGGGATGGTTGATGTAGACCATGCCGGTGGATATCTTCCGCGCTACCTCGATACCGTGCTTGATATCCGTAGTGAATACCGAGCCGCCGAGCCCATAAGGAGAGTCGTTGGCGATACGAATGGCATCAGCCTCGTCCTTGGCTCGGATCACTTGCGACACCGGGCCGAAAAACTCCCAAGCATGCGCCGGATTGTCGTTACTTATGTTGCTGAGTAGCAGTGGACGAAAAAACGCACCGGTGGACGGCACTTCCGCTCCGATGAATTCGGCTTTGGCACCATGCGCTACCGCATTTTCAACCTGCATCTTTAAGTCGTCCACAGCGCTTTGTGAAGACAACGGTGCCAACGTAGTGGAGGGATCCATCGGATCGCCCGCCTTCAACTTGGCTACACCCATCTTGTACTTTTCCAGGAAAGCGTCGTAGATCGCGTCGATCACAATGATTCGCTTGGACGAACAACACACTTGGCCTGCGTTCCAATGACGGCCGGCGACCGCCCATTGCACCGTCTTGTCCAGATCGGCGTCGGCCAGCACCACGAAAGCATCGGCGCCTCCCAGTTCCATCGTTGATTTTTTCAATGCCTGGCCAGCCTGGGAAGCGATTACCGCGCCAGCACCCTCCGAACCCGTCAAGGCTATGCCCTGCACACGCGGATCCTCGATGATGGTCTTGAGTTGATCGTGGGTGGCATAAAGGTTGGTGAAGCCGCCCTCTGGCAGACCCGCTTCGCGAAAAAGGCGCTCGAACGCTGCTGCACATTGCGGCACGTTGGAGGCGTGCTTGAGAATGATCACATTACCTGCCGCCAGTTGCGGCGCAGCGATACGTACGACCTGATAATACGGGAAGTTCCATGGCTCCACGGCCAACAGGATGCCTTCCGGCACGTATTCGACCCACGACTCGACATAGGAAGTATGCTTACTAAACAGCCTCTCCGGCGCAAGCAATTTTTCAGAATTATCGACGTAGTACTCGAGAATCTTCGCGGACAATTCCACCTCAACCTCAGCCTCACCGATCACTTTACCCATTTCGAGAGTGAGGATCTTCGCGTATTCGGCATGGCTCTTACGCAGCAGGTTTGCGGCTTTTCGAAGAATTTTTACCCGCCCGGCAACGCTGACATCTTTCCATGCATCGAACATGGCTTGCGCCCGATCCAGAGTCTTCTCGATCTTCGCATCGGTGGCATTTTGGAACGTTTTGACGACTTGGCCAGTATAGGGATTGGTGGTCATGTAAGGCATATTTGACCTCTTTGTGGTGCGCTCGCATCATCGATGATGAGAGAGGCGGAAATATTGAGTAGGAAAGTAGATGGCCTACGGCCTTGCTCAGCGGGAAGCAAGCTCCTTAACCGCTTGGACCATAGCCGTCAGCACAGCCAGCGCATCCCCGTAGACCATGTTGCAGTTGTCGCCATAGAACAGGAGGTTCTCCACACCGGCATAGCCCTTGCCCTGGCCACGCTTGATTACGTAGACCTGATGCGCCTTGTCAGCATTGAGGATGGGCATACCGTAGATAGGCGAACGCTTGTCGGTGCGCGCGGCAGGATTCACTACGTCATTGGCACCGATCACCAGTGCTACGTCTGTGCTGGCGAAACTGTCGTTTATATCTTCCATGTCGTCGATAAGGTCATAGGGCACGCCTGCTTCGGCCAACAACACGTTCATATGTCCCGGCATACGCCCGGCCACCGGATGGATGGCAAACTTCACGTCCACTCCACCGCCCTGTAGCAGCTTTACGAACTCGTAAAGCTTGGCCTGTGCCTGCGCTACAGCGAGGCCATAGCCAGGTATTACGATCACGCTGCCGGCGTAACGCATGGTCACCGCCGCATCGGATGGATCGGCGGGCTTGAGCCCGCCGGCGATGTCTCCCTGTGCCGCGGCAGTCGTTTCGCCGAAGCGGCTGAACAGCACGTTGGTCAACGAGCGGTTCATTGCCTTCGCCATCAGCACGGTCAGCAGAGTGCCGGCTGAACCGACCACCATACCGGCAATCATCAGCGCCGGATTGTGCAGGGCGTAACCCTCCAGCGCCACCGCCAAGCCGGTGAAAGCATTGTACAGCGAGATAACCACCGGCATGTCCGCACCACCGATCGGCAAGGTCATCAAGAAGCCGAAAGCCAACGCACAGAGAAAGAACAGGGCAAGCCATGTCGTGGCCTCGCTGCCGAAGTCGGTCAAAGTCAGGGCGCCGAATATCAGAGTCGTGATTAACACCAATGCATTGAAGACGCTCTGCCCCTTAAAGCGCCAAGCGCTACGCATACGTCCATCCAGCTTGGCCCAGGCGACCATCGAACCTGTCAGCGACACCGAGCCAATCAGTGCACCTAACGTAGTTACGGTCAATTGCAGAATGCTGCCGTTATGTGGTTCGGTCAGTTCCATCGCGGCCACCGCCGCCGCGGCACCACCGCCCATGCCGTTATACAGCGCCACCATCTGAGGCATGGCCGTGATCGCCACCCGCTGGCCGCGGTACCAAGCCCAACCAATGCCGATAGCCAGCGCCAGCAGCGCCAGCCCCACGTTGGCAAGCCGATGTGGTCCTGCTGCGGTGTCCACGTCGGCCAGATAACCGAAACTGGCCAGCACCGCGACTAACATGCCGAAACCCGCCAATACGATGCCGTGCCCCGCTGTCGCCGGCGACGACATCCGTTTCAGGCCCAAGATGAACAACAGGGATGCCGCAAACCCACTGACTTCGACAAGCAACTGCCACATGGGTTTACTCCTTCCCGCCCGGCGCTGGCGTGCTAGGCTTGAACATTGCAAGCATGCGATCGGTTACCACATAACCGCCAGCTGCGTTGCCGGCACCAAGCAGCACGCCAAAGAAGCCGATAACCTGATCGATTACGGTGCTGGCATTGAACAATGCATGCAGCGCACCTACCACCACGATGCCGTGAACGAAATTGGATCCGGACATCAACGGCGTATGCAGGATGGATGGCACACGACTTATTACTTCGTAGCCGGTGAACGCTGCCAGCATGAACACATAAAGCGCGATCAGCCAGCTCATCGACAAATCGATGCTCATGTTTAGACTCCTCAAGCTATGGAATCTGGGGACGAAGAGTTAATAAGTTATTAAGTGAAAGCTGGGTCACCGAATGACGGATCTCTCCGGCATGCGCCAGCAGGGTTCCCGCCACCACTTCGTCGCCCAGATCCAGTGACAGCACACCGTCCTTGATGATCAATTCGAGCAGGTTCAGCAGATTCTTCGCGTACAGCTCGCTAGCGTGCTGGGCCAGCAGTGATGGCACATTTAACGGCGCGAGGATCGTGGCAGGCCCCACCCTCGTGACCTGACCAGGCAGCGTGCCTTCGCAGTTGCCTCCACTTTCCGCCGCCAAGTCGACGATGACAGAACCAGCTTTCATGCCCTCGATCTGCGCACGCGACACAAGCTGCGGCGCGGTGCGTCCCGGCACATTAGCGGTTGTAATGACAAGATCGGCTTGCTGGATGTGCCGGGTCAATACTTCCTTGGCCTGCGCCTGCTCTTCGGCGGTAAGTTCACGTGCATAGCCACCTTTGCCACCTGCGTCCACACCCGTGTCGACAAACTTCGCACCCACCGATTGCGCTTGTTCCTTTGTCTCAGGTCGCACGTCATAGCCTTCGGTAATCGCACCTAGCCGATGTGCTGTCGCCAATGCTTGCAATCCGGCCACACCCAGCCCCATCACCAGCACATGAGCGGCGCGCAGTGAGCCGACAGCAGTGGTCATCATCGGCAGGATGCGCTGCAAGTGCACTGCACCCAACAACAGTGCGTAATAGCCAGTCAATGTTGACTGGCTGGACAGCGCGTCCAGCGCCTGTGCGCGGCTGATGCGTGGGACGCTTTCCAAGGCAAAAGCAGTGATGCAGCCATCGCGCAGAGGTTTCAGAAGATCGGCATTTTTTTGAGGATAAACGAAGCTGACAAGCACTGCGCCAGGCTTCATCGCTACGATCACCTCAGCTGGCGGCGCCTGTACCGCAAGCACGATGTCTGCATCAGCCACCATGCGCTGTGGATCGTCCATTATCTTGACGCCAACGTAATCCGCGTCGGCGAACCCCGCGGTGACACCAGCACATGTCTGCAGGGTGATGTTCGCCCCTAGCCTCATGAAACGTGCAACAAGCATAGGCACCATTGCAATACGGCGTTCATTTATGCTTGTTTCTTTTAGTACGGCAATCTTGAGCGACATCCCGCAGCTCCATGTCCATGTTGGAGAAAGAGTGTCAGTCTTACGGCAAACACCACTTGATCTGCGTCAATTTCCTCTACTAAATCGGATTCGAGCTGGAGGCCACTGGCTACGTCGAACTCACACCTGATCGGCCGATCGTCGCCGAGGTCCGCATCATGCTCTGAGGAGATTACCCATGGAAAAACGCACTGCCCGTGTCATCACGGTTGCCGTCACGCTAGGTGTACCCGCCATCGGCGCTAGCGCGCTCGTCTGTTCGGGCCTATAAAACATTGGTATCGACGATCACCACACCATGCCGCTATTTACGATGCTCCGAATTTTGCGCGCCCGCTCAATTCATTTGTGCTGGAACGATCTGATCGTGCCGAACCTCGACAACCTGCAACTGCCCCTCAGAGGCGCTGGCCAATACTGGAAGATGTGCATCACCTACCGCCTGTCCCCCGACGTCGACGAATCCGAACTGCGTGCTGGCATGTCCCCACAGCCGCCCAATCTCTCCTAGGTACATTGTCGTCCCCAAGGATGCGTTCTGGATGATCACGCACGACATCAAGATGAGCGCCATGCCGATCTGGGACAAGGCGGATCACGACGACCCCACCATCTGGATCATGGTCGTGTTCCATGAAAAACTAACCGGCATGAGGCCGGCCGAATACATGGCCATCGCGACCAAGTCGCCACCAGATAAAGACACGGACGAAGACGTCGGCCACCGTCATGAGGAGGGCGATGCACACCCCTACGGTGTAGCCGAAATGAGGAACATGGAAATGCCCAAGCAAAGACGCCGTTTCCGCAACACCGCCTGCGACGACCAGTTCGGCCGGGACAACGCCGGCCGTTGGTTTACCTGTGCATCCTTAACTGGCGCGTAGGCTAGCAGTTGCTTCATGCCCCTCAATTAGCGCCGCGCATCCTCGAAAGCGTAGATATCTCGGCGATGACCGCAGGAGCGCACGCACCGCCAACTGCAAGGCATGGCGAGGGGATTACCCTATAGTTCCGCAGTGGCTTACGCGCTAATTCGCCGCAGCCCCTCTACCGGATCTTTGCGACACAGACGAAACCATGTCGTGTACGTCAGAACGGAATGTCGTCGTCCGCGAAATCATCCATCGGCGCGGAATGCGACGGCGACGGCTGCTGGCGCCGCGGGGCGTAGTCCTGCCCGCCGCCGCCCATGTCGGAACGCTCCTGACGCGGCGGCGCCGAACGCGACGGACGGTCGCCGCCACTCATGCCCCCACCCCCGCTACCTTCGCCACGGCCGCCGAGCATCTGCATCTCATCGGCGACGATGTCGGTGGAGTACTTCTCCACGCCGTCCTGGCCGGTGTACTTGTCGTAGCGGAGCGAACCTTCGACGTAGACCGAACTGCCCTTGCGCAGGTACTCGCCGGCGATCTCGCCCAGTTTCCCGAAGAACACCACACGATGCCACTCGGTGCGCTCCTGCTGGTTGCCGTCGCGATCCTTGCGCACGCTGGTGGTGGCCAGACTGACGCGGGTGATGGCCATGCCGGACTGGGTGTACTTGGTGTCGGGATCGTTGCCGAGATTGCCGACGAGGATGACTTTATTGATGCCGCGGGCCATGAGCTGCTTCCGTCTGGGGTCTCCACGGCCAGACGGCGCGCGGAGCGGTAAAGAACACGATTAGGAACTCCTAATTCGGCAATCCTAACATTGCCGGGCTGGCCCCAGCCGCGCCGAACGCGCGCAGACGCCTCGGAAACCACCGCGCCACAAGATCGGAATGCCGGCAATGCAGCACTGGCGCGGTTCTCCAACGCCCCCCCACAAGGCCAGACCAGCCCGATCAAGCCCAGCGCAGGACGAATGTCGTCGCGCAGCCTATACTCAGCGCACGCATTCAGCCCAGTCCGCATGAGCATCGCCGAAGACCTCCCCGCCCTGGGCCTGCCCCAGATCCAGATGCTCGCCGCACCCGACATGGCGGCGGTCGATGCCTTGATCCGCCACCGCCTGGCGTCAGATGTCGTGCTGATCAACCAGATCGCCGACCACATCATCTCCGCCGGCGGCAAGCGCCTGCGGCCGATGCTGGTCATGCTGGCCGGCCGCGCCTGCGGTAGCCATGGACCGAAGCACCACCAGTTGGCGGCGATCATCGAATTCATCCACACCTCGACCCTGCTGCACGACGACGTGGTGGACGAATCGGATCTACGTCGCGGCCGCAGCACCGCCAACGCGCTATGGGGCAATGCGCCCAGCGTGCTGGTCGGGGATTTCCTGTACTCGCGCAGTTTCCAGTTGATGGTGGAGCTGGACAGCATGGCGGTGATGCGCTTGCTTGCCGACACCACCAACCGCATCGCCGAGGGCGAGGTGCTGCAACTGCTGCACGTCCACAACCCCGATACCGACGAGGCCGCCTACCTACAGGTGATCGAGCGCAAGACCGCGGTGCTGTTCGCCGCCGGCACCCGCCTGGGCGCGCTGGCCGCCGGTGCCACCGACGCGGTGCAGCAGTGCTTGTACGCATACGGCATGCACCTGGGCTACGCGTTCCAGATCGCCGACGACGTGCTCGACTACACCGCCGATGCCGCCGATCTGGGCAAAAACCTGGGCGACGATCTGGCCGAAGGCAAAGCCACGCTGCCGCTGATCCACGCCATCGCCCACGCCGACGCCAGCACCCGCGCACGCCTGCGCCAGATCGTCGAACACGGCGATGCCGACGCCATGCCGGAGGTACTGACCGCGATCCAGGCCAGCGGCGGACTCGACTACAGCCGTCGCCGCGCAGCCGAGTACGCCGCGGCGGCCGAGCGCGCGCTGGACAGTCTGCCGGACAACGATGCGGTGGCCGCATTGCGCGGGCTGGCCCGCTACGCGGTCGAACGCAAGCACTAAGCCGCGCGTGGTACGCCGCTCGGCGCGACCACCGACAGCACCGTCCCGCTGCCGGTGAAAAGCACGCCACGACCAGAGTCGCGCACGCAGGAAAATATCCGCAAGCTACCGCCCATGCGGCACGTGCCGCATCGCTGGATCAGGCGATGCCCAATCCCGCAATCGCACTGATCGCCTGCGGATCGAACCCGGCCAATTCGGCGAAATGCCGGCCACGCGCCACGTAGTCGCGATAGGCACCGAAGCTCGGCGCGCCCGGTGACAACAGCACCACGCCTCCCGCCTCGCCCAGCGCATCGCACGCCAGCGTCAACGCGTGCGCCAGATCGGCGGCGGCATGCAGGCCAAAGCCGACCTCGGCGGCCAATGCCACCAGCAACGCATGAATACGCGGCCCGTTACTCCCCATGGTCACGATCTCCAGCGGTGCGCCATGCCGCATGCGCTCGGCGAAGTCCTGCCAATCCAGCCCACGGTCATGCCCACCGACCAACAACGCGATGCGACGCCCACGAAAACACTCCAGCGCCGCCAAGGTGGCGTGCGGGGTGGTACTGATCGAGTCGTTCACGTAGGTCACACCGTCTCGCGTACCCAAGGTTTGCAGCCGGTTGGGCAATGGTCGAAACGTGGTGGCCGCTGGCGCCAACGCCGTCGCATCCAGGCCCAGCGCCTCGATCGCCGCCAGCACCGCGCACAGGTTGCCGCGGTTGTGCTGGCCCGGTAGCGGGGTCTGCGCACTGTCGTACACCACCGTGGAGCCGCGGTACACCACCTCGCCGCGCAGATGCCAGCCGTCCTCGCGGTTGAACCAGCGCACCTCGCTCTGCGGCAAATGCAACGTCGCCAACTGCGGATCGGCGGCGTTGAGCAGGGCGATGCGTGGCCGCGCCTGCGTCACCAACGTCAGCTTATCGGCGACATAGCGCGCCTGGCTGCCATGCCAATCCAAATGCTCGGGAAACAGGTTCAACACCATCGCCAAGTGTGGACGCGCACCGCTGCGGGCGACATCGCCGGTCTGGTAACTGGACAATTCGATCGCCCAATACTGCGGCGGTTGCGGCGGCGCCAACACGTCCAGCAGCGGCACGCCGATATTGCCGACCAGACCGGTGCGATGACCGCCGGCGCGCAGCAGATGCGCCAACAGTGCCGTGGTAGTGCTCTTGCCCTTGGTGCCGGTGATGCAGAGGCTGCCGGGCACAACGCCATCGGTGTCGGCATGCTCGGCGAACCACAACGCGGTGCCGCCGACAAAGCGCGTGCCACGCGCCGCCGCCGCCTGCGCCTCGGGGAGGTACGGGCTGATGCCCGGCGATTTAATCACCACTTCGAACGCCGCCAAGCGCTCGGCGCTGGCCTCGGTCTCCACGCGCAGGTGGGGATCACGCACCGCGGCGACCTCGGCGGCATCATCGGCGGAACAGAACAGCGTCAGCGGCAGGTGGGCCGTGCTGCGCGCATCGCGCAACGCGCGATACGCCGCCCGACCCTCGCGGCCCCACCCCCACAACGCGACACGGCGGCTCTCAAGCTGCGAAATTCGCACGCACACGTTCCCACAGCGCGGCCGGAATCCGGTGCTGCTCGTCCAGCGCCAACAGTGGCTCCATCCGCAGTTCGGCGGGATCGAGCTGCGGCTGGATGTCGCGGATGAAGCGCGCGACCAGCGCATCCTCCTTCCATTCCGCGCGCGTGGCCAACGTCGCCATCGCCGCGCGCGATTCGCGGCCTTCGCCGACGCATTCGAATGGTTTGTGATCCTGGAATTCCAACAACGCGTCGAAGCCCGGCGCCTGCGTCGCGTCATCGAGCAGATTGCGACCGAAGATCTGCACCAGCCGCGTCTTGGGCATGAACGGCGCCAATGCCAGGAACACGAAATGGCACTTCGGACAGATCCCGCACCAGCGGTGCGCCGGGCGCTCGC
This sequence comes from Xanthomonas albilineans, assembly GCF_002939705.1. Lineage (GTDB taxonomy): Bacteria > Pseudomonadota > Gammaproteobacteria > Xanthomonadales > Xanthomonadaceae > Xanthomonas_A > Xanthomonas_A albilineans. Next base: position 134,893 of record NZ_MDCB01000010.1, on the reverse strand, counting down.
CGAGAATATGGAAATTGCGGTTGCAACTGGAAAAATGCGCGTCGTAGTGATCGTTCTTGGCGAACTGCCGCGCCACCGCCAGTTCCGACAGCGGACGCAACAACGAGTAATAGCGCAGGTCCGCGGCCACGTAGCGCTGCACGTGCGCGCCGAACGCCTGCTCGAAGGCCCAGCCCTTGGACCACTGGTGATTGACCTCACCGGTGCCGGCGATCTGGCTGCCGTAGCTGGCCGAGCGCTCGTTGGAGAACACCACCTGCCCGGCATCGTGCAACAAGGCGGCGAACACCAGGATCGCCGAGTTCACCGCCGTCACCGGGATATGTCCGTTCCACGCACCCTGCCGGTTCAGTTCGAACAGTTCCGGCGCCAGCGCACGACCAATGCTCAGGGTCGGCAGACCAGTGCGCTCGGCACAGGCACGGATCAGTTGCGAACCGCCGATCCAGGCCACGGTTTGGGCCACGCCGGCCGCACGCAGCGCTTCGATGCTGACCAAGGAGTCCTTGCCCCCGCCGATCGCCACCAGCGCACGATCGCTCAACCCCAGATCCAACGCCTCGGCGTCGCTGCTGGCCGAGGCCGGAAAGCGAATGCGCGCACGCAGGTCCAGGCCGTTGCGGTAAGCGAATTCGCCCAGCCCATGCAGATACACGCTATCCAGCAATGCAGCGGTCTCGGCGTCGATGGTGTAATCGTCGATGACGATGCGCTCCGGAACCGCCGCCTTGTAGTAGCTGATCCCCGCCACCAGATGCAACAGACGCAAAGCGCGCTGCAGCGCCTGCGCGTGCTGCGGATCGAGCGCGAACGGCGCACCGGGGACGCTGATGGTCTCCACCAACTCCGGACCATCGTCGAACGCATAGACCAGACGCGCCACGCCGCTGGCGGCATCAAAGCCACAGCGCACGAAGCGGAAAGTGGCGACCTGCTGTTTGTCGAATGCGCTCATGGACGTCCTGCCAAAACACCGGCGTGCCGCACGTCGCGGCGGCACAGGAAAAATTCGCTCATCGAACACCGCAACGCCGCGCGCAGCGGCGGCAAACCGCCACGCACGTCTGCCATCGGCAAGCGCGGCCTATGCGGGTGCATCTCAGCGTGCGGGCGCATCGATCACTTCCTCGCGGGGCAACTCGCGCTGGTTGTAGGTGCTGGCCATGACATAACCGTAGGCGCCGGCATCGGCGATCAGCATCACATCGTCCGGCACGGTCTCCGCCGGCAGGCGACGGCGATGACCGAACACGTCGCTGGACTCGCAAACCGGCCCGACCACGTCGAACACCGTGTCGGCCTCTCGCTCCAGACGGCTGAGGTTGACCACATCGTGCCAAGCGTCGTACAGCGCCGGGCGGATCAGCGTGTTCATGCCGGCATCCAAACCAACCCGGCGGATGCCGTCCTTCTCGATCACCTGGGTGGCGCGCGACAACAGCACTCCGCATTCGGCAACCAGATAGCGACCTGGCTCGATCGCCAGGCGGAATCCCGGATGCACCTGCTTGACCTCGGCCAGACCCTGCGCCCAGGCATCCAGGTCGAACGGTTCGTCGTCGGCGCTGTATGGGATCGGCAGACCGCCGCCGATGTCGATGACCTCGACACTGCCGATGCGCCGCGCGAATCCGGCCAGTTCGTCGCAGATGCGTCGCCAGTGCTCCGACGTCTCCACGCCGCTGCCCAGATGCGCGTGCACGCCGACAATGCGGATGTCCAACGCGCGCGCGGCCTCGACGAACTCGTCCACGCGGGTGGCCGACAAGCCGAACTTGGAACGCTTGCCGCCGGTGTTGACCTTCTGGTGATGACCGTCGCCGTGACCCAGATCGATCCGCAACCACAGGCTTCGGCCACGAAACAGCGCCGGCCAGCGCTGCAGCGCCTCGACGTTGTCCAAGGTCACGGTGACGCCCAGGGCGAAGGCGGCCTCGTATTCGGCCCTCGGCGCGAAACTGGGAGTGAACAACACGCGCCGCGGCGATAGCTCCGGCAGCGTCTCGAACACCCGGCGCAGCTCGCCGTGCGAGACGCATTCCAGGCCAAAGCCCTCCTCCACCAGCGTTTGCAGGATGGCCGGATGCGTATTGGCCTTGATCGCGTAATAGCGCTGATCCACCGCGGCGATCGCCTTGAGCGCGCGTGCGCGTTCGCGCAGGGTCGGCAAGTGATAGACGTAACGCGGCGTACCGGCTTCGGCCAAGCGCAGCAGATGCGCGCGCTCGCCATGCCACCAGGGCGTCGGCCGCGAGCGCACGCTGCCGGCGATCTCGCGCCAGCGCGGACCGAACACCTCGGTCTCTTCCACCGGCATCGCACCGCTGTCGATCAGCGCGGCGTGCAGGATCGGCAGCAGCCCGTCGGCGGCGGCCTCATCGATGACGAAGGTCAGGTTCAAGTCGTTGGACGACTGCGAGATCATGTGCACGCGCTCCTTGCCGAACGTGGCCCACACGTCCGAGAGCTTGTGCAGCAGCGAACGCATGCCGCGCCCGACCAGGGTGATCGCCGCGCACGGCACGATGATCTTGACCCGGCACATCTCCGCCAGATCGGCTGACAACGCCGCCAGCACATCGGTGTTGACCAGATTCTCGCTGGGGTCCAGCGACACGGTGACATTGGTTTCGGCCGAGCCAATCAAATCCACCGACAAACCGTGCTTGGCGAAACGCGCAAACACGTCGGCCAGGAAGCCGACCTGCTGCCACATGCCGATGCCTTCCATCGACACCAGCACGATGCCGTTGCGGCGACTGATCGCCTTGACCCCCGGCACAGTAAGCGCATTGCCATCGATACTGGTGCCGGGCAAGTCGGGCCGCTCGGTGTCCAGGATCGCCATCGGCACGCCGCCGTCGCGACAAGGCTTGATCGAACGCGGGTGCAGCACCTTGGCGCCGGTGGTGGCGATTTCCTGCGCCTCGTAATAATCCAGCCGGGTCAGCAGACGCGCATCCGGCACCTCGCGCGGGTTGGCGCTGAACATGCCCGGCACGTCGGTCCAGATCTCCACCCGGCTGGCCCCGAGCAGCGCGCCGAAATAGGCGGCAGAGGTGTCCGAACCACCACGACCGAGGATCGCGGTCCCGCCGTCCTGATGGCGTGCGATGAAACCCTGGGTAATCAGCATGCGCGTAGGCTGGGCAAGGAAACGCTCGCGCCAGGCCGCATCGGCCTGCCACTGGCAGGACACCGATAGGCGCCGCGACCAGGCACTCTGGTTTGGCTGCGGCGGCAGCGCATCCAGCCACTGGCGCGCGTCCATCCAGCCGATGTCCAGGCCGTTGCTGCGCAGGTAAGCCGCGCCCAGGGTCGAGGAAAGCAATTCGCCCTGACCCAGTACCTCGGCCTGCCAATCCAGCGTGCGGCTGGCCGCGCGTGGATCGTCGAGCAGGCCACGCAGCACCGCCAGACGTTCGCCAAGCACGGCATCGGCATCCAGTTCCAACTCGGCCAAGAAGGCGCGATGGCGCTGTTCCAGCGCATCCACGCGCTGCGCGCTGTCGGCGCTGCCGTCGGCGATCGCGGTCAGTTCGTTGGTAACGCCGGACAACGCCGAGACCACCACCAATACCCGCGCACCAGTCTCTTCCGCGCGCTTTTTCGCCAGCGTCCCAATCGTGTCCCAGCGATGACGACGCGACACCGATGTGCCACCGAACTTGAGAACGATCCAACGACCGGCAATAGAAGGAACTGACATGGAATGGGGTATCTAGAAATGTTGGGGGAGACGCCGGGATGACCGGGCGCAGCCATCGATTCTACTGCCAACCGGCCAGCACCAGAACGATGAGCGCGGCGCACCCGATCCAACAGGGACGCTTACCCGGCCACGCCAGCCGCGCACTCGACCTCGACAGCGACCACATCGCGCTCCAGATCGACGAGGCCGGCGAGGTTCGGATCGGGCTCCTGGTGCATGTGCCGACCGATGACTGCATCGCTTGGTAAGCTCCCCCTCTCACACCGAGATGCGGAATAGATTGCGATGAGCAAACGCCGTTTCATACAAGTTGACGTGTTCTCCCCGCGCGCCGGCAGCGGCAATCCGCTGGCCGTGGTACTCGATGCGGATGGACTGGACGAGGCCACGATGCAAGCCATCGCACGCTGGACGCGCTTGCCGGAAACCACCTTCGTCTTCGCACCGACGCGACCGGAAGCCAGCTATGGCATCCGCATGTTCAGCCCGCAGAAGGAAGTGTCGTTCGCTGGCCACCCCAGCGTCGGCACCGCGCACGTGGTGCTGGAAAACGGCATCGCCACCCCGCGCGATGGCCTGCTGGTACAGGACGGCATCGCAGGGTTATTTCCATTGCGCTTGGAAGCAGATGCCGGGGTACCCAGCATCGCCATCCGCACCCCGCGCGCGCAGGTAGCCGAAATCGCCGACCCGGCGGACGCGCGCCTGACGGACGCACTGCGCAACTGGTCGTTGGGTGCGCTGCCACCGGTGCGTATGGACGGCGGTCGCTGCTGGTGGCTGGTCGAGGTCGCCGATGAAACTGCACTGCGCCAACTAACACCCGACTGGGACGCGATCGCCGCCCTGGCCGAAAACACCGCCAGCATGGGCGTGTTCGCCTATGCACGCGCCAGCGGTCAACCCTATGCGCTGGCGGTACGTGCCTTCGTCGGCAACGGTCGGCGCTTCGAGGATGCCGCCTCGGGCGCGGCCAATGCGGTGCTGGCAGCGTGGCTGGATCACCGCGGCGCCCTGCCTGGGCGCAACGGCCGCTATGTGGCGAGTCAGGGCCGCGAAGTCGGCCACGATGCGCTGCTGACGCTGAGCGTGGATGCTGCTGGCGAGGTCTGGTCAGGCGGCCAAGTGCAGACGGTGATCCAGGGCCAGATCGACTGGCCCTGATCGCCAGGAGGGTGAGGAAAATGGACGCTGCCCTATAACGCAGGGGCCAGCGGCAAAAGAAAAGGGCGCCTGCCGAGCAGGCGCCCTGTCTCCATTTACGTGACGTAGCAATTAGTAGGGCAACACGTCCACACGCACGCGGATGCGATCACCCGGAGGCGAGGCCGTACGGGTGTGGTAGTAACGACCGCCGTACTCGTAGGTCACGTCGTAGCCGTCGACCCGGTCGTAGCTTTCGGTCCGGTAGGACACCGGCTCGCACTCCCTGACCACCCCGCCGCTGACATAACCGCCGCCATAGGAACGGGCATTGGAGTCGTAGATCGAACGTCCGGCCAAGCTGCCGAGCATGGTGCCGACAGCGGTGCCGACGAAGCGACCATTGCCGCCACCGACGCGGCTACCGAGCAACGCACCGGCGATACCACCGGCCACGGTCGAAGCCGTCCGGCCACCCTGGGTGCCGCCATAGCCGCTGACGTAGGTGTCAGGAGCCTGCCGGTCGTAACAGCGCTCGGTGGTCTCGCGTGGGCCATTGACCTGCACCATGATCGGATCGACGCGTATCACACGCGCATATTCGTAGGTGCCGAGACCGTTCTGGTAACGGGTATAACCGTAATCCTGCGCAGCGGCGGAGCCGATCACGCCGATCGTCAGCGCAGCGGTCAACAAATGGGTCGAGAGCTTGTTCATGGCGATGATTCCAAGCGCGTGGATCGCGCGAATACATGCTCGATCCTCCGCGGTGAAACCAAACTGAATTGGCACGGATCGGCCATGCGCGTTTAGCGTCGCGACAGCTGGACGCCATCGCCGGCATCTGCATCCACCGAGCCGACCAAACGGCGCTCATACAGCCGCCACCCGCCACAGCCACCATGCCGGACCACACGACAACTCCACCTCCAAAACATCTAGTGCCCTGGAAACCCCTGAGGCGCTGCATGCCTCCATCGAGCAGGACGTAGAAATGCGTAACGTCCTTTATCGGCAGCAGCGTACTGAAATTTAGCGCGAGCCATGCACTCCCAAACGGAATGCGTTGCTCGTCGACCATGCGCAATGAGGAAACCGCCCGCCTGCGCGGTGGCGATCCACGCTTCGGGATGTACCCCGTCTCGCCACCGAAGCAGCGATTGATCCGTCGGCAGTGCATCCCGGCAAATTCGTGCTGCGGGGTATTCGAGCATCTTTCGCAGGTCCTGAGATGGGCTTCCCAGCACCCGACGACACAACACGCCCCCGTTAACGAGTCGCGCCCCTCAGGACAGGCAATGCGCCTTCGCTGCGCTGCGCGACAGCATGGTCATCGCATCGCAGACGGGGCGACAAAACCCGGCATGCACCCATGTTTTTGCCATCGAGAACGCCCTTCCAGGAAAAAAATCACTACAAAGAGGGTTTTTTCCGCTTTTTTTGCCGATTACCTATTGGCGCGGCGTAACACATGCCCTACATTTCGCCATGCCGACGGGGTCGGCGCGACCCACACCACTCATTTACGGAATCAGGACATCATGGCAAAGACCGCAAAAAAGGCTGCCCCGAAGAAGGCAGCGAAGAAAACAGCAACCAAGACCGCCGTCAAACCGGCAGCCCCCAAGCCCATCAAGGACGTGCTGAGCAAGTCGGCTCTGGTCGCGCATATCGCCGAAACCAGCGGCGTGATCGCCAAGGACGTGCGCGCCGTGATGGCCTCGCTGGAGCACGCCGTGGCGGGTTCGATCAGCAAGAAGGGCGCTGGCTCGTTCACCTTGCCGGGCCTGCTGAAGATCAGCTCGGTCAGCGTGCCGGCCAAGCCGAAGCGCAAGGGCATCAACCCGTTCACCAAGGAAGAGCAGTGGTTCGCGGCCAAGCCGGCCACCACCAAGCTCAAGGTGCGCCCGCTGAAGAAGCTCAAGGACGCCGCGCTCTGAGCCGCGTCGCCTGATCCAGGCAAACGTGTACCGACGAGACGGCCCAGGCCGTCTCGTTTTTTTGTGCCGTCTGGACGAACGCAACGACAGTCAGCCACATGCGTTGCTGACACCACGGCGTCCAGCGCTGGAAACGTTGCGGCTCTACAGCTCGCAACAGCACCACCGCACGACCCGATGAGCGTTCATTCCCAAGTTGCGCGCGACGCAGCCGATTGCGCTAATGGCACATTCACCGGCAGCGGTTATGGTGAAGACCCAACTTCAAGCAAGGCGCTCATCGATGACATTTCGCCAGTGGACCCTGCGCACCACGGTGCTGTTGACCTTGATCGCCACGCCCTACGCGCAAGCCACGCCGACGATCCAAGGCCGGCAGATCAGCGTCGGTGCCGCCGATGTCCAGCACTACCTCGACGGCAGCTTCCCGCAGACGCACAAGGCGCTGGGCGGGCTCATCGAGATGACCATCCGCGATCCGAAACTGACCCTGCCACCAGGCAATCGACTGAAGATGAAGTTCGATCTGAGCATGGCCAGCGGTGGCGGTGCGCCCGCGCCATTGGGCACGGTGCTGCTGACCAGCGGGCTGCGCTACGAACAGCAGAGCCAGGCTTTCCATCTGCAATCGCCGACCATCGACGATTTCCGTCCAGCCGCCAATGGCGACAAGCTCGACGCCAACACCCGCGAGCTGCTCAACGTGTGGCTGGACGATTACGCCCGCCGGGAACCCATCTACAAACTGGACCCGCGTTTGGCCACCGCGATGGGCAAGCTGCAGATCGAATCAGCGGGAGTGGAGAACGGCGCGCTGGTGGTCCATTTCAATCAGGACATCGCCAACTTGGTGCCGGCTGGCTTGTTATCGGGCCAGTGAGACGACGGACGGCAGGGACGGCGCGTGCCCTTCCGCCACACGTCTACACGCAATAACGGCGGCCTGCGAGCCGCCGTTTTGCGTAATAGACCACAAGAGTACATCGGACTCCAGGCAGCAACTCAGCGCTTGGGTTGCAGCATCGTGCCGGTGCAGTTGATGGCGCCGCAGCGGCAGGCCCAGACCTTCTTCAGCCTTGGCGTATGCCGCTCGGCCAGGACGATGCCGTAGTTGTAGGTCAACTCCTCGCCGGGCGCGATGTCGCGCAGCGCTTCGATCACCACTTTATCCTTGCGCCGGTCCTTGCCTTCGGCCTCGACAATCACCGCCTCGCAGTTCGGCGCGCAACTGTGATTGATCCAGCGCGCATCGTTGCCTTCGTAATTGGCGTCGATCACGTATTCGTCGCTGAGAGTGAAAAGGAAGGTATGGCCGGTCTCCACGTCGCCGGCATCGTCGCGGTCAACCTCGGCATGAGTCCGCAGGCGTCCCTTGTATTCGATGATCCGCTCGCCTTGTTTGAGCGGTACCAGGGCGAAGACGCCATTACCATGGATGCGGGATTTGCGCGCGGCGATCTTGCGAGGCATACAGCAATCCAAACGGGAAAGTGCTGATTCTGAAGCACATCGGGCGCGATCCCAAGCCCACCCCCAACCGGCGGCACGAACGACACCGGCGAGGACATTGCGCCAACGCATCGCTGCGATAGAAACCATCGCACACGGCACGCTTGGACACCACGCCGTAAAAGCGTACAATTTTGGTCCGCTTTGACATCGCCGCTTCCGCCATGCTCCGCGTCACCAAGCTGACCGATTACGCCACTGTCGTGTTGACCGTGCTCGCCGCACGTCCGACCGAAGTGCTGAGCGCGACCGAACTGGCCGAACAGGCCGGTCTGGAACCGCCCACCGTCAGCAAGCTGCTCAAGCCGTTGGCGCAGGCCGGGCTGGTCGAGGGCCTGCGCGGCGTGCATGGCGGCTACAGGTTGGCGCGCCCGGCCAATGCCATCACCCTGATCGAGATCGTCGAGGCCATGGAAGGGCCACTGGCGATCACCGAATGCAGCCACCACGGCAACCAGTGCAGCATCGCCCATACCTGCGGGGTGCGTTCCAACTGGCGGCTGATCAACGACGTGGTTGCCGATGCGCTACGCGCAGTGAACCTGGCGCAAATGCTCCATCCCCTTCCTCCTCCCGGCGATCCCAAACGGCGCCCGATTGCCGTGCGCTTCGCGACCACCTGACCCTGTAGGCAGCCCCATGGCCACCGAAAACGCTGAAATCCTGGAACGGCTGGGACGTCGCTACGACGCCGGCTTTGTCACCGACATCGAATCCGACGCGTTCCTGCCCGGCCTCAACGAAGACGTTGTGCGCGCCCTGTCCGCGAAAAAAGACGAGCCGGCGTGGATGACCGAATGGCGCCTGGCAGCGTACCGGCACTGGTTGAAAATGCCGATGCCGCATTGGGCCAAGCTCGACATCGCCCCGATCGACTTCCAGGCGCTGAGCTACTACTCCGCGCCGAAAGGCCCCAAGTACGCCTCGCTGGACGAGGTGCCGAAGGAATTGCTGGACACCTACGACAAACTCGGCGTGCCGCTGCACGAACGCGCCCGGCTGGCCGGAGTGGCGGTGGACGCGGTCTTCGACTCGGTCTCGGTCGGCACCACCTTCCGCAAGGAACTGGCCGAAAAGGGCGTGATCTTCTGCTCGATGTCCGAGGCGATCAAGGAACACCCGGAGCTGGTGAAGCAGTATCTGGGCAGCGTGGTGCCGGTCGGCGACAACTTCTTCGCCGCGCTCAATTCGGCGGTGTTTTCCGATGGCAGCTTCGTCTTCATCCCCAAAGGGGTGCGCTGCCCGATGGAACTGAGCACCTACTTCCGCATCAATGCCGGCCATACCGGCCAGTTCGAGCGCACCCTCATCGTGTGCGAGGACAAGGCGTATGTGTCCTATCTGGAAGGCTGCACCGCACCGATGCGCGACGAAAACCAATTGCATGCGGCAGTGGTCGAGCTGGTCGCGCTTGAGGATGCGGAAATCAAATATTCCACCGTACAGAACTGGTACCCGGGCGACGAGGAAGGCCGCGGCGGCATCTATAATTTTGTCACCAAACGCGGCGAATGCCGTGGCGCGCGTAGCAAGATCGCCTGGACTCAGGTCGAAACCGGCTCGGCGATCACCTGGAAATACCCATCGTGCGTCCTGCTCGGCGACGACTCGGTCGGCGAGTTCCACTCGGTGGCGCTGACTCACCACCGCCAGCAGGCCGACACCGGCACCAAGATGATCCACGTCGGCAAGCGCACCAAGAGCAAGATCGTCAGCAAGGGCATCAGCGCCGGCCACGGGCAGAACACCTACCGCGGCCTGGTCAAGGTGGAGCGTAGCGCCGAGGGCGCACGCAACTACACCCAGTGCGATTCGTTGCTGATCGGCAAACGCTGCGGCGCACATACCTTCCCGTACATCGAGGTCAAGCACCCGACCGCGACGGTAGAGCACGAGGCAACCACCTCTAAGATCAGCGACGACCAACTGTTTTATTGCCGCGCCCGCGGCATCGATCAGGAGAATGCGGTATCGATGATCGTCGACGGCTTCTGCAAGCAGGTGTTCCGCGAACTGCCGATGGAGTTCGCGGTGGAAGCGAAAAAGCTGCTGGAAGTCTCGCTGGAAGGGTCGGTCGGATGAGAACGCTGCTCGCTCTGGCGCTACTGGTCAGCGTCGCCGCGCCCGCCCGGGCCGACAACGTCGGCTGCGATCCCGCAGGCGCACAGGCACAGCTCGACGCCTGCGCCGCACAGGATCTGCGCAAGGCCGATGCCAAACTGAATACGGTTTACCGGCAGATCATGGCCAAGCTGGTCAAACAACCGCTGGCGCTGGACAAGCTCAAGACTGCGCAACGGCTGTGGGTGCAACTGCGCGATGCCGACCTGGAAGCGCGCTATCCGGCCGGCAACCATCGGAGTCCACAGATGCTGTACGGCTCGATGTACCCGACGCTATACGCCAGCGCCAAAGCCGAACTGACCGCTGCGCGCACCGCCTATCTGCGCGCCACTTTCCTGGAGCGCCGCGAAGGCGACCTCTGAGTCGCACCGCGCCCCTTCTCCCAATTCGACAAGACGAACATCGCCATGCTCAAGATCGACAACCTCCACGCCCGCATCGGCGGCAACGACATCCTCAAAGGCCTGTCGCTGGACGTGCAGCCCGGCCAGGTACACGCCATCATGGGCCCCAACGGCGCCGGCAAGTCCACCCTGGGCAACGTCCTGGCCGGCCGCGACGGCTACGAGGTAAGCCAGGGCAGTGTGCGCTTCGACGGCGCCGACCTGCTCGCGCTGGAGCCGGAAACACGCGCCGCCGCCGGCCTGTTCCTGGCCTTCCAGTACCCGGTGGAAATCCCCGGCGTCAACAACACCTATTTTCTGCGCGCCGCGCTCAATGCCCAACGCAAGGCGCGCGGCGAGGCCGAACTGGATTCGATGCAATTCCTCAAACTGGTCCGGCAGAAGCTGGCCGTGCTGCATCTGAAGGACGAACTGCTGCATCGCGGTGTCAACGAAGGCTTCTCCGGCGGCGAGAAGAAGCGCAACGAAATCTTCCAACTGGCGGTACTGGAACCGAAACTGGCGATTCTCGACGAGACCGACAGTGGCCTGGACATCGACGCACTCAAGACCGTCGCCGCCGGCGTCAACGCACTACGCTCGCCCGAGCGTGCATTTGTGGTCATCACCCACTACCAGCGCCTGCTCGATTACATCAAGCCGGACGTGGTGCACGTGCTGGCCGACGGGCGCATCGTGCAGACCGGCGGCCCCGAGCTGGCGCTGGAACTGGAAGCGCACGGTTATGCCTGGCTGAAGGAGCGCGTGGCGCCCGAGGCGGCACTGCGATGAGCACCCTGCTCGACTCCCTGGCCGCGGCATTCCACGGCGACAGCGTGCGTCGCGTACCGCTGGAGCAAGCACTGCGCGATGGCCTGCCCGGTCCGCGCAGCGAGGCATGGAAATACACCTCGCTGCGGGCGCTGGAGCGGCGTCGCTTCGTCCCGGCAGCAGACGCCACAGCGGACGTGAACGCCGCCGTGATCGCCAGCATTCCGGCGCCACGGCTGGTCTTCGTCAACGGCCGCGCAAGCGATGCGCTGTCGGAGCTGAGCGGCCTGCCCTGCGGTGTGGCACTGCAACGCCTGTCGGCGCTGCTGCGCGGTGGCGAGGATGCGATGCGCTTCCTTGGCCGGCGCTTCGAGCGCGTCGACGAGGTATTCGCCCGGCTCAACGCCGCGCTCGCCGACGAAGGTTGCGTGTTGCGCGTGGATGCGGGCGTGCGTGTGGAAACGCCATTGCACCTGGTGTTCCTCTCCACTGCGGCGGCGGCCGATCTCGCCTGGCACCACCGCCATCTGATCGAACTAGGTCAGAACGCCTCGCTATCGCTCGTGGAACATCACCTGCATCTCGAAGACGCACCGCACCTGAGCAACAGCCTCGCCCACATCCACCTGGCTGCCGGCGCGCAACTGATACATGCACGGGTGCAGGAGGACGCGCCCGGCATCACCGCGCTGCTGCGCACCGACGCGGTGCTGGCACGCGAGGCGCAGTACCAACGCGTGGACCTGGAACTGGGCGGCGCGCTGGTACGGCACGAACTCAACGTCCGCCTGGAAGGCGACAACGCACGACTGAGCGCCAACGGTGTACTGCTCGGCAACGGCCGGCGTCAACTCGACACCCGACTGGGCATCGAGCACATCGCCCGCGACACTGCCTGCGAACTGCTCTGGCGGGGCATTGCCACCGCGCGCAGCCGGGTCGCATTCCACGGTGGCATCCACATCCGCCAGGGCGCCGACGGCAGCGATGCCCAGCTATCGAACAAGAACCTGCTGTTGTCCACCGATGCCGAGATCGATACCCAACCGGTGCTGGTGATCGATGCCGACGAGGTCAAGGCTGCACACGGTGCCACCGTCGGTCAACTCGACGCCAACGCACTGTTTTACCTGCGCTCGCGTGGATTGCCGCAAGAACGCGCGCAGCAACTGCTGACCGCCGCGTTCTGCCGCGAACCACTGCGGCTGCTACCGACGACATTGGGCGAATTACTGGCGACACACTTGGAACGCGCGCTCAGTGACGCAGACGTGACATGAACGGTACCGCTACGCACATCACGCCAGCGCAGGCACCGGACTGGGACAAGGTCCGCAGCGACTTCCCATTGCTGCAGCGCAACGTCCATGGCAAGCCGCTGGTGTATTTCGATAACGCCAATACCGGGCAGAAACCGCTGCCGGTCATCGCCGCAACGGACACGTTCTATCGTCGTCACAACGCCAACGTCAGCCGTGCAGTGCACGCGCTCGGCAGCGAGGCCACCGAAGCCTACGAGGGCGCGCGGTCCAAGTTGGCCCGCTTCCTCAACGTGCGCGCCGACGAACTGGTGTTATGCAGCGGCGCCACCTTTGCGTTGAATCTGGTGGCGTATTCGTGGGCGCTGCCGCGCCTGCAGGCCGGCGACAGCATCCTGGTGTCGCGCATGGAACACCATGCCAACATTGTTCCCTGGCAACTGGTCGCACAACGCACAGGCGCCACGCTCAAAGTCGCCGAGATCACCGCCGAAGGCGCACTCGACCTGGACGCACTGCGCGCGGCCATGACCGGCGAGGTGAAACTGTTGGCCCTGACCCACGTCTCCAACGTGCTGGGCACCGTCAACCCGGTTGGCGAAATTTGCCGCGAAGCGCGCAAGCGTGGCATCGTCAGCGTCATCGATGGTTCGCAGGCGGCACCGCATCGACCGCTAGACGTGGCCGCGATCGGTTGCGACTTCTATGCAATTACCGGACACAAGATGTGCGGCCCCACCGGTACCGGCGCACTGTGGGCACGCCGCGAACATCTACACGCGATGCCACCGTTCCTCGGCGGCGGCGAGATGATCAAGGAAGTCAGTTTTGACGGCACCGTGTTCAACGACCCACCGCACAAACTCGAGGCCGGCACACCGAACATTGCCGGCTTCGTCGGCCTCGGTGCGGCGGTGGATTACTTGCAGACACTAGGATTGCAGCATGTAGAAGCGCGCGAAGCCGAGTTGCTCGCGCACTTGACCGAAGAATTGCAGCAGATCGACGACCTTCGCCTGATCGGTACCGCGCCGGGCAAAGCGGCGGTGGTCTCGTTCCTGATCGAAGGCGCACATGCCCACGACCTGGCCACCCTGCTCGACCTGGAAGGCGTGGCAGTCCGTTCTGGCCAACACTGCGCACACCCGCTGCTACAGTTCTACGGTGTCGCCGCCACCTGCCGTGCTTCCATGGCGTTCTACAACACGCATGCGGAGATCGAACGCTTCGTGATCGCGTTGCGGAAAGTGCGAACACTGCTTGGGTGAAGCCAAGACGGATGAAGTTGAAAGACCAAAGCAAAAAGCACCTCGCCGTTGGACAAGCGAATAGCACAACCGGGCCCTGCGGCGTTGCCGCACCGCTTCCCGCATTGCAGCCTTACGACATAATCGCCCCATGCACGACCTCGCCTTCCGCAATGCCAGCCTCGACGATCTAGACGCCATCACCGCTCTGGTCACATCGGCCTATCGTGGCGACAGCAGCCGTCGCGGCTGGACCACCGAAGCCGATTTACTCGACGGCCCGCGCATCGACCGCGACCTGCTGCGCGCCGACATCCTGCGTCCACGCAGCACGGTGTTACTCGCCGAACACGAAGGTGCGCCGATCGCCTGCGCACACATCGCCGCCGCCGACAATGTCGGCTACTTCGGCATGTTCGCAGTGCAACCGCAGGCGCAAGGCCACGGGCTGGGTAAAGCCGTCCTGGCCGAAGCCGAGCGCATCGCCTGGAAGACGTGGCGAGCGCCCATCATACGCATGAGCGTGATCGACGTGCGCGACGAATTGATCGCGTTCTACCAACGCCGCGGCTACCGTCGCACCGGGATCAAACAGCCGTTCCCCTACGGCGATGCACGCTTCGGCCTACCCAAGCGCGATGACCTGCGTTTTGAAGTACTGGAAAAGCCGCTGGAGGGTGCAGCATGAGCGAGACTTGGACCTTCGTCTGTGCCGACGGCGAACTACTGCCCAGCGAAATGAAAACGGTGTGGGACGAAGTGACCGCCACACCGATCGTCGTGTTCAATTTCGATGGACACTTCTATGCGCTGGAAGATCGCTGCAGCCACGAAGACTACGAACTCTCACCAGGCACCTTCGACGGCGCCACGGGCAGCATCGAATGCGTGCTGCATGGCGCGCGTTTCGATGTGCGCGATGGCCGCGCGCTATGCGCCCCGGCTTACGGCCCGGTCACAAAGTTTCCAGTGAAATTCCAGCACGGCGGCGTGTGGACCCGCGACGATCGTGGCTGAGCGTTGACTCGGCGCTTTACCCCAGATCAGGCCCAGCGCATCCGTGCGCACCGGCGCCCGCGGTCAACGCATCGGCGCCGACCGCATCGCAAAGATGGAGATATTGTTGACCCAGGACTTCAGTCCGGAGCAGATCACCGGTGGCATCGGCGATTGGGTGCTGGATAGCAGCCGCTCATCGGCGCATTGCCGCTGCATTGCAGACGATGTTTACTTCGCTGATCCATATTGTGCTTGGTAGCGAGTCAACAACGAGAACGTCATCAGATTGACCCGCCAATAACTGCAACGCACACCGCTTTCAGCACCATTATCGATACACATATGCGATTAATCGAGCAAAGACTGTGCAATCGTCCGCACAAGAGACTCGGATTCAAAACGCATCTGGAAATTTTCCCCGAGCTTCCTAGACAGCATTGCGAATCGGATTTTAATCCGCCGAAATGACGCCAATGGTCATCGCGTAAATCGGCCCAACCATATCCGCACAACGCCGACGACATACCCACCTTCATACTTCACCTGAATATATCCCATACCCACGGATATAACGTATTAATGCGCACCCGAACATCGACGCCGTTAGCACACACAGCAACTCAAGCGCAATCACTTACACATGCGATGAATATCGTAAAACCCAGATGCATTCGCGCGCGGAGATGACAAGAGTGGAATGCGATACGCCCCCGCACCATGCAAACCAATCTCGGTCAATTCTTCGGAAATCACTTGCATCAGCGCTCCAAAATTGCGCAATTTTTCGCCTGGAATCGCTTTCAATAGCAATATACACGCACAAAGTGCGCGATTGCGCAACCCATCATCACACATGAAAACGCGCGCCACTGCCTCGAACAAGGCATGGCGCGCGGACAAGCTTCTTGACGGCATCGATTAACGTGGCGCTTAGTCCACTCCGCATGCAAGATATCAGCGCCCATGCCACAACCTGCGCTTTACGGGATCGATAGCGCGACGCAGAACCCCACGATGGCGCGGCGAAAGCACATTAGCGCGCACGAAATACGAATTCTTTCGTGCCGCAGCGCAACTGCGCCCACATGCAACGACACTGGTCCTCAATGACCGCGAAATAACCTAACAGCACTATTACAGCACGCAGTGGTGACGTTACCTTCGCCATCAAGCGCAGCTGCAGGAAGAGCGCCTTTTTAAATGGCTTTCCGTTAATCGTTCATCGAATATGACACTGTCTACCACGCATGCCGCAGAGCGCGGTTATGGTGTTGATGAGGTCATGCCTGCCCGCCTAGTGCCTGCACTTGCAGTGCGAGCTTCAGTTCGGGAAACGAAATGCAACACGGCATTCGATCGGACAACAACATCACCGAGCACGCATGCGAAAAATCGCATCGCGCGCGAACGTGGCAGTTTCCGATTGTGCCGCGACCGCACCGTTTCCAGATCCGTGCCGGCATGTTTCTCGGCTCGTGGCGCACATCAGCGTCGCGGCATATGCATCCCATCGCATCACCAAGCACATCCACACTTTGCAGTTATTAATCCATCCCCTTCCCCCCGCAATCGCCAAGGAGCGCCATCAATGGCACATAGCAGTTCCAATGTGTCCAACCCCCATATGAGCCAGACCCTATCCAACGACTCTCACCGTTCGCTCGGTGTCACACCCAGCGTGTTCGAGCGCGACGATCCACTCTCGATCGCGCAATCACTCAAACAATCAGCCGATCAGAATGCACGGCGTCGCACCGGCCCCTATCGATCGGCGATGTCGATGCTCACCTTCTACATCAATCGCACCGGCAATCAGTTGTCGGCGCATCGCCGTAAGATTCTCGAACAAGCCAAGGACGAACTGCGCAGCCTGTATGGGAAACCGCGCAAGGGCAGCGACAGCAACGGCTGAGCCCCTCCCCTCGCAGCGTGATGGACGCCGTTCCACACGCTGCGACACCACACATGCACCGACGTATCGCCGCACTCCAACGCATTTCCACATGATGCGAACATGTCACAGGCACCCGACACTCCGGACGAGGTCCAGCAACCCACCCCCATCGCGGCGAACGACGACGCGGTGCTGCTGTCGCGCATCATTCTGGCGCAAGGCGAGATCGCCGCCGCCGGCGCAGATCCGCTGCAGGTCGTCGACGTGGTAGCACGACGCGCACAGGAGTTGACCCGCTCCACCGGCGCCGTGGTGGAAATGTGCGACAGCAGCGACATGCTGTACTGGTCGGCAAGCGGCATCGCCGAGCCCCATCTGGGCTTGCGCCTGCCCAGCATCGGCAGTTTATCCGGCCTGTGCATGCGCAGTGGTCAGGTGCTGCAATGCGATGATTCGGAAACCGATCCACGCGTGGATCGCAGCGCCTGCCGCAAGATCGGACTGCGGTCGATGCTAGTGGTTCCACTGTGCTACGGCGAACGCGGCATCGGCGTACTCAAGGTGATGTCGCCTTACCGCTTCGCCTATACCGCACAGGATGTACGCACGCTGGAGATGCTGGCGACGCTGGTCGGCGCGACGCTGGCGCTGGCGATGGACCGCGCGGCGCTGCAAACCGATATCGAGCGCCGTCAGAATGCCGAGAAACACGCGTTTCGCGAAAAAGCGGCGATCGCCACGCGCATTCGCGAGACGGTCGCCAACGCACGTCTGCAGATCGTCACCCAACCGATCTTGGCGCTACCGTCGCAACGCATCGTCGGAGTGGAGGCGCTGTCGCGGTTTCCATCCAATCTCGCTCTGCCGCCACTGCGCTGGTTCGACGACGCGACTCGGGTCGGGCTGGCACTGGAACTGGAGTTGACCGCGGCAAGGCAGGCGCTGGAGTTGCTGGCACAGTTACCGGCGCCGCTGTACCTGGCGATCAACGTGTCCACGCAAACACTGCTGCATCCGCAACTGCAGGAGGTGTTGCATGGCCACGATCTGTCGCGGCTTGTCCTGGAGATCACCGAACAACTGCAGGCGCCGGATTATCCGCGCCTGTCCGAGCAAATCGGCACACTGCAACGCCAGGGCCTGCGTATTGCCCTGGACGATGCCGGCACCGGCTTCGCCAGCCTGCGCCATCTGCTGCATCTGGCACCGGACATCATCAAGCTGGACCTGACCCTGACCCGTGGCATCGATGCCGAGCCCCGACGTCAACGGCTCGCAATGGCGATCCTGTCCTTCGCCGCCGAAACCGCCGCCGACGTGATCATCGAGGGCATCGAGACCGAAAGCGAATTGATCACCCTGCAGGCGCTGGGCGCACGCTACGGACAGGGTTACCACCTGGCACATCCGGGTCCACTGTCGGCGCATCTGGCGCGCTATCCAACGATCGACGATGACGCACTGAACTGAGCTGCGATCAGACCGCCTGCAGCCGCTACGCGGCGATACGCACGCCGTTCCGACAATGCGCGAGCGCAACGTGATCTTACTCTGGACACCTCCTGCTGCATTCAGGACGAACGCCTGCCTCACAGCGCGCGGCCCATGAAAAAAGCGGGCCGAAGCCCGCTTTTTCTTGGAACCGCAATGGAGGTCGGCGACTTACTCGGCCGACACGCCCTCGCCTTCCTCAACCGCCTTCATCGACAGGCGAATACGGCCCTGCTTGTCGACTTCCAGCACCTTGACCTTGACCACGTCGCCTTCCTTCAGCTTGTCGCCGACCTTCTCCACGCGCTCGCTGGAGATCTGCGAAACGTGGACCAAGCCATCCTTGCCCGGCAGGATGGTGACGAATGCGCCGAAATCCATGATCTTGGCGACCTTGCCTTCGTAGATCCGGCCCGGCTCCACGTCCGAGGTGATCTGCTCGATGCGGGCCTTGGCGGCCTGCGCGGCGATCGCGTTGACCGAGGCGATGACGATGGTGCCGTCATCCTGAATATCGATCTGGGTGCCGGTTTCCTTGGTGATCGCCTGGATGGTCGAACCGCCCTTGCCGATCACTTCGCGGATCTTGTCAGGATGGATCTTGATCGTCAGCAGGCGCGGCGCGTAGTCGCTCAGTTCCGCACGCGGGCTGGTCAGCGCGCTGGCCATCTCGCCGAGAATATGCAGGCGACCCGCCTTGGCCTGCGCCAGGGCCTGTTTCATGATCTCCTCGGTGATGCCTTCGATCTTGATGTCCATCTGCAACGCGGACACGCCTTCGGCAGTACCAGCGACCTTGAAGTCCATGTCGCCCAGGTGATCTTCATCGCCCAGGATGTCCGACAGCACCACAAAGTCGTTGCCTTCCTTGACCAGGCCCATGGCGATACCGGCTACCGGCGCCTTCACCGGCACACCGGCGTCCATCAGCGCCAGCGAGCTGCCGCACACCGAGGCCATCGACGAGGAACCGTTGGATTCGGTGATTTCCGAAACCACGCGAATGGTGTACGGAAACTCTTCCATGCTCGGCATCACCGCCAGCACGCCGCGCTTGGCGAGGCGGCCGTGGCCGATTTCGCGACGCTTGGGCGCACCGAAGCGGCCGCACTCGCCCACCGAGTACGGGGGGAAGTTGTAATGGAACAGGAAGTTTTCCTTGTATTCGCCGGAGACCGCATCGATCACCTGACCGTCGCGGGCGGTGCCCAGCGTGGTGACCACGATCGCCTGCGTCTCGCCACGGGTAAACAGCGCCGATCCATGGGTACGCGGCAACACGCCGGCTTTCACGCTGATCGGACGCACGGTGTCCAGCGCACGACCATCGATACGCACCTTGGTGCTCAGTACCGAACCGCGCATGGTCTGGTATTCCAGCTCACCGAATTCCTTGGCCAGGTCGGCAGCGACCCAGTTCTCGGCGGTGGCGCGCGGCGCCAACTGCGCCAGCACGTCCTTCTTGATCGCGGCAATCGCATCGCGACGCTGCAGCTTGTCGCGCACCTGGAACGCCGCGGCCAGTTGACCGCCGACAGCCTCCTTCAGCGCGGCGATCATGGCCGCGTTCTTGGCCGGGGCGACCCAATCGGACGGCTTGGTGCCGGCTTCGGCGGTCAGTTCGTTGATCGCGTTGATGACCTTCTGCATCTCGCGGTGGCCGAAGGTGACCGCACCCAGCATCACGTCTTCCGACAGCAGCGCGGCCTCGGACTCGACCATCAACACCGCGTTGCTGGTACCGGCCACGACAAGTTCGAGTTGCGAGTCCTTCAGGTCCGACACCGTCGGGTTGAGAATGTATTCGCCATTCTTGTAGCCGACCTTGGCGGCGCCGATCGGCCCATTGAACGGGGTACCCGCGAGCGACAACGCAGCCGACGCGCCGATCAGCGCGGCAATGTCGCCGTCGATATCCGGGTTCATCGACATCACCGTGGCGATGATCTGCACTTCGTTTTTGTAGTCTTCCGGGAACAACGGCCGGATCGGGCGGTCGATCAAACGCGAAATCAGCGTCTCCTTCTCGGTCGCACGGCCCTCGCGCTTGAAGAAGCCACCGGGGATGCGGCCGCCGGCGTAGAACTTCTCCTGATAGTCGACCGTCAGCGGGAAGAAGTCCTGACCTTCGCGCGCGCTCTTGGCGGCGACGGCGGTGACCAGCAGTACGGTGTCGTCCATCTTGACGATGACGGCACCGCCAGCCTGGCGGGCGATCTCGCCGGTTTCGAGGGTGACGGTG
Source organism: Xanthomonas albilineans (assembly GCF_002939705.1). Lineage (GTDB taxonomy): Bacteria > Pseudomonadota > Gammaproteobacteria > Xanthomonadales > Xanthomonadaceae > Xanthomonas_A > Xanthomonas_A albilineans. Next base: position 114,179 of record NZ_MDCB01000010.1, on the reverse strand, counting down.
TGCTTGCCGTACTGGAAGGTTTTGGTGATTTTTGCCACGGGGGTTCCTTGGAAGATGCTATCTGCAAATGGACCGCGAACGGCCCATGCCGTTGGCGGGTGGCCGGGGGGGTCCGGCCGGTGGCGCGGAGCATTCCCCGGACCACGGTACTACCCAAAACAAAACCGCGGCGCATCGCTGCGCCGCGGTCGGGTTTGGTTGACTCAGCGGCGCAGGCCGAGCTTCTCGATCAGCGCCTTATAGCGCTCGCCATCCTTCTTCTTCAGGTAGTCGAGCAGACTGCGGCGGCGGTTGACCATCTGCAGCAAGCCACGACGGCTGTGGTGGTCCTTCTTGTGGGTCTTGAAGTGGCCGGTCAGCAGCTCGATGCGCGCGGTCAACAGCGCGACCTGGACTTCCGGCGAACCGGTATCGGCGGCGCCGCGCTTGTTTTCTTCGATGACTTTCTGGGTGTCGATGGACATGATGCGTTTTCTCTTGAGATGCGGGGCCGGCAGGAACGTGCGGAAGACGCACCACCTGGCTCGCCGATTGCGAAGGATTGCGCCGAAGCGCGGTGTGCCTGGAAAGGCTGCGGAATTGTACCGGCCCCGGCTTTTCCGAACAAGACGTTAAGACAGCGTCATGACAGCTCGCCCCGTGACGTATCGGATTGGATCACAGATTAAACATCCGCTGCGGCGCCAACAGTCCACCGGCATCGACTTGACCCAATCCCAGCGGCTCGCCCTCAGCGTCGAACACCGCCGCCAGACCCGGCGTCCACGATGCATCGCGCAGGCGCTGCCCCATTCGAAACCGCTGCGCCGCAGCGCCATCCAGCCGCAGCGGCGGAAAATCCGCCAGACCGGCCGCCAGCGGCAATAGCAGCGCGTCCAAAGCGGCAGGATCCTGCGCGGCAAGTTGCTGCAACCGCTCCAGGGGGACCATCTGCGGCGTGCGGAACGGCTCCACCCACAAACGCCGCAGCGCGGCAATGTGTGCGCCGCAGCCCAGCGTCTCGCCCAGGTCGCGGGCCAAGCTGCGGATGTAGGTGCCGGAGCCGCATACCACATGCAATCGCAGGCGCTCGCCGACATGGGCGAGTACCTCGATGGCCTGTACCTCGACCTCGCGTTCCGGTGCCTCGATGGTTTCGCCGCGGCGCGCCTTCGCGTACAGCGGCTCACCACCCTGTTTGAGCGCCGAATAGATCGGCGCACGCTGACGGATGCGTCCGCGCAGCGGCGCCAGTGCCGCCCGCAGCGTGGCCGCGTCGAGCGGCGGCAGCGGACGGGTGCGCAACACCGCACCATCGGCATCGTCGCTGTCTGTCGTCACCCCGAGCACGATCTCGGCCTCATACGCCTTGGCCGAGCCGAGCAACAACCCGGCCAGCTTGGTCGCCTCGCCGAAGCACAGCGGCAGCAGGCCGGTGGCAAGCGGATCCAGGCTGCCGGTGTGACCACCTTTCTCCGCGCGGAACAGGCGTCGCGCCGCCTGTAGCGCCGCGTTGGAACTCATGCCGGCAGGCTTATCCAGCAGCACGATGCCGTCGAGACGGCGGAAGGCAATGCGCGGCAATCGAGGGCCGATGAGGGGCATGATGACGGGACTCGGGACTCGGGATCCGAGGACCCCGGAAAGCAGAAACTACGGCACCGGATGCGCGCGGCAGGGCAACGATGCGCGAGGCGTGTCTCTCAGCGCATAAGGACAATCCGCGCGGCTGCACAGCATGCCGCATGTAGCGGTGACGCCCTCAGTGCTTGGGGGAATCCGGCGCGTCGGTGGGGTCACTGCCTTCGGCCTCGACGCCGGATTGAAGTTCGGGCATATCGCGCAGCAAGGTGTCGATTCGCTCGCCGCGATCGACCGAATCGTCGTAATGAAAATGCAATTCGGGGACGTGGCGCAACTTCATCGCCCTCGCCAACTCGGTACGCAGTTGCGGGGCAAGTTCTTTCAGCCCCTTGACCGCCTCGCCCGAGCGTTCCGGCATCAACGCGGTGACGAACACCTTGGCATGGGCCATGTCCCGGGTGACTTCGACATCGGAGACGCTGACCGACGGCAGGCCATGATCGCGCACGGCCGCATGCACGATCGTGCCGAGATCGCGGCGGATCTGCGCGGCAACGCGGTCGGTGCGGCGGAAGGATTTGGTGGGCATGGGTCCGGAATCTCGTTATTCGGGACCCGTGACCCGGGATCGGGAACCCGGAAAAGCAAAAGCCGTTGCACTTGGCTCTCGCGTTTCCCGGACCCCGGGTCCCAGGCCCCGGGCCCCTGCTTTCAAAGCGTGCGCTGCACTTCGATGCGCTCGAAGCACTCGATCTGGTCGCCGGCCTTGACGTCGTTGTAGGCCTTCACGCCGATACCGCACTCGGTACCGTTGCGAACCTCCTCGACGTTCTCCTTGAAGCGCCGCAACGATTCCAGTTCGCCCTCGAACACCACGGTGTTATCGCGCAGCACACGGATCGGCTTGTTGCGCTTGACCACGCCCTCCACCACCATGCAACCGGCGACCGCGCCGAACTTGGAACTGCGGAACACATCGCGTACCTGCGCGATACCGATGATTTCTTCGCGGATCTCCACGCCCAGCAGACCCGATGCCACCTGCTTCACCTGGTCGATCACGTCGTAGATGATCGAGAAGTAGCGCAGGTCGATGCCGTTGGTCTCGATGATGCGCCGCGCCGAAGCATCGGCGCGCACGTTGAAACCGATCACCGTGGCTTTGGAAGCCAACGCCGAATTCGCATCGGATTCGGTGATGCCGCCCACGCCGGAGTGAATCACGTTGATGCGGATCCGCTCGTTGGACAGTGCGGTCAGCGACTGTTTCAGTGCCTCCACCGACCCCTGCACATCGGCCTTGATCACCAGGTTCAACGACAACTGGCCCTCGCCCTTGCCGAGCTGGGACATGATGTCTTCCATGCGACTGCCCGCCGAGGACACCAAGCGCGATTCACGACGCTTGGTCTCACGCTGCTGCGCCACGTCCTTGGCCAGACGCTCGTCGTCGACGACCACGAAATCGTCGCCCGCATCCGGCACACCGGACAAACCCAGCACCTGTACCGGAATCGACGGACCGGCTTCGCTCGGCTGCCGGCCGGTTTCGTCGAACAACGCGCGCACACGACCGTATTGCACGCCGCACACCAAGTAATCACCCTTCTTCAGCGCGCCCTGCTGCACCAGCACCGTCGCCACCGGGCCACGGCCCTTGTCCAGCGAAGACTCGATCACCACGCCGCTGGCGCGGCCTTCTGCCACCGCGCGCAGTTCCAACACTTCGGCCTGCAACGAAATCGCATCCAGCAGCGTGTCGATACCCTGACCGGTCTTGGCCGAGAGTTCAACGAACTGGGTGTCGCCACCGAATTCCTCGGCCACCACGTCCTGCGCCAACAGTTCGTTCTTGACCCGCAGCGGATCGGCCGCGGATTTGTCGATCTTGTTGACCGCCACGATCAACGGCACGCGAGCCGCTTTGGCGTGCTTGACGGCCTCGATCGTCTGCGGCATCACGCCGTCGTCGGCCGCGACCACCAGTACCACAATATCGGTGAGCTTGGCGCCGCGCGCGCGCATCGAGGTGAACGCGGCGTGGCCCGGAGTATCCAGGAAGCTGATGACGCCACGGCCGGTCTCGACGTGATACGCACCGATGTGCTGCGTAATGCCACCGGCTTCGCCGGTCGCGACCTTGGTGCGGCGGATGTAGTCCAGCAGGGAGGTCTTGCCGTGGTCGACGTGGCCCATGATGGTGACCACCGGCGGCCGCGGCCGCTTTTCGCCCTGATCATCCTCGGTGTGCGCCAACAGCGCGTCCTCGGCATCGGCACTGCCGGCACGCAGCGGCTTGTGGCCGAGTTCTTCGGTGACCAGCGCCGCGGTGTCGTGATCTATCGTCTGGGTGATGGTGGCCATCACGCCCATCTTGAACAACGCCTTGACCACATCGCCGCCCTTCAGCGCCAGCTTCTGCGCTAGATCGGCCACGGTAATGGTGTCGCCGATCGCCACCTCGCGCACCACCGGTGCGGTCGGACGCTCGAAGCCGTGCGAGCCCCCACCGCTGCGCGACGGTTCGCCCTGACGGCGTCCACCGGCATTGCCACCGCGCGGCTTGCTACGGACGTTGGAACGGCGCGCACGATCAGCCGCAGACAAGTGCAGCTGACCAGCGAAACGACTGGTGCTGTCGTCGTCCTCGACCCCGGCCACCATCACATGCGAACCGCGGGTCTTATGCTTATGCCCGGCAGTCCGGTCATCGCCACGCGGGGCGGATGGCTTCGGCGAATGATGCGGCGCAGGCGCCGGACGCGGCGTAGCGGCCGGACGCGGCGCGCGCGGGGCGGCAACGGTGCTCGGCGCAATGGCTGGCGTGGACGCCGCCACTTCCTCGATGTCGGCTTCCTGCTCGGCTTGAGCGGCCTTGCGCTCGGCTTCGGCACGTTCGAGCACGTCCTGCTCGGCCTTGCGCTTACGATCCAGTTCGTCGGCACGCGCACGATCCTGCTCGGCCAGACGCTGTTGCTCGGCCAGATTGCGCTGTTTGGATTCCTCCAACTTGCGCAGGATCTCGGCGCGTTCGTCGTCCACCCGTCCACCCGATGCGGCAACGCCCACCCGACCGGCCGCCAGATCCTCGGCCGACTTCACGTAGGTACGCTTCTGCCGGACCTCGACATTGACCGTGGTCTTGCTGCGCCCGGCGCTGACCGTCACTTCCTGCAGCTTGCGGCGGTTCAGGGTGATCTTCTTCGGCGCCGCCTGGGCCTCTTCCTCGACCGGCTTATCGGTCTTGCCGTGGGTACGGCGCAGGAAGCCCAGCAGCTTCATCTTTTCGGTACTGGTAACGACCTGGTCAGGCCCGCTGAATTTCATCCCGGCCTCGGCCAGTTGAACCAGCAGTTTTTCGACCGGCGTATTCACCAGTTCGGCCAACTTACGGATGGTGGTTTGCTGCGACATTCGGATCCTATGATCTGGTTGGCGCCCCCTCGACGCGTGCGAAGGTAGCGCGGATTCTAAGCCCTGATCGGGTCAGGGCGGTGGTCATCGCTGACTCATTCGCCGCGCTCCAAACGGGCGATCTCCTCGGCGCGAGCAGCCAGGATCAGCACCGCGGCGCGCTCGTGATCCATGTCCTCGATACCGAACTCGAGGATTTCGTCGGCCGCCAGATCCGACAGATCCTCGCTGGTGCGCACACCATGGCCAGCCAGCGCATAGGCGGTGGCTTCGTCCATGCCCGGCAACGACAGCAGATCGGCCGCCGGCACGCCACCGTCGTCGCTCTCTTCGGCGGCCAGCGCCTCGTTGAGCAGCGCATCGCGCGCGCGCGCGCGCAGTTCCTCGACGATGTCCTCGTCGAAGCCTTCCACCGCCAGCAGCTCGCCGACCGGCACGTAGGCGATTTCCTCGACCGAGTTGAAGCCTTCGGCGACCAGGATCGCGGCGATTTCCTCGTCCACTTCCAGTTTGTCCATGAACAACTGGCGGGCGACGGCCTGTTCGGCCTCGGACTTGGCCGCGACCTGCTCGGCAGTCATCACGTTGAGCTGCCACCCGGTCAAGCGGCTTGCCAGACGCACGTTCTGGCCGCCTTTGCCGATCGCCTGAGCCAAGCGATCTTCCGCCACCGCCAGGTCCATCGAGTGTTTCTCTTCGTCGACGATGATCGACTGCACCTCGGCCGGCGCCATCGCATTGATGACGAAGTTGGCCGGGTTGTCGTTCCACAGCACGATGTCCACACGCTCGCCGTTGAGCTCGTTGGAGACCGCCTGCACACGCGAACCGCGCATGCCGATGCAGGCGCCGATCGGATCGGTGCGGGTGTCGTGGGCGAGCACCGCGATCTTGGCGCGGTCGCCCGGATCGCGTGCGCACGCCTTGATCTCGACCAGGCCCTGACCCACTTCCGGCACTTCCAGCTTGAACAGCTCGATCATGAACTCCGGCGCGGCGCGACTAATGAACAGCTGCGGGCCACGCGGCTCCGAACGCACTTCGGCCAGGTAGCCGCGCACGCGGTCGCCAGCGCGCAATACGTCGCGCGGAATGCCCTTGTCCTTGGGAATGAACGCCTCGGCATTGCCGCCCAAGTCCACGTAGATGTTGCCGCGCTCGGCACGCTTGACCACACCTGTGACCAGTTCGCCGACACGATCTTTCCAGGCATCCACCACCTGTTGGCGCTCGGCCTCGCGCACGCGCTGCACAATCACCTGCTTGGCGGCCTGTGCAGCGATACGACCGAAATCCGGGTTCTCGATCTGCTCTTCGATGTAGTCGCCGACATCCACGCCTTCGGCTTCGTCGACCGCATCCATCAGACGGATCTGCCGATCCGGCGATTCCATCACCACATCGTCAGCCACCACTTCCCAGCGACGAAAGGTCTCGTAGCTGCCTTCCTTGTGATCGATGGTGACACGCGTCAGCACGTCCTGATCGGGGTAGCGTTTTTTCGCCGCCGAGGCCAGCGCAGCCTCGATCGCATCGAAGATCACCTCGCGTGGCACGCCCTTCTCGTTAGCGACCGCATCGACTACCAGCAACAGTTCCTTACTCATTCTTTCGCTCCGCGCGCAGCCGTATCGGCCGCCGGTTCGTTGGATGGTTTCTTATTGGATTTTGCGTTTTTGCCGGCAGGCTTTGGCCCCTTGCCCGGCTTGGTCGGCGCTAGGCCCAGTGCTGCCCAGTCGGGCAGAATCCGCGCCTTATCGATATTGTCGAAATCCACCGTCAGCTCGGCGCCGTCGACCTCGAACACGATCCGACCGGCGTCCAGCTCGACCTGGACGATACGCCCCTGCAGACGCCTGCGACCCTGCTGCGGCAGTTTCAGCACCACTTTCACCGATTCGTCGCGATGGCGCGCAAACTGCTCGGCGGTGAACAACGGGCGATCCACACCCGGCGAGGACACTTCCAGCGTGTAATTGCCGCTGATGGGATCCTCCACGTCCAGTTGCGCCGACACTTCGCGGCTGACCCGTTCGCAGTCGTCGATGTTGACCATGCGCTCGGGCTGTTCGCCCAACGGCACGTCGATATACAAGCGCAACGTGGCACCACCGGACGCTGGCAGATACTCCGCGCCCAGCAACTCCAGACCCAATGCATCCACGGTCGGACCCAGCAAATTCGCGATTTCGTTTGCTTTGTCGCTCACAGACTGCCTTGCATCAGAATGAAAAAGAATCGGTTTAACGCAGTTCCCACTCCCCGGAAACGACAAAGGGCCCGCTGGGCCCCTTGTCCGGTAAGACTCCGGTCACGCTGGATTCCGGTTGCGACGACGGGAACATACGTCATCGCGAAGCCCAAACTTATCTCTTACAAACAACCGTTGTGCTGATTGTTGCAGAAAACAAATATGGTAGCGGGGGCAGGATTTGAACCTGCGACCTTCGGGTTATGAGCCCGACGAGCTGCCAGACTGCTCCACCCCGCAGCAGAAGCGGAATTATGAAGACTTAGCGACGCACTTGCAAGCCCTGATCGCATTTTGATGTGACCTAGATTCCAGCCGACCGCAGGGCACATACCAAACACCTGCGCTCGCAGGCGAAACAGCGCTCACATCGCCGTATGCGTAAAACGACAACGCCGCCTTTCGGCGGCGGCGTCGCGAACAGTTTTGAAAACCGGGGCCGCTGCCCTCTCAAGCCAAATGCGCAAAGGCGCGCTGGCACCATGCCATCAACGGGCTCCACGCCATACCGAACGCCAACAAGCCCAGCGCATTGACGCACAGCGCAACCCCCAGCACACGGTCGTCGTTGGCCGGCAACGGCGCGCCGACCGGCTCGTCGAAATACATCACCTTGATCACGCGCAGGTAGTAGAACGCGCCGATCACCGCGCACAGCACCGACAGCACGGCCAAGCCAGTCCACCACAGGGTTTGGTCGGGCACCGCGACCACCGCGCCCAGCACAGCCATTTTGGCCCAGAAACCCAGGAATGGCGGCACACCGGCCAACGAGACCATGATGCACAGCACCAGCAACGCCATCCACGGGTTACGCGCGTTCAAGCCCTTGAAATCGTCGATCTGCTCAGCCTCGAAGCCCTTGCGCGACATCGCGATGATCGCGCCGAACGCCGCAGTGGACATCACCGCATAACAAATCGCGTAGAACAGCCCCGCGGCATAACCACGCTCGCCACCACCGGCCACACCCAGCAGCAAGAAACCGATATGCGACACCGTGGAGTAGGCCAGCATACGCTTGAGGTTGCTCTGCGCCACCGCCATCAAATTGCCGACCACCAGCGACAACGCCGCCAGGCCACCAATCACCCAGTGCCATTGCGTTGACAGCGGACCGACGCCCACTTCCAGCAAACGGTAAGCCATACCGAACGCCGCGACTTTCGAGGCGGAACTGATGAACAGCGCGACCGGCGCGGGCGCGCCTTGGTACACATCGGGCAACCACATGTGGAAGGGTGCGGCACCGAGCTTGAAGGCAATGCCGGCGATCAGGAACACCGTACCGGTGAGCAGCAAAGTGCGCTCGTGACCGCTGCCGATCGCGTCATGGATGGCACTCAAACTCAACGTACCGGTCGCACCGTAGATCAGCGACATACCGTAGAGCAGCAGGCCGGAGGCCAGCGAACCGAGCACGATGTACTTCATCGCCGCTTCGGCGGCCATGCCGTTGTCGCGACTGGAGGCGACCAGCGCATAGGAACACAGCGCCAGCAACTCCAGTCCCAGGTAGACCATCAGCAGGCTACCGGCCGAGACCAGGATCATCATGCCGACCGTGGCGAACAGCACCAACACCGGGATCTCGCCCTGGTAAAGCTTGCGCTCGCGCAGGTAGCTCCAACCGTAGATCAAGGTCAGCGTACTGAGACCGACGATCACCGTCTTCATCACATCGGCAGCGGCATCGCGCACGAACATACCGTTGAATACCGTGCCCTGCCCGCCAACGCCGGCCAGCAACATGGCGAACACCGCAAGCAGGATCGCCACCGAGACGATGTGGGTCCAGGCCTTGTTACGCTCACTGATGAACAGATCGAGCATCAGCAGGGCGAAAGCACCGGCCGTCAACGCCAACTCAGGGAGCAAGGGCGGCAGGTCAACGGTAGTCAGGGGCAGCAGCGCAGGGGTGGTCATCATCAAGTCTCTGGAATCAATACGCTCGACAGCCGCTTACAACTTGCTGGTGGCAATCTGCGCCGCCAGCTTCGCGATCGAGGGCTCCATCAGGTCGGTCAACGGCTTCGGATACAGGCCAAGGGCGAGCACGCCGAGCGCAAACACGCCCAGCACCAGCGCCTCGCGGCCATTGATGTCCTTCAACTCGGCCACGTGTGCGTTGGCAACCTCGCCAAAGAACACGCGGCGATACAGCCACAGGGTGTAGGCAGCGGTGATCACCAGCGTGGTCGCAGCCCCAAAGGCCAGCAGCGGATGCGTCTGGAAGCTGGCCATGATCACCATGAACTCGCCGACGAAACCGCTGGTGCCGGGCAGGCCCGCGTTGGCCATGAAGAACAGCATGGCGAAGGTGGCGAACCACGGCATCACGTTGACCACGCCGCCGTAGTCGGCGATGCGACGACTGTGCATGCGGTCGTACAGCACACCGACGCAGGAGAACATCGCGCCGGACACGAAACCGTGCGAGATCATCTGCACCATCGCGCCTTGCAAGCCCAACCGCGCGGCATCCACGCTCCCGAACCCGACCAGGGCGAAGGCGACGAACGCGCCCAGGGTGACGAAGCCCATGTGCGCAATCGACGAATACGCGATCAGCTTCTTCATGTCGTCCTGAACCAATGCGACCAAACCGACATAGACCACCGCGATCAACGACAGCGCGATCACCAGCCACGCCCACTCGTTGCTGGCGTCGGGCAGGATCGGCAGATTGAAGCGTAGGAACCCGTAACCGCCGATCTTCAGCGCGATCGCCGCCAGGATCACCGAACCGGCGGTCGGCGCCTCGACGTGCGCGTCCGGCAACCAGGTGTGCACCGGGAACATCGGCACCTTCACCGCGAAGGCGATCAGGAAGGCAAAGAACAGCCAAGTCTGCTCCTTGGCCGTCAATGACAGATGATACAGGTCGGCGAGCTGGAAGCTGCCGCCCTTCAGGTACAGGTAGATCAACCCGACCAGCATCAGCACAGAGCCGAGGAAGGTGTAGAGGAAGAACTTGACCGCCGCATAGATGCGACGCGGGCCGCCCCAGATGCCGATGATCAGGAACATCGGGATCAGCATCGCCTCGAAGAACACGTAGAACAGCATCGCATCGGTGGCAGAGAAGATACCGACGGTGACGCCTTCCAGGATCAGGAATGCGGCCACGTACTGGTTGACCCGCTTGTCGATCGAAGTCCAGGCACCGATCAGCGCCAGCACCGTCACCAGCGTGGTCAGCACGATCAACGCCACCGCGATGCCGTCGGCGCCGAGGTTGTAGCCGATGTTGTAGGCCGGGATCCAGGCGTGGGTCTCGACGAACTGCAACGCATCGCTGGCGTAATCAAAGCCGGTGAGCAGCGGAACGCTGAGCGCGAAGGTCAGCAACGCCACCAGCAGCGACGCCCAACGCGCCGCGTGCGCATCACGCAAGGCGAGGATCAGCGCGCCGCCGACGATCGGCAGCCAGATCAAAAGAGAGAGTAGAGGCCAGTTCGACACGTGATCTTATTCCGTACAGGTCAACGCCAGAAATGCATCAGCACGCCCAACAGGGCAATGAGACCGATGATCATCGCGAAGGCATAGTGATAGAGGAACCCGGACTGCGTGCGGCGCAGCAGATTGGCCGCCAGGTCGACCACGCGCGCGGCGCCGTTGACCATGACGCCGTCCACGAGATGGGTATCGACCGCGCGCGACAGCTTGCCCAGGCGCAGGCCGCCACCGGCGAAACCGCCGATCCAGAGCTTGTCGAAGCCGTATTTGTTCTCAAGGATCCGCACCGGCAACGCAAAGCTCTTGCGCGCCTTTGCCGCCAGCTCGGGCTTCCACAGGTACAGGCCCCAAGCCAGGAAGAAACCGGCCACGGTCAACCAGAACGGAGGCTGGGCCAGCCCCGCCAATGCGGACGCGACCGGCCCATGAAACTCCTCGGCCAGCGCGCCGATGGTGTCGCGCGCCGGATCATAAAAATCGACAATGCCGGTGAAAAAGCTGACCGTCTGGCCCTGGATCGCCTCCACGGCCGGATGCCCCGCCCAGTCGGTGCCGTACAGCATGGGGCCGATGGTGAAGAAACCGATCGCGATCGACGGGATCGCCAGCAATACCAGCGGCAGCGTCACCACCCACGGCGACTCGTGCGGCTCATGTGCGCCGTGATGACCATGCCCATGATCGTCGTGCGCATCGTGTGCATGTGCATCATGCGCGCTGCCGTGATGCGCGTGATCGTCGTGTGCCGCATGCGCGTCGCGGAAACGCTCCTGGCCGTGAAAGGTCAGGAATAGCAGGCGGAAGCTGTAGAAGCTGGTGATCAACACGCCACCGAGCACGGCCCAGTAACCGTAGCTGGCGATGCTCCAGAACGCAGCGCCCTCGGCATGATGCTTGGCGGCTTCGATGATCGTGTCCTTGGAGTAAAAACCGGCGAAGAACGGCGTGCCGACCAAGGCCAGGGTGCCGATCACGCTGGTCCAGTAGGTGATCGGCATGTATTTGCGCAGGCCACCCATTTTGCGCATGTCCTGTTCGTGGTGCATACCGATAATCACCGAGCCGGCAGCCAGGAACAGCAGGGCCTTGAAGAAGGCATGGGTCATCAGGTGGAACACCGCCGCCGAATACGCCGACACACCCAGCGCCACGGTCATGTAACCCAGTTGCGACAGCGTCGAATAAGCGACCACGCGCTTGATGTCGTTCTGCACGATACCGATCAGACCGGTGAAGAACGCCGTGGTGGCGCCGATGCACAACACGAAGTTCAACGCGGTCTGCGACAATTCGAACAGCGGCGACATCCGCGCCACCATGAAGATGCCGGCGGTCACCATAGTCGCGGCGTGGATCAGCGCCGAAATCGGCGTCGGGCCTTCCATCGAGTCAGGCAACCACACGTGCAATGGCACCTGCGCCGACTTGCCCATCGCGCCGATGAACAGGCAGATGCAAATGATGGTGGCCACGTTCCATGGGTGGCCCTGCAACAGTTGCACATTGGCCATGCCACCAGCAGCATCGCTGCCGAGCACGGCGGTGGCATTGGCGAACACGGTGGCGTAGTCCAGCGTACCGAACCACAGCAGCACGCCGGCAATGCCGAGGATGAAGCCGAAGTCGCCGACGCGGTTGACCAGGAACGCCTTCATATTGGCGAACACCGCGGTCGGGCGCTTGAACCAGAAGCCGATCAACAGGTACGAAACCAGACCCACCGCTTCCCAGCCGAAGAACAGCTGCAGGAAGTTGTTGCTCATCACCAGGCTCAACATCGAGAAGGTGAACAAGGAGATGTAGCTGAAGAAACGCTGGTAACCCGGATCGTCGGCCATGTAGCCGATGGTGTAGACGTGCACCAGCAACGACACAAAGGTCACCACTACCATCATCATCGCGGTCAGGCGGTCGACCATGAAGCCGACATGCGCCGAATAGTGGCCCACCTCGAAGAAGGTGTAGAGGTTCTGATTGAACGGCGCGGCGCCCTGCCCGACCAGCTGATACAACGTCCAGCACGACAGCGCGCAGCTGATCGCCACGCCGAGGATGGTCGCAACCTGGGCACCCTTGCGGCCGACCTGACGGCCGAACAGGCCGGCGACGATGCTGCCCACGAGCGGTGCGAGCACCACTGCGATCAACAAACTCTTGGAGAGAGTGATATCCATCTGCGGGTCAGCCCTTCAACGAATCGACTTCGGCCACGTTGATCGTGTGGCGGGTACGGAACAGCGTCACCAGGATCGCGAGGCCGATGGCGGCTTCGGCCGCGGCCACGGTCAAGATGAAGAACACGAACAACTGGCCGGCGGCGTCGCCGAGTTCGCGCGAAAACGCGACGAAGTTGATATTGACCGACAACAGCATCAATTCGATCGACATCAGCAGCACGATGACGTTCTTGCGATTGAGGAAGATGCCGGCCAGGCTGATGCAGAACAACACCGCGCCAAGCGCCAGCAGATGGCCTAGGGAGATCATGGCTGGCCCTCCTGCGATGCCGGTGCCGGGGTGTGGAGCGTGGGCTTCTCCGCGTCCATCTTGACCATGCGCAGACGATCGCCGGCCTTGACGCGGGATTGCTCGCCCGGGTTCTGGGTCTTGATACCAGTGCGCTTGCGCAGGGTCAGCATCACCGCCGCGACCACCGCCACGGTCAGGATGATGGCCGCGAACTCGAACGGCAGCAGGAACTGGGTGAACAATGTCTTGGCCAGCCAAGCGATGTTCGAGGTATCAGCCGCCTGCGCCGCGGCGTTATCGGCCGGGAACGGCGCCACAGTGCGCGCCTTGACCCCGATCAGGGTGACCATCTGCACCAGCATCGCCACCGCCACCACCAACCCGACCGGCAGGTAGCGCACCCACCCCTCGCGCAGGCGGACGCTATCGATGTCGAGCATCATCACCACGAACAGGAACAGCACCATCACCGCGCCGACATAGACCAGCACCAGGGTCACGCCGAGGAACTCGGCGCCCACCAGCAGCCACACGCAGGCGATGGAGAAGAAGGTCAGGATCAGACACAACACTGCGTACACGGGGTTGCGCACGCTGATCACCGCGCCGGCGGCAACCGCGGCGATGGTGGCGAAGATCCAGAAAGCGATATTGACCCAATCCATGTCGGAACCTCAGCGGAAGGGAGCGTCGGCGGCGCGGCGCTCGGCGATCTCGGCCTCAAGCCGGTCTCCGATCGCCAGCAACTGCGGCTTGGTGACGATGTTCTCGCCGCGCTTTTCGAAGTGGTATTCCAGCACCTGGGTTTCCACGATCGAATCCACCGGGCAGCTTTCCTCGCAGAAACCGCAGTAGATGCACTTGAACAGATCGATATCGTAGCGGGTGGTGCGGCGGGTGCCGTCCTCGCGCTTGGTCGAGTCGATGGTGATCGCCAGCGCCGGACACACCGCTTCACACAGCTTGCAGGCGATACAGCGCTCCTCGCCGTTGGGATAGCGACGCAGCGCGTGCAGGCCGCGGAAGCGCGGCGATTGCGGGAACTTTTCCATCGGGTACAGCACGGTGTACTTGGGACGGAAGGTGTACTTCAAGGTCAGCCACAGGCCGCCGAGCAATTCCAGCAGCAACAGACTCTTGAAGTAATGGGTGATTTTATTCATCGCTTACACGCCCTTGTGGATCACGCCATAGAACACCATCAACGCCGTCACCGCGATCCACACGATCGTCAGCGGGATGAACACCTTCCAGCCCAGGCGCATGATCTGGTCATAGCGGTAGCGGGGAAAACTGGCGCGGAACCAGATGTACGCGCTTGCGAAGAACAGCACCTTGCCCAACAGCCAAGGCCAGCCGCCCTTCCAGATCCAGTCGATCCACGGCGAGATGTCGGCCTGCACCCAACCCTGGATTGGGCTCAACCAGCCGCCCAAGAAGAAGATCGAGACCAGGAAGCTGACCAGGATCATGTTGGCGTATTCGGCCAGGAAGAACAGCGCGAACGCACCACCGGAGTATTCGACCATGTGCCCGGCAACGATTTCCGATTCGCCTTCGACCACGTCGAACGGCGCGCGGTTGGTCTCGGCCACGCCAGACACCCAGTACACGATGAACAGCGGGAACAGCGGGATCAAGAACCAGTCGAAGAAGCCAGAATTGCCAACCTGGGCCTGCACGATCGTGCTGAGATTCAAGCTGCCGGCTGCGATCATCACCCCGACCAGGGCAAAACCCATCGCGATCTCGTAGCTGACCACCTGCGCCGCCGAGCGCATCGCGCCGAGGAACGCGTACTTGGAATTGGACGCCCAGCCGGCCAGGATGATGCCGTACACGCCGAGCGAGGTCATCGCCAGCAGATACAGCAAGCCGGCATTGGCGTTGGACAAGACCAGCTTGGCGTCGAACGGCACCACCGCCCAGGCCGCGAACGCCGGGGCCAGGGTGATCAGCGGCGCGATCACGAACATCGCCTTGTGCGAACTGCTGGGCTGGATGATTTCCTTGAACAGCAGTTTGAACACGTCGGCAAAGGCCTGGAAGATGCCCATGCCCACGTACATCGGACCGTGGCGCACGTGCATCCAACCGATCAGCTTGCGCTCCCAGACCACGTAGAACGCCACCGCCGTGATCACCGGCACGGCGATCACTAGGATCTTCAACACGATCCACAGCACCACGCCGAGGGCGCCCAGGCCAAGGAACCACTGATGCAGCGGATCGACCACGTTCAACAGCATCTCGTTCATGCAGCCACCACCGTCACCCGACCGGCACCCAGCGGCGCGGTCGCGCCATGCCCCGTTTCGATCCAGGCCGCGCCCGACGCGACCCGCTTATCCGTTTCCAGCGGCAACGTGGCGCTGCCCGCGGCAGTCCCGACCTTGACCATCTGCCCCGGGTTCAGACCCAGTCGCGCCGCGTCCTGCGGATGCAGAGTCACGCTGGGCGCACGATTGAGCGGGTGCTGCTGCAACGCCTGCGCGCGACGCACCACCGCGTCGGTACGGTAGATCGCCGGACTTGCGGCCAGTTCCAGGCCATCGTCCTGCCGTACCGGCTGCGCCGAGGTCGCCGCGGCGACCTCGCGCGGCTGCAAGCTGTCGCGCAGCCCGGCCAGATCGATGAATTCAAAACCAGGCAGCCCCAACTCGCCACCGAGCGCACGCAGCACACGCCAACCTTCGCGGGCCTCGCCCGGCAAGGTGCCACCAGCGCGGGTGCGCTGGTCGTTGCCATCGAGGTTGGTCAGCGTCGCTTCGATTTCCGGCAACGCGCCGATTGGCAGGATCACATCGGCCACATCGCGGGTGGAGGCGCAGGCGAAGTGGCTGAAGGCGACCACCTTGGCGCCTGCCAGCGCGCGACGCGCCGCCGCCGCGTCGGCGAAGTCCAATCCCGGCTCCAGGCCGTACAGCACATACGCGCTGCGCGGCTGGTCGAGCATCGCCGCGACGTTGCGGCCACGCGGCAGCACACCATAACGGGCCAGGCCGAGCGCGTTGGCACCCTGCGGAATGCGGCACAGCGCAGCACCGGTGGCAGCGGCGAAGTCGCGCGCGGCGGCACGCAACGCGGCGGCCTGCGGATGGTTCTCGACCAATGCACCGACGATCAGCACCGCGCGTGCGGCGCCCTGCACCGCCTGACGCAGCGCGCCATCGGCCAGTGCCTCGGCAAAGCGCGACGGCGCCACGATCTGGCGACCCGCCAGATCGAAGGCGAACTCGAAGTCGACCGGATTGATCGCATACACCTTGGTCTGGCGCTGCATCTGCGCCTTGCGGATGCGCGCGTGCAGCAGCGGCAGTTCATGGCGCAGATTGCTGCCCAGGATCACCACCACATCAGCCTGTTCGATCTGCGCCAGCGGCAGCGCGAACGGTTCGGCGAGCGCGGCATCGGAAAAATCGCGGTTATACACCCGGTGATCGAGATTACCGCTGTCCAGGCCATCGGCCAGACGCGCCAGCAGCGCGCCTTCTTCGTTGGAGGTGGACGGATGCGCCAGCACGCCCAGCGCATCGCCACGGTTGGCCTTGAGGATGTCGCCAGCGGCGGCAAGTCCTTCGGACCACGACACTTCGCGCCACTGTCCATCGACCTTGCGCAACGGCCGCAGTGCGCGATCCTCGGCGTACAGGCCCTGGTGCGAATAGCGGTCGCGGTCGGACAGCCAGCACTCGTTGACCGCTTCGTTGTCGCGCGGCACGGTACGCAGCACTTCGCCACGACGCACGTGCAGGAACAGGTTCGAGCCCATCGCGTCGTGGTAACCCAGCGACTCGCGCGCGGTGAGTTCCCATGGGCGGGCGCGGAACTGGAACACCTTGTTGGTCAGCGCGCCGACCGGACACACGTCGATGACATTACCGGACAACTCGGTGGTCAGCGGCTTGCCATCGTAGGTGCCGATCTGCAGGTTCTCGCCGCGGTACATGCCGCCCAGCTCGTAGGTGCCGGCGATGTCCGCGGTGAAACGCACGCAGCGGGTGCACTGGATGCAGCGGGTCATCTCGGTGGCGACCAACGGACCGATGTCCTCGTCCGCCACCACGCGCTTGCGCTCGTTGAAGCGGCTGACCGAACGACCATAGCCCAGCGACACGTCCTGTAGTTCGCACTCGCCGCCCTGATCGCAGATCGGGCAGTCCAACGGATGGTTGATCAGCAGAAATTCCATGACACTGCGCTGGTACTTGAGCGCCTTGTCGCTGCGGGTCTGCACCTTCATGCCGTCCATCACCGGCGTGGCGCAGGCCGGCGATGGCTTGGGCGACTTCTCCACGTCGACCAGGCACATGCGACAGTTGGCCGCGATCGGCAACTTCTCGTGGTAGCAGAAGCGCGGAATCGGGATACCGGCCTTGTCGGCGGCCTGGATGATCATCGCGCCTTTCGGCACGACCAAGGACTGGCCGTCGATCTCGACGGTGACGTGTCCCTCCGGCACCACCGCGGGAGTTGCGCCGGGATTGCTGGGTTGTGCGCTCATGCGGCGGCTGCCTCCACCTTTTTGCCATCGACCATCGAATGACCGTTGACGATGTAGTACTCGAATTCGTCCCAGAACTGGCGCAGGAAGCCTTGAATCGGCCAGGCCGCCGCTTCGCCGAAGGCGCAGATGGTGTGGCCTTCGATCTGCCCGGCGACGGTGCGCAGTTGATGCAGGTCTTCCATGGTTGCCTTGCCGGCGACGATGCGCTCCAGCACCCGGTGCATCCAGCCGGTGCCTTCGCGGCACGGAGTGCATTGACCGCAGGATTCCTTGTGGAAGAACTGCGAGATGCGGCAGGCGAACTTCACGCAGCACACGCTGTCGTCCAGCACCACGATCGCGCCAGAGCCCAGGCCTGTGCCCAGCGCGCGCAGGGTGTCGTAATCCATCTGCAGGCCCTTGAGCTCCTCGGCCTTGAGCACCGGCATCGACACGCCGCCCGGGATCGCGCCCTTGAGGGTGCGGCCCGGCTTCAGCCCGCCAGCCATCTCCAACAATTCGTCGAAGGTGGTGCCCAGCGGCACCTCGAAGTTGCCGCCCTTCTGCACGCAGCCGGAGACCGAGAAGATCTTCGGCCCGCCGTTCTTGGTCTTGCTCAGCCCCAGGAACCATTCCGGGCCGTTGCGAATGATCGCCGGCACCGAGGCGTAGGTCTCGGTGTTGTTGATCGTCGAGGGCTTGCCGTACAGACCGAAGTTGGCCGGGAACGGCGGCTTGTAGCGCGGTTGGCCCTTCTTGCCTTCCAGCGACTCCATCAGCGCGGTTTCTTCGCCGCAGATGTAAGCGCCGGCGCCCAGCGCACCGTAGATGTCGATATCCACGCCGCTACCAAGGATGTTTTTGCCCAGCCAGCCGTTGGCGTAGGCATCGGCTAGCGCCTGCTCGAAGTGCTCGAACGGCTCGTGGTGGAACTCGCCGCGCAAGTAGTTGTAGCCCACGGTCGAGCCGGTGGCGTAGCAGGCGATGGCCATGCCCTCCACCACCGAATGCGGGTTGTAGCGCAGGATGTCACGGTCCTTGCAGGTGCCTGGCTCGGACTCGTCCGAATTACACAGAATGTACTTCTGCGGCGCGTTCTTGGGCATGAACGACCATTTCAGCCCGGTCGGAAAGCCGGCACCGCCACGGCCACGCAGGTTCGACTGCTTGACCATCTCGATCACCTGCTCCGGCGGGATCTTCTCGTCGAGGATCTTGCGCAGCGCGGCGTAGCCACCGGTTTTCAGATAGCTCTCGTACGACCACGGGGTGTCGTAGTGCAACGTGGTGTAGACCACTTGGTGCGGCAGTGGAGCAGGGCCGACCGGACCTGTGGGGGCGTGGGGATGCTGTGCCATGACCGTTACTCCAACCCATCCAGCAATGCGTCGACCTTGTCCTTGGTCAAATGCTCATGGTAATGGCCGTTGATGACCATCATCGGCGCGCCGGCACAACCGGCCAGACATTCTTCCTCGCGCTTGAGGTAGACGCGACCATCGGCGGTGGACTGACCCAGCTTGCAACCGAGTTTCTTCTCGGCATGGGCGACCAGATCTTCGGCACCGTTGAGCCAGCAACTGATGTTGGTGCAGAACGCGACGTTGTGACGACCGACCTTCTCGGTTTCGAACATCGAGTAGAAACTGGCCACTTCGTAGGCCCACACAGGCGGCAATTCCAGGTACTTGGCCACACCGACGATCAACTCGTCGGTCAACCACCCCTGATTCTGTTCCTGCGCGGCATGCAACCCTTGCAGCACGGCCGAACGCTTGCGCTCCGGCGGGAACTTGCTCAACCAGTGATCGATGTGCGCGCGCGTCTTATCGCTCAGCACCACCATCGGATCGACGTCGCGCGCCGTTTCGAAATTACCTGTCGCTTTCATGCCAAAACCTCCGGGACTCGGAACCCGGGACCCGGGACCCGTGAAAGTCCTCTCCCGCTCACCGCTGCCGCATCAAAATTTGCAGTTCTACTTGCCGGTACGGCCGCCACAGGCCCGCTCTTGGCGGGCCGCGGACCCAGGGCTCCGAGTCGCGGCCTCATCGATCCACCTCGCCGAACACCAGGTCGTAGGTGCCGATCATCGCCACCACATCGGCCAGCATGTGACCACGCACGATCGCATCCATCGACGACAGATGGACAAAACCCGGCGCGCGCAAATGCACGCGGAACGGCTTGTTGGCGCCGTCGGACATCAGGTAACAGCCGAACTCGCCCTTCGGCGCTTCGACCGCACAATAGGTCTCGCCGGCTGGCACGCAGTAGCCTTCGCTGAACAATTTGAAGTGATGAATCAACGCTTCCATGTCGTCCTTCATGTCGGCGCGCTTGGGCGGCGCCACCTTGAAGTTCTCGACCATCACCGGCCCGGGATTGGCTTTGAGCCACTGCACGCACTGCTTGATGATGCGGTTGGACTCGCGCATCTCCGCGACACGGACAAGATAACGGTCGTAGCAATCACCGTTGCTACCGACCGGAATGTCGAACTGGACGCTGTCGTACTTGGCGTAAGGCTGCTTCTTGCGCAGATCCCAGGCGATGCCCGACCCACGCAGCATGACGCCGGTCATGCCCCAGGCATAGGCCTTCTCCGGCGTGACCACGCCGATGCCGACGGTGCGCTGCTTCCAGATGCGGTTGTCGGTGAGCAAGGTTTCGTACTCGTCGACCCGGCCTGGGAAGGTGTTGGTGAAGTCTTCCAGAAAGTCCAGCAACGAGCCTTCGCGCGCGGCATTGAGCCGCTTCAGCGCATTGCCCTTGTGCCAGCGCGATTCCTGATACTTGGGCATGCGGTCAGGCAGATCGCGGTAGACGCCACCGGGACGGTAGTAGGTCGCGTGCATGCGCGCGCCGGATACCGCCTCGTAGGCGTCCATCAGCTCTTCGCGCTCGCGGAACGCGTATAGCATCACCGCCATCGCGCCCAGATCCAGGCCATTGGAGCCGACCCACATCAGGTGATTCAGAATGCGGGTGATTTCGTCGAACATGGTGCGGATGTACTGCGCACGCTCCGGCGCCTCGATGCCCATCAGGGTCTCGATCGCGCGCACGTAGGCGTGCTCGTTGCACATCATCGACACGTAGTCGAGGCGGTCCATGTAACCGATCGACTGGTTGAACGGCTTGGACTCGGCCAGCTTCTCGGTGCCGCGATGCAACAGGCCGATATGCGGATCGGCGCGGACCACGGTCTCCCCGTCCATTTCCAAGATCAGGCGCAGCACGCCGTGCGCGGCCGGATGCTGCGGGCCGAAATTCATCGTGTAGTTGCGGATCTCCTGCCTGGCTTCGGCAGGATTGCTGGCGAACCCGTCGTGCGCCTGCTGGTACTCGCTCACTTGGCGGACTCCTTCTGTGCTTCGCCCGCCGCGGTCTGGTAGCGCGCATCGTCGCGGATCACCCGCGGCACGCCCACGCGCGGCTCGACCGAGGTCACCGGCTCGTAGATCACGCGCTGCTTCGCTTCGTCGTAGCGCACTTCGACATTGCCGATCAACGGGAAGTCCTTGCGGAACGGATGGCCGACGAAGCCGTAGTCGGTGAGAATACGCCGCAAGTCGGGATGGCCGGCGAAGACCACGCCGAACAAGTCAAACGCCTCGCGCTCGAACCAGTTGGCGCCGGGCCAGATATCGGTGACCGAGGCCACCACCGGCAAATCCTCGTTGGGCGCATAGCAGCGCACCCGCAGACGCTGGTTATGGCGGTAGGACATCAGTTGCGCCAGCACCGCGTAGCGCTGCTGCGGCACCGGCAACGGCTGAGCGCCGCCATCGGCCTCGCCGCTGGGGAACTCGCCCCAGGCGAAACGTCCCACGGCCTTGCCTTCGACCCCGCGACTGAAGCCATGCGAGGACACGTCCGAGGTATCCCACTCGTCGCTGCCGTACCCCAGATAGTCGACGCCGCACAAGTCGGTCAATTGTTCGAAACCGAACTCGTCGCGCAGCACCAGACAGGTGGCGTGCCAGGCATCGGCCGCCACTTCCAGGGTGACTTCGCCGCGCGGAAAGGCCACAAACACCCGGCTGCCCGGGAAACGGGCACCGAGTCGGTCGCTAAAGGAAGATGCTTGCTCTGCCATGGGGACTTGGCGTGCTCTCGAAGAAATGAGGAATCAGCGCGCGATGGTCTGGGTTCGCCAGATCTTCTTCTGCAGCTGCAAGATGCCGTAGACCAGCGCCTCGGCGGTCGGCGGGCAGCCCGGGACGTAGACGTCCACCGGCACAATGCGATCGCAGCCACGCACCACCGAATACGAATAGTGGTAGTAGCCGCCGCCATTGGCGCAACTGCCCATCGAGATGACCCACTTCGGGTCCGGCATCTGGTCATAGACCTTGCGCAGCGCCGGGGCCATCTTGTTGACCAGGGTGCCGGCGACGATCATCACGTCGGACTGGCGCGGCGAGGGACGGAACACCACGCCATAGCGATCCAGATCCAGGCGCGCGGCGCCAGCGTGCATCATCTCTACCGCGCAGCACGCCAGACCGAAGGTCATCGGCCACATCGAGCCGGTCCGCGCCCAGTTCAGCAGCGCATCGACACTGGTGGTGACGTAGCCCTTTTCCAGCAGCGGGTTCTCGCCTTCGGGGCGCAGGATGTCGTCCACCCGCCCTTCCGGAATCGGGTTGGTCATCAGCCGATCCAGGGTCTGAATCACTCCCATTCCAGCGCTCCCTTCTTCCACACGTATACAAAACCGAGGAACAACATGCCGACGAACAGGCCCATGGTGACCAGGGAGCGAGCGCCCAGGTCCATGAACACCTGCGTCCACGGCACGATGAAGATGATCTCCAGATCGAAGACGATGAACTGGATTGCGATCAGGTAGTAGCGCACGTCGAACTTCATGCGCGCGTCCTCGAACGCCTCGAAGCCGCACTCGTAGGGCGAGAGCTTCTTCAGGTCAGGACGCCGGGGACCGAGGAACCGCCCTATCAACATCAGCGCAACGCCGATACCGGTAGCCACGATCAGAAACAGCAGGGTCGGCAAATATTCGGCCAGCACTCGCGATTCTCTCTTGCCTTTGCCCACGCGCATAACGCGCAAGCATGGGGTAGACGATTTCCTGGGCAAAGGCGCAACGCCCCTTCGCACAAAAAACCGCAGCCAAACAATGGTGCCCAAGAGGGGACTCGAACCCCTACGACCTAAGTCGCTACCACCTCAAGGTAGTGCGTCTACCAATTCCGCCACCTGGGCCTGCATCACATGCGCGGCAATCCCGCCGCGCAGCATAGTGTAACCGTCTTCAGTGTTTCTGCGATGGGGCGGGCGACTTTTCTTGCACCTTCCCCGCTGCCGGGGCGGCGGGCGGCGCCACGGCCGGCGCCGACGATGGCGCCTGCGGAATCTGCAATTCGCCGGCCGGCGCGGCCGGCACCGGGGACGCGCCCTGCGACATCACGCCCAGGTTGGCGTCGGCCGGTTGCGCGCTGTGAGCAGCGTACCAAGCCATGAACAGACTGATGGCAAAGAACGCCACCGCCAGCCACTTGGTCGTCTTGGACAAGAAGTTGGACGCACCACGCGACCCGAACACGGTGCCGGACGCACCCGAACCGAACCCCGAGCCCGCCGCCGCACCGGCACCGCGCTGCATCAGGATCAGCGCGATCATAGCGATCGCCACCAACACGTACACCACATTGAGGATGACAATCAGCATTTCGAGATCCGTCCAGACAGTACGACTAGAAGTACGAGCGACAGCCAGCGGCGACAGCTCGGTTAACAGGCGGCCGCCGCTTGCACGATGGCCAGGAATTGCGCGGCAACCAGCGAGGCGCCGCCGACCAGCCCACCATCCACATCGGGCTGCGCGAACAGCTCCGCGGCGTTGTCGGGCTTGACGCTGCCGCCATACAGGATGGGCAACGAATCTGCGATTCTAGCATCGCGGGCAGCCACTTCGCCACGAATGAAGGCATGTACCGCCTGTGCCTGCGCCGGGCTGGCGGTGCGCCCGGTACCGATCGCCCACACCGGCTCGTAGGAGATCACCGCGTTGGCGAAGCCCTCCCCGCCGACCAGGGCCAGCACCGGCGTCAGTTGCGCGGCGATGGCCGCCTCGGTCTGCCCGGCCTGACGCTGCTCCAGGGTCTCGCCCACGCACAGGATCGGGCGCAGCCCGGCAGCAATGGCCGCGGCGAACTTGCGCGCCACCAGCTCACTGCTCTCGTGTTGATACTGGCGCCGCTCCGAATGCCCGACCAACCCATAGTCGGCACCGACATCAACCAGCATCGCCGCCGACACCTCGCCCGTATAGGCACCCTGCACGTTGCAGCCGACATCCTGGGCTCCGAAACGCAACTCGCGACGCTGGAACGCCTCGATCAGGCCAGCCAGATACGGCAATGGCGGCAGAATCACCACCTCCACCGCATCACCGGACAAGCCTGCGACCACCGCCTGCAGCAGCGCGTGAGCGCCCTGGCGAGTGCCATGCAATTTCCAATTTGCAGCTACGATCTTGCGTCGCATCGGCGCATTTCTCGGCTAAAAGTGCCCAGAGAATAGCCGATGCGGCACCAAGGTCAGCCATCCTCCCGTCCCCGCCCCGAGACCGCCATGCCCACGCCTCCCGGCTACGCCCTGATTACCGGCGCATCCAGCGGCATCGGCCGCGAAATCGCCCGCGAATACGCCAGACGTGGCATCCCGCTGATCCTGAGCGCACGCAGGGAGGCACGGCTACAGGCGCTGGCCGAGGAACTGCGGCCACAGGTGCCGGTGGCAGTCCTGGTCGCCGACCTCGCCGACCCGACAACGCCAGCTGCGCTCGTCGCGGAACTGGAACGACGCCGGCTGCCGGTACGGATCCTAGTCAACAATGCCGGCTATGGCGTACCGGGACGCTTCCCCAATCAGGACTGGACGGTACACGCCGCATTCCTGCAGGTGATGATCGCTGCGGTCTGCGAACTGACTTGGCGCCTGTTGCCGACACTGCGCGCCAGCGGTCATGGCCGCATCCTCAATGTGGCCTCGTTCGCCGCCCTGGTCCCCGGCGCCGACGGCCACACCCTGTACGCGGCAGCGAAGAGCTTCATGCTGCGCTTCAGCGAATCGCTGGCGCTGGAGAACGCCGACCGCGGGGTCAAGGTCTGCGCGCTGTGCCCAGGCTTCACCTGGTCCGCGTTCCACGACGTCACCGGCACCCGCGAACTTATGGACAAACTGCCACGCTGGGTCTGGCTGCAGACCGCGACCGTGGCCCGTGCCGGGATCGATGGCGCCGAACACGGCAAGGTCCGCGTGGTGCCGGGCACGCTCTATCGCGCACTGCTCGGCATGACCGCGCTGCTGCCCAACGCCCTGCTGCTGCGCCTGATGCGCCGCGGCTCGCGGCGCATCAGATCGGTGGAATAGCGCACGGCCTGCCCGTGCGGCGGCGGCCGCCACCGAATACTGCGCCGGGCAGCGGGAAGCCCGGCACGACCCTAGGGCTGGTTGACGATATCGCCGTGCAGCGGCGCCAGCCTTGCTAGCAGCCGGTTCTGGGTGCGGCGTGGGATGCCGCGCTGGTCCATCGCCCACACTAGGTCCTCGACCAGCGCGTTGAAGTCCGCCTCGTGGATCGACAGATGCTGGTGCGCCTGCTTCATCGGCTTGGCAGTGTCGGCGCACGGGCCGTCGCTGAGGTAGCAGAACTTCTGTACCAGGCGCTGGTTCAGCATCACGATGTTGACCCGAGCGAAGTGCTGGACGATCCGCGGGTCGTCGGCGATGCGCGACAGCAGCGTCTCCACCAGCGCATCAATGCCAGGCTGGCCGCCCAGGTCGGCGTACAGCGTGCGCGGCGGCGGCGGAGCGCTGGCGCAGCCAACCAACAGCGCCGCCGTCGCCAGCAGGATCGGGATCAGTACACGCATCGGCCGGACCATGTCAGAACGCCACCTGCAGGGAGAGATAGGGCCCGCGCTGATCGCGCAGGGTGGCCACGTCCCCGAGCTCGGCCCAGGCGCCGACCACGGACACGCGCTTGTTCGGGAACCATGCCACAAACGCGTCCGCCCAGGCGTGCTCGCGGGCGAATCCGAGGTTGTCCGGCTTCTGTCGGTATTCCAGACCCAGCACCCAGGACGGATCCAGCACTACCGCAACGCTGGCCTCGGCCATCAGCCGGTACGCATTGCCGCGGTCGCCGCCGAAACCGAGCAATCCGGTCTGGTTGGCGCGGGTGGCGCGCACCGTGCCGTTGACCAGCAACTGGTAGCCGCCGGCCGCGTCCAGCCACAGCTTGGCGGCGCTGAGATAGACGTCGGTGCCATGGTCGGCGCGCGCGCCGATCGCCAGCGGCAGCGTGCCGTCGCGCAGCCGCTTGTACTGCACGCCCAGCGCCACCTGCGGCGCGGCCCCGTAGACCAGGTCACCGCCAAGCCGCAGCTTGGCGCCGACCACGTCCTGGCCGAGCGCGTTCCACGGCAGCGCCAGGCGCCGCTGCAACGTGCCCAGGTCCAGGCGCTGCCGGGCCAGCGACAGTTCCAGGCGGTTGCCCAGGGTCAGCGCCGCACCCTGCACGTCCAGCCGGTAATCGCCGCTGTCCACATGCGTGGCGAACAGCACCGCACCATCCTGATCGCGCGTGCCGTAGCCGGACAAGGTCGCCCACGGCACGATGCCGCCGCCGCCGCTGCCCTCCACGGTGGAGGCGCCGCCGGTGGCCAGCAGGCGTCCCTGCCCGGCCCAGGCCAGCCCCGGCAACAAAGCCGCAACCGCAAGCAACACGCTTCGTGGAGGTCGGGTTCGGGTCATCGGGACATCTCCATGATAGGAGCCGGCGTTACCGCGCCCGCCTCCGCGCGCTGCGCGCACCAGGCCAGCAACGCGGCCTGGTCGAGCGGCTTAGCATACAGATAGCCCTGCGCTACGTCGCAGCCGTAGCTGCGCAGCAAGGCCTCGGCCGCGGCATGCTCCACGCCTTCGGCAACCACTTTCATACCCATGTTGTGTCCCAGGTCGATGGTACTGCGCACGATCACCGCGTCGTCGCTGCCCGCAGCCAGCTGCAACACGAAACTCTTGTCAATCTTCAGCTCCTGGACCGGCATGCGCTTGAGCTGCGCCAGCGACGAATAGCCGGTGCCGAAGTCGTCGATGGACAGGCGCACGCCGCAGCGGCGCAGTTGCTGCATCATATGCAGGGCGTGCTCGACATCGCGCATCAGCGCGCTTTCGGTCAACTCCAAGGTCAGGCGCGGCGCGGGCAGACCGTGCCGCGCCAGGCAGCCGCTGACGAAGGCCGGCAGGCCCGGATCGTTGAGGTCCAACGCCGACAGGTTCACCGCCAGGCCAAGATCCAGGCCCTGGCCACGCCACAGCGCCTGCTGGCGCATCGCCTCGTCGAGCACGAACTGGGTGAGCTGCTGGATCATCCCGGAGTGCTCGGCCAACGCAATGAACTCGTCCGGCCCGATCAGGCCGAGCAGCGGATGCTGCCAGCGCAACAACACCTCCACTTGTTCGACCTCGCCGCGCGCCAGGCCGATCTTCGGCTGGAAGCGCAGCGACATCTCGCCGCGCGCGATCGCCTGGTGCAGGTCGCCGGTCAGGCGCAGGCGGCGCAGGTGCTGCTCGTCCTGCCCGTCGCGGTACACGGATGCGCCACTGCCGAATTGCCGCGCCTGCTGGCGGGCGATGTCGGCGCGGCGCATCAGTGTGTCGGCATCGGCGCCATGCGCGGGAATCAGTGCGATGCCGATGCTGGCATCAGCCAGAATCCCCGCCTGCGGCAGACTCAGCGGTTGCCGCAGTTGCGCCAGCAACTCGGCGGCGTAGGCGTCCACCACGGTGGCATCGCAGCGCGCCAGCACCACCATGAATTCGTCGCTACCGAGCCGGCCGACCCGGTCCGGCGCACGCACCGCCTGTTCCAGCCGGCGCCCGGTGTGGACCAGCACCTGGTCGGCGAAATCGTGGCCGAAGCTGTCGTTGAGTTCCTTGAAGCGTTCCATGTCCAGCACCAGCACGGCCGCAGTGGTGCCGTCGGCCTGGCACGCCTCGACCACGCTCTGCAGGTGTTGTAACAGCGCCGTGCGGTTGGGCAGTCCGGTCAGCGCATCGTGCCGCGCCTGGTGCAGGATGTCCTGTTCGCGGCTGGCGATGCGGCGCTGCATGGCGCCGAAGCTGCTGGCCAGTTCGGTCAACTCGGCGCTGGCGTGCAGCGGCAGCAGCGTCTGGTAGTCGCCGTGCTGGATGCGCCGCGTCGCCGCGACCAGTTGCGCGACCGGGCGGCTGACCCCGCGCGCCAGGAAGATCGCCGCCACCAGCGCGGCCAGCGTGGCCACGCCGGCCAGGATCAAGATGCGCAGCTTCAGCAGGCGGTATGGCGCATCGGCACGGTCCAGCGAGGCCTGCAGCGCAACCATGACGCGGCCGTCGTCAGACGCCGGCCGCACCCGCACGAGGTACCGCGCCTGCCCGAGCAACAGTGGCTGCGCGGCCGCCGGCGCCAGCGCCGTGTGCCGCAACTGCTGCTGGAACTGCGCGGCCCGCAGCGGATCCAGGGTCGAGGCTAGCACCTGCTGCGCGCCCTGGGTGGTGAAGAAGGTCGCGTCCAGCCCGGTGGTGCTAATGAAGTCCTGGCCGAGCTCGGCACCGGATTCCCCGCCAATCGCGACCCAGCCGACCCGTTGCGGCGCCAACACCTGCACCACCGCCAGACGCATGAGGCGCCGGTCCAGCACCACGAAGCCGACCGCGCTGCCGTTGCGCTGCGCCTGCCGCAGCAGCGGCTGCACGGTACGCAGTTGTTGCGCCTGCGGTAGCGCCGACAGCCCAGCCAGGAACTGGCCGTCGGCCGACAGCAGCAGGGCACTGGGCGCGCGCACGCGCGCGGCATGGTTGCGCAGCGCCGACTGCATGGTCGGCACGTCGCCGCTGGTCACCGCGGCGCGGAAACCGAAATCGTCGGCGAGCACCGAGGCGGCCTGCAGCAGTTGCTCGTCGCGGCGCTGGTCGATGCGCTGCCACACACGCTCGCCGGTGCGCAGTTCGTCGTCCAGTTGCGCGGCGACGCTGCGCTGGGTCGCCACGTGTACGGCCAGGAACGTCAGCGCCTGTGCCGCCAGCACCACCAGCACCAGCAGCGCGGCGATGCGGGTGTGCAACCGCAAAGGCTTCATCGCGTCGGCGCCGTCTGGCTGCGACGAAACTTGTCCTGCAGCGCGCGAATGCGCGGATCCTCCGGGACGACCGGCGCCGGCCCGTGCGTGGACAGCAGCACGGCTTGGCGCAGCGGCGCGCGCGCCACCTGCAGCGGCTGCGAATAGCTGGCGCCGCTCAGGCGCGGATGCCACACCCGCAGTTCGTATGCGCCGGGCGGCACATCCAGTCGCACCTGCGCATCGGCGCCGGTCACCGCGAAATACGGGGTATCGAGCACCATCACGTAGCCGACCATCCAGTCATGGATGTTGCAGCCCACCGTGACCAAACCCGGTTGCTCGAAGCGCACCGGCTTGGCAGTGCTGCCCTGGTACAGCGGCAGCTCGAAGCGCTTGGCCGGCGAGAAGGAATAAACCTGGTGGCGGATCTGATCGCGGTTGGGAAAGCGCACCAAGCTACCGACCTGCACCGCCAGCACCGCGGGTACGAACTGCGAGTTGACCTGATCCATCGTCGCCGTCACCGACGCCGCCGGCGAGGCCTGGCGTACCGGCGCGGCCGGTTGCAGGCTGACCACGGCGTCGGCCAGCGGCCCGGCGGCATCGGCTACGACCACCGTGACCGGCGTGGCCGCTGCCGGCAACGCGGCCAGCCCAAGCACAACTGCGAGCCAGCAGCGGCGGCCCTGCCGCCAGAAGGATCCCGTCCGCCTTGTCATCGTAGCCTCTCTACGTGCCCGGCTGGCAGCGCCCGGACCACCCGGACGGCGCATCGAGGGCGACCTGCAAGCGATATCGGCATTGACCGGACCCGGCTTGAGGCCGTTTCCGGCCGGCGGGCGTCCCGACAGCGGCACGGAGCGTTGCGGGCGGGGTTACTTCAACTTGATCTCGCATAAGCGCTCTTCCAAATAGCCCTGCGCGGTGATCGGCTCAGGATAGCGATTGGGATTGTCGGCACTGACGCACGCAGGCAGCACGTCGATCAGGAAGTCTGGGTTAGGATGCAGGAAAAACGGGACCGAGTAACGCGGCGTGCGTGCCTGCTCCCCCGGCGGATTGACGACGCGATGTGTGGTTGAGGGATACACATGATTGGTCAGCCGCTGCAACATGTCGCCGATGTTGACCACGATGGTATCGGCATCGGAGGTGAACGGCACCCATTCGCCCTGCCTGGACTTCACCTCCAGACCGGCGGCACTGGCGCCGACCAACAGCGTGATCAGATTGATGTCTTCATGCGCGCCAGCGCGCACGTTGGGGATGTCGTCGGCGGTGATCGGCGGATAATGGATCGGGCGCAGGATCGAATTGCCCGAGTCGGTCTTGTCCACGAAATAGTGCTCGGGCAGGCCGATATGCAGCGCCAGCGCGGACAGCACCCGCGCGCCGAGCCGATCCAGCGCCTGGTACAAGCCATACCCATGTGCGCGGAACCCCGGCACTTCGCTCGGCCACAGGTTGGGCGGCATCACCAGACGATGCTTGGAATCGTCAGCGATCTCGCGACCGATATGCCAGAACTCCTTAAGGTCGAAATGCTGGGCACCCTTGGCGGTCTCCACGCCAAAAGGGGTGTAGCCGCGAGCGCCGCCAGCACCAGGCACTTGGTATTTGCGCTTGACCGCTTCGGGCAAAGCAAAGAACGCCTTGAATACAGCATAGGCGGCATCGATCTGCGCCTGTGCGATGCCGTGGTTGCGGATGCCTGCAAACCCCCACTCGCGATACGCCGCGCCCAGTTCGGCGACGAAGGCGTCGCGGTCGCTGTCCAGACGGGTGATGTCCAAGATGGGAATGCGTGCGGTCATGGCAGCAATGGTCATCGTCGCAAAATTAAGGAGACAAACACCGCCATCAACGCAATAGGCGATACAGCAAGTAAAACGTGGCCGCCTTGGCGATCACCACGACGATGGCGATGAGGATCAACTCACGCCGCGTCACGGACCGCCTCGACGAGCGCATCCAAGGTGTGGCGCATCAACCCGACATCGTCGGCTTCGACCGTGACCCGCACCACCGGCTCGGTGCCGGAAGCGCGCAGGAAGGCACGTCCATGCCCCTGCACTGCCGCCTGCGCCGCCGCCAGCGCCGCCTGCACGCTAACCGCCTCCAGCGGGCGCGCCCCCGGCTGCAGGCGTACGTTGATCGTCTGCTGCGGCACTTTGCGTAAATTCTCCAGCGCCTGGCGCAAGGTCTGGCCGGAGCGCTTGAGCACTTCCAACACCTGCAGTGCACTCACGATGGCATCGCCGGTGGTGGCCCGATCCAGACACAGCATGTGCCCGGACGTTTCGCCACCGAGGATGCCGCTGTGTTCGACCAGCGCCTGATGCACGTGACGGTCGCCGACCTTGGCGCGCAGGAACGGCAACTGCAACTGCGCCAGCGCCTTCTCCAGTCCATAGTTGGTCATCAGCGTACCAACCACCGGTCCGCGCAAGCGACCACTGGCGTGCCAGCCGCACGCCAGCACATACAGCAGATCGTCGCCATCGACCGGATTGCCCTGGTCGTCGGCCATCAGCACGCGGTCGCCATCACCGTCGAAGGCGATGCCCAGGTGTGCGCCGTGAGCGCGTACATTGTCGGCGAGGGTGTCGATGTGCATCGAGCCGACGCCGGCGTTGATGTTGAGACCGTCCGGCGCCGCGCCAATGGCGATCACCTCCGCGCCCAGTTCGCTAAACAACAGCGGCGCGATGTGGTAAGTCGCGCCATGCGCGCAGTCCAGCACCAGCTTCAGCCCGCGCAAGTCAAAACCGCGCGACACGCTGGCCTTGCAGAATTCGATGTAGCGGCCGATCGTATCGCGTGCGCGCACCGCCTTGCCCAGACGCTCGGATTCCACCGTGGCGAACGGCGCGTCGAGCGCCGCTTCGATCGCCTGCTCGGTCGCATCGTCGAGCTTCTCGCCCTCGGCGGAAAAGAACTTGATGCCGTTGTCGTAGTGCGGGTTGTGCGAGGCGCTAATCACGATGCCGGCATCGGCGCCGAGCGTGCGGGTCAGGAACGCCACGGCCGGCGTCGGCATCGGACCGAACAACTGCACGTTGGTGCCTGCCGCGACCAGGCCAGCCTCCAGCGCCGACTCGAACATGTACCCGGAAATACGCGTGTCCTTGCCGATCACCACGGTCGGCTGCGCATTGCCCGCGGCCACCAATACCCTGCCCAGCGCGTTGCCCAGGCGCATCACGAAATCGGCAGAAATCGCCCCTTGCCCAACCCGACCACGGATGCCATCGGTGCCGAAATACTTGCGCACGCTCATAAAGCCGGGACTCGGGACTCGGAACTGGAGACCCAGCGGGAAAAGCGCACAGCGCTGCTAGCGATGAACGCGCGTGCGCTGTTTGTGCGATGCATCCGCTGCGAGAAACCGCCGCCCCCGGGACCCGGGTCTCGGGTCCCCACCTTCATGCGGCCTCCGTCTTCGCCGGCGCCGGTTGACGCATCAGCATCGCCAGCAGTTCGGCCAGGCGGTCGCGCAGTTCACGGCGGTCGCAGATCTGGTCGATCGCGCCATGGTCGAGCAGGAACTCCGCACGCTGGAAGCCTTCGGGCAAGGTCTCGCGCACAGTCTGCTCGATCACTCGCGGGCCGGCGAAGCCGATCAACGCATGCGGTTCGGCGATATTGATGTCGCCCAACATGGCGAAACTGGCCGACACGCCACCGGTAGTCGGATGGGTCAGCACCGACACATACGGCAGACCTGCCTCGCGCAGGCGCCCCAGCGCAGCGGAGGTCTTAGCCATCTGCATCAGCGAAAACAGCCCTTCTTGCATGCGCGCACCGCCACTGGCGGAGAAGCACACGAACGGCGCACCGATCTTCAATGCGGTCTCGGCGGCCAGCGCGAACCGCTCGCCCACCACCGAGCCCATCGAGCCGCCCATGAAGGCGAAATCGAACGAAGCGGCGACCAACGGCTGCGACTTGAGCAGGCCCTGCATCGCGACCAGCGCATCGTATTCGCCAGTGCTCTTCTGCGAGGCCTTGATGCGCTCGCCGTACTTCTTCTGGTCCTTGAACTTCAGTGCATCGGTCGGCCCAAGACGGGCGCCGATCTCGATGGGCGCGGTGTCGGCATCGAATAACGCCGCCAGGCGCGCACGCGCGCGGATCGGCAGGTGGTGGTCGCACTTGGGACACACCTCCAGATTCTCTTCCAGCTCCGGCCGGTACAGCGCAGCGCCGCAGTTGGGGCACTTCTCCCACAGACCTTCGGGAACACTGCGTTTTTTGCCGGGCGTGTTATCGGTACGGATGCCCGAAGGCATCAATTTGCTGAGCCAACTCATGCGGAATGACGATCCAGTCGCGCGGCCCGTCGGGCCGCCAAGGGGCGACAGTCTAGCGCAGGGCGCGGACCTGGGTGGCACGCCCCCCGGCCGGACCCGCACGGATCCGGCGGTAATACGGCGGTCTAGCCGTGCGCGTCCAACGCCTGTCGCAAGGGCGCCAGGAACGCCAGGGCGGCGGCGCGCGCCGCCTGCGGAGTCGCGGCCTCGGCCAGGGCGGCAACCAGGGCGCTGCCGACCACCACACCATCGGCATCGCTCGCCATGGCCTTGGCGCTGGCGGCGTCCTTGATGCCGAAGCCGGCCACCACCGGCACCGGACAACGCGCCCGCAACTGGCGCAACCGATCGCCGGCGGCATGCGTATCCAGCCGGTCGGCCCCGGTCACGCCGGCGAAACTGACGTAGTAAAGATAGCCACGCGCCTTATCGCACAACAGCTTCAGGCGCGCATCGCTGGTGGTTGGCGAGGCCAGCACGATCAAATCCAGACCGGCATCGGCGAACACCGCCAGGGTCTCGACCGACTCTTCCGGCGGCAAATCGACCAACAGCACGCCATCCACGCCAGCAGCGACCGCCTCCTCGGCAAAACGCGCAGTGCCGTGAATTTCGACCGGGTTGAGATAGCCCATCAGCACCACTGGCGTGACCATGTCGTCACGGCGGAATGTACTGACCGTATCCAGCACGTAGCGCAGCCCGGCACCGCGCGCCAACGCGCGCTCGGAACTGCGTTGGATGGTCGGACCATCGGCCATCGGATCGGAAAACGGCACGCCCAATTCGATCACGTCGGCACCGGCCTCGACCAAGGCATGCATCGCCGGCACGGTCGCCTCCAGCGACGGGTCACCGGCGGTCACGAACGGAATCAACGCCTTGCGCCCAGCCTGACGCAACACCTCCAACCGCGCGGCGATGCGCCCCACCGCGACGCTCACGGACGGCCTCCGACGCACGCCACAACGTCCTCAATGCTGCAACACCTCGTTTCCACGTTGCCTTCTCCCGGCATGTTCTCGTTCTCCGCACCATCGCCAATGATCGACCACGCGGCACAGTGCGGCATCGCGGCAAGCGCGCTCACAGCGTCAACCCTTCGCGCGCGGCGATGGTGTGCACATCCTTGTCGCCGCGACCGGACAGGTTGCACAGCACCAGCGCGTCTTTAGGCAACTCCCGCGCCAGCTTGATCGCTTGTGCAACCGCGTGGCTGGACTCCAGTGCAGCGAGGATGCCCTCCGTATGCGCCAGCAGATGGAACGCGGCCAGTGCCTCGTCGTCGGTGATGCCCTGATAGGTGGCACGACCGCTGTCGGCCAGAAAGGCATGCTCAGGACCGACGCCCGGATAGTCCAGGCCGGCGGACACCGAATGGGTCTCGATGATCTGCCCATCGTCGTCGCAGATCACGTAAGTGCGATTGCCATGCAGCACACCGGGACGCCCAGCCGCGATCGAGGCGGCATGGCGACCGCTGGCGATGCCGTCGCCAGCGGCTTCGGCACCGTAAATTT
Source organism: Xanthomonas albilineans (assembly GCF_002939705.1). Taxonomy (GTDB): domain Bacteria; phylum Pseudomonadota; class Gammaproteobacteria; order Xanthomonadales; family Xanthomonadaceae; genus Xanthomonas_A; species Xanthomonas_A albilineans. The sequence goes on along the minus strand of NZ_MDCB01000010.1, from coordinate 79,560 downwards.
TCACCGAAGCATCGTTGAGGAAGGCGTGGAACAGACCGATGGCATTGCTGCCGCCACCGACGCAGGCGCTGATCGCATCCGGCAGGCGACCGTAGTCCTGCAACATTTGCGCGCGCGCTTCGCGCCCGACGATGGCGTTGAAATCGCGCACCATGCGCGGATACGGATCGGGACCGGCGACGGTACCGATGATGTAGAAGGTGTCCTGCACGTTGGTCACCCAGTCGCGCATCGCCTCGTTGAGCGCGTCCTTGAGCGTGGCCGAACCGGAAGTCACCGGCACCACCGTGGCGCCAAGCAACTTCATCCGGTAGACGTTGATCTTCTGCCGCTCGATATCGGTGGCCCCCATGTACACCACGCACTCCAGCCCCAGCCGCGCGGCCACGGTGGCGCTGGCCACACCGTGTTGGCCGGCGCCGGTCTCGGCGATGATGCGGGTCTTGCCCATGCGACTGGCCAGCAGGGCCTGGCCGATGGTGTTGTTGATCTTGTGCGCGCCAGTGTGATTGAGGTCTTCGCGTTTGAGCAGGATCCGCGCACCGCCAACTTCGCGACTGAGCCGCTCGGCATGGTAGATCGGGCTGGGCCGGCCGACGTAATGGGCCAGATCCTTGTCGTAGGCGGCGATGAACGCGGGATCCTGGCGCGCGGCATCGTAGGCCGCGGCCAACTCCTGCAGCGGGCCGATCAGGGTCTCGGCGACGAAACGACCGCCATAGCGACCGAAATGGCCGGCGGCATCGGGATAGGCGTGGAAGTCACTGACGGGAACAGAGGCCATGGCAGTAGCTGGGCAGCGGGAGCAAGCGAACACTTTAACGCACATTTCAATGCACAAAAACCTATAAAATCTGACCATATATGTCAGGAAAATTCACATGAATACCCCGCGCCGCCTGCCCTCGCTCAACGCCCTTCGCGCATTCGAGGCGACCGCAAGACTGTGCAGCGTCGGTGCCGCGGCGACAGAACTGCACGTCACCCATGGCGCGGTAAGCCGCCAGGTGCGCTTGCTGGAGGAGGACCTGGGACTGGCACTGCTGCGCCGCGAGGGGCGCGGTATTCGCCCGACCGCCGCCGGCGAACGCCTATGCGAAGCAGTCGGCACCGCTTTCGCCCATTTGCACGACACCGTGGCCGAACTGCGCCAGCCGAGCCGGCCGTCGGCGCTGGTGCTGGGCTGTCCAGGCAGCATCCTGGCCCGCTGGATGATCCCGCGCCTGCAGGCACTGCAGCGCGACTTGCCCGCTCTCACCCTGCACTTGTCCGCACACGAAGGCGAATTCGCCACCGATCTGGAGGGACTGGATGCAGTGCTGTTGCTGGGTCAGGCACCATGGCCGCAGGATTGGCAGGTTCACGTACTGGCGCCGGAACGGATCGGTCCGGTGCTGAGCCCGGCGCTGCCGCAGGCACAGACGCTGTGTGCAGCGACACCGACGGCACTGCTGCAGTGGCCGCTGCTGCATACCGCGTCGCGGCCACAGGCCTGGCCGGCCTGGGCTCAAGCGCAAGGCATGAGCGCGGCGCAGTTGCGCTACGGCACCGGCTTCGAGCATCTGTACTACCTGCTCGAAGCGGCATTGGCCGGGATCGGCGTGGCAATCGCGCCACAACCACTGGTCGCCGACGACTTGGCCAACGGACGCCTGCTGGCACCATGGGGCTTCGTCGAAACCGCTGGACAATGGGCGCTGTGCACGCGACACGAACGGCAAGACCCCAGAGTGGAAGCATTGGCCGGCTGGCTGACCGCCGAACTGCGAAGGTGAAGCGCCAACACCAACGCGTCGCACTGCAAATTTACGACGCGAACCAAGCGGCCGCGTGACGCGTCCGCCGCGTCACGCGGCGGACGCTGTCGCACTCAGCGACTCTGAGCCAATTCGTAGCAGTCGGCGCGGCGGACCTCCTCGACGAAACGGCGCATCTTGTTCCCGTCCTTGATCCCGGGCTGACTTTCGATACCACTGGAGACATCTACACCCCACGGCAACGTGGAGACGATCGCATCGAAGACGTTGTCGCCGGTAATGCCACCAGCGAGCAGCAACGGCCGATGCAGCCCGGTCGGCAGCCGCGCCCAATCGAATGTCTTGCCCGACCCGCCGCTTTCGCCGGGGGCATGGCTGTCGAACAGAAACCCGGCAGCGTTGGGAAACTGCAACTGCAGCGTGCGCGCATTGAACTCGCCGCCACCCATCGGCACCGCTTTCAAGTACGGCAGGTTGAAACTGCGGCAAAAACCATCGTCTTCAACGCCGTGGAACTGCAACAGAGTCGGACGTAGCGTGCGCAGCACCTCGCGCACCTCATCCTTGGTGTTGTCGCGAAAAAGTGCAACAACATCCACCATCGGCGCAGCCGCCTGGCGCATCGCCCGCGCCTCGGTCGGCGCGACACGCCGCGAACTCCCATGGGCGAACACAAACCCGACCGAATCCACGCCCAATTCGCCTGCAAGGCGGATGTCGCCGGCACGGGTCATGCCGCAGAACTTGATGCGAGTGCGATATAAGGTTCGATTCATAGGGTGACCTCATCCGGAAGCGTCCAATGGGCGGGATAGAGGGGACCGACGAAGACCAGCCCCTGCGGCGACGCGGTCGGACCGGCGATACGGCGATTGCGTCCGGATAGAAGTTCGCCAATCCAGGACACCGGCTTTTCGCCCGTTCCGACCATGACAAGCGACCCAACGATATTGCGCACCATGTGATGAAGGAATGCATTGGCCTGGAGCTGGAACTCGACGAGTTCACCGTTGCGAGTGACCACGATCGACTGCAATTCGCGACGCGCATGCAGTGCCTGACACTGTACGCTGCGGAACGCGCTGAAGTCTTGCTCGCCCAGCAACGCCTGCGCGGCGATATGCATCGCCTCGACCTGCAGTGGCCGCCGCTCCCAGCTCAGCGTCTGCCGGTACAAGGCTGGACGCACCTGGCGGTTGAGCAGACGGTAGCGGTAACGACGCGCACGCGCGGAAAACCGCGCATGGAAATCGTCTGCGACCGGCACGCACCAGCGCACGCACACCGAAGGCGGTAAGCGCGCCGTAGCACCCAACATCCAGCCACGTGGGGGCCGCAGCGCAGCGCAATCGAAATGCACAACCTGGCACTCGCCATGCACACCGGCATCGGTACGACCGGCGCACACCACACTCACCGGTACATCGGCCACAGACGACAGTGCCCCCTGCAGCGTCGCCTGGACGCTCGGGCCACCGGATTCGCCAAGTTGCTGCCACCCCTGGAACGCACTGCCGTCGTATTCCACGCCTAACGCGTAGCGCATGGCGGCCTCCCTGCCAACGCTGGCCAATCGCCGAACGCTGTCGACGCGCATCGCACATGGACCGGCCCAACCAAGCCATCCGGATCCACACCAACGACAGCGGCAAGCTGCCGTCTCGCCACGGAATGACGCAAGCCGCTAGCCGGCATACAAAAAAATGAGCGCATTGCCACCGTCCCGATGTCATCAGGACGGCGCCGCGCGCCGTCTGCATGCATCAACCCAGACGCTCCAGCAACTGCCGAGCTTCCGTTTGCGCGGTGGGATCGCCGTTGGCGGCCACCTCGATCAGCAAAGTGCGCGCAGTCTCGTGATCGCCCAGATCCATGTATGCCACCGCCAATTCCAGTCGCTCGCGACCGACCGGCGGATACGGCGATTCCGGCACAGCGACCACCGGCGCCTCGGGCGGATGCCAGGTCGGTTCCTGCCGGCCGACTGCGGTCGGCGCGGGCGACGGGGACCAAGGCGCCTCGGCAGCGGGCAGCGGCGTTTGCGCCGATACCGGCTCGAGCGCAGTAGCAGCATCGGCGCGATGGAGATCGATAGGCGGCGCAAACGGCGCAGGCTCCACCGCATCGTGCCGATACGCGTGTTGCGCCATCTCGCGCTCGAATGCATCCATGGCATCTTCTTGCTGTGCGCGGTGGTGATCGTCTGCAACCGGAGCCGGACTCGGCTCGTGCAGGCCTAAGGAACCGTGCGATTCGATACCCTCGACATGATCCAGCGGCGGCAGTTCCAGTGCATCCACCTCGTGGTGCGCGACCACAGGTGCCGATGCCGTCAGCGCCACCGCTTCGTCGTCGTATTCCGACAAGGGCGGCAACGGTGAGGGCTTACGCCGGCGCGAAAGCCACCAAGCGCCAACGCACAATACCAACAGACTCAATCCAGCCCATAGCCACAGCGACGACCCAGCCGCTCCCTGGACAGGTACCGGCTGCGCCTGTCCGGCTTGCGCCAGACGCTTCTGCGCCACAGCCAGGTCACTGTCCTTGAGCGCGAGCAGTTGCTGCTGCCGCGTCTTGAGCTTTTCCAGTTGTTCGACCCGCGAACGCAGTTCCTGAACCTCGGCATCGCGCACTGCGAGATCTTCGCGCGCCTGCTGCAATTGTTGCGTCGCCACTATGTCTCCTTCATTGCCAGCACCAGTGCCGGACTTAGCTCCCGCCCCACGGCGCGACGCCGGTACTGCCGGCGCGATTTCAAGGTGTGCGCCGGACGCGGCGGTAGACGTCGCGGCGACTGGCTTGGTCGCTGACGCCGCGCGGCCCTGCTGCGCCTGCGCAGGCTGCGGCACCGATGCCCGAACATCGCGCCACTGTGCGGCCTGCTCGCGCACCAACGCGGCCGCTGCGGCGGCATCCAGGCTAGCCAGATCTTCCTGACGCGGCATACGCAACACGGCGCCCCGCTTGAGCAGGTTGAGATTGCCACGAATGAAGGCGTCCGGGTTCGCGCGCAGCAAAGCGACCATGGTCTGGTCAAGCGAATGGCCATTTCCCCGCGCCAGTTGCCCGGCAATCTGCGACAAAGTTTGCCCGGCACGCACCGGCGCCAGCGCGTCGCCAGACGCGGCCACTGGCACGGCAGCTGGCGCCACCGCCCGGTTCGCCTGTGCCGGCGCCTGAGCAGCCGCCCCCGCCGACGGCGGCACCGATGAGGATGCGTGGCGGGTAATGCGATCGGACGGCGCTGCAACCGGAGCCTTGATTGCCGGCGCATCGACCACCGGGGCGGTGTTAGGCGTGTCAATTAACGCGGAATATTCCCTGACCAACCGGCCCTGCCCCCAATCGACCTCGATCAGAAAGTTCAACGACGGCGCCGCGACCGGCGTGCGGCTACTGACACGGATCACCGCGCGCCCCTGTTTGGTCTGCGCGAAACGGAACTGCAGCTCGCTGACCAAACCTTGCGGACGCTCCAGGCCGACTCGCGCGAAGGTTGCCGGCGAGGCCAGCGCCACCTGCGCTTGCTCGAGTTCGCCCGGCTGATTGGAGATCACCGGGATCTCGGCCAGAAATGGTTCGCCTGGCCTGGACAACACGCGGATATCGCCAAGACCCAGCGCAAACGCCGCCTGGCTGCATGTCAGCAACAGCAGCGCGCACAGCGCCCACCAGGCACGACCGGCACCAAGCGCGATCGACGCATCGCCGCCGACAAGGCGGGAATACAACAAGCGTAGTCCTCGGCGCATCCCGTCATTGCCCGTTGGTGTCATGGGAGCAAATATATATGAAAGCCGGGACGCGGGGCTCCAGACCCGAAAAGACGCAAGGCCAGGACCGATGCCCTGACCTTGGTAATACGTCATCTCAACGGACACACCCTGCGGGCACGCAAACGATCAAATCCGAGTGCGCCCCCAGGCATTTAGTTCTCTTGCGCCACCAACTCCGCCAACTGCACCGCGTTGAGCGCAGCGCCCTTGCGGATGTTGTCGGAAACGATCCACAGATTGAGGCCGCGCGGATGCGAAATATCCTCGCGGATGCGCCCGACGTAGACCGCATCCTTGCCGGAGGCATGGGTCACCGGTGTCGGGTAACCACCGGGTTTGCGCTCGTCGACCACCTCCACACCCGGCGCGGCGGCCAGCAACGCACGCGCCTGCTCCAGCGTGACCTTGCGCGTGGTTTCGATCGCCACCGCTTCGGAGTGACCATAGAACACCGGCACACGTACCGCGGTCGGATTCACTTGAATGCTGTCGTCACCGAGGATCTTGCGCGTCTCCCAGACCAGCTTCATCTCTTCCTTGGTGAAGCCGTTGTCCAGGAACTCATCGATATGCGGGATCAGGTTGAAGGCGATCTGCGCCTGGAATTTCTGCGGCTCGATGTCCTGGAAGGCCAGCAACTGCGCGGTCTGCTTGCCCAACTCTTCCATGCCCGAACGGCCGGCGCCGGAGACCGATTGGTAAGTGGCCACGTTGATGCGCTCGATGTTGAATGCGCGGTGCAGCGGCGCCAGCGCCACCATCATTTGCATGGTCGAGCAGTTGGGGTTGGCGACGATGCCGCGCGGGCGTTGCTTGAGCGCGTCCGGATTCACTTCCGACACCACCAGCGGCACATCGTCGTCGTAGCGGAAAGCCGAGGAATTATCGATCACCACCGCACCGGCCGCAGCGAATTTCGGCGCGTATTGCTTGGAGATATCGCCGCCGGCGGAGAACAGCGCGATGTCCACGCCAGTGGGATCGAAGGTTGCCAGGTCGAGCACCGTGACCTTCTGGCCCTTGAACTCGATCTGGCCGCCGGCGGAGCGCTCGGACGCCAGCGGGAACAACGTGGCCACAGGGAAATCGCGCTCGGCGAGGATACTCAGCATGGTGTCGCCGACAGCACCGGTGGCGCCGACGACAGCGACATTGAAACGACGAGTTGGGTTGCTCATGGAGGTGTTGGATTCACAGGAAAAAGTTGAGAAAAAACCGCCGTACTGTCAGAAGGATTCGCGGAACCTGCCATGCGCATCGCACGGACCGCCGCAGGTTCCCTATCGTTTTTTGTCCACTATCGCAGACGCTGCGTCGACCGAAACCGCAGTCGCGATCGCATCCAGGTTCAATGCATTGGGCGGACGTCCCGCGTTGGCACCGATGCCCAACGCGGCGAGCAAATTGTCTACCGCCAGCGCCACCATCGCGCGACGGGTCACCGCGCTGGCGCTGCCGATATGCGGGGTCAGCACCACATTGCGCAGCGCCAGCAACTCCGGGCGCACCGTCGGCTCGCCTTCGAACACATCCAGTCCAGCTGCGGCCAGACGCCCCTGCGCCAAGGCATCGGCCAACGCCAGCTCATCGACCAGACCACCGCGCGCGATGTTCACCAAGGTCGCAGTCGGCTTCATTTTGGCTAACGCGGTGGCATCGACAATGTGGTGCGACTGCACGCTGTATGGCAATACCAGCAGCAGGTGGTCGGCACGCGCTAGCAGCGCGTCAAAGCCGACGTACTCGGCGCGATGCGCGTGTTCCAACGGCTCCGGCAGGCGGCGGCGGTTGTGGTAGAGCACGCGCATCGAGAAGCCGGCGGCGCGGCGCGCGATGGCCTGGCCAATGCGGCCCATGCCGAGGATGCCGAGGGTGCTGCCATGGAGATCGGCGCCGAGCATGGTCTGGAACGACCATTGCCCCCAGTGCCCCTCGCGCAACCAGCGCTCGGCCTCGGTGATCCGCCGCGCCGCGGCCATCAGCAGCGCGAAGCCGAGATCGGCGGTGGTTTCGGTGAGCACATCGGGGGTATTGGTGGCGACGATGCCGGCCGCGCTGAGCGCGTCCAGGTCCAGGTTGTTGTAGCCCACGCCAACGTTGGCGATGGCGCGCAAGCGCGGTGCGTCGGCGATCTCGGCGGCACCGATGCGCTCATTGAGGGTGACCAGTGCGCCATCCAGCGGCGCCAGTGCCGCGGCCAGTTGCGCCGGGGTGTACGCGGTCACCGTCGTGGTGGTGGTCAGCACGCAATGCGCGTCCAGCCGTGCGACGACATCGTCGAACAGCGGCTGGCTGACCCACACCCGCGGACGCGGGTCAGCCATCGCCAGCGCCGGGAATGCGCGGCCCGACCACGCCGACATCGCCGCACTGCGCGCGGTGACGCAGCGCCTGATCCATCAGCACCAGCGCCATCATCGCCTCGGCGATCGGCGTGGCGCGGATGCCGACACAGGGATCGTGACGGCCGGTGGTGATGACGTCCACCGTCTGCCCGTCCACATCCACTGTGGCGCCGGGCAAACGCAAACTGGACGTGGGCTTGAACGCCAACGACGCCACGATCGGCTGGCCAGTGGCGATGCCGCCCAGCACGCCGCCGGCATGATTGGATTGGAAACCCTCCGGTGCGATCAGATCGCGATGCTCGGTGCCCTTCTGGGTCACCACCGCGAAGCCGTCACCGATCTCCACCCCCTTGACCGCATTGATGCTCATGAACGCGCCGGCCAATTCGCCATCAAGCTTGCCGTAAATCGGCTCGCCCCAGCCCGGCGGCACGCCATCGGCGACCACAGCGATCCGCGCGCCGATCGAATCGCCGGACTTGCGCAGCGCATCCATGTACGCCTCCAGCGCCGGCACCTGCGGGGCGTGCGGCCAGAAGAAATCGTTGCCCTCCACCGCGTCCCAGGCAAAGCCCTGCGGCAGCAGCTCTCCCAACTGGGCCAGATACCCGCGCACGCGCACGCCGTAGCGCTGTGCCAGCCACTTCTTCGCGATCACGCCTGCGGCCACGCGCATCGTGGTTTCGCGTGCCGAAGAGCGGCCGCCGCCGCGTGGATCGCGGATGCCATATTTTTGCCAGTAGCTGTAGTCCGCATGCCCCGGACGGAACTGGCGCCCGATGTGCGTGTAGTCCTTGCTGCGATGGTCGGTGTTGCGGATCAGCAGACCGATCGGGGTGCCGGTGGTGCGTCCCTCGTAGACACCGGACAGAATTTCGATCTCATCGGCCTCGCGCCGTGCCGAGGTATGCCGGCTCTTACCGCTGGCACGACGTTGCAGATCGTGGGTAAATTCGCTGGCATCCAGTTCCAACCCGGGCGGACAACCATCGACCACGCAGCCGATCGCCGGCCCGTGCGATTCACCGAAGGTGGTCACGGTCAACAGGGTACCGAAGCTGTTCGCGCTCATGACTGTGGCATCACCGATGCGCGGCCAGCGCGGCGATGCGCGCGTGGTGCGCGACCAACGCGCTGCGCTCCACCGCGAAAATACCCATCTGCCCGACCTTGAACTCGATCCAGGCGAAGTCCACCTCCGGCAGCAACTGCACCAGCACGCGCTCGGATTCGCCGACTTCGCAGATCAACAGCCCATCCTCGCTCAGGTGCGCCGGCGCGTCGCGCAGGATCTTGAGCGCCAGATCCAGGCCATCCTCGCCGGCACGCAGGCCCAGTTCCGGCTCGTGCGCGTACTCCGGCGGCAATGCGTCGGTTTCGGCATGGGTGACGTAAGGCGGATTGGTGACAATCAATTCGTAGCGGCGCCCGCCCAGCCCGGCGAACAGATCGGACTTGACCAGCGCGACATTGTCGGCCAGCAAGCGCTGTTTGTTTTCCGCGGCCAGCGCCAGTGCCTCGTCGCTGATGTCGACCGCATCCACCTGCCAGTTCGGGTTGTAATGGCCCATCGCGATGGCGATGCAACCCGAGCCGGTGCACAAGTCCAGCGCGCGGCTCACCCTACGCCCGGCCAGCCACGGCTCGAAACCGGCCTCGATCAGCTCGGCGATCGGAGAACGCGGCACCAGCGCGCGCGCATCGCTCTTGAAACTCAGCCCGGCGAACCAGGCTTCGCCGGTCAGGTAGGCGGCCGGGATGCGCTCGGCGATGCGGCGCTCGAACAGCGCCAGCACCTGCGCCTTCTCCGGCGTGGTGACCCGCGCGCTGCCGTAGGCCGGCCCCAGATCGTGCGGCAGATGCAGCGCGTTCAGCACCAGATGCGTGGCTTCGTCCAGCGCGTTGTCGTAGCTGTGACCGAAGCTCAACTCGGCGGCGTTGAAACGGCTGGTGCCGTAGCGGATCAGGTCGATGAGCGTGTGGAGTTCGGCAGCCGCGTCGGCAGTCATGGCAACAAGCAAGGCGATTCGGACCCCGATTATAGAGGCCAGAACGCTATGATGAGCGTTCGTTGCATGGGAAATCAGCATTCGTATGTTCAACCGCACCTTCGGCATCGTCCTGGTGGTTGCCCTGGCCGCGGGCCTGGGGTTGCTGCTGGCGCAGAGGTTCTTCATCGGCAGTCCTGTCCCGGCCTGGCCGGAAACCCGCACCGTGCGCCTGTACCCACAACCGCGCGCCCTGCCCGACGTCCATCTGCGCCAATCCGATGGCAGCGCGCTGACGCCAAGCGCGCTCAAGGGCCATTGGACGCTGGTGTTCCTCGGTTTCACCGCCTGTCCGGATGTGTGCCCCACCACCCTGGCCACCCTGGCCCGCGCGCAGGCGCAATGGCAGACGATTCCGGACAACCTGCGCCCACGGGTGCTGTTCGTCTCGGTCGATCCGCAGCGCGATACGCTGGCGCGGCTGGGCCAGTACGTGCGCGCCTTCCACAAGGACACCCTCGCTGCCACCGCCGACATGCCCGAACTGGAACGCTTCGCCACCGCGCTGGGCTTCGTGTTCCAAAAAGTACCCGGCACGCATTTCGCGCAGAATCCCAACGATTACAGCATGGACCACTCCGCCGCGATCGCGGTGCTCGATCCGCAGGGCCGGCAGGCTGGATTGATCCGCCCACCGTTCGACGCGGCGGCGATCGCCGCCGATCTGCAAGCGCTGACCAAGACCACCACGCCATGAGCCTCATAACCCGATTGACTTACGTGCTGCCGCACCGGCTGCTGTCGTCGCTGGCGCGGCGCCTGGCCTATTCGTCGCAACCAACGCTGAAACAATGGCTGATCGACACCGTGGTGCGCCGCTTCGACGTGGACCTGAGCGAGGCCGCGCAGCCCGATGCGCGCGCCTACCCCACCTTCAACGCCTTTTTCACCCGCGCGCTGAAGCCCGGCGCACGTGTCGCCGATGCCAATCCACAGGCGCTGCTGATGCCGGCGGACGGCCGCATCAGTCAACTCGGCCAGATCGAGGATGGGCGCATTTTTCAGGCCAAAGGCCAGTCGTTCACCGCTGCGGAATTACTCGGCGACGCTGCGGCAGCAACACCCTTCGCCAATGGCTTGTATGCCACCGTGTACCTGTCGCCACGCGACTACCACCGCGTGCACATGCCCTGGACCGGCACCCTGCGCGAGACCGTGCACGTGCCGGGGCGGTTGTTCAGCGTCGGCACCGATGCGGTGCGCAGCGTACCGCGGCTGTTCGCGCGCAACGAGCGCTTGGTCTGCCATTTCGATACCGACTTCGGGCCGATGGTCTCGGTCATGGTCGGCGCGCTATTGGTGTCGGGCGTGGAAACGGTGTGGAGCGGCGTGGAGATCCCGCGCTACGCAAACCGCATCACCCGCAAGGACTGGCGGGGCAAGGGAATCAAAGTGCAACGATTCGAGGAGATGGCGCGCTTCAACTATGGCTCTACGGTCATCGTGCTGCTCCCGCCCGGCGTAGCCGCGTTCGACCCGACGCTGAAAGCGGAATCACCGGTGCGGCTCGGCCAAGCGCTGGCACGGCGACTGCACGGCTGACGGGCGGCAGCGATAAACCGCCTGATGCTACGTCGAGAAATCCACCTCACCCACATAGCATCGAAGCAAATCGCCCGAGACTGCCGCCTCACCGCCATGTGCCGAACGAGGCACTCGAAAAGGCAATTGCTGCCAGCCGCCTGGCACACGCGTTAGCGTGCGTCCCCAGCCAGCGGCATCCACGTCAACGGCCATTTTCAGCGACTATTTTTCACAGCCGGACAGTTTCAACGACTGCCCCGGCTTCACCGCATAGCTAGGCGCGCGCAAACCGTTGGCCTTGGCAAGCTCCTTGACGTCGCAGTCGTGATGGTCGGCGATCTTGCCCAACGTGTCGCCCTTGGCGACGCGGTAGCTTCGCACCGGCTTTTGCTTCTCTTTGGGCTTGACCGAGGCCGGATGACCGGTGGCAACCGTGGTCCGCACACCAGCAACCTGCCTGACATCGCCCACTGCAACATTACCGGTGAAATCGGCAGCCGGCGCACCGCGGCCGCTGCGCACGGCGGCATTGACGTCGGCGGTGATCAGCGCGCGGGCCAGATCGGCGCGCGGGCCACTCACGCAGTAACGGCTGTACAAGCCGACGATCTTGGTGGTGGCGTTGAGAGCCACCCCGGCTGGAATCCAGCCATCGGGCTCGTAGCGCGGGTTGAGATTGCGCAACACACGCATGTAGCCATCGCGCGTGCCATCGCTGCCCAGGCAGATAGTCAGCTCGTAGATGGTGGTGGTCTTGACCAGACGCAGGATGGCCGGTTGCGCATTGACCTTGGGGAACGCCACGCCGTATTGCTGCGGATGCATAAAGATCCACGCAGCGGCGATCACCATCGGCACATAATCCTTGGTCTCTGGCGGAAACTGGTTGTAAACCGCCGCATCCCAAAAACTATTCCCCTGCATCTGGTTGAACACCCGTGCAGCGCGGCCTTCGCCGCCGTTATAACCGGCCAGCGCCAGTTCGACGTTGCGATTGAGTTCGGCCATGCGCTCATTGATGTAGGTGGCGCTGGCCTCGGCGGCGCTACGCGCGTCGTAACGGGTATCGAAGCCGGTGCCATCTGGCCCCAGACCGAAACGGCGTCCGGTTGCCGGCATGAATTGCATCAACCCGGCAGCACCCACGCGCGAACTGGCATGCACGCGACCGTTGGACTCCTTGGCGATAATGCCGAACAGCAGCGCCTCGGGCAGGTTGCGCTTCTCCCATTCCGGCCACATGACCGCGCGCAGGTTCTCGTAGTTCTCATAACTACTCATCAGCGCAGGGCGCATGTCGGTGAGCCAGCGGCGGATACCGGCCTGCACCGCCGGGTTGTATTCCACCATCGAATCGAAAGCATGACGCTTATCGCTGAGCAGACGCGCTGCACGTAACGCCTCCGGCACGTCGGCGGCCAGCGGACTGATGTGATCCGGATCGGCCTGCAACGGCGGTGCGTCATCCGTGGCGACATCGGCATCGCTGGCCGCGCCTTGCGCATCGGTTTTGGCTTTCAGCAGACGCTTGTATGCACCCAGGTAGGTACCGACCTGGCAATTGCGCTGCTTGATGCAGGCTTCGATCACGTCCTCGATATCCTGCAGCGCAGCATCGCTCTCCTGAGTGCCCTTGGGGTCGTTGTTGCCGAGCAGCACCATGGCATCGTTGTAGCGCTTCTCGGCCGCAACAAGACGCTGATCGAGAACGGCAATGGCGGCCTGATCGCGGGCGGAGACGCGGGCAGCATGGGCAGAGGGGACGGCACAGATCAGCGCCATGGCGGCCCCGACGGACCACACGTTGGAGAGGCGGAACGTAAGGGGCATGGCGGAACGCGGCGACGGAAAGGCCGCAGAGTAGCCCCCACCATCGCATTGCGGCAAGCCGGCGGCCATGGCGGTACTGTTTGCGGGGTGACATCGTTCACATCGCCACCGCCGGGCCGGCACTGGCCTAGCGCACGCGGGTGCGCACGCCCGACGCACACGCTAGCATCGCCCTCCGCTTGACCGTGATTGTGTCCCGATGAGCCGCTGGCGCCCCCCTGCCGAAAAAAGCACAGCCCTGATCACCCCGGAAGGCCATGCCCGGCTCAAGGCCGAACTGGACGAGCTGTGGCGCCTGCGCCGCCCGGAGGTAGTCAGGGCGCTGGCCGCCGCCGCCGCCGAGGGTGATCGCTCGGAGAACGCCGAATACACCTACCGCAAAAAGCAATTGGGCGAAATCGACCGCCGCGTGCGCTACCTGAGCAAACGCCTGGAAGCGCTGCGCGTGGTCGCCGACGCTCCGTCGGACCCGCAGGCGGTGTTCTTCGGCGCGCGCATCGCACTGGAGGATGCCAACAGCGGCGAACTGCGCCGCTACCGCATCGTCGGCCCGGACGAGACCGACGCCGCGCGCGGCTGGATCAGCATCGATTCGCCACTGGCGCGTGCATTACTGAAAAAACGCATCGACGACGAGGTGGAAGCACAATTGCCCGGTGGCCGCCACAGTTTCGTGGTGGTGGCGGTGGAATACGGCGCGCCTTGAACCTGCGAGGGCCACGCGCCGCATGTGCCGATCCAACCGACCTCAGAGCACCCGCAAATCCAGCGACCACGACGGTGCCTGATGCGCCGGCAAGGCATCGCCGAACAGATCGTGTTCGTCGCTGTCGGTGATTTCCACCTGGACCAGATCGCCTGGTTTGAGGCCGCTTTCGGCGCCATTTTGCATATGCACAAGGCCATCGATCTCGGGCGCATCGGCCTTGGAACGCGCCACCGCAATGCCGTCTTCCAGCAAATCCACCAGGCATTCCTGCACGCTGCCGATCTTGGCGTCCAAGCGTGCCGCAGAAATTTCCGCCTGCCGCGCCATGAAGCGCGCCAACCGTTCCTGCTTGAGCGCCTCCGGCACCGGATCCGGCAAGGCGTTGGCACTGGCGCCTTCCACTGGCGAGTAGGCGAAGGCGCCGACACGGTCGAGTTGGGCGGCGTCCAAGAACTCCAGCAACTGTTCGAACTCGGCGTCGGTCTCGCCTGGGAAGCCAACGATGAAGGTCGAGCGCAAGATGATGTCCGGGCACAACGCGCGCCGGCCTGCACGCGTTCCAGTGTGCGCTCGACCGCGCCCGGCCGCTTCATCAGTTTGAGAATGCGCGGGCTGGCGTGTTGAAACGGGATGTCCAGATATGGCAGCAACTTGCCTTCGGCCATCAACGGGATCACGTCATCCACATGCGGATACGGATACACGTAATGCAGCCGCGTCCATGCGCCCAGTTCCGCCAATCCCTCGCACAGCGCCGTCATCCGCGTCTGATAGGCGCGACCGCGCCACTCACGCTCTGCGTACTTCAGATCCACGCCATAAGCAGAGGTATCCTGCGAGACGATCAGCAATTCGCGCACCCCGCCTTTGACCAGACGCTCGGCCTCGCGTAACACCTCATCGACCGGGCGCGACACCAGATCGCCCCGCATCGACGGAATGATGCAGAAGCTGCAACGGTGATTGCAGCCTTCGGAGATCTTCAGATACGCGTAATGGCGCGGGGTCAGCTTGACCCCGATGTCGTCCTCGCTGCTGCCGCGACCGCGCGGCAGCAGGTCCACGAACGGATCGTGACGCGGCGGCAGCGCCGCATGCACCGCCTCCATCACGCTCTGATAGTCCTGCGGTCCGGACACCGCCAGCACATCCGGGTACGCCGCGCGAATCTGCTCCGAGCGCTTGCCAAGGCAACCGGTGACAATCACCTTGCCGTTCTCGGCCATGGCCTCGCCGATCGCCTCCATCGACTCGGTCACCGCCGCATCGATGAAGCCACAGGTATTGACCACCACCACATCGGCCGCGTCGTAGCTGGGCACGATTGCATAACCCTCCGCGCGCAACTGGGTGAGGATGCGTTCGGAGTCGACCAGGGCCTTCGGTCAGCCGAGGCTGACGAAGCCGACTTTGGGGTTCGCAAGAGACATGGGGCCGGGTTCCGGGGCCGGGAAGAAAAAGCACGCGGATCATAGCGGGCCAAGGTGGCTTGCGCGGCATGCCAGCACCCAGCCCTTCACCCGTTCCCCCGCCTTGGTCGCAGCCATGGATAATCCACCGCATCTTCCGCCACAGGAGCGCACCATGGGCCACTGGATCACCCTCTCCACCGCGCACGGCCAGGTCTCCGCCTGGCACGCTCAGCCAGACGGCATCCCGCGCGCCGGGCTGGTGATCATCCAGGAAATCTTCGGCGTCACCGCCTACATCCGCGAAGTCGCCGAGCGCTATGCCGCCCAGGGCTACGCGGTGCTGGCGCCGGCGCTGTTCGATCCGATCGAGAAAGACGTGCAACTGACATACGACCAGGACGGCGTGCACAAGGGCCTGGAGCTGGTCGGTGCGCTCGGCTTCGAGCGGGCCTTGGACATCGTGCAGGCCGCCGCACAGACGCTGGCCCCGGCCGGCAAGGTCGGCACCCTCGGCTACTGCTGGGGCGGTAGCGTCGCACTGCTGGCGGCACTGCGCTTGGGCCTGCCCTCGGTGAGCTACTACGGCGGGCGCAACACCCAGTTTCTGGACGAGACGCCGAAGGCGCCGGTGCTGTTCCACTTCGGCGCGCACGACAACAGCATCCCCGCCGAAGCGGTGCAGCAGCACCGCGAAAAACTGCCGCAGATGCAGACCTTCGTGTATCCGGCCGGACACGGCTTCGACCGCCACGTCGATCCGCATCACCACGACCCGGACAGCGCCGAGCGCGCACGCGAACGCAGCCTGGCCTTCCTCGCCGAGCACCTGGGTTGAGTCACGGCCATGGCCGAGTTCATGCTCGATCCACGCCTGCACGCCGACAGTGCGTTCGTCGCCGACGGACCACTGTCGCAAGTCCGGCTGATGGACGATGCCCGCTTCCCGTGGCTGCTGCTGGTACCGCGGGTAGCCGATGCCAGCGAATGGATCGACCTGGACGGCAACCAGCAGCGCCTGCTATTGGCCGAGATCAATCAGCTCTCGCAGTTGCTGCGCCAGGAGCCGGACGTGCGCAAGCTCAATATCGGCGCACTAGGCAACGTGGTGGCGCAATTGCACGTGCATGTCTTGGGACGGCATCCGGGCGATGCGGCCTGGCCCGGACCGGCGTGGGGCAGCGGCCCAGCCCAGCGGCTGCCCGCCGATCTGCTCCAGGCGCGTGTCGCGGCCTGGCGCCAGCGGCTACGATAAGCAACCTTAAATTTGCGGAAGCCGCACTCCAATGAAATCCAATGCGATCGCCGCCATCGTGCTGATCCTGATCGGCCTGGTGTTCCTGGCCAACAACCTGGGCTGGACCCATCTGAGCCTGGGCCGATTGATCGCGACCTGGTGGCCGGCAATTCTGGTCGCGGTCGGCGTCGGCATGTTGTTCGGCCGCGGCAAATAACCGCCGACACCGACACATGGCGGCGGCGTGGCGGATCAACGACGGACGTTGAACACCCCGGCGCCAGCGCTCGGATCGTGCCAGCAGCGCTTGTCTGGGGGGCCCTCGTGATCGAAAGGGAAACTCAGGTTCTGGGCAAGGTCACGCCGGTCTGGCCCTGGTACTTGCCACCGCGGTCCTTGTAGCTGGTTTCGCAGATCTCGTCGGACTCGAAGAACAGCATCTGCGCGACACCTTCATTGGCATAGATGCGCGCTGGCAGGGGTGTGGTATTGCTGAACTCCAGGGTCACGTGCCCCTCCCACTCCGGCTCCAGCGGGGTCACGTTGACAATGATGCCGCAGCGCGCGTAGGTGCTCTTGCCCAGGCAAACCACCAGCGTACTGCGCGGAATGCGGAAGTACTCCACCGTCCGTGCCAAGGCAAAACTGTTGGGCGGGATGATGCAGACATCCGATTCGATGTCGACGAAACTCCCGTTGTCGAAGTGCTTGGGATCGACGATGGTCGAGTTGATGTTGGTGAACACCTTGAATTCGCGCGAACAACGCACGTCATAGCCGTAACTCGAAGTGCCATAACTGACGATGCGCTCGCCATTGACCTGTTTGACCTGGCCCGGTTCGTACGGCGCGATCATGCCGTGCTGTTCGGACATGCGGCGGATCCAACGGTCGCTCTTGATGCTCATGGGTAGTCCTGATGCCGATGGCGGCAGGCCACGGCCTGCACGCCGGAAACGCGACCGACGCCGAAAACGGGCCGCAACAGCCGGCGATTCTAGCTGGTCGTGGGCCATTCGCCGAGCGGCTCCGGCCCTCAACGCAACGCCGCGGCAATCGGGATGGCCGCACGCGGCCGCTTGCGCAACTCCTCGACCAAGCGCTGCGCCGTGGCCATATAGGCTTGTGCCGCAACCGACTCCGGCGCCGCCACCACGATCGGCGTGCCGGCATCGCCTTGCTCCCGGATCGCAATCGCCAGCGGCAGCGCCCCCAACAGCGGCACTCCATACTCCTGCGCCATGCGCTGGCCGCCGCCCGCACCGAACACATGCTCAACATGGCCGCACTGGCTGCACGTGTGCATCGCCATGTTCTCGACGATGCCCAGCACCGGCACTTCGACCTTCTCGAACATCTTCAGCGCCTTTTTTGCGTCCAGCGTGGCGATATCCTGCGGAGTGGTGACGATCACCGCACCGGCCACCGGGATCTTCTGCGCCAGGGTCAACTGGATGTCGCCGGTACCCGGCGGCAGATCGATCAGCAGGCAGTCCAAGTCGTCCCACAGCGTGTCGGCGAACAACTGCGTCAACGCCGAGGTCGCCATCGGCCCGCGCCAGATCATCGGCGTGTCCTGGTCCACCAGCAGGCCGATCGACATCGCCTCGATGCCAAAAGCGCGCATCGGTTCGATCGTCTTATCGTCCGGGCTGTCCGGCCGACCGCTCAACCCGAGCATCGCCGGCACGCTGGGCCCATAGACATCGGCATCCAGCACCCCGACCCGTGCCCCCTGACGCTGCAGGGCCAGGGCCAGATTCACTGCCGTGGTGGACTTGCCCACCCCGCCCTTACCGGAACCGACGGCGATGACATTACGGATACGGGGATGCGGCGCGAGTTTGGGCTGGACGGCGTGGGCGGGAAGGCGGAGATGTTCGGTCATTGGGAAACTCATCGAATGAAATGAAACGCTTGCACGCAGGGCACTGCGCGGCAAGCGGGAGACGGGGACAGGACCGCACCGCGACCATGGCTGTTGACCCAGCGGTCGCGACGCGAGGGATCAGATGGACATACGACTATACAAGTGCGAGGCATTCGCCATCCTCGGCCATGTGCCTCTGTACCCACGCCTGCCGCGCAAATTTGCGCAATCGGCACCCGAACGCCCCGTGTACGGACGCGATGGCCCGACGCGGGCACGCCAATCGAAGCGCACCGGCAACGGCGCGCAAGGCACGCATCGTGACCGTCACTCGCCGCTCCCGCCCCATCCGGGAGAAACAGAATCACCGATCTGGTGCGAGCCGTGCGTCGCCCGCGGACACCAGCGCCACCTCCAGACATGCATTCGTTAGGCACCGCACGTCGTTCGCCTGCTCGCCCAACGCATCCATTCAGCATCATGTACATACAACGCCCCAACATGATGCGAATCGGTCATCCGCTGCACGTAATCGGCTGTTTCACCGATGTTTGCCATTGAATCCAGACATATGCAGTCCGTAGACAAAAAAAGAGACAGGCTCATAAAGTCAACCGTTAAGTCCGTGTTACGTTTGGTCACATCGCGGGAAGCGATCCAACTTTCGACACACATGTCGTGGCACGAGGCCGAGTCCCCCCTCTCATCGATTGATTTTCGGGAACAGAAAAATCATGACTGCTCGTCACACTCGTTATTTCATGCATCGCCAACTCAGTGCCGCACTTGTCTCGGCCATGTTGCTCCCAACAGCGTTCAACGCCCTTGCGCAGGACAGCGCATCCGATGGCAAGTCAACCGACAAGACGACGAACCTAAGCAAGATCACCGTCACCGGCTCGCTGATTCCGCAAAGCCAGATCGAGATCGCCACCCCGGTCACCACGATCGATGCCGAGGAAATCAAGGCTCGCGGCTTCAGCAGCGTCGCCGAAGTGCTGCAGAAGAGCTCCTTCGCCACCGGCGGAGTGGAAGGCGGGCAAAGCTCCAACACCTTCACCCAGGGCGCGAAGTCCGTCAGCCTGTTCGGCCTGCCGCAGGGGTACGTGAAATACCTGATCGACGGCCGTCCGATGTCGAACTACCCCGCGCTGTACGACGGCACCGATACCTTCAACAACATCAGCGGCATTCCGATCGACCTGATCGACCGCATCGAGATTCTGCCGGGCGGCCAATCGGCCCTGTATGGCTCCGACGCCATCGCCGGCGTCATCAACGTGATCCTCAAGAAGAAGCTGGACGGCGCGGTGTTCAGCATCCGTGGCGGCCGCTACTTCGAAGGCGGCGGCAACAACTTCCGCGCGACCTTCGCCGATGGCTGGACCTCCTCCGATGGCCGCACCAGCTTACTGGGAGGCGTGCAGTACGAGGAAAAGGACCCGATCTGGGCCTACCAGCGCGACCTGACCAAGCAGTTCAACACCCAGGGGTATTCCCCACAATTGGTTGGACGCAACTTTCTGGTCTACGGTAAGAAAACAAGCTACCACTTCCTGGATCCAGCGCGATGCCAGAACGTCTCCCGCCTGTTCGATGGCACCGAAGCTTTGCAGCGCCGGGTCGGTTTTGGCGATGAATATTACTGCGGTTCGGCCTACATGCCGGGTTATCGAACCCTCAACAGCAGCCTCAAATCCGCGCAAGTCTACCTGCACGGCACCCACGACATAAATGATAACGTGCAACTCTACGGCGACACGCTCTACAACCACGAACAAACCAAGTACCACCCTGGGGCAAGCTTGATTTGGTGGAACACAGCGTCAGACTTCGGCTATTACTACGACCCGAAAATAAAAGATCTGGTCAACCTGCAACGCAGTTTTGCGCCAGAGGAAATGGGCGTCAATGGCATCAAGGACACCATGGCTCACGACAAGAGCGAGTCGGTGCGCGTCACGTTTGGTGCCAAAGGCACACTCGGCCAATCGACCTGGGACTACGATGCCGGCGTCACCTACACGCAGTACAAACTCCAAGAAAACATTTTCGTCCGCTACAAAGCAGCAATCGATCAATTTTTCATCGACAAGGTGCTCGGACCGCAACTCGGCGTGGACCCGATCTATGGCACCTACCCGGTCTATTCGCCGAATTACGCGGCGTTCTACCAGCCGATTAGTCAACAGGAATTCGCCAGCTTCACCGGTTATGCCACCAACAAGAGCAAAACCTCCGACGGCATGATTCGTCTGCAAGCGACCAACGCCAAGCTATTCAGCCTGCCCGGTGGCGATGCTGGCTTAGCCGTCGTCGGGGAATACGGCAAGCAGAAATGGTACTACGACCCGGATCCTGCGATCCTCAACGGTGATATCTGGGGCCTGACGTCGGTGTCCGGCGGTGGTCAGCGCGACCGCTACGCGCTGACCTCGGAACTGCGGATGCCGGTCTTCGACCCACTGACCATCACCCTGGCAGGCCGCTACGACGCGTTCAAGGCCAGCGGCCGCACCATCGACAAGCCGACCTACAGCGTCGCACTGGAGTACCGTCCGTTCGAATCGCTGCTGCTGCGTGGCAAATACGGCACCGCGTTCCGTGCACCGACCCTGTCCGATCTTTACCAAGGCAAGAGCGGCTATTACAACACCGTGACCGACTACTACCAGTGCGCACAGCGCGGCTACCTGCCAGGCAACACCGATAATTGCCCACAACAGTATTCCAGCGCCCAGTTCTTCGGCACGCAGTCCGGCAACTTGGGGCTGAAGCCGATCAACGCCACGGTTTGGAGCGCAGGCTTCGTGTGGTCGCCGGTGGAGCGCATGGCCCTGACCGTCGACTATCTCAACTGGGATATCAGCGATGAAGTCACCCTGCAAAGCTCCGATGCGCTGAGCCTGCAGGACTACCGCTGCCGCGCCGGCATCGACTCCCCCAGCTCGGCACTGTGCCAAGCCGCCGAATCACAGGTCACCCGCGATTCGACGGGCCAACTCGCCACCATCTATACGCCGAAGATCAACATCTCCAACCAGAAACTGGAAACAGTCATCGCCTCCTTACGTTATGGCTACGACCTGGGACGCTGGGGTGACCTGAGCAGTATTGTCAGCTACACCCAGAACCTGCGCCACAAGTACGTGCGCTACGCCGGAGACACCCCAGTGGATCTGCTCAACGATCCATACTGGAGTACCGATCCCAAGCGCAAGGCCGATGCGGCGCTCACCTGGGATATCGGCGATTTCTCGACCACCTGGTATGCCAACTGGTTCGACAAGACGCCCAACTATGCCGCGACATTGAACGCCGATGGCTATGCCGGAACGCGAGGCGGGAAACTTC
Source organism: Xanthomonas albilineans (assembly GCF_002939705.1). Taxonomy (GTDB): domain Bacteria; phylum Pseudomonadota; class Gammaproteobacteria; order Xanthomonadales; family Xanthomonadaceae; genus Xanthomonas_A; species Xanthomonas_A albilineans. The sequence continues at coordinate 57,698 of NZ_MDCB01000010.1, read as the reverse complement.
CTTCGCACATCACCCACAACGCCAGCATCACCTACAAGGCATTCGAGGGCATGGAGCTGTCGCTGATGGTGACCAACGTGTTCAACAAGATGCCGCCGCTCGACAAGTCCTATCCTGGCAGCACATATTGGGCGTACAACGATTACAACTACGACGTGTACGGCCGCGCGTACTACCTGCAAATGCATTACGCGTTCGGCAAGTAAGCGGATACGCACAATCGGAAAAGCCCACCCCCGCGGGTGGGCTTTTTTGCGTACGCTGTAATTGGAATTTTGTACGTACATCATCACCACTTCACGGCATATACGGCCCATGACACATCGCCGCCAAGCGAAAATTACGCGCTTTTGATAAGCGCACACACCGCCCTTCGCGCCCGGCAGAGTAGGCGGCGGCGTTTGAAGTCCACAGACGAGGCGACCATATCGACAGACATCGCCACACCGCGGTGCGTCCGCCATCGCGCCACGAATCCACGCTAGGCCGCGCCGCCTATTCCACGATCGCCTCGCTCGAACCGATGCGCGCTTGCTTGCCTTACTGTGCGCAAACAGCGACGCAGCTCAACCACGCAACAGGGCCATCGCCGCGTTGTGGCCGGGCGCGCCAGTCACGCCACCGCCAGGATGCGTACCAGACCCACATAGAAACAAGCCAGCAATCGCACCGCGATACGCGGCTTGGCCAAGCATCGGCCGCGCACTGAACAACTGGTTGAGGCTCAACGCACCATGAAAAATGTCGCCGCCGACCAAACCGAACGTGCGCTCCAGGTCCAGCGGAGTCAGCACCTGCCGCCCCAACACCGAGGCGGCGAAACCCGGCGCGTAACGCTCGACGGTAGCGATCATCAGGTCCGCGACCACGTCGCGATACGCATCCCACGAACGCCCCTGCGGCAATTGCGGCGCTACGTGCTGGCAGAACAGACTGGCCACGTGCTGACCGGGCGGCGCCAGCGATGTATCCAACGTGCTCGGAATGAGCAATTCAATGATCGGGTCGCGCGACCAGCCCTGCGCACGCGCATCGTGGTAGGCACGATCCATGTAGCCCAGGCTCGGCGCCAGCACGATGCCGGCGGTGAGATGATCGCCTGGCTCGGGCAACGCGCGGAACGTGGGCAACCGCGATAGCGCCACGTTCATGCGAAACGTGCCGGAACCACAGCGCCAGTGCGCCATGCGCTCCAAGGTGGCGGCCGGCACGTGCCTGGGGTCGAGCAGGCGTTCGTAAAGCAACTTGGGATTGACGTTGGCGACCACATGCCGCGCGTACACACGTTCGCCACGTTCGGTCAGCACGCCGACTGCGCGTCCGTCCTTGACCAAAATCTCAGCCACACCGACATCGGTACGGATGCGGGCGCCGGCCGCGACTGCGGCCTTGGCCATCGCCTGCGTGATCGCGCCCATGCCGCCCAGCGCGTGCCCCCAGGCGCCCTTGACCCCGTTGCTTTCGCCGAACACATGGTGCAACAGCACGTAGGCCGAACCCGGCGTGTACGGGCTAGCGTAGTTGCCGACGATACCGTCGAAGCCGAACAAGGCCTTGACCGGTTCGCTCTCGAACCAGCGCTCCAGATACTCGGCGGCCGAGAGCGTGAACAAATCCAGCAACTCCTGGCGCAAGGTCGCCTCCAATGCATGCAGGCGCCGCCCGAGGCGAGCGGCACGCAGCAACTCCGGTAGCGCCTGCCACCAGCCGCCCTCGGTGACGTTGGGTGGCGGCTGCAACGCCAGCGCACGCAGCACGTCGGCAATGCATTCCAGCCGCGCCTCGTAGGCGGGTAGGCGAGCGGCGTCGCGCGCGGAGAATTTGGCGATTTCGGACTGGGTCAGGCCAGCGCCGGTCAGTAGATAACGGTCGTTCGGCAACGGCAGGAAATTGTTGCGGCGTCGCGGCACGATGCGCAGGCCATGCCCGGCCAGATCGAGGTCGGCAATCACTTTGGGCTGCAGCAGCGACACCGTATACGACGCCACCGAGTTGCGGAATCCTGGGTGGAACTCCTCGGTGACCGCAGCACCACCGACCACGCCGCGCCGCTCCAGCACCGTCACCGTCCAACCGGCCCGCGCCAGATACGCGGCGCAGACCAGGCCGTTGTGGCCGGCCCCCACGATCACGGCATCGCATGGCGGCTTGCTGCGCATTGCGGGCATGGTAAGCGAGTCCCGTGGCGGCGGCAGCGTGGTCGACCATCACGCCATGCCCATGACCTTCGACACCCCTGCCCCCCTCTGAAGCACGATAGAGTCTGCCCTCGGCCCATCCGGGCCATTCCGTATCCACGCTGGCCTGGAGCCTCACAGTGACCCTTCGCCCCCCTAAGATCTTGCTGCTGTCCCTCGCCGTGAGCGCCGCACTGGGCGGCTGCGGCAAGCACGACGCGGCCGCCCCCGCCGCCGACACCGCCAAGCCCGCCGCGACAACCGCACCAGCCCCCGCGCCCGCCGCGGCCGAACTCACCCTCGACACCAGCAAGCTGCCACCCTACAGCGCATTCAACATCGACGATCTGGATCCCAGCAAGAACGCCTGCGACGACTTCAATGGCTACGTCAACGGAAAATGGCTGGCCACACACGAGATCCCCAAGGACCGCAGCACTTGGGGCTCGTTCTCGATCCTGGAGGAGCGCTCGGTCGCCGTGCAGCACCAACTGGCCGAACAGGCTGCCGCCGCAACCAACGCAAAGGGCGTGGAAAAGATCGTCGGCGACTTCTGGGCCTCCGGCATGGACGAAGCCAAGATCAACGCGCAAGGCCTCGCCCCGCTGAAGGCCGAGCTGAGCGCGATCGACAACCTCAAGGATGGCCCAGCGGTGGCGGACTACCTGCGCCAGAGCGCGGCCAAGGGCGAGAAAACCCTGTTCTCTTTTTACGCGGGGCCCGACTACAAGAACTCGTCCATGAACATGGCCTACGCCATGCAAGGGGACCTCGGCCTGCCCGACCGCGGCTACTACCTCGATGCCGACAAAAAGGACAAGCTGAAGGCGTACCAGGCACACGTCGCCAAGGTACTGGAACTGTCCGGCGTGCCAACGACCGACGCCGCCAAGCAAGCGCAGGACGTGGTGGCGCTGGAAACGCGCTTGGCCAAAGTCTCCAAGTCAATCGAACAACTGTCGCGCGATGAAGCGCTGTCCTACAACCCGATCACCCCGGCCGAAGCCGACAAGCTGACTCCGAACTTCCCCTGGACCAAATTCTTCGAATCGCAAGGCGTGGCGGTGCCGGAGAAGTTCTCGCTGGCAATCCCCGCCTTCCACCAGGAGGTCAGCAAGGCATTGGGCGATACCGATCCGGCGGTGTGGCGCGCCTATCTGCGCTTCCACACCGTGGATAACGCCTCGCCGTACCTGAGCGATGCCTTCGTACAAGAACGTTTCGCGTTCTACAACAAGGAACTCAACGGCCAGGCGGAGATGAAGCCGCGCTGGAAGCGCGTTCTCCACAGCATCCAGGACGGCGCTGGCGAGGCAATGGGCCAGATGTACGTCAAGGTTGCCTTCTCCGCCGACGACAAGGCCAAGATGGAGCAGTTGGTCGACAACCTGCGTCAAGCGTTGAAGGCGCGGATCGAAAAGCTCACCTGGATGAGCGAGGAAACCAAGGCAAAAGCCTTGGACAAATGGAAGACCTTCACCCCGAAGATCGGCTACCCGGACAAGTGGCGCGACTACAGCGGCCTGAACACGCAGCGCGACAGCTACCTGGACAACGTGCGCGCCGCCAACGCCTTCAACTACAAGTACGTACTGAGCAAAATCGGCAAGCCGGTGGACAAGACCGAGTGGGACATGACTCCGCAAACGGTCAACGCGTACTACAACGCGCAGCGCAACGAGATCGTGTTCCCCGCGGCGATCCTGCAGCCGCCGTTCTTCGACCCGAAGACCGACGACGCGTTCAACTACGGCGGCATCGGCGCGGTGATCGGCCACGAGATGACCCACGCCTACGACGACCAGGGCGCGCGCTTCGGGCCGACCGGCAACATGGAAGACTGGTGGACCAAGGCCGACGCCAAGAAATTCGCCGCGCTCACCGGCAAACTGGTCAAGCAGTTCGACGCTTACAAAGTGGACGGTAAACCAGTCAACGGCAAGCTGACCCTGGGCGAAAACATCGCCGACCTGGGCGGTCTGACCACCGCCTACGATGCCTTCAAGAAAGCCACCGAGGGCAAGGACGACCCGAAGGTCAACGGCATGGCCCGCGACCAGAATTTCTTCATCAACTGGGCCACGGTGTGGCGGACCAAATACACTCCGCAGACCGCGATGATGCTGCTGATCACCGACCCGCACGCCCCGTCGCAGTTCCGTGCGATCGGCGCTCCCTCGAACCTGCCGGCGTTCGCCGCAGCGTTCCAGTGCAAGCCGGGAGCCCCGATGGTGCGCAGCGGCGACAAGCAGGTGGTGATCTGGTAAACGCCGCACACACGCGGCGTCCATCGAAAAGGCCCGGCATGTCCGGGCCTTTTCCTTGCCTGGCAAACGCGCAGCGTGCCACTGCCGACGCGCGCGGCACGACACACCACGCACCATCGGCACAGTTGCACGTCGCGGCTTGTTAAACTTGCCGACTTGATTCCTGACCGGATGCGTTCCAGATGCTCATTGCTCGTCCGCTTGCCCTTGCCGTCACCCTCGGCCTGATCGCCCTGGCATCCACCGCCGATGCTGCGCCCAAAAAGAAACATGCCGCTGCCCCCAAGCCCCCCGCCGTCAGCGCCGCCTGCAGCGATTTCTACGGCGACGCCAATGCGGATTGGTTGAAGCGCAACCCGGTGCCGCAAACCGGCGCAGTCACCGCTCTGAGCCAACTCGCCGAGCACGCCCAACAGCAGCAACGCGACCTGCTCGACGCGGCAATGCAGTCACCGCAGAACCAAGTGCAGAAGGCACTGGGCGACTTCTGGGCCAGCGGCCTGGACGAGGCCGCGGTGGAGAAAAATGGCTCCACTCCGATTGCGCCGCTCCTCAGCCGCATCGATGCGATCAAGAAAGCCAAGGACGTACCAGCCTCGATCGCCGCGCTACATCAGATCGGCATCCCGGTCGCGTTCAATTTCGGCGCCGACGTCGACCTGAAGGCGCTGGACCGCCACATCGGTTACTTCATGCAGGGCGGCATGGGTCTGCCCGACCCGGCCTTTTACACCCGCACCGACGCCGACACACTGGCGCTGATGGGCCGCTACCGGACCTACGTCAAACAGATCCTGACCCTGACCGGCGCACCAGCGGCCACGCTCGACGCCGACGTGCAGTCGGTGCTGCAGATCGAAACCGCGCTGGCGCGCAGCGCCAAATCCCTGGCCGGCATCAACAACCCGTTCAACAACTACGCGCCGATCTCCACCAAGGACTTGAACAAGCAGTATCGCAATCTGCAATTGGACGCCTTCCTCAAGGCACAGGGCGTCAACGACGACCTGGTGTCAATGGCCGATCCGGACATGTTCAAGCAACTCGACGGCATGATCCTCAGCATCAAGCCCGAGCAGTGGAAGGCCTACCTGCGCTGGCGCGTCGGCGATGCGATGGCGCCATACCTGTCCAAGAGCTTCCGCGACGCCAACTTCGACTTCCGCGGCCGCGTACTGGAAGGCCAACCCACGCCACCGCCACGCTGGGCACAGGTGCTGGACGCGATCAACGTCGCTGCCGGGCCAATGCTCGGCCACGAATACGTCGCCCGTTATCTCAACGCCGACACCCGCCACAAAGCCGAGACCATCGCCGACCAAGTGCGCGATGCGCAGATCGCCGCAGTCAAGCGTAGTACCTGGCTCAGCGAACCCGCACGCACCGAAGCGCAAGCCAAGCTGGCCGCCCTGAAGATCGAAGTCGGCGCACCGCATCGCGACCTCGACTACACCCTGCAACCAACCGGCCGCGGCAGCTTCGGCGGCAACATGCTGATCGCTTCCACTTGGCGCCATCGCGAAGAAATGAAGCGCATCGGCAAGGGCAACGCCGACCGCCGCTGGGACGTGTTGCCGCAGCAACCAGCACTGACCTACGACATCGCCCAGAACCGCCTGATCGTCACCGCCGCCGTGTTGCAACCGCCCGTATTCGCTAGCGGCGGCGACGCTGCTGCGCTATACGGCAGCTATGCGGCGCTGGTCGCGCACGAATTGATCGGCGCGATCGACGACAAGGGCAGTCAGGTCGATGCCCAGGGCCAGTTGCGCACTTGGTGGAGCGCCGAGGACAAGAACGCCTGGAACGCACTGGCCGCACGCGCCGCCACGCAATACGGCGCTTATGATTTCCCCGGTGTGAAAGGCGCCAAAGTCAACGGCACGCTTACCCAATACCAGGACCTGACCGACATCGGCAGCGTCGAACTCGCCTGGCAGGCCTACGCCGCCGCCCAACCCACCGCCAGCGATGCCGGCAAGCAAGCGTTCTACACAGCCTGGGCAGGCCTGTGGGCGCAGCAGCTATCGCCGAGCGAAGCGGTGCAACGCGTCACCGCCGACGTGCACGCGCCTGGCCGCTGGCGCACCAACGGCCCCCTGGCCAACCAACCGGCCTTCGCCGCGACCTTCAGCTGCAAAGCAGGACAGCCGATGGTGCGAAGCGACGCCGAGCAGATTCACCTGTGGCCGTAACTGCTATCGGATAAGCAACTCCATGCACGACGGCGCGGACAACCGCGCCGTCGTCGTGTTGGTCGCGACTTTTCTTCGGCGCATGGCCCGGGACAGAACACGTCATACCCTCGCCCATTTTTTGCTCAGGTCATCCGGTGAATCTCGGCATCGGCCAAGAACAGCAACCCACTTTTATTGCTCGATTCATCGTGGCTACAGGGGCCAATGCTGGCAAAACGCTTATTTTACAATGGACTCGTTTTCTTTGAGGTTGGTCAACGGATCTCTCCATCATCAATGAATCCGAGTTAACCATATACAATCCACTAATCAATATTAAATATCGTGACGCTAACCACATTATTATATTTTCAATGTTGCCTTTGAATAATCGATTCGACATCATAGTTATGCGATGCAATTTTAAGAAGTTAGAAAATCCACTTAGGCGCTTTGAAACAATGCGTAACCATTCGAATAATTTGCGTATCGCCGTGCCTACATGTTTCATGTGCTTCTCGCCGTATCAATCGGCAATGGCAAGGAGCTGCTGACCAATTGCCCACCTTGCTTGAAAGTGCATCGCATGCTTTATTCATGTAAATGATGCAGCGTGTCTCGCGTTTATAATTTGATAATTACGATTTTATCTGAAGTTCGCACTTATATTTTCAAAAATTTATTTTTTGGAGCAATATGATGGCCACTGATTTGAATATTTGCAAGATCGTGCTGTGCGCCCTGTTTGTAATGACCACAAGTGCCGCTACAGCGGCTGACGCGCAACAACCCGACACTGTGTTGTACAACGTGCAGAACTGGAGGCCGGACGTCGTGGCTATAAAGGTTACCACCAATAACTCCACGGGTTGCGCGCAAGTACGCTCGGCCAATGGAAACCCCCAAAACAACGACACAATACCCTTCCAGGTCGGTATCACACAAAGCGTTGTGGCGATGTCACAGCGTGATTGCAGCAATGGTCACGGTATAGCTGGATTATATGCATCCGCTTCCGTATCCAAACCAGGGATCATTATTATCAGGGGCAATCAACTCCAAATTCTCCCTAATCGTTGATCTGCGTAGGACGAGTCTGTAAATCGAACTGCTTGGACTCCACTTCCAAGTGCAACACCCCGCAATCACGCGGGGTGTTGTCATGTGAAAGCAATACAGTCATCTGAGTTGCAAGGACATGCGCGATCTGGGCGAGCGCTCCAGCCGTCATCGCGTGTATCGCTGGATGTGCGCGGAAGGGCTGCGCGCTTAGGTGGGCGATGGTGCAAGCCACGTTTTCATGCCATATCTATGCAGCATGGCGCGGCAACTGCCAAGACAACGCACCGGTGAAGAGTTTCCTCGAGCTGCTCAAACGCGAGCGGATCAGGCGGCGGATCTATCCCACGAAAGACGCCGCACGCGCCGACGCGTTCGACTACATCGAGATGCTCTACAACCCCACAACCACCGCCATCGTTCCAATGACGATCTGTCGCCTGTAGAGTTCGGGCGGCGCCACGCGCAACGAGGGTCATGCGCGTCTATGGAACCCTGGGCGATTCAGACGCTTGATGACCCGACCTTAGGCGATGCGCTCGGACACAGCGTCCATCGACTACACCTGCCCAGCGGGCCACTCAACATCGAGGGACGCCGACGCCGCAACATCGCGAGCCATCGGCAGCATGCGAACGCAAGGGCATGACAGCAGGACAGGACGAGCCTTCAGCACAATCGATAAGATAAAACTATCGATTCAGTAATTTTATTCAAATTACACCAATAAAACTTTCGTTCTATCGTTTGCACATCTGCCATATGAAGTTCGCCAGATGCGCTTGTCCACCACAGCACCGCAGCAAGCACTCACTCTTTGCCGCACAGCCGGCGAACGAACGCCTTGCCCCTGACCTGCCCTTGCCACCAACACACACGCCCACCGTCTGTTTTTCCATTCCAGCCACTGCTGCGACCCATCGCTCCCCACATGTTCACGTAGAGAGATAATTGCTCATGACGACCGAAGCGAAGTGCCCCTTCAACCACGCCACGACCGGCACCAGCACCAGCAACCGCGACTGGTGGCCCAATCAACTGCGGGTGGAACTGCTCAACCAACATTCCGACCGTTCCAATCCGCTGGGCACGCACTTCGACTACGCCAAGGCATTCAAAAGCCTGGACTTCCAAGCGCTGAAGCAGGATCTACGCAAGCTGATGACCGATTCGCAGGATTGGTGGCCAGCCGATTTCGGCCACTACGGTCCGTTCTTCATCCGCATGGCCTGGCATTGCGGCGGCACCTACCGTATCAGCGATGGCCGTGGCGGCTGCCGCCGTGGGCAACAGCGCTTCGCTCCGCTCAACAGCTGGCCGGACAATGTCAACCTGGACAAGGCGCGGCGCCTGGTGTGGCCGATCAAGCAAAAATACGGTCAAGCGATCTCCTGGGCCGACCTGCTGGTCCTCACCGGCAACGTCGCACTGGAGTCCATGGGCTTCAAGACCTTCGGCTTCGCCGGCGGCCGTATAGACACCTGGGAACCGGACCACGACGTGAATTGGGGACGCGAAACGACGTGGCTGGGCAGTGAAGAGCGCTACGCCCACGGGAAGCAGAAGAACACCCGCGATCTGGAACGCCCACTGGCCGCGGTGCAGATGGGGCTGATCTATGCCAACCCGGAAGGTCCCGATGGCGATCCCGATCCACTGTTGTCGGCCCAGGATATCCGCATCACGTTCGGGGAAATGGCGATGGACGACGAGGAGACCGTCGCGCTGATCGTCGGTGGCCACACGTTCGGCAAAACCCACGGCGCCGCCTCGACCGATTATCTCGGCCCCGATCCAGAAGCCGCAGGGCTGGAAATGCAGGGCCTGGGCTGGTTCAACTCCTTCCGCAGCGGCAAAGGCCCCGACACCATCACCAGCGGCCTGGAAGTGACCTGGACCACCACGCCGACGCAGTGGAACCACGACTTCTTAGAACTTCTGTTCAAGTACGAGTGGGAACTGAGCAAGAGCCCGGCCGGCGCGCACCAGTGGGTGGCCAAGAACGCCGATGCGGTGATTCCCGACGCATACGATCCGTCCAAGAAGCACCTGCCGACCATGCTCACCACCGACCTGGCACTGCGCGCCGACCCGGCCTACGAGGCAATCGCGCGGCGCTTCCTGGCGCATCCGGAACAATTGGCCGACGCCTTCGCCCGCGCCTGGTTCAAGCTGACCCATCGCGACATGGGCCCACGCACGCGCTACCTTGGCCCGGAAGTTCCGGCCGAAGAGTTGATCTGGCAGGATCCGATCCCCGCCGTGAACCACCCGCTGGTCGACGCACAGGACATCGCCGCATTGAAGCAGGCCCTGCTCAACGCCGGCCTGAGCATCGCCCAGTTGGTCTCCACGGCATGGGCCTCGGCCTCCACCTTCCGCGGTTCGGACCTGCGTGGCGGCGCCAATGGCGCGCGCCTGTTCCTGGCACCGCAAAAGGACTGGGAGGTCAACCAGCCCGCGCAACTGGCGCAGGTGGAAGCCACGCTGAAACGCATCCAGGCGCAATTCAACGGCGCCCAGAGCAACGGCAAGAAAATCTCGTTGGCCGACCTGATCGTCCTGGGCGGTGGCGCGGCGATCGAACAGGCCGCCAAGCAGGCCGGGCAGACGCTGACCGTGCCGTTCGTGCCAGGACGCATGGACGCCTCGCAGGCGCAGACCGATGTGGAGTCCTTCGCCGTCCTGGAACCGAACGCCGATGGCTTCCGCAACTACGCCAAACCTGGCTACACGGTGTCGGCCGAAGCCATGCTGATCGATAAGGCACTGTTACTGACCCTGACCGCGCCGGAGATGACCGTGCTGGTCGGCGGCCTGCGCGTGCTCGGCGCCAACACCGGGCAGTCCACAGATGGCGTCTTCACCGACCGCCCTGGCGTGCTCAGCAACGACTTCTTCGTCAACCTGCTGGACATGCGCACCGACTGGAAAGCCACCTCGCAACTGCAGGACTTCTACGAAGGCCGTGATCGCAGCACCGGCAGTCTGAAATGGACCGGCACCCGCGTCGACCTGGTGTTCGGCTCCAACGCGATACTGCGCGCGGTGGCCGAGGTCTATGGCAGCACCGATGCGCAAGAGAAGTTCACACGCGATTTCGTCGCCGCCTGGACCAAGGTGATGCAGCTGGACCGCTTCGACCTGGCCGCATGAGGTTGGCGGCTCAAGCGCCGACTGCGACGCCTGAGCCTGCGGCAATCGCGGCGACCAATCGCGACGTGTGGCATCGCGCGACGCACCGCGCCTACAACGCGTCGAGATCGCCCAGCGCGCGGATCAGCCGCCGCGCTCGCTTGTCTGGCTTGCTCTCGGGCGCCTGATAACCATTGCGTTCGGCACGCTGCTGCGCGCGCCATTGCGCGCGCCGTTCCCGCGACTGCTCGCTTTCTTGGTAAAGCGCCTGCGCCACACTGGCCGGGCCACGCGTGTCGCTGAGCCCCAGCACCTGAAGCTCGAAGAGTTCATCGCCTCGTTGCACGCGCAAGCACTCGCCCACGCGCACGGCGCGCGAGGATTTCGGCCGCTGCCCGGCCACCTCCACCTTGCCGGTTTCCACCGCCTGCTTGGCCAGGCTGCGGGTCTTGAAAAAGCGTGCGGCCCACAGCCAGACATCCAACCGAACCGCCGCCGCTTGTGCGAGAAGTTCATTCATTTGTGTTGACGAAAATCCAGCTGCATTGGCTGTTCGCCCGACCGCGCGATGTTGCCTTGCGGCGCCTGCCCGGGATTGCAGCGCTGCTGACGCTGGTTCGCCACCAGTCCATCGGCGCGTGGCGGAATCGCGCTGGGTTGCTCGCCGACCAAACACTCCGTCGATCCGGCCGCACCTTGGCATCGCCCCAACGCGCCCTGTCGGCGCAACCGGTCAATCCCGACAGCAACGCCAACCCCAACGCACTGGCCCCCATCCATTGCACATGACCACGTAACTGCCGCATTGCACGCTCCTTCATTCGGTTTGGCTAACGCGCACCCGCACATCCGCTTGGCGGACAGCGGACCTGCGCATCGATGCAACCAGTCTAGGACGTTGGCGGCTGCGCCGCATCTGTCACCGCCCCGTGCGCATATGCCAGTGCTAGTCTGCCCCCTCACCCAATCCCCTTACGCATCCAATGCAAAAGCCCGGCGCACTCACCGAAGGACCGATCGGCCGGCAGTTGCTGCTGTTTTCGCTGCCGATCCTGGCCGGCAACATCGCGCAATCGCTCAACAGCTCGGTCAATGCGATCTGGATCGGCCACTACCTCGGCGAGGCCGCGGTGACTGCAGCGGCCAACGCCAACAGCATCATCTTTTTCGTGCTCAGTTCGGTGTTCGGTATCGGCATCGCCGCCACGATCCTGATCGGCCAGGCGATTGGCCGCAACGACATGGCGCAGGCGCGTCAGGTGATGGGCACCAGCACGAGCTTCTTCATCGGCATTTCGGTACTGATCGCCGCCAGCGGCTGGTGGCTGGCCCGGCACCTGCTGGCGGCGATGGGAACCCCGGCGGCGTCGCTGCCGCTGGCCGAGGCCTACCTGCGGGTGTTCTTTCTGGCGATGCCACTGCTGTACACGTTCGGTTTCCTGTCAGCGGCGCTGCGCGGCACCGGCGATTCGCGCACGCCGTTTCGTTTTCTGCTGCTGTCGGTGGTGCTGGACATCGTCATGAACCCGCTGCTGCTGTTCGGGCTGGGACCGTTCCCGCGACTGGGGATCGCCGGTGCCGCCTGGTCCACGCTCATCGCACAAGGCATCGCACTCAGCGGACTGCTGCTATACCTGCGCCGCAAGCGCCACGTGCTGTGGCTTGGCCGCCGCGACCTGCACCTGTTCCGGGTGGATCTGCCAATCATGCGCGCGCTGGTCGTCAAGGGCCTGCCGATGGGCATGCAAATGGCGCTGATCTCGCTGGCGATGATCGTACTGATCTCGCTGGTCAACACCTACGGCACCGATACCTCGGCCGCTTACGGCGCCGCCTTGCAATTGTGGGCCTATCTACAGATGCCGGCGATGGCGATCGGTGTCGCCTGTTCGTCGATGGCCGCGCAGAACGTCGGCGCGCAGCGCTGGGACCGGGTCGCGGCGACCGCACGCAAGGGCGTGCTGTTCAACTTCCTGATGACCGGCGCCCTGATCGCACCGCTGATCCTGCTCGACCGCTGGACGCTCGCGCTATTCCTGCCACCCCACAGCACGGCGCTGGAAATCGCTCGCCATCTCAACCACATTACGCTGTGGTCGTTTCTGTTCTTCGGCGTGACCTTCGTGATTTCCGGCGTGGTCCGCGCCACCGGCGCGGTGATCCCGCCCCTGCTGATCCTGGCGCTGGCGCTGTGGGGCGTGCGCGTGCCATTCGCGCAGTTACTGCAACCTTACCTGGGCGCGGAGGCAGTGTGGTGGAGCTTCCCGACCAGCGCCATCTGCGCGATGCTGCTGTCGCTGAGCTATTACCGCTGGGGCAACTGGCGCAAGGCGCGGATGCTCGCGCAACCGCACGCCGACGCATTGACCCACCCCACCGACGTCGCAACGCAACCACCTGCGCCAGTAGTCGGGGTGCCAACCGCACAGGACCCGAGGCGCTGAAACCCGTCCCACAGCCCTCAGTCAATCGCCAGCACGTGCTGCGGGGACTAGCAGCGATTGAACGGAACCGTGCTGGCCGATGATGCAGATGCCACAACCGCTGCTGGGCGGAACTCACGCTCGATGCAAAAAAGCCGCCTCCTCCGCCACGCCCAGCGTGCGCCCCCGCATCGCCACACCGAGCAATCGCAAAAACGCAAACGGCCACCCGGAGGCGGCCGTTGCAGCAGCGACCAGTCGCCGCCGGAGAAGCTTATTCGGCCTTGGCGGCAGCCACAGCAGCCTGGCGGGCGACCTTGGCCTGCGCGGCAGCGGCCAAGTCTTCCTTGATGCGCGCAGCCTTGCCTTCCAGGCCACGCAAGTAATACAGCTTGCCGGCGCGAACCTTGCCGCGGCGCTTCACTTCGACCGACTCGATGGTAGCGCTGTGGGTCTGGAACACGCGCTCGACGCCGTAGCCGTGCGAAATCTTGCGCACGGTGAAGGAGGAGTTCAGGCCCCCGTTCTTGGTGCCGATCACCACGCCTTCGTAGGCCTGCACGCGCTCGCGGTTGCCTTCCTTGACCTTGACGTTGACGACGATGGTGTCGCCCTGGTTGAACTCCGGCAGCTTGCGCTGGATCTGGGCGGCTTCGAAGTCGGCCAGGATGGTCTTGTTGAGCTTGCTCATGATGGGCACCGCTTGTGTCTGGTGAGGTGGTCCGGCAGTCGCCACACGGCGATTGCACGATATCGGGCCGGGCCGAGTCAGCAACGCACTGGCCGGAAAGCCGGGCATTTTAACTCAGCCCAATGCCCATGGCTAGGGCTTGGAAGGATTTTCCGGTTTGGGCGGCTCGGGCGGTGGCGGAACATCCATACCCTCGCGGAATTCCTGCAACAAACGCCGGTCGGTCGCACTCAACGCGGCGGCGTCCAGCAACTCCGGACGCCGCCGCCAGGTCCGCCCCAGCGCCTGCATCCGCCGCCAGCGTGCGATCTCGGCGTGGTTACCGGAGCGCAGCACAGCCGGAACCTCGCCCAGGGCATGCATGCGCGGATGGGTATAGTGCGGACAATCGAGCAGGCCGTCCGGCCCTTCGAAACTGTCCTGGGCCGCGGACTCGGCGTCGTTCAACGCGCCCTCCTGCAACCGGGTCAGCGCATCCACCAGCACCGCCGCGGCCAATTCGCCGCCGGACAGCACGTAGTCGCCGATCGAGATTTCCTCGTCCACCGCAGCGGCAACGAAACGTTCGTCCACACCCTCGTAGCGCCCGCACAGCAGCAGCAGGCGCGGCAGTACGGCCAGTTCGCGGACCTTGGCCTGGGTCAACGGCTGCCCCTGCGGACTGAGGTAAATCAGCGGCGCCGGCTGCGGATCGACTGCGCGCACTGCCTGCAAACAGGCCTGCAGCGGCTCGATCATCATCACCATGCCCGGCCCGCCGCCGAACGGACGGTCGTCCACCTTGCGGTAGCCCCCACTGGCGTAGTCGCGTGGATTCCAGCCATGCAGACCCAACAGCGCGCGCTCCTGCGCACGGCCAACCACGCCGAACGCCGCACACTGGGCGACGAACTCGGGGAACAGGCTGATGACGTCGATGCGCATGGTGAACTCGGGACTCGGGACTCGGGACTCGGGACTCGGGACTCGCAAAGCCTAGGCATGCGCCGCTGCTGTGCAAGCCCCTGCCGGACTCAGAACTCGGGATCCCAATCGACCACGATCAGGTTGGCCTCGAAATCCACCGACCTGACGTAATCCGGCTGCACGAACGGCACCAGCCGCTCACGCTCGCCGCGCACCACCAGCACATCGTTGGCGCCAGTGGAGAACAGGTGCGATACCTGCCCCAAGGCCACACCTTCGACGGTGCGCACGTCTAGACCCTCCAGATCCACCCAGTAGTATTCATCCGGACGCGGCGGCGGCAAGCTACTACGCGTTACGTAGATCTCGGTGCCACGTAAGGCTTCGACCGCATCGCGATCGCTCACCTCGGGCAGGCTGGCGATCAGGGACTTGCCGGAAGCGCGACCACGCACGCCAGTCAGGGTGCTCTCGCTGCCGTCGGGTTTGCGCACGATCCAGGGTTGATAGCGAAAAATGGCCAGACGCGGCTCGGTCCACGATTCGAGCTTGGCCTCGCCACGGATGCCGAACGCGCCGAGAACCCGACCGAGCAGGATGCGGCGCTGGCTATCTTTCATCGGAGCAAACGCAAGGGCCGCACGCAGATGGCGCGGCCCACAGGATCAGGCCGCGACGGCCTGGGCCTTGGTGGCTTCCTTGCACAGATTACGCACCTTGTCGGTCAGCTGCGCGCCATTGGACACCCAATGCTCGACGCGGGCCATGTCCAGCACCACGCGCGGCTCTGCGCCCTGCGCGACCGGGTTGTAGTAGCCAAGGCGTTCGATGTTGCGGCCGTCGCGCGCGCTGCGCACGTCGGTGACGATGATGTGGTAGAAGGGGCGCTTCTTGGCGCCGCCACGGGTAAGGCGGATCTTGACCATGGTTGAGTTCCGGTGTTGCCCAGTCGCCAGGATGGCGCGGTGAACTGGCAATGATAACCACTGCTACGCGCGCTGCCAAGTCGCCCCAGCCGTTCAGATCGACTGCCATGGCTGGGTGCGCAATGCGGCCTCCAGTACTTCCAACACCTGCTTGGCAGGCCGCAACGCGCGCCCATCCACCGTGGCGATGGCCTGCTGCCCACGGGCATTGCAGACGAATGCGGCCATGTCCGCATCCAACTCGTGCACTTGCAACGGTCGCACTTGCTGCGCCACGCCCAACGCGGCCAATCCCGCCTGCAACAAGCGCTCCTGGGTTCCGCGCAGGGCCGGCGCCTGCGGCCAATGCAGACACTGCCCATCCCACGCACCCAGGTTCCAGGTCGTGCCTTCGGCCACCCATCCGTGCGCATCAACAAACAATGCATCATCGCACCCGGCCTGCATCGCCAGGCGGCGCTGGTGGAAGGCAGCGAAGGTACCGACATGCTTGATCTGCGGCAATTCGCGCGCGAACACGCTGCTGCGCAGACGCAATGGCGCGACGTCCGCCACCGCTGGCGCATCCAGCGAAACCAGCAACTCCGGCATGCAAACCGCATCGGCACGACGCAACGCGAAGCGCGGCGAGAACACCGTGGCGCGCAGCGAGGCATCGGCATGACCGAACTCAGCCAGCGCCGCGCGCAATTCGGCACGCACGTGCTCGGCCAGCAACGCACTGCCGAATAGCAATTGACTGGCCTGATCCAGCCGTTGCAGGTGCAGATCCAACCCGCGCACCGCGCCATCGCGCACCTGCAGCGTACTGAAGTGGCCGTAGTTGACTAGCGCCGCCGCGGCCAGCACCTCCGCATCCGCCAGCCTCCCGGCGTGAAACACGCGCGCGCTCACCGCAAAGCCTGCGCTTGCGCCCACCACTGCGCCACCAGTTCCGGCGCCGGCTGCGCCTGGGCCATCCATGCCGACTGTCCAGCCCAAGCCTGCATGGTCGGCAGATGATCGGCCTGCTGCGCGGCTTGGCGCATCGGCGTGGTCAAGCCGCGTTGCACGGGGTATGGCCGCGGCGCTGGCGCCCCAGGCGCGGCGGCGGCGCGCACATAGTCGTTGGTCAGCGCACGACCCAGGCGGCCAGAGAAGGCGCGCGTCAGCACCGCGTGTTCGGGTTCGGCCTGGGCCAGCGCATTGGCCCAGGCCGGCGCCAATGCCGCTTCCGGCGTGCGCAGCAACGCGGTGCCGATCTGCACCGCGCTCGCGCCCAGGGCCAATGCAGCGGCGATGCCGCGACCGTCACCGATACCGCCAGCCGCGATCACCGGCACCTGCAGGCGATCGACCAGGCGCGGCAACAACGCGAACAATCCGGTCAATTGGCGCTCGGCGCTGGCCGCATCGAACGCACCGCGATGGCCGCCGGCCTCGGCCCCCTGCGCGACCACCGCATCGGCGCCGGCCTCCTGCGCAGCCAGCGCTTCCTCCAACGTGGTGGCGCAGGCGAACCAGGCGATGCCGGCCTGCTTCAATTGCGCGACAAAGGCGGGCGGGAACAGCCCCATGATCGAGGAGGCCGCCATCGGACGCGCTTCCAACACGGCGGCGCATTGCGCAGCGAAGTCGGCTGGCGCCGCGTCGCCAGCGCTGGGATCCACCGGCGGCCCCCAGGCGCCGAGAAAAGCACGCATGTCGGCCTCGGCAGACGCATCGCGCAACGGCGGTGGATCCGGCACCCATAGATTGATCTGGGCCGGTCCACTGCAAGCAGCGCGAAAGGCG
This sequence comes from Xanthomonas albilineans, assembly GCF_002939705.1. Lineage (GTDB taxonomy): Bacteria > Pseudomonadota > Gammaproteobacteria > Xanthomonadales > Xanthomonadaceae > Xanthomonas_A > Xanthomonas_A albilineans. The sequence goes on along the minus strand of NZ_MDCB01000010.1, from coordinate 40,164 downwards.
TCCATCCACGCGACGATGTCCTGCGGCGAGGACAACACCGCCCCCATTGCGCCCATACCACCGGCCGCAACCACGGCTGCCGACAGTGGCACAGGACACGCTCCGGCCATCGGACTGAGCAGCACCGGCAGGCGCAACCCGAACCGCTGCCGAAAGGCGTCGACCCGCGACAAGTCCCCCATCATGCGACTCCAATGATCAACAGAACACGCATGGTAACGGCGACTGGCCTGGGCCACTGCGCAGTCGCCGACAGCACTACCCAGCGGCTCATCGACTGCAACACCAAGACCAAAAACACAGAGAACAATCGCCAACGAAAGGACACAAAGCCCGTGCCGTGTTCAGCACTCAGCGGAACGGCAGGCCGCCGCCGCCCATGCCACCCATCATGCCCTTCATGCCGCGCATCAGGCCCTTCATGCCGCCGCCGGCGAGCTTGCCCATCATCTTTTCCATCTGCTGGAACTGCTTCATCAACTTGTTGACGTCGGCCGGCTGGGTACCGGAACCGCGGGCGATGCGCGCGCGGCGCGAACCGTTGAGCAAGGCCGGGTTGCGCCGCTCCTTCTTGGTCATCGAGCCGATGATGGCGATCATGCGTGGCACCTCCTTGTTACCGGCCACTTGCTGCTTGAGGTGCTCGGGGATCTGCCCCATGCCCGGCAGCTTGTCCATCAATCCGGACAAGCCGCCCATGTTCTGCATCTGCTCGAGCTGGTCGCGCATGTCGTTGAGGTCGAACTTCTTGCCCTTGGCGACTTTCTCCGCCAGCTTCTGTGCCTTGTCCTTGTCGACCTGCTGCTCGACCTGCTCGACCAGCGACAACACGTCGCCCATATCCAGGATGCGACTGGCCAGGCGGTCGGGATGGAAGACATCCAGACCATCGGGCTTCTCGCCCACGCCGATGAACTTGATCGGCCTGCCGGTGATGTAACGCACGCTCAGCGCGGCGCCGCCGCGCGCATCGCCGTCGGTCTTGGTCAACACCACGCCAGTGAGCGGCAGCGCATCGCTGAACGCCTTGGCGGTGTTTGCCGCGTCTTGGCCGGTCATGGCATCGACCACGAACAGTGTCTCGGCCGGGGTGATCGCGGCATGCAACGCCTTGATCTCCGCCATCATCGCCTCGTCGATGGCCAGGCGGCCGGCGGTATCGACCAGCAGCACGTCGACGAAGGACTTGCGCGCATCGGCGATGGCGGCGCGAACGATGTCCACCGGTTGCTGCGAGGATTCGGACGGGAAGAACAACACACCGACCTGCTCGGCCAAGGTCTTGAGCTGTTCGATCGCGGCAGGCCGATACACGTCGGCGCTGACCACCATCACTTTCTTCTTGCGCTTTTCCTTCAGATGCTTGGCCAGCTTGCCGACAGTGGTGGTCTTGCCCGCGCCTTGCAAGCCCGCCATCAACACGATGGCCGGTGCAGGCACGTTGAGGTTGAGGTCGCTGGCGGCCGAGCCCATCACCGCGGTCAACTCGTCGCGCACCACCTTGATCAGCGCCTGACCCGGGGTCAGGCTCTTGAGCACTTCCTGACCGACCGCGCGCACCTTGATGCGTTCGATCAGCGCCTGCACCACCGGCAGCGCAACGTCGGCCTCGAGCAGGGCAATGCGCACCTCGCGCGTGGCTTCGCGGATGTTCTCCTCGGTCAAGCGGCCACGCCCGCGCAGGCGCTGCATGGTGCCGGAGAGACGCTGGGTTAAGGATTCGAACATGCGGGCGGATCGCAGACGGGAAACGGTCTTTGATTATAGCCCTGCGCGTTGGCGATCCCCGTGGCGCAGCGGCCGCCACCATCACCAGGCTCGGCGCGATATGCGAAACTGACGCGATGCTCATCCTCGTCGCCACCTTGCTATACCTGACCGCGACCGGCCTGCTCGTTGGCGCGGTCGTGCGCGACCGGGTGGAGCGCAGCCGCGTGTGGCTGTGGCCGGCGTTGCCGGCGGTGGTGCTGCACGCGGCATACCACGTGCAGGTGGCGCTGCATACGCCCGGCGGCCCGGACATGCACTTCTTCGCCGCGCTGTCGCTGGTGAGCCTGGGGATGGCGTTGATGACCGCGCTGGTCGGCGCCAGCGGGCGCATGGCCGCGCTCGGCGTGGTGGTCTTTCCTCTCTCGGCGACGCTGCTGCTGGCCTACCACGGTTACGGCCACGCGCCAGCGCCACTGCTGGATTGGCGGCTGCAACTACATGCCTGGCTGGCGTTGCTGGCCTACGCCACGCTGGGCATCGCCGCACTGCTGGCGGCGATGCTGTGGCTACAGGAACGCGCGCTGCGGCGTCGCGACTTCCACCCGTGGTTGCGCGCACTGCCGCCGCTGACCGCACTGGAAACCCTGTTATTCCGCACGATCGTGGTCGGTTTCATCCTGCTCAGCCTGACCCTGCTGACCGGGGTCTTGTTCGTGCAGGATTTCCTGGCGCAACAGCTCGTGCAAAAGACCGTGCTCAGCGTGCTGTCGTGGATCGTGTTCGGCGCACTGCTGTTCGGCCGCTGGCGCTACGGCTGGCGCGGAGTCAAGGCGGTGCACTGGACCTTGGTGGCGATGCTGTTGTTGCTGCTGTCGTTTTTCGGCAGCAAGTTCGTGATCGAAGTGCTCCTGGGCCACCTGCAATAAGCACCACACGCCACCGAACAATGCATGCTTGCTCGTAGCGCATGCGCACGCTGCGACGCCTATACCGTGCAGATCGGCGCGAACAACATGCGCTGTTTAGAGCGTGTTCAAAGTCTCCCGCGAGCATGAGAAGCTCGGAGGATGAGAAAAGCCTATCCAAGCGGCATCAAGCGCGAGCAGTTCGAGCAGGCCAGGGAATTGCTCGAGAGCGCCCGCAGGAAGACAGCGCCGCGCAGGCGCGTGACCTCACCCGACCAGTGCGGCCTCCACCGCAGCCCAATCGGCGCCCGCACCGACCTCGGCAAAGCGGTATTGGATGCGATGCCGATAGATCTGCCCCGGGCGCAGGATCGTGTCGGGGAACCCAGGCTGGTTCGGTGCATCTGGATAGCCTTGCGGCTCCAGACAAATGCCGCGCCCCAGGTGCGGATGCTGCCGGTCCAGCCCCTGCCCCTCGTACAGTTGCAGCGCCGGCATCGGACTGTCCAGACGCATCGCCACGCCGCTGTACGGCGAGTACAGCAGCGCGCTGTAGTCGCGCACCTGCGCCAGCACCAGGCAATGATCGTAACCGGCACTCAGGCACAGTTGCGGATCGGCGGCGATGTCCTTGTCGGCGATCGCACGTGGGCTGCGGAAATCGAACGGCGTGGCGGCAACGCCGGCGATCTCGCCGCGGGGCAGCATGCCCGCGTCGCACACAGGCAGGTAGCCCTCGGCGGGCACGCGTAGCCACTGCGCCGCCGCGGCCACGGCGGGATCGCCGGCCAGATTGAAATACGGATGATGGGTGAGGTTGAGCGGCGTGGGCGCATCGGTCTGCGCGACGAACTCCAACTCCAGGCAATGATCGTGCAGACGAAACGCCGCTTCCACCCGCAACGCTCCGGGATAGCCTTCCTCGCCGGCCGGCGAGTCGTAACGCAGTTGTAGTTCGCTCGTGGACTGCGCCACGACCGTCCACACGCGCCGTCCGAAACCCTGTGCGCCGCCGTGCAAGTGGTTAGCCCCCTCGTTGGCGGTCAAAGGATAACGCTGCCCATCGAGCGTGAACGCCGACCCGGCGATGCGATTGCCGAAACGACCGACCAACACGCCCAGATACGCCGGATCGTGCAGATACGCCTGCAACGTCGGCAGCCCCAGCACCATTTCGACAGGACCGTGCGCGGTGTCCAGGCGCAGGCTGCGCAGCAGACCACCGTAAGTCAGCAGTTCGGCGCGCAGGCGATGCCCGCTGTCCAGGACCAGGCGATGAATGGCGGTGCCGTCGGGAAGATGGCCGAAGATCGATGACATGCAGACTCCAGGTTCTGCCGGCACACGCGCCAGCGTGGCGTGCAGCATACCCAGGACGGACACGTGGCGGCCATCGCCATGCAGCATCGCAGCGGCGCGGGGCAGCACCGACGGCGACACACCGCAGCGCAGCATTGCAATCCGGTTATACGCAAGCCGATTTAAAGCATTGGTCGCCGCCTCATGCGGTCCTCTATGCTCGATCCGCCGTGGACAGCGGCACCGCCCATCGCACGGGAGAACGAACGCGAACGCAAGACAGCACGCTGCACGTGTGACGCCAGCGCTTCGCGTGTTTCCAACGCTCGGCGTTCATACGTGTGCGCTGCGCGATGGGTATAGCGTCGGCGACACGCTGGCGCAAGCCACTGTCTACGCGCCACCCTTCCCTAGCGCGATACCGCGCTGGCCAGTATTGAGGAGATTCCGATGTACTCGATCCGTTCGCTGCACCACCTCGCCACGCATTGGCGGCAACGCCTGGCACTCATCGCCCTGGCGACACTGACGCTGAGCGCCGCACTGACGCAGGCCGACGCGGTCGAAGTGCATGGCACGCTGGCCGCCGACCACCCAGGCGCGACCGTCTCGCGCAACCTGTTCGGCCAATTCGCCGAACACTTGGGCAACGGCATCTATGGCGGCGTGTGGGTCGGTCCGGAGTCGAAGATTCCCAATACCCACGGCTACCGCAACGACGTACTGGCCGCGCTGAAGGCACTGGACGTCCCGACCATCCGCTGGCCTGGCGGCTGCTTTGCCGACGAATACCACTGGCGCGACGGCATCGGCCCGCGCAAGCAGCGCCCGACCAGCGTCAACACCCATTGGGGCGGCGTCGAGGAACCGAACAGCTTTGGCACCCACGAATTCATGGACTTCACTGAACTGGTCGGCGCCCAGGCCTACGTGGCCGGCAACGTCGGCGATGCGGCGCCGGACGAGATGGCGCAGTGGGTGGAGTACATGACGGCACCGACGCACTCGACCCTGGCCGAGTTGCGCCGCCACAATGGCCGTGATGCGCCCTGGAAGCTGCCGTTCTTCGGCGTCGGCAACGAGTTGTGGGGCTGCGGCGGCAACATGCGCGCCGAGTACGCGGCGGACGTGTTCCGCCGCTACCAGACCTTCGTCAAGTCGCCGGCCGACCAGAAAATCCTCAAGATCGCGCCAGGCCCGAGCGACAACGACTACCACTGGACCGAAGTGATGATGCGCGAGGCCGGCAAATACATGGACGGCCTGAGTCTGCACTACTACACCATCCCAGGCGGCTGGCCGCCGCGCGCCTCGTCCACCACGTTCGACGAGACGGCATGGATCGAAACGCTGTCGCGCACGCTGACGATGGACGAACTGATCGCCAAACACAGCGCGATCATGGACAAGTACGACCCGGACAAGAAAATCCCGCTGGTGGTCGACGAATGGGGGACCTGGTACAAGGGCCTGCCCGACGTCAACCCAGGCTTCCTGCGGCAGCAGAACACGCTGCGCGATGCACTGGTGGCTTCGCTCAATCTGGACATCTTCGTCGCCCATGCCGACCGCGTGCGCATGGCCAATATCGCGCAGATGATCAACGTGTTGCAGGCGATGATCCTGACCGATGGCGACAAGATGCTACTGACGCCCACCTACCATGTATTCGCAATGTACAAGCCGTACCAGGATGCGACCGCATTGCCGCTGCACTTGCAGACGCCCGACTACAAGCATGGGAGCTACACCGTGCCGGCCGTGCATGGTTCGGCGGTGCGGGCCAAGAACGGACACATCTACGTGGCACTGACCAACCTGGACCCCAACCACAGCGCCGATGTGGCGATCAGACTGCAAGGCGTGCAGGCGCGCCACGTCGGCGGCCGCCTCCTGAGCGCACCGGCGATGACCGCGCTCAACTCCTTCGCGCAACCGCAGACGGTACAGCCCACCGCCTTCGCCGGCGCCAGCGTGCGCGGCGACACGCTGCAGGTGACGCTGCCAGCCAAGGCCATCGTGATGCTGGAGTTGCAGTAATCGCGTATCACGGCAGTGCCAACGCGCTGCCGCTGCCGCGAAGGCATGATTCGCAAGATGGCGCGGTCGTCGTCGCAAAAGCAGCTCGCGGCGGCGGCGGCACGGTGCAAGCCCCGTGGACGCTCGCGCAACGTCGGCACACCCGCGCCATGCCGCAACCACAGCGACGCTGGAGATGCATGGATTTCGCCACGCCGCGCTCCTATCATCCGCGCAGCCATTCGAGACCCACCCCATCGTGACCACACCGCAACTGTCGGTCTATTTCTTTCTGCAAGCCGCCGCCATCCTGCTCGCGTGCCGGCTGGTCGGCATGCTCGCCAAACGCCTGGGCCAACCGCAGGTGGTCGGCGAGATGATCGCCGGTGTCGCCCTGGGGCCATCGCTGTTCGGCGCGGCGCTACCGGGCCTGCAGCAGGCGCTATTCCCCAAACCCACACTGGACATGCTCTACGTGGCCGCGCAGTTCGGCGTGGGCCTGTATATGTTTCTGGTCGGCACCGATTTTCGCAGCGCGCATTTGCGCGCGCGCTACCGCAGCGCGATGCACGTGTCGCTGGCCGGCATCGCCGTGCCATTCGCGCTCGGCTTCCTGCTAGTACCATGGTTGCTGCATGTGCCGGGCTTGTTCTCGGCCAAGGCCAAGATCGTGGACGCCTCGCTGTTCCTTGGCGCGGCGATCGCCATCACCGCATTCCCGATGTTGGCACGGATCATCCACGAGCGCGGCCTCACTGGCAGCTCGCTCGGCACCCTGGCGCTGACCGCCGGTGCAATCGACGATGCGGCGGCTTGGTGCATCCTCGCCATCGTACTGGCGAGTTTCGGCGGCAGTTGGGGCAGCGCCTATCTGGCAATCGGCGGTGGCGTGGGCTATGCGCTGTTCATGCTATTGCTGGGGCGGCATGGGTTGCGTCGACTGGCCGATCATGTAGATCCCGACCAACCTCTGAGCACCAGCGTGCTGGCCGTGGTCCTGATGCTGTTCTGCCTGAGCGCCTGGGCGATGGACGCAATCGGCATCCACGCGGTGTTCGGCGGTTTCCTGCTCGGCGCCTGCTTGCCCAAGGGCGCGCTGACCGAAAAATTGCGCGCGCAACTGCAACCGTTCGTGGTGGTGTTCCTGCTCCCGATGTTCTTCACCTTCTCCGGACTCAAGACGCAACTCAGCGTACTGCTGGACCCACAAATCCTGCTGTCCGCCGTGGCGATCCTGCTGGCCTCGTTCCTGGGCAAGGGCATCGCCTGCTGGGCCGCGGCACGCGCCAGCGGCGAGAACAACCGCGACGCCATGGCAATCGGCGCACTGATGAACGCACGCGGCCTGATGGAGCTGATCATCATCAACATCGGCCTACAAGCCGGGGTCATCGAACAAGGACTGTTTTCGATCCTGGTGCTGATGGCCATCGCCTCCACGCTGATAGCCACACCGCTGTTCAACTGGGTGATGCGCCATGACGGCACGCACGCGACAACATCGACCATGGCCGGCAACAGCAACTAGCCAGCAATCTGCGCTCAACCTTCTGCCGCACCACCAGGCCCACGCCGGGTCAACAAGCGCTGCAACAGGCAGAACACCAACAGCAGCGCGCCGATCACGATCCGCGTCCACCACGAACTGAGCGTGCCGTCGAATACGATCAGCGTCTGGATGACCCCCAACATCAGCACGCCGAACAGCGTGCCGATCACATAACCGCTGCCACCGGCGAGCAGCGTGCCGCCGATCACCACGGCGGCGATCGCATCCAGTTCCAGCCCCGACGCATGCAGGCTGTAACCGGACAGCATGTAGAACGTGCATACCACCCCGGCCAACGCCGAACAAAAACCGCTGAAGGCATACACCCGGACCTGAGTGGCATCCACCGGCAACCCCATCAGCCGCGCCGAGGCCTCGCTACCGCCCAGCGCATACACGCAACGACCAAAGCGCGTGCAGTGCGCCAGCCACATGCCCAGCGCCACCGTCGCCAACGCGATCAGCGCGCCGACCGAGAGCGACACGCCAGCCGCAACCGGCACGCGGGTTTGTGCGATCGCCATGTACAGCGTATTGGTGATCGGAATGGAATCGACGCTGACCAGATAGCTGGCGCCACGCGCCAGGAACATGCCAGCCAACGTGACAACGAACGGCTGCAAACGGTAACGCTGGATCAGCACCCCCATGCCAGCACCGAAGGCGGTGCCGATCAGCAACACCAGCGGGATCGCCGCCAGCGGCGACCAACCGTGGCGTTCGACCAGCGACGCCGACAACACCGTGGTGAACGCCAACGCCGCACCCACCGATAAATCGATGCCGCCACTGAGGATCACCAGACTCATGCCGACCGCGACGATGCACAGGAATGCATTGTCGATCAGCAGATTGGCCAATACCTGCGGCGACAGGAAACCATCGTAGAGTACGCCACCGGCGCCGAGCATCGCCACGAATAGAACCACTGTGATCGCCAACGGCAGACGCGCGCCATGCAGCAACGCTCCGGCCCGGCGCAGGCCATCCAGCATGCCCTGCACGGCAACACGCGGTGCGGGCGCGCTCATCGCACCCTCCCGGCAGACGGTCGCCGTACCCAACCGCGCACGCTGGCACGGAACCGTGGCGACTGCAGCAGCATCACCGCGAACACCAGCAGCGCCTTGATCAGCATGGTGACCTGCGCCGGCACGCCAAGCGCATAGATGGTGGCGGTCAGGGTCTGGATGATCAGCGCGCCGATCACGCTGCCCGCAAGGCTGAAGCGGCCGCCATCGAGCAAGGTACCGCCAAGCGTCACTGCGAGAATCGCGTCCAGTTCCATCAGTTGCCCGGCATTGTTGGCATCGGCGCTCTTGACGTTGGAACTGATCAACACCCCGGCCAGGCCCGCGCTGAATGCGCAGAACACGTACAACAGCACCGAGATCAGCCGCGCCTTGACCCCGGCCACGCGCGCGGCACGCGGATTATGGCCGATGGCCCGCACGAACAAGCCCAACGCCGTGCGTCCAAGCAACAACTGCAGGACAAGGAAAACCGCCGCGACCACGAACAGGGCAAACGGCAACCCGAACAGGAACCCATTGCCGAGATAAAAGTACGGCGCGTAGTAAATGGTCAAAATTTGTCCATCGCCGATCAGCTGAGCGATACCGCGTCCGGCCACCATCAGGATCAGCGTGGCGATGATCGGCTGCATGCCGATCTTGACCACCAGCAGCCCGTTCCACAGTCCGCACAGCGCCGCGACCAGCAGCGGCGCGAACAGCACCACCCAGAATGGGAAGCGGCTATGTTCACTGCCACCGATCGTCCAGGCCGCCACCATGGCAGCAATCGCCACCACCGCGCCGACCGAGATGTCCAGGCCGCGCACCGCGATCACCAGGGTCATACCCAGCGCCACCAGCGCCAACGGTGCGGCACGATTGCCGATGTCGATCAAGGTCCCGTACAGATGTCCGTCGCGCCATTGCAACGACAGAAAACCCGGATTCCACACGCCATTGCCGAGCAGCAGCAACGCCAAGGTCGCCAGCGGCCAGAACAAAGGATGCGCGCACAGCCACGCCAGCCATCGCTGTGGATTCGCAACCGACGCGCTGGCCGCATTCATGCCACCGCGCTCCCGGCGATCAGATCGAACACCACTCGCTCGCCGCAGCCGCCTGGCAGTTCGCCGACCAGGCGGCGCTCGCGCAGCACCGCGATCCGGTCGGCGATACGCGCAATCTCGGCGACCTCGGCAGAAATGAACACCACCGCCATGCCCTCGCGCGCCAACGCCAGGATGCGGGCCATGATGTCCTGCTTGGCCGCGATGTCGATTCCGCGCGTGGGTTCGTCCAGGATCAGCAACCGCGGCTGCGTCGCCAACCAGCGCGCCAGCACCACTTTCTGCTGATTACCGCCGGACAACAGGCCCACCGGCGTTTCCACGCTGGCGGCCTTGATCCCCAACGCCTCGACGAAGCGCTCGGCGATGCGCCGCTGTTCCGCCGGGGCCAGGAAACGGCGCAGGCCCCTGCGCGCCTGCAGCGCCAAGACGATGTTCTCGCGCACCGATAGTTCAGCGACGATACCATCGGTCTTGCGTTCTTCCGGACACAATGCGAAACCATGACCAATCGCATCGGGCGGACCGCGCAACACCACCTCGCGGCCATCGATGAGTACGCGCCCGCACTCGGCACGATCCAGACCGAACAGGAGCCGAGCCAGTTCGGTGCGACCAGCGCCGAGCAGACCGGCCAAGCCGAGCACCTGCCCACGATGCACGTGCAGATCGGTCGGATGCAGGTGGCCGCGCCGGCCCAGCCCCTGCACCTGCACCAGCGCTGGCCCCTGCTCGACCAGCGGCGCAGCGGCCTCAGCAGCGGTAGCCGCTGGATCGAGCACGCGCCCGACCATCGCCGCGACCAGCTGCGGCGCTGGCAGATCCACCGGCGCGTATTCCCCGACCAGACGACCGTTGCGCAAGACGCTGATACGGTCGGACACCGCATAGACCTGATCCAGAAAATGGGTGACGAACAGGATCGCCATGCCTTGCGCGCGTAATGCACGCATCACCCGAAACAAATCGGCGACCTCACCTTCGTCGAGGCTGGAGGTCGGTTCGTCGAGAATCAACACCCGAGCAGAGACGCTCACCGCGCGCGCGATCGCCACCATCTGCTGCACTGCCACCGGATACGCGGACAACGCTCGGCGCACATCAATGGCGACGCCCAGCCGCCGCAGGCATGCCTGCGCATCGCGCTCGACCCGCCGCCAATCGATCCGCCGCAGCCAGCCCTTCATCGGATAGCGGCCAGCGAAGAGATTCTCCGCCACCGACAGGTTCGGACACAGATTCACTTCCTGGTACACGGTGCTGATGCCCAAGCGCTGCGCCTGCAGCGGCGAGGCCGGCGCGATCGCCACGCCATCGAGCGCGATGCGCCCCGCATCGGCCGCGACCACCCCGGTCAACAGCTTGATCAGGGTCGATTTGCCGGCGCCGTTCTGGCCCATCAGCGCATGGATCTCGCCGCCGCGCAGGCACAACCCGACATCCTCCAGCGCAGCGACGCCGGCATAGGCCTTGCTCAAGCCCTGCGCATCCAGCACGACCGGATTCATGCGCGTGCCCGTCAGTATTTGCGTTTGGGCAGTTCGGCCGCGGCCTGCGCCTGGGTGTACACCGCCTCCTGGACCACGATGCGCTTGGGCAGCGACTTACCGGCCTTGATCTCGCGTATCGCCTGTACCAATTGCGGGCCGAGCAGCGGATTACATTCCACGGTGACGTTGAGCTTGCCGGCCTGCATGGCCTCGAACGCGCCTTTCACTCCATCGATGGAGATCACCAGGATGTCCTTGCCCGGCTTCAATCCTGCCTCTTCGATCGCCTGGATCGCACCGATAGCCATGTCATCGTTATGCGCGTACACCACGTCGATGTGGCGGCCTTCGGCTTTCAGGAACGCCTCCATCACTTCCTTGCCCTTGGCCCGGGTGAAGTCGCCGCTCTGCGAGCGCACCACTTGAAAGCGCGGATTGCCGGCGATGACCTCCTTGAAACCGCGCATGCGGTCGATCGCCGGCGCCGACCCCACCGTGCCCTGCAATTCGACGATGCGCACGGGCTGATCGCCATCCTTCAACGGCGACTGTTGCAGCAACCAGCGGCCGGCCTTGCGCCCTTCCTCGACGAAGTCCGAGCCGATCAGGGTGACGTACAGGCTCTGGTCGGACACCTTCACCGCGCGGTCGGTCAGCACCACCGGAATATTGGCGACCTTGGCCTCGCGCAGCACGGTCTCCCAACCCGATTCCACCACCGGCGAAAACGCGATCACGTCCACGCGCTGGGCAATGAACGAGCGCAAGGCCTTGATCTGGTTTTCCTGCTTCTGCTGGGCATCGGAAAACTTCAACTTCATTCCGGCATCGGCGATGGCCTGCTTGATCGAGGCGGTGTTGGCGGTGCGCCATTCGCTCTCGGCGCCCACCTGGCTGAAGCCGACCGTGATCTGTCCCGATGCCTTGCCCGCGTCCTTGCCGCCGCCCGAGCATCCGCCCAGGGCCAATCCCAGCATTGCCAGCATCCCCAACATCGCCGCACGCATTCCCGAGTTCTGCATAGCCCTTCCTCACTGTGTTGGCGCGCGGGTGGCGCATGCGGCGTTCGCGCCGCAGCGGCCGCCTGGCCTCCCAGGTCGGCGCGCGCATGGGACCGATCTCTACAACACGCGCACACCGCCCAAATCGAACCCGGCGGGCACCCGCTGCAACGGATTGACCAACGCCGCGCCCAAGGCAGGCAGCTCGATCTCGAAACGATCACCCGGCTGCGTCTGCACACCGTCGGCGAAACTGAGCGTGGCGGTACCGAAAAAATGCAGATGCACATCGCCCGGCACGCGGTGCGCGGCGTACTTGAAATGGTGGTATTCGAGATTGGCCAGCGAATGACACATATTGGCTTCTCCGGTGACGAACGGCTTCTCCCAGATCACCGCATCGCCGCGACGGATGCGGCTGCTACCGCGCAGGTCGCGCGGCAATTCGCCGCTGCGCAGTTCCGGCCCCACCGCGCAGGCGCGCAACTTGGAATGGGCAAGATACAGATAGTTCTGCCGCTCGGTGACGTGGTCGGAAAATTCGTTGCCCAGCGCGAAGCCGAGCCGGCACGGCACACCGTCGGCAGCGATCACGTACAGCCCGACCAATTCCGGCTCCTCGCCGCCATCCAGGGCGAAATCCGGCGACGGCAGCGCGGCGCCCGGGGCCACCAGAATGCTGCCATCGCCCTTGTAAAACCACTCCGGCTGGGCGCCGGGCCGGCCGTCGCGCGGGATGCCCCCTTCCACGCCAAGCTGGAAGATCTTCATCGAATCGGTGAGCGTACCGGCATCGGCCTGCTGCTGCAGGTTCTGGTGCATGGCATCGCGGGTGGCGGCGCTGCCCAGATGGGTCAGGCCGGTGCCGGTGACGCGACAGTGCGCCGGGTCAGGATGGGTCAACGGCGACAAGACCCGGCCGCTCGCCAGCAACTCGGCGTAATCCAGCACACGCTCGCTGCGTAGGCCCATGGCCTGCGCGTCCAGACTGCAACCGGCGGCCAGCGCTGCATTGGCCAACGCGTAGGTCGAGGCGACCTCGCGCAGCACCCGAACCTGGGTGCCCTCGGCTTCCACCACGCCCACAGCAGGAACACCGGAGGCCTCGCGCAACTGGATCAATCGCATGAATCGGTCGCCTGTCGAATACGGGGAAAATTTCGCGCGGCGCAGGAACGTCCACCAGGCGACGTGCGTGGTCATTCTGGCGGCATGACCTATATGCAACAAATATCGATTTTGGCTTAAATTATACGAACATTCGTATACTTCGGCGCATCATGCCTACCGCCACACCCTGGTTCGTCCGCGCCCGCCTCAAGACCCGTCAACTGATGCTGCTGCTAGCCATTGAGGAAGCAGGCAACATCCATCGCGCCGCCGAGACATTGAACATATCGCAACCGGCCGCCTCCAAGCTATTGAAGGATCTGGAAGACATGCTGGCCGTCCCCCTGTTCGAACGCCTGCCGCGCGGCATGCGCGCGACCTGGTATGGCGAGACACTGATCCGCCACGCACGCATCGCCCTGGCCAGCCTCAACGAGGCCGGCGCCGAAATCGAGGCGCTGAAAGCCGGGTATGCCGGCAACGTCAGCGTCGGTGCAATCGCCGGGCCGGCGATGAGCCTGCTGCCCACCGCACTGGCCCAGGTCGGCGCGCAGCATCCGTTACTGCGCGTGGCCTTGCGTGTGGACGGCAGCGACGTGCTGCTGGAACAACTGGCGCAGAACAAGCTCGACATCGTGGTCGCGCGGCTGCTCGCACGCCACGACAAGCGTCACCTGCACTATCAGGCACTGGCCGAGGAACACATCTGCGCCATCGTCCGTCCCGAGCATCCGTTGTTGGCAGGCCCTCCACCGTCGCTGCGTGCGCTGGCCGACGCCGCCTGGATCGTGCCACCGGACGGCAGCGTATTGCGCCACCGCTTCGAACTGATGTTCCAGAACGTCGGGCTGGAAGCGCCCAAACGCGTGCTGGAAACCTCCGCGCTGGCGGTGCTGCCGCAGTTGCTGCGGCACAGCGATCATGTCGCGGTAGTGCCGGTGGACGTGGCCCGGCATTTCGTCGACCACGGCAGCGTGGCAATCGTGCCGGTGGAACTATCCTGCTGCATGGATGCGTTCGGCATCATCACCCGCAGGGACTGGCTGCTCTCGCCCAGCGCGCGGATCATGCTGCAAGCACTGCAAGACGCCGCCGCCAAGGTGTATGGCATCGCCATGCCGGACGCGGAGCCGCTCACCCACGCATGACGCCAGCGCCGCAAGCAAGGACAATGCACACGTCTACCGCGTCCCTGCACGCTCGCTATAGAAGCGCGGTTGGTCGCCGCAAACGCACACACAAACGCACACATTAAGAACCCACCAGACACAGCGATCCTGTCGGACTACCGTCCCTGCGACAACAACCGTCACCAGTAGAACCCCCAACTGCGCACGCAGGCATGTGCATCAAGTCCAACCGGCATCCACCACGAACTCCTGCGCGGTGATCGCACGCGCCTCGTCCGAGGCCAGAAACAAGGCCATGCGCGCAATGTCTTCCGGCATCACTTTATCGGGCAAACACTGGTTGCGGGCCAACTCGCGCTCGCCGGCCTCGTCCAGCCACAGCGTGATCTGGCGTTCGGTCATCACCCAGCCCGGGGTCAGCACATTGATGCGGATCCGCGCTGCGCCCAGTTCGCGCGCCAGGCCACGGGTGAGACCGTTCACCGACGACTTGGCGGTGGCGTAGACCGCATAACCACCGGTCTTGGTCTGCCAGCCGGTGGAGCCGAGGTTGACGATGGCGCCGCCACCGAGCCGACGCATGCCAGGCACCACCGCCTGGATAGCGAAAAACGCGGCACGCTGGTTGATCGCCACGCAGCGCTCCCAGTACGCCGGGGTCACCGCGTCCAACGCGTGGCGGTCGTCGCTGCCGACGTTGTTGAGCAGCACATGGAAATCGCCCAGCTCGGTCGCCGCCTCGCCGATCGCCGCTTGCAGCGCCACCACATCGGTGACGTCACAACGGCGCCACCACGGCTTGACCAGGCCAGCGGCAGCCAGACGCTCGACCAGCGCCGCGCTGGCCTCGGCGGCAACATCCACGAACGCCACCTGCGCGCCCTGCACAGCGAAGGCCTCGACCAACGCCGCGCCAATGCCCGAGCCGCCACCGGTGATGAACACCCGACGCCCACGCAAGCTGCCGTATGTTGCCTGAGCATGGGAAGAAGACGCTGCGTTTGCCGAGTTGTCCATGCCGTTTCGCTCTAGATGAATGGGGTTGCCGCATGTAAAAACAAATATCGTTAACCAGATATTTGTTATTTTTCATGTATCAATATGCCCGCTAGCATCATCTGCGTAAAGCATCCGGGGGCGGCTTGCACACAGGCGGAACCCGGCGACCCGGACACGAGGAACGCCAGCATGGGCTCACCCAGCAAACCGCCACGCCGCAGCCAGGCCTGGTTCGGACGCGAAGGCAAGCAAGGCTTTTACTATCGCAGCTGGCTCAAGAGTGCAGGCCATCCGCACGACATGTTCGATGGCCGCCCGGTGATCGGCATCTGCAATACTTGGTCGGAACTGACCCCATGCAACGGCCATCTGCGTGAACTGGCCGAACACGTCAAACGCGGCGTCTACGAAGCCGGCGGATTTCCGCTGGAATTCCCGGTGATGTCGCTGGGCGAGACGCAGATGCGACCGACCGCGATGCTGTTCCGCAATCTGGCCAGCATGGACGTGGAGGAATCGATCCGCGCCAATCCGCTGGATGGCGTGGTGCTGTTGATGGGCTGCGACAAGACCACACCGTCCCTGCTGATGGGAGCGGCCAGCGTCGACCTGCCGACCATCGGCGTATCCGGTGGCCCCTCGTTGTCGGGCAACTGGCGCGGACAGCCGCTGGGCTCGGGCACCGGGGTGATCCAGATGTCGGAGATGGTCCGCGCCGGCACTCTGGCGCAGGAGGAGTTCGTCGAAGCGGAAGCCTGCATGCAACGCTCCAAAGGCAGCTGCATGACCATGGGCACCGCCTCGACCATGGCCAGCATGGTCGAGGCACTGGGCATGTCGCTGCCCGAAAATGCGGCGATCCCGGCCGTGGATGCGCGCCGCGCGCGGCTGGCGCGGCTCAGCGGTCGGCGCATCGTGCAAATGGTGGAAGAAGACCTGTGCATGTCGCAGATTCTGACCAGGCAGGCGTTCGCCAACGCGATCAAGGTCAACGCCGCCATCGGTGGTTCCACCAATGCCGTGCTCCACCTGCTTGCCCTCGCCGGTCGCATCGGGGTGCCGCTGAGCCTGGACGACTGGGACCAATTAGGCTCGCGCCTGCCGTGCCTGGTCAATTTGAAGCCATCGGGCGATTATCTGATGGAAGATTTTTACTACGCTGGCGGACTGCCGGCGGTGATGCGCGAACTCGGCGCCGAACTGGACCTGGATGCGCGCACCGTCAACGGTCGCACCCTGGGCGAGAACGTCGTGCAGGCACCGTGCTGGAACCGCGCGGTGATCCACGCACTGGATGCGCCGTTCCGCGAGCAGGCCGGTATCGCCGTGCTGCGTGGCAATCTGGCCCCGGACGGCGCGGTCATCAAACCCTCCGCCGCCTCGTCGCACCTGTTGCGGCACCGTGGCCGCGCGGTGGTATTCGAGAGCATCGAAGACATGAAAGCGCGTATCGACGACGAAGCGCTGGACATCGACGCCGACTGCATCATGGTGCTGAAGAACTGCGGCCCGCGCGGCTACCCCGGCATGGCCGAGGTCGGCAACATGCCGCTACCACCGAAACTGCTGCGCGCCGGCATCACCGACATGGTGCGCATCTCCGACGCACGCATGAGCGGCACCGCCTATGGCACCGTGGTGCTGCACGCCTCGCCCGAGGCCGCCACCGGCGGCACGCTGGCACTGGTGCGCGACGGCGACATCATCGAACTCGACGTTCCCGGCCGCTCGCTGCATCTGGAAGTGAGCGACGAGGAACTGCTACGCCGACGCAGCGAATGGACCCCGTTGCCCGCCCCGACGCGCGGCTGGAGCAAGCTGTACGTGGAGCACGTGCAACAAGCACATCTGGGGGCGGACCTGGATTTTCTGGTCGGCGGCAGCGGCGCAGAGGTCGCGCGCGATTCGCATTAGGCGCTGGACTCCAATGCAGGAGCGGTTTCAGCGGCACCTGCAGCGTGTCGCTGTGCGCTGCTGACAGCAACCTCGAACGACGCCAGCCACCACGTGCAATCGGACGCGCCTGCGCGTCACCGCAGCATCATGATCTCAGCCGGTTGCCCTGCACCATCGTCCCCCACAGCCTGCTCGACATCTACGATTTCCTGCCGTTTGCTTATCCCGCGCTGGCTTGAACAGCGCTGGCTTTAACCACGCATGGCAGCATTTCATTCAAGAACTCTACCGAAGCCGTCGCCACCGCAACGGCAAGCTGCGATTTATACGGCGACCCGATGGCATGAGCCGCGGCGGCGAACGGCAGTGCGCGTTTGTGCTGCGGGCGCGTTCCCAGTGCATCGAACATGGACAACATCGCAGGCACGGATGCCGTGCGATCTTCTGCTCCAGTTGCATCACGGTAATAGCCGAGAAACACCGGGCATTTCACCCTGGACCACGGCGGATCGGCCGCGTTTGCACTGAGCGTATCGCGCAGCGCGTTGAAGCCATCGGGATGTATCCACTGCGACCAGTAGGCTTGGACCGTCGGCGAACGCTCTCCGGGCACCTTCAACGGCTCGGTCGCCGCGCACAACTGGTCCAGGAACCCAGGGTCGGCAGCCTCCACCGCGGGCGACCACGCAACGACAGCGCCAACATCCGCAGGCCGCGTGGCCGCAAGCCAGAGTCCCAGCGTGGCGCCGAGCGAGGATCCGACGATCGCAACGACATCCCCCATCGCGCAGGCTCGATCCAGTGCCTCCAGAGCCGATGTCTCCAGGCGCCCACGGGTGAGCCCGTGCATCGCGTCCGGCGCGGCTTCACCGTGCCCCGGCCAGCGGTGGACGTAGAGATTGGCACCCAGCGCCTGCGCCATCTGCTCCGGCAGATCGCCGGCATCGCCGGGACTCGCCGAGAACCCATGAAGATAGAGAAGCACGAGTTGTCTACGAATGCCTGGTCCCAGGCGCCATTGCTCTCTGGCTGCATTGCCGGGCTTCATCGTTTGCTCCTGGGCCGCCGTGTGGCTGCATGGTGCCTGATAACAAAAAATAGCGCGTCAGCGTTGACGACATTGCCGGTCAGCCCGCCATGCCGCTGGACATGTCACCACTGCGTGCATGCACATACCGCTAAGCGCTCGCCGCCTCCAGCGCCTGCGCCAGCCGCTCCACCGCGATCACCTCCATACCCTTGACCGTGCCGATCTTGGGCGCATTGGCCTTGGACACGATGGCGCGCTTGAACCCATGCGTGGCCGCCTCGCGCAGCCGATCCTCGCCGTTGGGTACCGGGCGGATCTCGCCGGACAGGCCGACCTCGCCGAAGGCGATGGTCTTCTCCGCCAATGGCCGGTCGCGCAACGAGGACAGCACCGCCAGCAGCACAGGGAGATCGGCGGCGGTCTCCTGCACGCGAATGCCACCGACCACGTTGACGAACACATCCTGGTCGCCGACCACGATGCCGCCATGCCGATGCAGCACCGCTAGCAGCATCGCCAATCGGTTCTGTTCCAGACCCACCGCAACCCGACGCGGGTTGGACAGTGGCGAAGTATCCACCAACGCCTGCACTTCCACCATCAGCGGGCGCGTGCCTTCGCGCGTGACCATCACGCAACTGCCGGGCTGGTGCGCACTGCCACCGGACAGGAAAATCGCCGATGGATTGGAGACTTCCTTCAGCCCCTTCTCGCCCATCGCGAACACGCCCAGTTCGTTGACCGCGCCGAAGCGGTTCTTGAACGCGCGCAAGAGGCGGAAGCGGCTACCGCTCTCGCCCTCGAAGTACAGCACCGCATCGACCATGTGTTCGAGCACACGCGGACCGGCGATGCCGCCCTCCTTGGTGACATGACCGACCAGAAACACCGCGGTGCCGGTCTCCTTGGCATAGCGCACCAGTCGCGCCGCGCTCTCGCGCACCTGGCTGACCGACCCGGGCGCGGCGCTCAGCGCCTCGGTCCACAGGGTCTGCACCGAGTCGGCCACCATCAACTTCGGCCGCGCGGCGCTGGCGTGCTGCAGGATGTGTTCGATACCCGTCTCGGCCAATGCCTTGAGGCCGTCCAGCGGCAAGTCCAGGCGCACCGCGCGCCCGGCCACCTGCGCCAGCGATTCCTCGCCGGTCACGTACAGCACCGGCAACGTGCTGGCCATCTTCGCCAGCGCCTGCAGCAACAAGGTGGACTTGCCGATGCCCGGATCGCCGCCGATCAGCACCACCGCGCCTTCGACCAAGCCACCGCCGAGTACCCGGTCGAACTCGCCGATGCCAGTGGACACGCGCGCCTGGTAGCGTTGCTCCACATCCTTGAGCGCGGTGATTTTCGGCGTTTCGGCCTTGCCGGCCCAGCCGTCGCGCCGCGCAGCGGCTGGGACGCTCGCTGCGGTCGCGCGCTCCAGCACGATCTCGCTCAGCGTATTCCAGGCACCGCACTCGGCGCACTGTCCCTGCCATTTCGTGTAGTCGGCACCGCATTCGCCACAGACGTAGGCGGTTTTGGCTTTGCTGACGACGCTCTTGACCATGGGACATCCGGACGACAACGGGATGTCCCACTGTAACCGCAGCGCGTCTCGCCAGGCGAGAACGGCAAGCGCGCTGCGACGCCGATCAGGCAGCCTGGCGAAGCCGCGCCTCACCGCGCGCGTGTTCGTCCCAGACTTGGTCGATACAGTCGGCCAGACACTGCAGATCTTCCGAGGTGTGCGTGGACATCACACTGATCCGCAAGCGCTCCTGTCCACGCGGCACTGCGGGGAAATGCACCGGATTGACGAAGATACCCAACTGATGCAAGCGCATCGCCGCCGCCTTGGCATCCATGTCCGCCGGGGTATGCACCATCAGAATCGCCGAGGGTGTGGACACGTTCAAGCCCCAGCGCAAGGCGTTGAGCCGCGCGCACAGCGAAGCGGCATTGGCATGTAACTGACACATGCGCTCCGGCTCGCTTTCGATCACGTCCAATGCGCCATGCACCGCAGCGATAGTGGCGGGCGGCAACGCAGCGGAAAACATGTAAGAACGCGAGATCCAGCGCAGATATTCGATCAGCGGGCGCGAGCCGCAGACGAAGCCGCCGTTGACAGCCAGCGTCTTGCTGAATGTCCCCATCAACACGTCGATCTCTTTCGCCACGCCGAAGTGCTCGCCGCTGCCACCACCATGCGCACCGAGCACACCGGTGCCGTGCGCATCGTCGACCACCAGCATCGCCGAATGGCGCTTGCACAGCGTCACCAGATGATCCAACGGCGCCAGGTCGCCATCCATCGAATACACGCCCTCGACAGCGACGAACACGTCGCGGCCGCTGCAATCATGCTGACCCAGCCAGTGCGAAAGCCGCTGCAGATCGTTGTGCGGGAAGCGACGCGCGCTGACGCCCGCCAGCTTCAAGCCATCGAACCACGACGCATGCGAATATGCGTCGTAGTACATCCGATCACCTTCGCGCATCAGTGCGCCCGGCAGCGCCAGGTTGGCGGAAAAGCCACTGGAAAAGATCATCGCGTCTTCCTGGCCTTTGTGCGCCGCCAGGCGCTGTTCCAGTTCGCGGGTGATGCCGAGATATCCATTGAGAAACGGCGGCCCACCAATACCGGTGCCGTATTTTGCGATGGTGCGGGTGACCCGCTCGCGCACATGCGGATGATTGGCCAAGCCAAGATAGTTGTTGGAACCGAACATCAGCATGGGCTGCGCCTTGCCGGTATCGCGATCGAGCACCATCACTTGACGATCGGCAGGCGAGACGATTTCGCGGTGGTACGGCATGCGCGCATGCTGGCGATCCTGCTGGACCAGCGTATCGACGTAGCGCGCGCGCTGTCGCACGTTCATGTCGAGGTTGCCGAACAGCAGCGCGGGATCGAAGTTTTCGCCGCTTTGCGGCAAGGGATCGGAAGCTTCCAGAACATCGGCACCGGAAGCTCGCGTATGAGAAGACGACTGCATGGGGAAGGGCCTGCACAGGGAAACGCGAGTGAATTGAGAGCCCATGTAACCGGGCGCTCTACACTAGAGCGCACACCCATAAAGATTCCATCCATCGCCACATCAACTTACACGGTGACGACATAAATTTTGCGCATCCACACCAAAGCAAATGCACGATACAGCAGCACCGACGCAATACTCGCCCCCATTGCACCGATGATGCATCGGATGACACGCAGCATGGCGTGTGAGCAAATTGCGCCACACACAGTACACGACGGCACTAGGTCGCCACCTGTTACTGCATCTCGCCCATTCGATACCGGGAATGGCGCAGCGCTTCCAACCTCTACAGGCAACGCTCTGCAAGCGCCGCGATGCGATGTCCAGCACACGTTCGGCGATGCCAAGCACACACGATCACACCATACGGTCACAACGACGCGGCGACGAGTGGCGACCACCGATGCCGCCCTCAGCGCGCACGGCATCGGCAGACGCACTCGGCCATCAGCGCGTCTTGTACAGCTCGCTCAAACGATCCGGCTTGCCAGCGATGCGTTCCAGATGCGGATACAACAAGCCGCCGTGGTAATCCAGACGCAGCGTGTCGTAGCGGTCGCCACGCTTGACCAGCAGCTCCAGAGGCGCGCCACCACCCTTGGCTGCGGTAATCGCCTGCTTGAGCGCTTCCGCGCTGTACTCGCGACCAGCGACCGCGACGATGCGGTTGCCAGCCATGATGCCGGCAGCGAACGCCGGGCTATCCCATAGCACATCATCCACCTCGCCCCGCTCGTCCAGATATAGGCCCAACGAATAGGTCAGGTTGAGGCTCTTGCCGCGCGATTCGGTATTCGTGCTGGCCTCGTTCGGCTTCTCGGTGTAGACGAGTTTCCAACCACTGGCCTCGATACCACCGACCAGTGAGCCATGACCGTCGAGATGGCTGCGCAGGAAGCTGGCCCAGTCATACTTGGCAATACCGTTGAGCGCGACGACGATGTCGTCGAAGGTGTAGGTATTGACGTCCCAGGCACCGTCGTGCATGCCGAAGAATGCCTTGGCGAAATCGTCCAGCGAGCGTTTGTCGCCGCTCAGTTCGCGCAACTTCGCATCGACCTCCAGCCACATCATTTGCCCACCCGAGTAATAGTCCTCGCTCAATTGATAGCTGTCATAGGCGCGCGGCCGGCGCAGCGAGATGGTCGGGTCGTTGGTGGTGTCCTGCAGTGCGCGCCAGGTCAGGCCGGGATGGCCGCGCTGGTAGCTCGCCGCGACGTTGGCGAGTACGTCGCGCGCTTGCGTCTGCGTCCACAACCCCGAGCGCGCCGCGATCACCTGGCCCCAGAACTGGGTCTGGCCCTCGTACATCCACAACAGGCTGTCGCCCATCGGCACGTTGAAGTTCGGTGTGGCGATGTCGACGCCACGGCGATACTTGCCGTTCCAGGAGTGATTGAACTCGTGCGGCAGCAGGTCGCGCACTTGCCAGCTCTGGTTCCAATCGGTGAAATAATCCAACGGCTCTCTGTTTTCGCTGGAACGATGATGCTCCAGGCCGACGCGACCAAGTTTTTCGCTCAGCGCCAGCAAAAATTCGTAGTGATCGAAATGACGTGCGCCGTATAGCTTGTCCATCTGCTGCACCAGCACCTGATGCGCCTTGATCCCATCGGGCTTGGCGTCCAAGGCTTCAGGCTTGTCGGCGAACACATTCAGCGCCACCGGCGCCTTACTCTTTGCGTCCAGCACGATGCGTTTGTAGTACTTGCCGGCAAACATCGGCGAATCGGCCAGATCTTCCAACGTGATCGGTTTGAACGTCACCCTGTCGCCGGAACGGGTGGCGGTGTCCAACGCCGTGGCGTAGCTCCAGCCCGCAGGCAAGGTCACGCTGGCTTGGGTCATGATGTTGCGCACGTACACACCCGCCGGATACAGCATGGTGGTGTTCCACTCCAGGTTGAGCATCTCCGGAGTCATCATCACCTGGCCCTGGCCGTTGCCCTGCGAGGACAAAAACTGATACTCGGCGACGATTTCGTTGACGCCGGCCGGCACCTCGATCTTGAACGCGTACACGTCGAACTGATCGCGCGTCCACGGCAATACCTTGCCGTTGGCCTTGATGATCAATCCGGCCAGTTTGTCGAGCGGCCCGGTCGGCGAATGATTGCCGGGAATCCACTGCGGATACAGCAAGGTCATCGGCCCTGGCGTCGCCGGGATGGTGGTACGCACGCGAAAGATGCGATGCGGCAGATCGGTGGCATCGACATCGATCTTCAACGTGCCGGCAAATGGCACATCACGCGGTGGCGCGGTCTGGGCCGCAGCCTGGAACGGAGCAGTGGCGGCCAGCAGCAAGAGCGCCATCCAGGCGGTGGAATTATTCATGAACTCTCCCCAAGGGAACGATAACGGACAAGAAAACGACCATGCTATGCCTGCAACAGCACCTGCGTGCCATGCCATAGGTCATGCGCAGCAGCATTCACACCAACGGGCAGGGTAACGTCGCAGGCAAACGGCATACAACAGCGCATGCAGCCGCGTTTCACCCACGCAGCAAACACGACGCTGAGCGCAAAATGCGACAGGCCGCATGCAGGCGGCCCGTCGCAGCATCCAGGTGGGACTCAGCGGGTTCAGTGCAGCATGTTGACGTTGAGGTTGTGCAAGACCCACAGCGAGCCGACCACCACGATACCGATGATCAACAAGGAGAACAGGCCCACATGCACGTTGGAGCGCTGTTCAGGCGAGCGGTCCATGTGCAGGAAGTAGACCAGATGCACCAGCATTTGCACCGCGGCCATCACCGCGATGGCGATGACAGTCGCCCCCTTGGGGAATGCACCGCTCATCACCATGCCGAACGGGATCACGGTGAGAATCACGGCAAGGACGAAGCCGATCAGATAAGACTTCAGGCTACTGCCATGCGACGGGTCGGCATGCGCCTCGGAAGAAGGATGGTGGGCCATTACAGCGCTCCCAGCAGGTAAACGATGGTGAACACGCCGATCCAGATCACGTCGAGGAAGTGCCAGAACAGGCTCAGGCACGCCAAACGGGTGCTGTTGCGCGGGGTCAGGCCGTTCCTGGCGATCTGGATCACCAGCACCGTCATCCACAGCAGGCCCGAGGCCACGTGCAGGCCATGGGTGCCGACCAGAGTGAAGAAGGCCGAGAGAAACGCGCTACGGCCAGGACCGGCACCCTCGTGGATGAGGTGATGGAACTCGTAAAGCTCCATGCCCAGAAAGCCCAGGCCCAGGGCCGCAGTGACCGCGAGCCAGGCATACAGGCCGCCCATGCTGCGCCTGTGCGCGGCGATCATCGCCAAGCCGAAGCCCAGGCTGCTGAACAGCAGCAGGAAGGTTTCCACCAGCACAAACTTCAGGTCGAACAGTTCCTTGGCGGTCGGGCCATCCACCGTCGCGCCCGCCAGCACGGCGTAGGTGGCGAATAGGCCGGCGAAGATGAGGCAGTCGCTCATCAGGTAGACCCAGAACCCGAAGACGGTGCTGCCGCCCGTGTCGTGATGTGCGTGGTCGTGGCCGTCCGCGTGGTCGGCGTGGTGATCGAGCGTCGTGGAAGCCATGGTTCAAAGCGCCTTTGCGGCATGCGCCGCCTGTTGCTGTTCCAGCAGGGCGAAACGCGCGTTCTCGATGCGCTCAACTTCCTCTGCGGGGACCCAGTAGTCGATATCGTCATCGAAGGTGCGGGCGATGAAACTGCCGACCATGCCGACCAGACCGACGAGCGCCATCCACCAGATGTGCCAAGTCAAACCAAAGCCCAGGGCCACACCGAAGGCGCCGATCCAGAAGCCAGCCGCCGTATTGCGTGGCATGTGGATCGGCTCGTACTTGGCCGGACGCGTCCAGCCCTTGCCCTTCGCCTTGTCTTCCCAGAACTGGTCGCGGTCGTCGATGTGCGGCAGCACGGCGAAGTTGTAGAACGGCGGCGGCGAGGACGTCGCCCACTCCAGGGTGCGGCCATGCCACGGATCGCCGGTCAGGTCCAGGTTGTCCTTGCGCTTCCAGATGCTGTAAACGATCTGCAGCAGGTTGAGGAAAATACCGGCACCGATGATCGCCGCCCCCACCGCAGCCACCATCAGCCACGGTGCCCATTCCGGATGGTTGTAGCTGTTCATGCGCCGGGTCATGCCCATGAAGCCCAGCACGTACAGCGGCATGAAGGCGATGAAGAAGCCGACGATCCAGCACCAGAACGACGCCTTGCCCAGCGTTTCGTTGAGCTTGAAGCCGAATGCCTTCGGGAACCAGTAGGTCAGACCCGCCAGGTAACCGAACACCACGCCGCCGATGATCACGTTGTGGAAGTGCGCGATCAGGAACAGGCTGTTATGCAACACGAAATCCACCGCCGGGATCGCCAGCATCACGCCGGTCATGCCACCGATGGTGAAGGTGATCATGAAGCCGATCGTCCACAGCACCGGCGCGGTCATGTGCACGCGACCGCGGAACATGGTGAACAGCCAGTTGAAGATCTTCACCCCGGTCGGGATCGAGATGATCATCGTCGTGATGCCGAAGAAGGCATTGACGTTGGCACCCGAGCCCATGGTGAAGAAGTGGTGCAACCACACGATGAACGACAACACGCCGATGCACGAGGTGGCGTACACCATCGAGGCATAGCCGAACAGGCGTTTGCGGCTGAACGTGGCGATCAACTCGGAGAAAATGCCGAACGCCGGCAGGATCAGGATATACACCTCCGGGTGGCCCCAGATCCAGATCAGGTTGACGTACATCATGGCGTTGCCGCCACCGTCGTTGGTGAAGAAGTGCGTGCCCAGGTAGCGGTCGGCACCCAGCAGCGCCAGCGCCACGGTCAGGATCGGGAACGCGGCGATGATCAGGATGTTGGTGATCAGCGCGGTCCAGGTGAAGATCGGCATCCGCATCAGGGTCATGCCCGGCGCGCGCATGCGCATGATCGTCACGAAGAAATTGACGCCGGTGAGCAATGTGCCGAGGCCGGAAATCTGCAACGCCCAGATGTAGTAATCCACCCCGACGCCCGAACTGTATTGCAACTCCGACAACGGCGGATACGCCAGCCAGCCGGTCTGCGCGAACTCACCCACGCCCAGCGAGATGTTGACCAGCGCCGCACCGGACACGAACAGCCAGAAGCTCAGCGAGTTCAGGAACGGGAAGGCGACATCGCGCGCGCCGATTTGCAGCGGCACGACCAGATTCAACAAGCCGGTCATGAACGGCATGGCCATGAAGAAAATCATGATCACGCCATGCGCGGTGAAGATCTGATCGTAGTGATGCGGCGGGAAGATGCCCGGATTGCCATCGTGCGCCATGGCCTGCTGGGTACGCATCATCGCCGCGTCGGCGAAACCGCGCAGCAGCATGACCAGCGCCACCAGGATGTACATGACACCGATGCGCTTGTGGTCGACCGAGGTCAGCCACTCGTGCCACAGATAGCCCCACTTTTTGTACTTGGTGACCGCCGCCACGGCCAGCAGGCCGAACAGGCTCGCGCCCCCGAGGGCGGCCATGATGATCGGCTCGTGGTACGGAACCGCCTCGAGCGTAAGTTTGCCTAACATCACTTGTCTCCAGAAGTGCACATGGCGACCGGCTCGACCGCCGATGCCGGATGGGCGTGGTGGCCGTCCATGTCGTGGCCCTTGCCCATCATGTATTTGTCGATCAACGACTTGAACAGGCCGTTCTGCACCGAGGCGTAGTACGTCACCGGATAGGCCGCCTCGTCGTTGCGGTCGGCGGCCAGCGCCTGGAATTGGGCATGGTCCAGCGTCTTCTGCGACGCCTTGACCTTGGCCACCCAGGCATCGAAGCCGGCGCGGTCGGTGGCGTGCACCGTGAAGCCCATCTTGGAGAAGCCGTGACCGCTGTAGTTGGCCGACAGGCCGAACATCTCGCCCGGCTCATTGGCGATCAGGTGCAACTTGGTCTCCATGCCGGCCATCGCATAGATCTGCGTGCCCAGATGCGGGATGAAGAACGAGTTCATCACCGTGTCCGAGGTGATCTTGAAATTCACCGGCGTATCCACCGGCAAGGCGATCTCGTTGACCGTGGCGATGCCCTGCTCCGGGTAGATGAACATCCACTTCCAGTCCAGCGCCACCGCCTCGATGGTGATCGGCTTGACCTGCGACTCCAGCGGCTTGTACGGATCCAGCGCATGCGAGGAGCGCCAGGTGAGCACGGCCAGCACCAGGATGATCATGCACGGAATGGACCACACCACCACTTCGATCGCGGTGGAATGCGACCAGTTCGGCTCGTAGCGGGCCTTGGTGTTGGAGGCGCGATAGCGCCAGGCGAAGGCCAGGGTCATCACGATGACCGGGATCACCACCAGCAGCATCAACACGACGGAGGTGATCAGCAACGTCTTCTCGTCTTGGCCGATCTGCCCCCTGGGGTTGAGGATGGCCGAGTCGCAGCCGGCCAACAGCAGCACGGCCGGTAGTAGCAGACCGGAGCGCAGCGAACGCCGGAGTTGTTTCAACGGAATCATCGAACGATCCAACTTGCGTAAAGGAATGCGAACCACCCGAACGAAGGGCGGCGTGCCGTGCAAGGTCCGTCCGCATCTACCGCCGCATCCGGACCGGCCTGCGCGATCACCTGGGTATTTTATGCTGCCGTGCCACAATTCCGGAAGCCATGGCGCCGCCCAAGCAGGCGCAACGCCCTGGTTTGATGTGCGACACATTGCCGCACCGAGCTGCGACATGGGGTCGCAGTGGGTCGATGGACCGTTCCGGACGTCAGCATCTCACCACGCCATGAGATGAATGCAATCCAAGCCGCTCCGGGCTGGATGCGCTGCTAGGCAAGATGAGATTGCCCCTCGTGATAGATGCGTCGCCAGCACTCTCTCGGTGCGCGCATGCGGCAGGGCCGGGAAACCGTACGCGTTGAAGCATGCATCGTAACCGTTATCGGTCCAGATCACTTTCGGCAGGCCGAGCAGATAAAAAATGACCAAAGGAGATATCCGATTCAAATGGATATTTTCCTCTGGCCATGGAGTTCCACATGTTTTAAATAAAATATGGAAAAATCTTCGCGCCTGGAATCGATTGTGCGGCGCTGGTTAGCCGGTCAGTAGGGCAAGGCAGCAAAACCGTCGGTATTGGTCAGCACATGATCCCAGGAATAATCGGAGCTACCTCGCGCCAGATGCCAAAGCGTCGTAATCAACGCGGGCTTGTATTTTGTTCCATCGACACAGGTGCCGGTCCAGGCGGTGACGCTGCCATAGGTACCCCATCGCACGGAAAAAGTGAATACAGTCCGGTTGTTTGACTTAGTGGGTGAAGCATTATTAATCCACCCGACCATCGGATACTCAGAACCGGTAGTTCCGGAAGGCGAGATATAGTTACCTGATATCTTCCCGGAAGAAGCATCAAACTCCGAGACAATGAGCGTGGAACCCAACTCGTTTTTCCATCTCCCCAACGGATTGGTGCATGTGGGCTCGGCGTGGGCCAGCGAGGCGCAGCCCGCCAAAAGTGCAAGACAAGCCGCATAGCGATGTATGTGCGTTGACATTATCATGTTCTCCTAAGTAATCGAAACCAGAAAAGCTCGAAACCAGAAAAGCTATTGGGTAGGCCTGACTAACCGAATAGGGAAACGAGCTAGGAAACCACCCATTCTTATGCCACCACTCACTGCCACCAACAAAGCCAATGAAAGACAAAGTGGCAATGACTGAATCACTTAACGATAGTGAAAACCTTGGCTAAACAGATTACGGGCAGATCAGCTTGATCTATCCACGATAATTTACCTGATCGCCATATGTGTCAATGCCTACAGAGTAAACCGTCTACCGCACGAGATGGATAGACATCCCATTTGAAACAACATCGTGGCGGGATTTGCAAAAGCAGCCTTCGGATTGAACTTTTTCTTAATATTCTCAGAAATATTTTCTGATTGCGCCTTCAACGCGGCCCAAGATGAATCGCTCAGTGTTTCCTAAACATCTCAGGGCCATGGAAAATGGCGAGTTAGAACGTGTCCATGAGCAGCAGGCGTGATGCAGATGAGTTCAAGATAGATGGGACCCGCCAAGTGACCAATCGCAGGTTCAAGACGGTGGAGGCGCCGAACGGTTGGACGATGCGTGATCGCGCCGACACCGACCTGATCTTGCAAACCCTACTATCCGCGCTTTGACGGCGCGATCCCAAACCCGCTGGATTGGTTTATTCGGATCAAGGTTCGGCCCACACCAGCGATGACGGGCAATGCTTCCTGGCGGCCCATGGCCTAGTGCGCAGCACGAGTCGTCGCGGCAACTACCACGACAATGCACCGATGCAGAGTTTCTTCGGTCTGCTCAAACGCGAACGGATCAGGCATCCCTGATTTCTGGATGCTCGCCATGCGGGCATCTTATGGGGAATTTTTGCGGAGTGGGGGAGATCGATGTCGTGCAAATCGTGCCGCACACCAAAAACGGAAACGCCCGAAACCCTTACGGCCCGGGCGTTTCGTATCGAATCGTAGCGACTGAGGCAGCTACTGAATCCAGGCTCTGGTGCGGAAATAGGCAACAAAAACATTGGATTTTCAAGGCTTCTGCGCGGAAATAGTAAAAGATGCCCCCAATGTTGCCCCCAGGTGGATGGCGCTTGCGCATTCACGCACCAGCCCATCGCCATGATTCTGGCTTAGGTTCGCCAGCGCTCGGGCCTTCCCCTCCGGGGTCCGTTAGCCTGTGCTGCGTCCTCCATGAAAACGGCATCGGCTTTACCCGACTCGGATCGTGCCTAGCATGACTAGCCATCACGGTAGTGCATAGCACCACAGCTCGTGGGGCAGAAGGTACTTGCTTACTCTGGCGATGCGCCAGCGCACCTGAGTCATAAGCACACTCGATTACGACGAACTCCGGGCATTTTTTATGTCCAAAATAATCAAATCCGAATCCCTCGCGCGCGCGATTGCGGCGGATTGTATGCTAAGGCCATATCCAGTCGGCACAGGACGGTCAGTCGGTAGCAACGCCAAGTCTGTACCTCGCTGTCCCTGGCTGCTGATCGAGCAACCTCCCTCCGGATTTTGAATGGCGACCTTAGTACGCCCAAACCGTGTCGGCTGATTGCCGGCAGCGTCAGCATGGCGGTGGGCACTGTGATCCAGTGCCGGACTCATGCGCGCGCTGCATCCCCCGGATGGGCCTGCGTTTGACAGCTCCGGCACAATGTCGTATCCAATAGGATAACGGCTTGCACGTCGGCATCACCTGCGCATAAGGACCATGGCTTGAGCAAGCACACCACCCCCGAATCAGCTTCAGGACGCCACCAGCCGCCGTCGGCCGTGGGCGCATGATCTGTGGGCAATCTACGTGCCTGACGCGTCCATTACGCCAGGCATCTGCCACGCGCCCTGCATCTGGTTCGGGTCGTGCCAACGCCTTACTGGTATCGCCCCTGTCCAACGGATCTCCCCTTCACGATTTCGTTTACCACTCTCAAATAAAGGCGCAAGGCCATGAGCATGTTCGATGGATCGATGAATTGGTTACACCCCCTGGCAGATACCAGCCTGGGGGATTACGTCTTCTTCCGGCTGATCAACAACTACCTCAGTCACCAGATCGACACCTTCGGCATGGACGTGATGGCCCGCGCGATGCAGTGGGTAAGCGTCATCGCGTTGACCGCCACCACCTTCTGGGTGCTCTTGCTGGGCTATCGCATCGCCAGCGGACAATTACGCGAATCGGCCATGGCGACCATGATCAAGGCCGGCAAGGTGTCGGTCATCCTGGGCATTGCCGCCGGCATCGGCGCCAACGGCACGCTGCTGCATAAAACCATGACTGACGGTCTGGATAAGGAAATCCATTGGCTGTTCACCGGCGAGAAGGACAGCACCGCCGCCGACGCCATCGACGAGAACCTCACCTACACCCAATTGGCGTTGAGCACCTTGGACGCAATCCAGGTGAACCCCAGCGACCCGGAAACCATCAAAAAGAAAGAAAACGCGCTGCTGCTGGCCGGCTTCGGCACGGCCGGTCCGCCGATCATGGCCGGGGTGATGCTGTTGATGTTCAAGTTCACGATGGCGTTCCTGATCGGGGTGGGGCCGATCTTCATCCTGTTCCTGATCTTCGACCAGACCAAGGACCTGTTCAAACGCTGGCTGTTCTACGTGATCGGCACGTTGTTCTCGATGTCGGTGCTGTCGGTCGTCACCGCCATCGTATTGAAGATGACGGCCAGGATCGCGCTGGCCTACTGGGGGGCGAAGGTCATCAGCCTGGGCAATGCGGAAGGCTTGTCCTCGCAGGCATTGCAGCAGGGATGGGCAGGATTGATTGCCACCCTACTGATCGTCGTCCTACCCCCAATCGGGGCAATATTGTGGCAAGGCAGCATGACCAACTTCATGCACTTCTCCGTCTTCAATCCCGCCTCGGTCCCCGGACCGCAGGGGCAACCGCCTGGGTCGTATACGCCGCCGCAGATCGGGAGAAATGGCCATGATGTTTCACATACATCTTCAGAAGCGAAATCACAAACGACACGGCACTACAATGGCGCACAGTCAACGCAATCTTCACCCCCCCCCGGTTCACGCGGACAGGCCGGACGAAATCGAGACGATGTCTAATCTTGCAACCATCGATTCGATGGCAGATCGTTTTTATAAAGGAGAGAAGTTATGAAACACATTGCATTTATCGCTTTTGCGATTTTGCTATCCTCCTTGGATGCTAGTGCTGAGGGTGGCTGCCCACCCGGTCAACTTCCTGCTCAATCAAATGGCAGCATGGCATCTTGCGTACCTATCCCACAAGATAACCCGCAACCGCAACAACCGCGCCCTACTGGCAAATGGCTCAAGACATGGGGTGCGATTGCGGATGATGGTGCCGATGAAGTGGGTGTATCAACAGGAAAACTAAGCAAGTCGGAAGCCGAGGACGAGGCAATGGAAAAATGCGAAAGCGCAAGTAAAAACAAGTGCCGCATTATAAGCGCATACAAAAATCAATGCGTCGCCGTCGCCGACCCTGTTCGAACAGGCCATGCTATATCCAGCATCGAATCTGGCCCTTCCATCGAAAAAATAAGCAGTAGGGCGATTGCCAACTGTCAAAAAAACAATGAAGGGAGCGAATGCAAAATCGGCTATACCAACTGCACGGAGCCGATCTTTCAGAAATTCTAATCACCACACAAAAAATGTATAACGCCCCTTCTTCACTGCTGAATCAAGCCCATCGACAAGGAGCCATACAATGGACTACAGCAAAAAGGCCGTGGAGCAAGTACCATCACCTCCCTTCCAGTGGCAGAAGGCAGCGCAACAGATCACCGACCTGATGACCATCACCATCCTGGCCCTCTCGGTCACCACTTGCCTGACCATTCTGGCCTACCGCGCATCAGACAGCCTTTTGCTTTTGCTGGCTCAGACGCTGGCCAGCGTGGCCGTCCTGCTGCATGTTGGCATGGGGGCGATGCTGACACGGCTGGTGGTACACGCATCAGTGACTTGGAGACGCTTGCAATCCGGCGGCAAGCGTACAGTGGAATCTAAGCACCTGCGCAAAGCCTTCATGCGTGTAGCTCGCATATCGCTGGTGACGTGGATATGGACCATCTGCATGACAGGGTTTCCGTTTACACTACCACTAGTAAAGTCTGCGCCTGAAACTGGGATTTTATTAACATTATTTCTACCCTTTACTTTGATCTATCTGCTGATGAAAAAAATTCTCATCAAAAGAACCTGTGATCAGTTGCTCCATGCCATTACAATAGCCGAACAAGTGGCGAGACGAACATTAGTCGCTTAAGAATGACTGGAAAATATGCACCAAGTCACATCCTAAAAAATAAGAATGAAATACTCGCAGGCTTAAAAAATAATAATATATAAATGTCTACCAGTCACTGAGAAATTTGCAATATATTCCAACCATAAAAGCCAAGGACAGGAGGGATTGGAATGACGAGAGACATCATCAAGGGATTCCTCCTAAGTGCGGCTTACTGCGCTTCTTTCCTGTTAGCTTGGCAGCTCTCAGTCGATCAATGGTACTTACCAGCGGGACTGCGCGCAGCAACCCTACTCTTCCTGCCTTACCGGCTATGGCCTTATCTGCTGCTTGGCGATGCATCAGCACTGCTGGTGATCAGCTTACTCATAGTGCAAGCGCCCAGCGCTAGCCTATTTGGAACATACGCTGTTTCCTTCCTGATGCAGCCATGTGTGGCACTAGCAGTGCATGCAGCTCGGCGCAAAATGACGCGACTGCTGCACCAAGAGTGCCTACTCCTACCGCTAGCGTTGGCCCTGGCACTTTGGAGTACCTTGTGCAACATAGCAATGAATGCCGTGTTCGAGGGCAACACCACCATTACACCCACACAGATACTGATACGCTTCTGGCTAGGCGACTACCTAGGCATGCTGATGTTCATCATGCCTGCACTGTTGTGGCTACGGCGTAATGAACATGAAGCAGATAACTCCCGATTGTTGAAGGATGGCATATTAGGCGCGGGAATTGTGCTGGCACTTTTCATCAGCTCAGTCATGATCCAAGACCCTTTCTTGCATCAACTGTTGATGTCGATGATGCTTATTCCTCTAATTACAATGACGCTGCTACATGGTTGGCGTGGAGCGGTAATCGGTATCACGTTGGCAAACGTCGCCATCGGCATCATGCTACCCGACACAAAAACGCTTTTCGCATACAACGCCGAAGTATTTTCTGTACAGCTAGCGCTTGCGTCTACCGCCACAGGGATGTTCGTATTCGGATCGCGCTTATCATCGTTGACTGAAAGAACATGGCGCTTCCGTCATGCTAAAGAAGAAGCCCTACAGCTTGCACAAGCCAGCTATCTGCAATCGGAACGAACCCTTAGACGGCGCGTCGTCGAGTACACCGACATTACTGTGCACATCAACAAACTGCGGAAGGACATCGTGGCCTACCTTCGCTCCAAGGGCCAGCATGCTGCAGCGATGGAAATGACACGAACCGAAATGATCCAGGCCAGGCTGCTCGACGAGTACGTGACCGCCCTGTATCCGCTTGGCATCGAAACCCATGGGCTGTATGAAATACTGCGATCAGTGGCGTTTAGCAACCTGTGCAATACGGAGTTCAGGCTCAGGCTGAAAGGAGATTCCAAGCGCTTGTCGGTAGGATTGCAATTGGTCGCTTATCGCAGCGTACTGAATGTGATCGACTCTCTACCATTAGCAAGTAGACATTTCATCAAAGCAAGGGTCTGGCGAACGAAACATCATCAAGGGATCGCAGTCTGCGTCATCACCTATGCATCGCCACAGAATCCTGCGAAGCACGTTGTACATGATGTGGATTGGGAACTAGCCGCCAGACTCAAGACGCATGGCGGCACCTGCCGGCGCCGCCATGCGTATAGCCTTAGCTTCCTCGTTTCCGAGGCATTAAATGCAAGGATCAATCTGCGGCCATGATCTCCCACTTATTACCACGACTATCTGGAATGACACGGACGGTAAAAGCCGAAGTCTGACCGACCAGCAGCGCGTCCTTTGCTTCACTCTGCTTCGTTGGTAACGATACACGCGACACGTCAGCCCCCATCGGCAGCACCCACAACGCGCCGCTGACATTGCCAACTACGGCACGCACGTTTCCTGTCAGATCATTGATTTGAAGATAGGCCACTCCATCGCGCTGAAACTCGTAGATGCTCAACGCCGGGTCTAGCGACAGATTCCGGGCATTCGGCAAGCTTTCGCCGAGGCCAACAGTCGGCGCAGGAGGAGCGTGATGGATGCCACCTGGGCAACAAGCATGCGCCTCGTTGGCACCAGCCAGCAGCCCACCAACTAACACGATGTTCAACATGGTGCTTGTCTTGATTTCCATGAGTTTTCCTTTCCCCTGAATGGGGAGATTTCGCCTGCATTTCAGGCTCCCCCAAGGTACGTGCTGCAACAAGTCACCTGTTGACAAATGAAGCAGGCAAACTTGACCGGCAGCAAGTTTTGAACTGCCCAGGGATTGACCTCCTCCCTTGAAGTTCATCCAACTTCTGGGGGGCAGTTCAAAGTCGGATCGGTTCACTAGGTAATATGTGACTTCACGCGAACCATCTTTCCTGCTTTGATAAGGGAGTTTGGTCATTGCTGGCAGGGAGTCATGCGCTTCTTCGAACTTAATGCTGCAGATATCACGGCGCTTGGCGCGGGCGACCTGCGTGAGCTGGTCGCCCGTCTGAGCGAAGCGGAGGTGATCCAGCGGGGTCGTCTGTCGAAGAGCGTTACGTGGGGCGGCGCGCAGGAAGCGCCCGACGGCGGGTTGGACGTGCGTATCGAGGATACCGGCCTGGCGTCCAGCGATGGCTTTGTTCCGCGTGGGAGCTGCGGCTTCCAGGTCAAGAAGCACACGATGGCCTGGGCCGCATGCAGGGACGAGATGCTGGAAAATGGGGCCCCGAAGCTTGTTATCGCAGAGCTGGCCGATCGGAATGGTGCCTACATCATCGTCAGCGGCAAGGACGATTGTTCGGACAGCATGCTGGCGAGCCGATTGCGGGGGATGGCGGAGGCTGCCGTGCTGCTGCCTAACAATGCGTCTCTGCATCTGGACTTCTATGGTCGGGATCGACTGGCGACCTGGCTTCGGCGGCATCCAAGCGTGGCGCTGTGGCTTCGCGCTTGCCTCGGCCGGCCCTTGTCCGGATGGAAGCCTTTCGGGCGGTGGGCAGCGACCCCTCAGGGGCAGGACGACGCGTTCCTGATTGACGACCATCCCTGCGTGATCGACATGAATTCGAGTGCGAAGAATCCCATGCCCGTATCCGAAGGCATCAAGCTAGCTCGCGAGCGGCTTCGCCGCCCCGGCAGTGCCCTCCGCATCACCGGCCTCTCAGGAGTCGGCAAGACGCGATTCGCGCAGGCGCTGTTCGAGGCGGAGGTCGGCGAAGAGGCTTTGTCTCCTGCCAGCGCAATCTACGCCGATCTGGGCGAGAGCTTGGCGCCGACGGCATCCGAACTGGTTTCATACCTCATCGTCAACGATCACGCCGTTCAACTAGTGCTCGACAACTGTCCGCCGGACGTGCATCGGCAGTTACAGAAGCAGGTCTCTGAGAGCAGTGCCAGGCTAAGCCTGCTGACCATCGAGTACGATATCTCCGACGACCGCCCCGAAGAAACCGAGGTAATCCATCTCGAGCCGTGCAGCGAGAAAACGGTCTCCATGCTGATCCAGAAGCGCTACCCGGATCTGGGGCAGTTGAGCGCGGACAAGATTGCCGAGTTTTCTGGCGGAAATGCGCGCATCGCAATCGCGCTGGCAAGCCGGGTGGATGCGGATGAGACGCTGACAAACTTCTCCGACGAAGACCTGTTTCAGCGGTTGCTCAGTCAGCGGAAAGGTGCATCCGATCAGCTCTTGGCAAGCGCCGAAGCGCTCTCGCTCGTCTATTCGTTCAATGTATCCCCGTCCGAGTTCAATGACGAACTTGGCATCCTGGGCATCATCTCCGATCTCGATCGTAGCGTGCTGCATCGGGGCCAAGCCGAGTTGCTGCGTCGTCAGCTGGCGCAGCAACGCGGTGATTGGAGGGCGATTCTTCCGCACGCACTTGCCAACCGTTTGGCGAAGCGTGCGCTGGAAAATATTCCTCCCGACAAGATTAATGCCGAGCTTCTAAAGCCCGAGAACCGGCGTCTGTTCCGTTCATGCGCACATCGGTTGGGATACCTGCACGATTTCGAGCCTGCGCTCCGATTGGCGAATAGCTGGGTGGCCCCTGGCGGGCCGCTGCATGACATCGGATCGTGCAGAGAAGAAAGTTTGTCAGCTTTGTTGTACATCGCACCGGTCTTCCCGGAAACCGTGCTACGACTGATCGAAGACGCCGCAGCCAGCCCCGGATTTGCCTCTCGCGAGAATCCGAACTTCAGCTTGTTCGTGCGCTTGCTGGGCCAACTTGCTTACGACGATGACAAGTTCGATCGCGCCGTAGCAATTATGTTGAAGTTTGCCGAGGGTGAGAAGTCGGGCGAGAACAGAAACGGTATCGTCAACCAGATGTGTGAGCTTTTCTCGTTGTATCTGTCAAGCACGCAGGCACCACCGTCAAGCAGGTGCGCCTTCGTCGGGAAGCTAATCCAGTCGGGTAGCCTGAAACACCGGGAAATCGCAGTTGAATTGTTCCGCGCCGCGTTCGAGGGAATGCATTGGAGGTCTTTCTCGATGTTCGACTTCGGCGCACGGAGACGAGATTCCGGCTGGCGTCCGTGCACGCGCGCGGAAGAGCTCGACTGGTATGTCGGCTTCCTGAATTTGTTGCGACCGGCGCTGGCATGTGACGACCCAGACCTGCGCGAATGGGCGCGCTCATTGCTGGCGGGTTACTTTCGTGGGCTGTGGACATTCGCGGGCTGCTTCGATGAGCTCGAGACAATCGTCCGCAGTCATGCTGGCGGGGGCAGTTGGCCAAAGATGTGGATGGCCATCAAGCAGACGCTTAGTTTCGATGGCGACGCCGCTCATCCCGAGCTACGGGCCCGGCTGGAAGCGCTTGAACGCTTTGCGGCGCCATCCGACCTCTATTCAGAGATGGAGGCTTATGTGCTGGCCAATACCTGTGATCACGTCGAGAGCACGGAGGCGCTAGACACCGTCGGTGTCGACACGATCGAAACGAAGATCGCTTTGATGGGTGAGGTGGCCGCCACAGAGCCAAGCTACTTGGAGCGATTGGGTCCCAAGCTCTGGGAAGGCAAGTTCGATGCGCTGTATCACTTCGGAATTGGGTTGGCACGCGGTAGCGCCGACCTGACAGCCACTTTCGAGCATCTCTCGCACCTGGTGCAACGGCAGGCGCCTGCTGTGCTCCATCCGCTGATGCTTCGAGGCTATATCAGTGCGGTCCACGACATGAACCCCGGTTTAGCGAGATCGATGCAGGAGCGCGTGCTGGATCATCCCTTGCTGAGGCTGCATTTCATTTACCTGCTCGGCGCCCGCAAGATCGCCCCATGGGGAGTCAAGAAGCTCCTCGAGCTCGCACAAGGTGGAGAGTTCGAGCCTTGGCGGTTCCAGGGGATCGCTTATGGCCGCATGCACGAATCCATTCCCGACGGCGAACTGTCGGAACTGCTCGCTGTTCTGAACGGGCGGGATAATGGCATCTACACTACGCTCTGTATACTGGAGATGCGTTTCCACGTCAGCAATTATGTGCCGAGTGAAGAGCTTCTTTCGGTCGGACGCGGGGCCATTCGTAATCTGCTGTCTGGCGAGCGGGAGAAGATCGACCTGAGCCACATCCACTATGATCGTATCGCCTGTCAGTGCTTGTCTGCGTCCGCTCCGGAACAGGAAATCAAGGAAATCGTGAAGTTTCTTTGCGACGGAGTGGATGCTTTCCGTTTTTACATTTCTGATCTCGATGTAATTATCACGACGCTAACCAGCAACTTCCCGGAGATCGTCCTCAGTGAGATTTTCACGGGTGGCGACAGGGAACATCGATTGATTCACCATCTTTTCAAGTATCACCTGAGTCGTAGTTCATCGTATCTCAATAGCATCCCGGTGACTCGACTGGTCGCATGGTGTCAGGGTGATCAGGATCGGATCGCACGCGTGGCCACTGCGGTGTCAGCATACTCAGCTGCTGAGGCAAGCGATGCTCCGCTGGAGCATCCGAAACGCGTTGTTCTTAGCGAGCCCATCAAGGCTTTGTTGGAAGCCGCGGTGGATAAGAAGGGCATCATCAATACGATGTTTGCGGGAATTCGGCCTATGAGTTGGTCCGGCTCGCGGGCTGACATCATGGAGATTCGGGTCAAGGCCTTCACTGAGTTGCTGGAGCATCCCTTGCACGAAGTGCGGGATATAGCAAAGGAGAAGTTTGAAGAGGTGGAGCGGGAGGTGCGACGGGAACGCGAGTGGGAGGCGCAAGAGCACAGCCAGCGCGAACAACGTTTCGAATAAGCTATAGCTGTCCGATCTTGGTCGATAATGATACGCTCAGGGCTCCGTAGATACTCATGACCCTCGTTGCGCGTAGCGCCGCTCGAACTCTACAGGCGACAGGCCGCCATTGGAACCATGGCAGCGTTTCGGCTTGCGACGTCCCTCGACGTCGCCTCCGCCCTGAGTAGCAGTAGGATTTAAGTGAATTTCCCCCAATTCTTTGGGGGAAGAAGAAAGCCTGACATTCCATTCCGGGTAGCTCGCTCCACAACCTGCAACAGGCAATGAGAGTGTCGCCGCTAGGATCTCGGCTTCACCAAGCGATACTGCTTCTTTTCACCAAGCTTTGGCGCCTTTTCATCGATGTTGACGCATAACCGGCCATCGCCGCAGGGCACGATGTCCGAGCGGTTGATCGCCTCCATGTAATTCAACTGCGTCCTCAGTGCGTCGTAACGGGTCGCGTAGTCGCCGTAAAGCTTTTATACGTTCCCACCAAAGCGACGAGCGCACACAGCAACGACACGCCGACCCCGATCCACACCCAACGCACGATGGAGATCATGTCGCGCCGGGTGAGTTGCAATGCTCGCGCCGTCTGATCCGCCGCCATGGCAATCCCCTGCACCTTGTCTCGCGCCTCGGCGAGGGGTGGCTCCAATCCGGCGCGGGTGACACTTTCCACGTGACCCGAAGCGCTCTGCAGCCAGCGCGCCAGATGTTCCTGGAACTGCGATGGCACCTGCTCCGCCAAGGTGCCTAGACGATGTTCGATCCGGTCGCAGCGTGCCTCGAACCTCTTGATCATCGCGGCAATGTGGACGTCCAAATCGGCCTGTTCATCGTCTTGCATGCAGGTAATCCTTCTTGTCAATTTCAGTTAACGTCCTTGCGATGGCCCCTGTCGGGACTGCGCCATTTGCTGTTGGATCATCTGCTGCGCATCCGCCTGACGTTGC
>NZ_MDCB01000009.1 GCF_002939705.1 Xanthomonas albilineans | reverse complement strand
GGGCAAGGTCGGCGAACCGACGCAGCGCAGTGGCCGCCAGGAAGCCTACGAGAACCTGATCAACCAGTATCTGCTGCGTTGATGCGGTGTGCGCCGCCGCTCTGCCACCGTCAGCGCTTGTTGGCGCGTGCGGCGGTCGGTGCGGCGACCGAATCGCGCTCGACCAGCTGATGGGCGAATACATGATCGTGATGGCCAGCAGACTCGCATTCCTTACTGCGCAGACGGCGCAGCAGCAGATCGATTGCGGCGTCGGCCATTGCCGCGATCGGCTGGCGGACGGTGGTCAGTTCCGGCCACACGGTGGTCGCGGCAGAGGTGTCGTCGAAACCGACCACCGACAGATCGCGCGGCACTTCCAACCCGCGCCGGTGCGCCACCGACACGGCGGCGGCGGCCATATCGTCGTTGCTGGCGACAATCGCCGTCGGTGGCGCGCGCCGCGCCAACAATTTTTCCGCCGCCTCCAATCCGGAGCGATACGTGAAATCGCCTTGTTGCAACAACGCCTTGTCCAGCCGCAGGCCGGCCACCCGCAGCGCCGCCTGGAACCCATCGAAGCGGCGCGCGCTGGCCGACAGATTGGGATGACCGGCGATGTAGCCGATCCGCGAGTGACCGTGCGCGATCAGATGCGCGGTGATGTCCTGGCTGGCGCGGAACTCGTCGATGTGCACGCTGGGCATGGCCTCGCTGAAACGCCCGGATGCGATCGCGACCATCGGCACCTTGGCCCGCAACAGTTCGCGCACCGCCGCTTCCGATTCGCACAATGGCGGCGGCAGGATCACCCCGGACACACCTTTGGCCAGCTTGCGCACGGCCTTGCGTTCGGCGTCCGCACCGAGATCCTCCCAGTAGTCGATGATCAATTGGATCGAGGTGCGCGAGGCGGCACGCAGGACACCCACCAGCAAATCGCCCAGGTAGGCACCGCTGGGATTGCTGTAGATCAGCGCGACCCGCGTGTTCTGCGCCGCGGCCAATGCGCTGGCCGCCAGATTCGGCGTGTAGCCGAGCTTGTCCACCGCCCGCATGACCTGCGTGCGGGTGCTGTCGCGCACATTACCTTGTCCATTGATGACCCGCGACACGGTCATCGGCGAGACCTTGGCGAGGGCGGCGACCTCGTCGATGGTCACGGCGTGGCTCTTGCGCCGGACCGCTTTCCTGACCTTCTCCACGATGGGCCTCTTGGTTGCTGTGCAAGCATTGGGCGAGGGCGGGGCTGTCCTGGGTCAACCCAGTGTCTTGGCATCCCGTGTCACGGGATGGATCCGGACACGCGCGATGTCCGCATGGTACCGGGAAGCGACCGACGCGAGGATGTGCGCCGCCTCCTGCGGCATCGGCAGTGGAACGCGCACGCATGAGCGGCGCCGCCGCGCCGCGTCGGCGATGGTATCGGCATTGGGGATGGCTGTGCCTGGCCTTGCTGCTGCCGATGAGCACGCTGCGGGCCGAGGACGGCTACGCCTTGTGGCTGCGCTACCCTGCACTGGCCCAGGCCCAGGCGGCACCCTGGCGTGCGCATGCCACGGAGCTGATCGCCAACGCCGATACGCCGTTGCAGCAGGCCGCACGCGCGGAACTGCAGCGTGGTTTGGCCGGAATGCTCGGTGCCGCGCCGCCGTTGGCCACCACGGTGCACCGCGCCGGTGCGCTGGTCCTTGGCACGGCGACCGCGCCGGCGATCGCGCGGCTGCGGCTGGATACACGCGGCCTGGGCGAAGAGGGATATCTGATCCGCAGCGTGGTGATCGATGGTCGCCCGGCCACCGTGTTGGTTGGCGGCGGCGAGCGTGGCGTGTTGTATGCGGCTTTCGGCTTTCTGCGTCTATTGCAGACCGGGCAGGCGCCGACACCGCTGCATCTGCGCGATGCGCCACGGGTGCAACTGCGCATGCTCGATCATTGGGACAATCTGGATGGTTTCGTCGAGCGCGGTTATGCCGGCGCCTCGCTCTGGAACTGGCGCGCGCTTCCCGAACATGTGGACCCGCGCTACACCGATTACGCGCGCGCCAACGCTTCGGTGGGGATCAACGGCGCGGTATTGAACAACGTCAACGCCAGCGCAATCAGCCTCACCGCGCCGTATCTGGACAAGGCCGCGGCGCTGGCCGCGGTGCTGCGCCGCTATGGCATCCGTCTCTATTTGAGCGCACGTTTCAGTGCCCCGATCGAGATCGGCGGGCTGACCACCGCCGATCCGCTGAATCCAGCGGTGCGACGCTGGTGGCGCGCCGAGGCCGATGCGATCTATGCACGGATTCCCGATTTCGGCGGATTTCTGGTCAAGGCCAATTCCGAGGGGCAACCCGGACCGCAGGACTACGGGCGCAGCCATGCCGACGGCGCCAACATGTTGGCCGACGCATTGGCACCGCATGGTGGCGTGGTGATATGGCGCGCTTTCGTCTACGCGCACCCGCACGCGCACCCAGGCGAC
Source organism: Xanthomonas albilineans (assembly GCF_002939705.1). Lineage (GTDB taxonomy): Bacteria > Pseudomonadota > Gammaproteobacteria > Xanthomonadales > Xanthomonadaceae > Xanthomonas_A > Xanthomonas_A albilineans. Next base: position 156,411 of record NZ_MDCB01000009.1, on the reverse strand, counting down.
CGCGCCAAACAGGCCTATAACGAGTTCGTGCCGCTGGACGGCAAATTCCGCGACAACGTGCTGCTGCAGGTGAAAAACGGCCCGATCGACTTTCAGCCGCGCGAGCCCTTCCATCCTGTCTTCGGCGCGATGCCGCGCACGCCGCTGATGCTGGAATTCCAGATCACCAAGGAGTACTTGGGCTTCGCCACGCACCTGGCGTACCTGGGCACGCTTTACCAGGAAACCCTGCAAGCCGATACGCGACGCGGCAAGCGTGCGACGGTGGCGCGGATCGTGGAGGGTGCACTGGACCGGCATACGCGCAGCGGCATCGCCGGCGTGGCCAACATCGGCGCCGACCGCAACTGGTGCGGGTCGATCTTCGATCAAGCCAACTGGTACGCGTTCGGACGGCTGGCCTGGAATCCACAAGGCAATGCGCGTTCCATCGCCGAAGAATGGGTCCGCATGAGCTTCGGCAACGATCCGGCCCTGGTCGCGCCGGTGGTCGACATGATGATGGCCTCGCGCGAAGCGGTGGTGGACTACATGACGCCGCTCGGTCTGCATCACCTGATGGGCCGTGGTCACCACTACGGACCGGCGCCGTGGGATGCCGGCAGCGCACGCGCGGATTGGGACCCGGTGTACTACCACCGCGCCGATCGCAACGGCATCGGCTTCGACCGCAGCGCGACCGGCAGCGATGCGGTGGCGCAGTACGCGCCGCCCTTGGCGCGCCGCTTCAGCGATGTGCGCCGCGTACCGGAACGGTACCTGCTGTGGTTCCACCATGTGTCGTGGGATCACCGCATGCACTCCGGTCGGTCGCTGTGGGAGGAATTGATCGCCCACTACGACCACGGCGTGGCCGAGGTGGCGCGGATGCGTGCGACCTGGGCGGGGCTGGCGCCATACGTGGATGCGCAACGCTATCGTCAGGTCGCCGATTTCCTGGTGATCCAGCAACGCGAAGCGCAGTGGTGGCGCGATGCCAGCATCGCCTACTGGCAACAGGTATCCGGGCGCGCGCTGCCGCCAGGTGTCGTCCCGCCGGCACATCCGCTGGCGTATTACCAATCGCTATCGTTTCCAAACGCGCCGGGGAATCCCAAATGACGCTGCACCGTGACGCTCTACAAACTGCGCGCTGCCTGCTGTTGGCGGCGCTATGCGCGCCTGCGTTCGCCCAGGCCGAGAAAACCGCGCAGACCTCGCAAGCCCCCTTGTTGCATGCATTGTTCCAGGACCACGCCGTGCTGCAGCGCGATGCGCCGATCCGGGTCTGGGGTGAAGCCACGGCCGGCGAAACCGTCACCGTGGAACTTGCGCAACAACACGTGCAGACGCGTGCCGACCGGCAGGGCCACTGGCAGGCGCAGTTGCCGGCGTTGCCGGCGGGCGGGCCGTATACCTTGCAGGCCAGCACCGCGCATGGCCGCACCCAGCGCGCCGACGATGTATTGATCGGCGACGTGTGGCTATGCTCGGGCCAATCGAACATGGAACTGCCGGTGCAGCGCACGCTGGATACGCGCAATGAGATCGCCGATGCCAAGCAGCCGACAATCCGCATGTTCAAGGTGCCGGCACAGTCCAGTGCGGTACCGCAAGCGCAATTCGGCGGCGCGAGCGCATGGCAGCCGACCACGCCGGAGACCGTCGGCGCGTTTTCCGCGGCCTGTTATTACTTCGCACGCGAGCTGCGCAAGCGCGTGGACGTGCCGATGGGGCTGATCAATGCGTCCTGGGGTGGTTCGCAGATACAGGCATGGATCGGCGATGCCGCGCTGCGCAAGGTGGACGGCAACGCGCCGGCGCTGGACGTGTTGGCACGCTATGCCAAGGATCCGCAGCAGGCCGCGCCGCGTTGGGGAAGCCTGTGGGAAACATGGTGGCGTGCGCATGGCATCGGCGCGCCGTGGCAGCCCGGCGACACCGGTACGGACTGGCGCGACGCACCGACCACGCTTGGCGCCTGGGACGACTGGGGCGTGCCGCAGTTGGTCAATTTCATCGGCATGGTCTGGTACCGCACGACGGTGACCCTGAGTGCCGCACAGGCGGCGCAGCAAGCCACGTTGGTGCTGGGGCCGGTGGACGAACTCGACCAGACCTGGGTCAACGGCCAGGCGATCGGCAGCAGCTACGGCGCCGATGAGCCACGCCGTTATCCACTGCCGCGCGGCGTGCTGCACGCGGGCCAGAACACCGTGGTGCTCAACGTCTACAACAGCTATCGGCGCGGCGGCCTGCTCGGTGGACCGTTTGCGCAACTATTGGAAATGGGCGACGGCAGCCGCGTGGCGTTGGGGAAACAGTGGCAATACAGCATCGTGCCGCCGCGCCTTGGCACGCCTCCGCGCGCACCGTGGTCCTCGGCGGCGGGCCTGACCACGCTATACAACGGCATGATCGTGCCGCTGGGTCGGGTCGGGCTGCGTGGTGTGTTGTGGTACCAGGGCGAATCCAATACCAGCGATGCGGCGCACTATCCTGCGTTGCTGGATGCTTGGCAACGCGATTGGCGTCAGCGCTTCGGCGCGGCGCTGCCGTTGTTGGTGGTGCAACTGGCCAACTACGGTGCGCCGCCCGTGCGCCCAGGCGAAAGCGGCTGGGCGCAACTGCGCGAGGCGCAACGGCGTTTCGTCGCCGGCGATCCGCATGCCGGGCTGGCGGTGACGATCGACATCGGCAACCGTTACGACATCCATCCGGCGAACAAGCAGGAACTCGGGCGGCGGCTGGCACGCGCGGCGCGGCACCTGATCTATGGCGAGACACTGCCACAGTCGGGCCCCATCCCGCGCCGCGTGCAGCGCGAGGGACAGGCGCTACGCATCGATTTCGACGATGTCGATGGCGCCTTGGAGACCTACAGCAGCGATGCGCCGATCGGCTTCGAGCTGTGCGGCGCCGCCGCCGACAGTTGCCACTACGCGCAGGCCGAATTGCAAGCGCACAGCGTGCGTCTGCCGCTGCCCGCCGGCACCGTGCCGGTGCGCGTACGCTACTGCTGGGCCGATAGTCCGGTGTGTACCTTGTTCGACCATGCCGGGTTGCCGGCGGGTCCGTTCGAACTTCCCGTCCCGTCCGTGGCCAGTGCGGCCACGGCGCTTTCCGCGAGTACCCCCCGATGACCCAGATCTCCGCACGTGCTTCTTCCCCCCAAGGTTCCGCCCACGACCGCGAGATCGTGGAGGCACGGGTCATCGTCACCTGTCCGGGGCGCAACTTCGTCACCCTCAAGATCGTCACCCGCAGCGGCGTCTACGGCCTGGGCGACGCCACGCTCAATGGCCGCGAACTAGCCGTGGCGTCCTACCTGCAGGATCACGTGGTGCCGAACCTGATCGGCCGCGATGCCGGCCGTATCGAGGACCTGTGGCAGTTTCTCTATCGCGGTGCGTATTGGCGGCGCGGGCCGGTGACCATGACCGCCATCGCCGCGGTGGACGTGGCGTTGTGGGACATTCTCGGCAAGATGGCCGGCATGCCGCTGTACCAGCTGCTGGGCGGGCGCTCGCGCGAGGGAGCGCTGGTCTACGGCCACGCCAATGGCCGCGACATCGCCGAGACCAGCGAGGAGGTCGGGCGATTCCGCGAACTCGGCTTCATCGCCATCCGCGCGCAATGCGGCGTGCCCGGGGTCAAAAAAGCGTATGGCATCTCCAGCGGCGGCAAACCCTACGAACCGGCCGAGAGCGAATTGCCGGCCGAGACGCTGTGGTCGACGCCGCGCTATCTGAGCCTGGTGCCGGCACTGTTCGAGCGGCTGCGCTCCGACCACGGCGAGGACGTCCAACTGTTGCACGACGCGCATCACCGCCTGACCCCGATCGAAGCGGCACGGTTGGCCCGCGATCTGGAGCCTTACCGGCTGTTTTGGCTAGAGGACGCCACACCTGCGGAAAACCAGCGCGCGTTCGAGTTGATCCGCCAGCATTCGGTGACGCCGCTGGCGGTGGGCGAAGTGTTCAATTCCATCTGGGACTGCAAGCACCTGATCGAACAACAATTGATCGACTACATCCGCACCACCCTCGTGCATGCCGGCGGTATCACCCATGTGCGGCGCCTGGCCGATTTCGCCGCGCTACATCAGGTGCGCACCGGCTTCCATGGCGCCACCGACCTGTCGCCAGTGTGCATGGGCGCGGCGCTGCACTTCGATACCTGGGTGCCCAATTTCGGTATCCAGGAATACATGTTCCATTCCGACGAGGCCAACGCCGTGTTTCCGCACGACTACCGCTTCCACGCCGGACGCCTGCACTGTGGCGAAACCCCAGGGCATGGCGTAGACATCGACGAAGCCTTGGCCGCACGTTATCCCTACGCACCGAAACAACTGCCGATCGCGCGGCTGGAAGACGGTGCGATGTGGGACTGGTGAACGCCACGCGCCCGTTGCTTGCGCTGCGCATGGCCCTGCTGTGCAGCGTCACCCTGCTCGCCGCCCTGTCCGCGGCGGCGGCCACGCCGACAGTCGCCTTCGACTGGTTCGCCTACCACGGCGACGATGCGGTGTTCGACGCGCCGTTGCCGCCCAGCCACTACCGCAATCCGGTGCTGGCCGGGTTTTATCCCGATCCCAGCGTCACCCGTGTCGGCGCGCATTACTACCTGGTCAATTCCAGCTTCGCCTATTTCCCGGCGATTCCCGTGTTCGAGAGCCGCGATCTGGTGCATTGGCGGCAGATCGGCAACGTCGTCGAACGGGCCGAACAGCTGGATTTCGATGGCCTGGACGTCTCGCGCGGCATGTTCGCTGCAAGCATCGCCCAGCATCGGGGTCACTTCTACGTGGTCGGTACCGCGGTGGACAGCGGCGGCAACTTCATCGCCACGGCCGACGATCCGGCCGGGCCATGGTCGTCGCTGCACTGGTTGCCGGACATCGATGGCATCGATCCATCGCTGTTCTTCGACGAGGACGGCAGCGCCTACCTGCTCAACAACGGCCCGCCCGTGGGAACACCGCGCTACGCCGGCCATCGTGCGATCTGGATGCAACGCTTCGACCTGACCCGCATGCAGCCGGTCGGGCCACGCCGGGTGCTGGTCGATGGCGGCGCCGATCCGGCCAGCAAACCGATCTGGATCGAAGGCCCGCATCTGTACAAGCACGATGGCTGGTATGTGCTGTCCTGTGCCGAAGGCGGTACCGCTGCGCAGCATTCGCAGGTGGCCTTGCGCAGCCGCACGCTGTGGGGACCGTACCAGCCAGCGCCGCACAACCCGATCCTGACCCAGCGCGACCTGCCGGCCGGGCGGGCGCATCCGGTCAGCAACGCCGGCCATGCCGACTTGGTCGAAGGGCCGGATGGGCGCTGGTGGGCCGTGTTCCTGGCCAGCCGGCCATATGCGCAGAACCGCTACAACACCGGCCGCGAAACCTTCCTGCTGCCAGTGACATGGCAGGACGGTTGGCCGTCGATCCTGCCCGCCGGGCAGCCGATTCCCTATGTCGTACCGGGCCTGGCAGCGTTGGATGACGCACATGCCGCCGACATCGCGCCACTGAGCGGCAACTTCGTCTGGCGCGACGATTTCGATGCCCCGCAGCGCAATCGGCGCTGGCTGCTGCTGCGCACGCCCAAGCGCGCATGGCTGGATCTACGCACACGTCCCGGTTGGCTGACCTTGCAGCCGGACACGCAAGGGCTGGAGGGCAGCGGCAATCCCGCCTTTCTCGCCTATCGCCAACAACACACGCGCTTCGAAGCCAGCGTGGCACTACAACTGCCGACGCCGCCTAGCGTGGTCGCCGGTCTGGCCGCGTTCCAGAATGCCAATGCCTGGTACGTGCTCGGTGTGCATCGCAACGGCGGCAGCATCGAGGCGTTCGTCGAGAAACGCGACGGCAAGCGCAGCCACGTGCTCGCACGCACCACGCTCCACGCCAAGGGCGTGCTGCGGTTGAAAATCGCCGGCGACGGCGGTCGCTACTCCTTCGCTATCGCCAGCGAAGGGCAGGATTGGCGCTGGCTACGCCGCAACGACGATGCCGCCATGCTCAGCACCGCGCTGGCTGGCGGTTTCGTCGGCACCATGCTCGGGCCCTACGCCCGCCGCGAACCCGATCGCCCCACGGAGCACTGACCATGCACAGCAACGACTCCCACCGCGCATTACGCACCGTCTTGGCGACCAGCGTACTGCTGGCGCTCGCACCGGCAGCCAGCATCGCAGCGCCACCGCCCTACCTGGACAGCCAGCGCACTTTCGCCCAGCGCGCCGACGATCTGGTCGCACGGATGACACTGGAAGAAAAAGTCGCGCAGATGCAAAACGCCGCACCAGCGATTCCGCGCCTGGGCGTGCCTGCCTACGACTGGTGGAACGAAGGCCTGCATGGCGTGGCCCGTGCCGGTGGCGCCACCGTGTTTCCGCAGGCGATCGGCCTGGCGGCGACATTCGACTTGCCGTTGATGCACGAGGTGTCCACCGCGATCAGCGACGAGGCGCGCGCCAAGCATCACGAGGCGCTGCGTCGTGGCGAACATGGGCGCTACCAGGGCCTGACGTTCTGGTCGCCAAACATCAACATCTTCCGCGATCCGCGCTGGGGACGCGGCCAGGAGACCTACGGCGAGGACCCGTTTCTCACCGCGCGCATGGGCGTGACCTTCGTGCAGGGCATGCAGGGCGAAGGCGCGGATGCGCCGAAGAACGCGCAGGGCGAGACCTACCGCAAGCTCGACGCCACCGCCAAACACTTCGCCGTGCACAGCGGCCCGGAATCCGAACGTCACCACTTCGACGCACGCCCCTCGCAACGCGATCTGTACGAAACCTACTTGCCCGCCTTCGAAGCGTTGGTCAAGGAAGGCAAGGTGGACGCGGTGATGGGCGCCTACAACCGCCTCTACGGCGAATCGGCCAGCGCCAGCAAGTTCCTGTTGCGCGACGTGCTGCGCGAACGCTGGGGTTTCCAAGGCTATGTCGTCTCCGACTGCTGGGCCATCGTGGACATCTGGAAGAACCACAAGATCGTCGCCACCCGCGAGCAGGCCGCCGCGCTGGCGGTCAAGAACGGCACGCAACTGGAATGCGGCCAGGAATACGCCACCTTGCCCGCGGCGGTGCAGCAAGGTCTGATCGGCGAAACCGACATCGACGCGGCGCTGCGCACGCTGATGACCGCGCGCATGCGGCTGGGCATGTTCGATCCGCCGGGACAACTGCGCTGGGCGCAGCTTCCCATCTCGGTCAACCAATCGCCCGAACACGACGCCCTGGCCAGACGCACCGCGCGCGAATCGCTGGTGCTGCTGAAGAACGATGGCCTGCTGCCATTGTCGCGCGCCAAGCACAAACGCATCGCGGTGATCGGCCCCACCGCCGACGACACCATGGCATTGCTCGGCAACTACTACGGCACGCCCGCCACGCCAGTGACCATCTTGCAGGGCATTCGCGCTGCCGCACCCGATGCCGACGTTCTGTACGCACGCGGCGCCGACCTGGTGGAAGGACGCAGCGATCCGGCCGCCACACCGCTGATTGAAGCGCAATATCTGCGTCCCTCCAGCGATTCGGCCGAACGCGGCCTGCGCGGCGAATATTTCCGCAACCCCGATCTGTCCGGTACCCCGACCCTGGTGCGGGTGGACCCGCAGATCGGTTTCCGCTGGGACCGCGGCTCGCCCACCGACACCCTGCTCGCGCGTGGCGAAGTCGGTCCGCAGCAGACGCTGCCGACGAACAATTTCAGCATCCGCTGGACCGGGAAGCTGGTGCCCCCGGTCAGCGGCACCTATCACTTGGAAACCGCCGCCGACGATGGCGTGCGCCTGTTCCTGGACGGCAAGCGCCTGATCGACCGCTGGACCCCCAGCGACCGCCTGCAAAGCGACGGCGTGGACGTGCAACTGCAAGCCGGCCATGTCTACGACCTGCGCCTGGACTACTACGAAGCCGAGCACGACGCCGCGGTGCGCCTGGCCTGGCGGGTGCCCGGGGCCAAACCGCCATTGCAGGAAGCGCTGGACACGGCACGCCGCGCCGACGTGGTGGTGTTCGTCGGCGGCCTCACCGGCGACGTGGAAGGCGAGGAGATGAAGGTCAACTATCCCGGCTTCGCTGGCGGCGACCGTACCGACCTGCGCCTGCCCAAGCCGCAGCGCGAGCTGCTGCAAGCGCTATCGGCGACCGGCAAGCCGGTGGTGGCGGTGTTGACCACTGGCTCGGCGCTGGCCATCGACTGGGCGCAGGAACATGTGCCGGCGATCCTGCTGGCCTGGTATCCCGGCCAGCGCGGCGGCAGCGCCGTGGCCGACGTGCTGTTCGGCGATACCAACCCCGGTGGCCGGTTGCCGGTGACCTTCTACAAGGCCAGCGAGACCTTGCCCGCCTTCGACGACTATGCGATGCGTGGCCGCACCTACCGCTACTTCGCCGGCACCCCGCTGTATCCGTTCGGGCATGGCCTGTCGTACACCCAGTTCGCCTATTCCGACCTGCGCCTGGATCATCGCAAGGTCGCGGCCGATGGTCAGCTGAGCGCCACGCTGAAGGTGACCAACACCGGCACCCGCGCCGGCGACGAGGTGGTGCAGCTGTATCTGCATCCGTTGGCGCCGACACGCGCGCGCGCGATCAAGGAACTGCGCGGCTTCCAGCGCATCGCCCTGGCGCCGGGCGAGAGCCGCGACGTGCACTTCACCATTTCGCCGCAGACCGATCTACGCATTTACGACGAGGCGCAAAAACACTATGTCGTCGATCCGGGCGACTACGAACTGCAAGTCGGCGCTTCCAGCGCGGACGTGCGCGTGCGCGAACGCTTCAGCGTGCAACCCACCTCCGCGAGCGCGTCATCGCCACACCCGCATCCACACCGCTGACCGCGATCGCGCGATAGCGAACACGCTACCGTTCGCCATCGCGCCCTGCGCCACCTGGATTTCCCGTGACCACTCCAATGCTCCCACGTCTCGGCAGCGCCGCGCTCCACACGCTGCCGCCCGCCATCACACGCCCAAGCTACGCATTGGACCGCGTGCGCATCGGCATCGTCCATCTCGGCGCAGGCGCGTTCCATCGCGCGCATCAGGCCGTCTACCTCGATGACCTGCTGGCCAGCGAACCGGATTGGGCGATCAGCGCCGTCTCCCTGCACAACCCGCAGGTGCGCGATGCACTCTGTGCGCAGGACGGTCTGTACACACTTGCCCTGCTCGACGCACAACCCGAACTGCGCGTGATCGGCGCCATCCGCGAAGTGTTGTGCGCACAAGACCAGCAAGCTGCCGTCCTCGCACGCTTGACCGACCCGGCGGTACGCCTGGTCACGCTGACCGTCACCGAAAAAGGCTACTGCCTGGGCGGCGAGCATCTCGACCTCGCGCATCCGGACATCGCGCACGACCTCGCCGCCCCGCATGCGCCGCGCAGCGCCATCGGGTATCTCGTCGCCGGCTTGCGTCAACGCTGGCGTCTGCGCTTGGCGCCCTACACCGTGCTCAGCTGCGACAACCTGCCCGACAACGGCGGCAAACTGCGCCGCGCTGTCTTGCGTTTCGCGCACCACATCGACCCGGCATTGGCTGCCTGGATCGAGGCCGAAGCCAGCTTCCCGCGCTCGATGGTGGACAGTATCACCCCAGCCAGCGATGCCACCCTGCGCGAACGCATCGCCACTCAACTGGGCTACGACGACGCCTGGCCGATCCAGCGCGAACGCTACAGCCAGTGGGTGATCGAAGACCGCTTTTGCAGCGGTCGCCCGGCCTTCGAACGGGTCGGGGTGACCCTGAGCGAAGACATCGGCGGTTTTGATCGCGCCAAACTGCGCCTGCTCAACGGTCCGCACTCGGCGCTGGCCTACCTCGGTACGTTGCTCGCCTTGGAAACCGTCGCCGATGCCATGTGCGACACGCCATTGGCCACCTTCATCGAAACGCTGATGCGCGAGGACATCGCTCCCACGCTACCAGCGCTGTCCGGCTTCGATCCGCAGCGTTATATCGACGCCATCCTGACGCGTTTCCGCAACCCCGCCATCGCGCACAAACTTGCGCAAATCGCCTGGGACGGATCGCAGAAACTGCCGGTGCGCCTGCTCTGCACCCTCGCCGATGCGCTAGCTGCAGGCCATCGCATCGACCGCCTGTGTCTACCGCTGGCGGCATGGATGCACTTCGTGCGGCACCAAGCGCATCGCGATGTGCCGCTGATCGATCCGCTACAGGAAACGCTACGGGAAATAGGCCGTGCCGCCAGCAGCGATGCCGTGCAGGACGTGGATGCTTTCCTCACCCTGGATACGGTGTTTGCACCGCTGTCGAAGGATCGACACTTCGTTGCGACGCTACAACGTGCGTATGCGTCGTTAGGCGACGGAAGTGCAGCAGAAACGCGAGAAACTCTCGTGCTGATGTTGAGCCACGCCGTTATTTCGGGGTGTCCGTGCTCGACCTAGGCTCCGGCGAGACGAGTGCGCCAGGGCTTCTTCGATAAGTTCCGCTGAGCCAGCAGCGAAAAATCGCAGGAGAGTGGCTTCCCCTCGCTCCTGCGATCACATCAGCAAGTGAACGCTGCCGCGCCTGATTGTCGCGGCAGCGCCGCAGAGTGCCGCGACGCAATGATGCCGCTGGCTTACTTCACAGCAGAACAAGCGCAGAGATTTCAGCCAACGTCCACATGCGGACGCATGCAGGTTTTCTGCAAAACTTTCCGGACCTTACTGGCCGGAATTGTTGCTGCTACACGCCGGCGCCCGGTAGGTGTGGTAATCGGTCGGTACCCAGGATCCACCCGAACTGTTCGGCACCCACGCGTAGGTCCATGACTGGGCCTCGCCGCCGCCGCAGGTCGACACCGAAAAGGTCCCGCCTGGGACACCTGTGGACGGAAACGGTACCGGCGGCGGCGCAGCGACATCAATGGCGGCTTTGCCCTGTGCCACGATCACGTCAGTGTATTTCACCGTCACCGTTCCCAGGTTGCGAGGATTGCCTGCCATCTTTCCAGTGGGATCGGCGTGCAGCAGGAGCCACTGCTGGATTTGCCGGACTTCCTTCGATCCCGGCAGGTACGTGGCTTCTATGACCCTGGTCGTTGTCGTCGTGATCTTTTCAGGTTCAGCCTGTGCATTGGCGACCACATTGCCAGCGAGCACTGCCAGTGCAAAGAGGACAAACTTCAAATCACGTGGAAATTTCATCTTGACGCTTTCCTTGAAGAAGTTGTGTCGATCATGTCTATCCCGACACACAGATCCTATAAACACGCCCAACCACATGATGGTTCGTCTTGTAGACACTCTAAACCAACGGCAGCGTGTGCCGAAACACTCGCCATGCAAACGCCCGCCTGCAGCAGGCAGATGTCTGACGTGTTTTCAGACGCGCGGCAAAGGCAGGCCGCCGAATTCCTTGACCGTGCGCAGCACGAAACAGGAATTGACGTCGGCCACGCCAGCGGCGTCGTTGAGCAACTTGTCCAGCAGAAATGCGGAGAAATGCGCCAGATCACGGACGTAGACATGCAGCAGGTAGTCCATGTCGCCGGTCAGCGCATGGCAGGCGACCACTTCGTCCCAGCCCTGCACACTGTCGGCAAAGTGGGCGATGCCGCTTTGTCCGTGCTTTTCCAGCTGCACGCGGACGAAGGCCTGCAATCCCAGACCAATCGCCGACGGCGACAGACGCGCCACGTAGCCGGCGACGACACCCTCGGCCTCCAGCCGCTGCACCCGACGCAGACAGGCGGACGGCGACAGGTTCACCTGCGCGGCCAGTTCAGCATTGCTGGCACGTCCCTGACGCTGCAATAGCGTGAGCAGGCGCAGGTCGGTGCGGTCGAAGACGGCTGATTCGGTCATTTATTGCCCTGAAACATCGATTTTGTGCAATGATCTTGCGTGCGGTGATGAAATCCAGACAACTGCGCAAACCCATTGCGCCGCATCCAGCCTACCATCGTGGCATTCCCCTCCGGAGGGTCGGCCATGGACATCGCACCGCGTCGCGTCGAACACCAGCACACCGACAAGGGCTATGTGCCGGTGTACACCACTACGGTGGTCGCTCAACCCTGGGATCGCTACGATGCCGACGACCACGCCACCTGGGGCACGCTGTACCGGCGCCAGCGCGAATTGCTGGTCGGCCGCGCCTGCGACGCCTTCCTGCAAGCACAAGACACGATGGGCATGAGCCCGCAGGCGATCCCGAAGTTCGATCAGCTCAATACGGTGTTGGCCGCCACCACCGGCTGGACCCTGGTCGGGGTCGAGGGTTTACTGCCGGAACTGGATTTCTTCGACCACCTGGCCAACCGCCGTTTCCCGGTGACGTGGTGGATCCGCCGGCCCGGACAAATCGACTACATCGCCGAGCCAGACCTGTTCCACGATTTGTTCGGGCATGTGCCGCTGTTGATGAACCCGCTATTTGCCGACTACATGCAGGCCTATGGGCGCGGTGGAGTAAAAGCACATGCGATCGGCCCGCAAGCGCTGCAGCATCTCACCCGTTTGTACTGGTACACCGTGGAGTTCGGACTGATCGACACGCCTGCCGGCTTGCGCATCTACGGCGCTGGCATCGTGTCATCCAAGGGCGAGTCGCTGTATTCGCTGGAATCGGATGCACCCAATCGGATCGGCTTCGATCTACAGCGGATCATGCGCACGCGTTACCGCATCGATACCTATCAAAAAACCTATTTCGTCATCGACAGCTTCGCGCAACTCATGCAAGCAACCGCAGCGGATTTCACTCCGATCTACACAGCGCTGGCCGACCAAACGCATCTGCCGGCCGGGCAAGTGCAGCCGGACGATCGCGTACTTCAGCGCGGCAGTGGCAAAGACTGGGGCGACAGCGACGATGTGTAAGCGAATCCCGTGCCGATGTCCGCCGCAGGTTGCGGCACACCGACACGGGATTCATGTGTGTCAATCGGTACCGTACTTGGCGTTGTAAGGACCGTACAGCAAGCCACCCGGATATCCTGCGGACAGCAGACGTTGGCTGGCCATGTTGCCAACCTGATGGCTTTGATCGGTGGCCTGATTGATCACCTGGTTGATCGCCGCCGATACCAGGATGCCAAGCACGCCGCCGCCGCCGACTGAAACTTTCTTATTTTCATCGCTGGAGGCCGTTGCCTTTCCCTCCCACAGCACCGTCCCGGTACGCAGATCCACCAACTTGGCATTGGCCGCAACCGTCACCACGCTGTTGACCACCTGATAAACCGCACCGTATTTGTCGATGGTGATATACAGCGCCGCATCGGCGCCGAAGATCTGACGTAGCTTCTCCGGCGCCACCGCTTGCGCGTCATCGGCGATGGTGATGCCGTTTTGCTTGAATGTCTCATAGACCGGCGCCACCGGCATGACGTAATAACCAGCTTCGGCCAACGGCAGCGTGGTCACCGACAACACGCTCAGGCTGGCGTCGACATCCGGCGCATGGCTGACCGGCGGCAGGACCAGGATCGAGCGTGGTTTGCTGGCCTTGTATGCGCTGTAGTCGCGGGATTTCGGCTGCGTCGCGCACGCGCTCAACAACAGACCCAAGACGGCGACGCAGGCCACTTTTGCGATGTTCTTCATTGCGCGGTCCTCTCTTTGTGGCCGTTCTTCATTAGTAGATCGATGTAGGTGGTGGATTCCGGGTACTGCGCCTTCTCGGCCAGAAGATATTGTTGCGCCTTGGCGTCGTTGCCGGTCTCGGCATACAGCATGCCCAGATGCGCTTGCAGACCCGGCGGCGGCCTGCGATTGGCTGCCTTCATGACCTGCAGGTCTTTTTCCAGCGCCTGGATTTGTTGCTCCGGGCTACCGCCCTTGAAGTGGCTATAGACTTGGTCCTGATAGCTGCCCCATTGATAGAGCGATGCCGATTGGTGGGCGCAACCGACCAGGGTCAAGAGGGCGCAGACACCCAGCCAATGCAATACACGCGAGTTCGTCTTGTTCATTTTTGATGGTCCGTTGTAGGTCACTTGACCGGCTTCCATGCGCCGGAATCGATGGCCGCGGTGAGGCGATTGACGGCTTCGCGGATCGCTAGATCCAGCACTTTGCCGTTGAGGGTGGAGTCGTAGCTGGAGGTGCCGCCGAAGCCGACGATCTCGCGGTTGGACAACGAATACTCGCCGCCGCCCTGGACCGAATACACCACTTCGGAGGTGGTGCTATCGACCACATTCAAGCTGACCTTCGCATAGGCCTGCTGCTGCTTGCCACGGCCCATGATCCCGAACAACTGTGTGTCGCCGATTTCCTTGCGACCGAACTCGGTGACATCGCCGGTGATCACGTAATCGGCGCCCTTGAGCTGCTGCGCCTGCCGTTTGATGTCCGCCTCCTGCTTGATCTCGCCCATGTTGTCGCGATCGAGCACGCGGAAACGATTGGTCTGCTGCAGATCGGTAATGAGGATGGTCTTGGCTTGGCTGCCGAGACGATCCGCACCATCGGAAAACAAGCCGCGCATGAACGAGGAACGATTGTCGAACTTACCCACGGCGATCGGCGCGCGCGCACCAGAATAAGGAATGCTGGCGGCGGCTACGGTTTGTGGCGCGACACTCTGGTGGCTTTCGGTCGCGCAACTTGTAATTGCCAACCCAAGCACCACGAGGCTGGCCCCCTTGATTACAACAACTTTCATCAATTACCCCTTGTTGGTACAGCTACGAAAAACCGTTGGAACGCAGACACTGTCCTGCCTGTCGGCGCGGTGTGCAGCGCACAGAGCTATGCGCAATACGGTCGGCCACATCGACAGCGGGTTTGATACATCCCCATGACCTATCGCTCGCTCGGGCACACCCGTTCAACATCACAGGCCCCCGGCGCGCACCGCGCACCAGAAACGAAGGAAAAAGGACGGGGAAACAGGGCGATTGATGTCATTCCATAACTCTCCTGCATGACGCAGAGAAACACCTCTCCATGTGGACCCGCAAGTACAGCGGGAGTTTGCACATTATGTCGCATCGGCCGACTCAAGAAAAGCGCGCTGACGGCACACATGGTGCTCGCTCGCAATCGCAGCGGTAACTACCCACCAGACATTGCGCACTGATCTACGTCGCGTACACCGAACGAAGCTAGGCCAGAAGTTCTCTTAATTAGTACAGCGAACCGCTGCTAGAGGCCCAGATTGCTTTCGCTGATCATCCTTGCTTGTGTATCGCCCCTTTAAGTAATAGTCCCTGTGCCGCACAGAAAACAGCGCTGTGGGGTATGCCCGACAGTGCTGGCATCATAAAGGCAAAGTGTGCGGTTGACATGGTGACTTCGCGAAAAAGTCGACAGTTTCACACCTACAATCGACACGGCATCACGCCAGTGCCGTTTCCGCCTTGCTCAACACACCTGTGACGAAGGCACGGACTTTCGCATCCTGGAGATTGTCGAAAAAGCATTGCTGGAAACGCACTCCGCCAACCGCTTGCTTGACCAGCTCCGGTTCCAGCGCACGCAGACCATCCAGATAGAACGTGGCCATGGCACGTTTGACCACCTCAAAAGGGCAGGCGTTGGCGCTGCTGCTGGCAGCGCTCCAACAGATAACTCATGCCACGCGCGCCACTGAAAGCTTTCTCGAGTATGCGCTTATGCACGCTCTTACCGCGTCATCATGGCGGCTGTCACGGGAGAACGGAATTGCTGCGCCGCGAGGCGATACAATGTCACGCCGCCGCATATGGCCGGGTAGCATTGGCAATGAATACGGCGCTGCAAACGTCTTGCAATTCGGCAACAGCAACACAAAGGTCGTGCGTTGTCTTGCACCATGTGGCAAATAGCCTGCAACCGTGCTCCTGCAACGACTACTCCAGTCCATAACCCTATGCTTGGCGAGGAACCACGATGTTGCATCGATTCCATGAGCAAATGATCGAAAGCAGGACGAAGCAGCTGGCTGCGCCATGCGGCTACAACCACCGCACTGCGCACAGCGATCGTTCCGGCAACCTCGGTTCCCACAGCCTGTGTGCGGCATTGCTGATCGTGATCGTCGGGTTTTTCACGGTACTTGGCCCGGCCACTGCGGCTGAGCGTCCGGCCAGCGAAACCGCCGCCGAGCAGGCCGCACGACTGCCACTGTGGCCAGGCCCAGCCCCAGGCACATCATCCGCACCGCAGACGCTGCGCATCGTCGACCACAGCGCCAACCCGGCGCTGCCCGACCGCCTGATCAGCGGCCACTACCAACCCTACATGGTGGTGTACCGGCCGAAGAAACCCAACGGCAGCGCCCTGCTGGTCGCTCCCGGCGGTGGGTACGTGTGCATCGCACTGGACAAGGAAGCCACCGACTTGCTGCCGATCTTCGCCGAGCAGGCAGGCATCACTTTATTCGTCCTGCGCTATCGGCTACCGGACGCGGAGGCCGACGACAACGCTGCGGTACGCGACCAGCCACTGGCCGATGCACAACGTGCATTGCGCCTGATTCGCGCGCATGCTGCCGATTATGGCGTGGACCCGCACCGGATCGGCACGATGGGATTCTCCGCCGGTGGTCATGTCGCCGCCAGCCTCGGCACCCGCTACGCCGAGCGCGTGTATCCGCCAGGCGACGCGATCGACCAGGTGAGCGCGCGCCCAGACTTCCTACTGCTGATTTATCCAGTCATCGACATGGGCAGCGGCACCACGGCACACACCGGATCGCGCCTGCGGCTGCTTGGCCGTCACCCCGACACCACCACGATGGCGGCCTATTCGTTGCAGAACCGGGTGAACGCCGGCATGCCACCCACCTTCCTGGTACACGCGCAAGACGACCCGGTGGTCCCGGTGGAGAACAGCCTGTTGTTCTACCAGGCACTGCGCCAGGCCGGGGTACCTGCCGAGTTGCACGTGTTTGCGCATGGCGGCCATGGCTTCGGCACGCGCTCCATCGCCGGCCTGCCGCTGGCGGCATGGCCGGGGTTGGCACTGACATGGATGCGCACGATACAGGACGATCCGCGCGAACACGCGCCGATCCCGCCATCCGTCGGAAAGCATTGAAGACTGCACGCACGGCAACCTCGTCCCGTTTCGTCAACAGCCGGCCACTCGGCAACACCGCGCCGCCGTTGGCGCATGTGTGTCGATGGCGCGTGGGAGCAGCGGCTTTATTCGGATCGGATGCGTCAATGCAGATTGTGTCGAGACGGCACGACTATGTTGCAGGCGAAAACGCGGGTCAAAACCGGTGGCGATGTCACCAACCCGTTTCCGGGTCCAGTACCACCTGATTGCCGCCGCCGATGCGTGCGCGCTGCAGCAAGGCTTCGGCGTGTTGCATCAACGCGGTGGCGGTGACGGCAGGCGTGGCGAGCAGCGCGCCGACGCGGATGCTGAGCGGTGCGCTGACCATCCCGGTGTCCGCGCTCGCCATGATGTCGACCATGTCGCGCAGGGCCGGCGCCATCTGGCGCAGATGTGCGGCGTTGGCGTCGTAAAGCACCAGCCCAAAACGGTCCGCGCCGATGCGCATGACCACGTCCAACGGACGCAGCAAGCATTGCATCGCCTCGGCCACGTCCAATACCGCGCGGTCGGCCTCACGCGAGCCATGGCGACGCGCGAATTCGGCGAAGCCTTCCACTTCCACCAGAATCAGCGCCAAGCCGAGTTGCAGGCTTGCACTCTCGGCCAGCGCTAACGCCAGATGTTCGTCGAAGCGACGGCGATCGCCCAGGCCGGTGAGCACATCGCGCAGCGCTTCGTCGTCGCGGATGCGCTGTTGCAAAAATTCCTCACGGCGTGCGTGCTCGCGCAGGTAACCACCCACCACGCCGACCAGCACCGCCGCCCACAGCAACCATTGCAAACGCAGGTAGCCGGCCTGCGCCGGGCCATCCAGCAACAAACGACCAGCCGCCGCACTGATCGCGCACAGTGCCAAGGCGACCCCCACGCTCTGCCACAGGGTCAAGCCGAGCGGCAAGAAACCGGCCATGATGATCAAGGCGATGACTACAACCGCATACCGCAGTTCCTGCAGCGGATAGCCGACACTCGACAGCACCAACCCGGTACCGACGATCAGCAGCAACAAAGCGATACGAGCCGGGCCATGACTGCGCGCACAATGGATGGACAGCGCCACCCACAGCAAGAGCAACAAGCTCGCCATCCGCACCGCCACGGTATGCCCAATCAACCCGCCAACATCGCTGGGGCCGAAATACAGCGCCTCCCAACTCAACAACAGCAACACGAGCAACACGGCGAGCGAAGCGGCCAAGCGCTGGGCGAAACCCAGTGTCGCGCTGCTGTGGCGATGGTAGACCTGTTCCAACGCAGGATCGAAACGCAACGCGGCAAAGCCCTTGCGCAACTGCGCAGCGTAGGCCGCATCGGGTCGTGTGTCGAATGATGCTTCGTCGTGGTGTTGCATGATATTCCCTGTCGGCGACAGTCTGAGACGAAGACGGTGACGATCACAACGTGCGACCGTGCCACGCTCAGCGCTGACGCTACGTATTGCAAGGTCGGCAGACATGAGCATGAGAAAGCACGGGTACGCCATTGTCCACTGCCAGCGGTGCCTCAGAAGCAAAGATCGCGCACATGCCGGAGGCAATGCCTACCCCTGGCGCGCACTACGCCGGTTACCGCGCAACCAGCTAAAATTGGCCGGTTATCTCTCCTGGGTTACGCACCTGATGTCCCCGATCACCCGCACCGCACTGGCTTGCGCCGTAATCGCCCTGTCCGCGTGCAAACCGCAAGCACCGGCCACCGACGCCAGCACGTCCGCCACTGCACCGGGCACTGCCGACGACAATCTCAACGCGGTGCTGTGGATGCAGCACTCGGTCGAATATCGGGCGGCCGCCGAACAGACATACCGGGCTGCCACCGAGCGTCTGGATGCGGCGTTGCAGGACCCGACATGGAATGCCCTGGTCCCGGAGGAACGCGGCAATGCGTCGGCTACGCTGAAACCGGCCATCGTGATGGATGTGGACGAAACGGTGCTGGACAACACGCCCTACCAGGCGCGGCTGATCCGCAGCGGCAAGGAGTACGAGGCAGCCAGCTGGGATCAGTGGGTGAGGGAAAAGAAAGCCAAAGCGGTCCCGGGCGCGGTCGATTTCGCCAAGGCGGCCACGGCCAAGGGCATCACCGTGCTGTACGTGACTAACCGCGGCGTACATCTGAACGACGCGACCTTGGTCAACCTGCGCAAGGCAGGCCTGCCGGTGGCCGACAACAGCGTGTTGCTGGGGCTGGGTACCGTGGTCAAAGACTGCAAGCAGAGCGGCTCGGAGAAACACTGCCGGCGCCAACTGGTCGGCCAGCAATACCGCGTATTGATGCAATTCGGCGACCAACTCGGCGACTTCGCCCAAGTCCTGGCCAACACCCCCGAGAACCGTGAACACCTGTTCCAGCAGTACCACACCTGGTTCGGCATGCGCTGGTGGATGCTGCCCAATCCCAGTTACGGCTCCTGGGAACCGGCGCTGTTCAACAACGACTTGGCCCAGCCGCGCGCCGCGCGCCACCAAGCCAAACTCGACGCACTGGAGGTGGCGCAATGAGCCGCGCGCCGCTGGCGCTGGAAGCGCACGAACGGCTGATCTTCGCGCTGGACGTCCCCGGACGCAGCGACGCGCTGGCATGGATCGAACAGCTCGGCGATGCGGTGACGTTCTACAAGATCGGCATGGAACTACTGGCCTCGGGCGAGTACTTCGACGTGCTGGACACCCTCGCCACGCGCGGCAAGCGCGTGTTCGTGGATCTGAAGTTCTTCGACATCCCGGCCACCGTCGGCGGAGTGATTCGACGCCTGTCGCAGTGGCCGGTGGATTACTGCACCATCCACGGCTGGCACCCGGCGATGATGCAGGCAGCGGCCGAGGCCAATGGCAGCGATATGCGCCTGCTGGCGGTCACCGTGCTGACTTCGATGGGCCGCGCCGATCTGGCGGCGATGGGCATCGACCGCGCGCCGGAGGACGTGGTGGTGGAGCGCGCACTGGCCGCGCAGGCCGCCGGTATCGACGGGGTGATCGCCTCCGGGCAGGAAGCGGCATCGATCCGCCGTGCGACCGGCCCTGGGTTCTCCATCGTCTGCCCGGGCATCCGCCCCGGCGGCCCGGTGGGCGACGACCAGCAGCGCACGGTCGGTGTGGCCCGGGCCTTCGCCGATGGCGCCGACGCGATCGTGGTCGGCCGGCCGATCCGCCAGGCCCCGGACCCACGTGCCGCAGCGGTGGCGATCCAACAGGAAATCGCGGCGACCTTGTCGGGAACCGCTTCGAAATAATTAATTAAATCAATTATTTAAATTGAAATAATTAAACCATTGCATTAACTTTGGCACGCCGGTAACATGCGCGGGGTCCGGCAGTGCCGGGAGATGTGCCACCACCGTTCTCCGGCTTCGGTCGGATTTGAAGAGGCCCGCGCCTGGTGCGCGTGGCCTCTTTTTTTTATGTCTGCGGCGACGGCGGCGCCCAGCGCGCTCAGCCCGGCGCGGCGGCGCAATAGCGATCGATGAAGGCCTGATGCGGCGGCATCGCATCGGCGCAATGGCCGATGGTTTGCGCGACGCTGAGCATGAAGCGCTCCAGATCCGCGACCGGCACCTGATCCACCAGGGGGTGGTACGCGCGCGGCAGGATACCCTGCCCGACCATCACCTGCACCCAACTGATCTCGGCGAACATTTCCTCGCCGTTGCGGTAGAAGCGGCCGCTGTCGCGGAACAAATCCAGCGTGGCCTGCAATTCCGCGGGGATCGACATGCCACGGCACTGCTGCCAGAACGCGCTGTCAGCGCGTTCGCTGGCATGGTAGTGCAGCACCAGGAAGTCGCGGATACGGTCGAACTCGAAGGCGATGCGCTCGTTGTAGCGCTGCACCAGCACCGGGCTGATGCCCTCGCGCGGGAACAACTCCAGCAGTTTGGAAATGCCCGATTGGATCAGGTGGATGCTGGTCGATTCCAACGGTTCCATGAAGCCGCTGGCCAAGCCCAGTGCGATCACGTTGCGATTCCATGCCTGCTTGCGGCGGCCAGTGACGAAACGCAGCGGACGCGGTTCGGCCAGCGCCGGGCCGTCGAGATTGGCGAGCAATGTCGCCGCCGCTTCGTCGTCGCTGACATGTGCGCTGGAATACACGTAACCGTTGCCGGTGCGATGTTGCAACGGGATACGCCACTGCCAACCGGCCGCGCGCGCGGTCGCACGGGTGTACGGTGTCGGTGGCCCGATCTTGGCGCACGGCACCGCCAGCGCGCGGTCGCACGGCAAGCAATGGCTGAAATCGTGGTAACCGGTGTGCAGCGCCTGCTCGATCAACAGGCCACGGAAGCCGGAGCAATCGATGAACAGATCGCCAGCGATGACCTCGCCGGAGACCAGACGTACCGAAGCGACATCGCCCGATTCCGGATGCAGAAGCACCTGCTCGACAATGCCTTCGTACCGGATCACCCCGCGCTGTTCGGCGTAGCGACGCAGGAACTGCGCGTACAGCGCCGCGTCGAAGTGATAGGCATACGCGATGTTGGCCAGCGGCGAGTTCGGCGGCACGTCGCTGGCCGCGGTCATGAACTTACCGCGCTTGGCGGCGACGGTGTTGAGCGTGTAATCGCCCAACGGACTGGCCTTGCCCGCCAGCGCTTGCTTGAACCAATACTGCTGGAAAGGCAGCAGCCCGAGCCGATGGCCGATCTCGCTCCCGAAGCCATGCACATAAGCGATGCCAGGACGCAGCCAGTCGACGAACTCGATGCCGAGCTTGAAGCTGCCCTGGGTGTCGCGCACGAACTCGGCTTCGTTGATGCCGAGCAGCGTATTGAAGGCCTTGATGTGCGGCACGGTGGCCTCGCCGACACCGACGGTACCGATCTGCTCGGACTCGATCACAGTGATGCGGTTGTCCGCGCCCAACATACGCGCCAACGCGGCCGCAGCCATCCAGCCGGCGGTCCCGCCGCCAACGATCACCAGGTTGCGCAGAGGGGCGGCGATCATGCGTGCGTAGTCCTGGATGAAAAAGGAGCGACCGAAAACGCAGACGGGGCCACGCGGCCCCGTTCGATGCCACCCACGCGCGCCGGTCGGGCACGCGCGTGGGTGAGCCGACAGATCAGAACTTGGCGCCGACCTCGAAGGTGACGGTACGCGGGACGTAGTTGATGTCACCGGTGCGGTTCAAGCCGACATAGCTTGTATCCAAGCGTCCACCCGTTCCGAAGTAATCACCCGTTCCGTTCGGACCGCCGTAGATGTAACTCGAGTAATTCTTGAAGTTGAAGGCATTGAGCAGATTAATACGCGCCGACAGCTTGACGTCGTTGTACACCGTGAACTCTTTGGTCGCCTGGAAATCCACCGTGCGATACCCCCAGATGTTGCCGCCGACCAGGAACCTACCACTGCCCGGCGGAACGAAGCCGATCTGTTGACATTGCGCGCCATCGGCATCGACCTTGCCATAGCAGGCGATGGTGTTCACCGGATTCGGGGTGGCCAAAACCAACTTCGCACCGAACGTCACCCCCCACGGGCCGTCGATCGACCCAGAAGCGACGAAACGGTGACCGGCCACGGCATCGGACTTCACGAAGGGATAATCGTGGATGGTCGCCTTGTCGAACGCATACGGCTCGTCGATGTTGCGGTTCTGCCGCGCACTGGTATGGGTATAGGACAGCGTCAGGCCCCAGCCCGATTCCTTGGTGTAGGGCTTCTCCGCCGACAACAGCACCTGGCTGCTGCGCTGCTCCAAGCCGTTCATGCCCAGAATCGTGTTTTGATAGCCCGGCACCGGCTCTCCCCAGGGCGCACTACCGGTCGCGTCGAAGAAGGCGCCATTGGGGTAACGGTTGATCAGCGACATGGCGAAACCGTCGTAGCTGAGCACGCGCTGGAAGGTCACATCGGTCAGCCAGTCGCCGACCTGGTTGCTGATCCCGAGGCTGTACTGGTCGCTGTACGGGGTCTTGAGCCTATTGTTGAACATGAATAGCTCGGCGCTGCCACTGACACCCGGAATCGTGTTCAACTGATCCACGCCGTTGAGATATTTCGGATCCCAGACAGCGCAGGCACGATCGGCCTTGTAGCAAGAACCCGTCGCCGAATTCTTGAAATACACCGCCACCGGCGACAACGCCGCTTTGCTGGTTTCCAGCGCCAACTGTTCGAACAAATTGCGATCGTAAGAACGACCGGCGCCACCGTGCAACACCGCACTCTGATCGCCGAAGAAGTCGTAGGAGAAGCCCAGGCGCGGCGCCCAGCCATCCTTGAAGTTCTTGCGGTTATGCCCGTTGCTGATGTAATCGGCCACGTTGATGCCACTGGGCAACAAGCGGTTGGCCCAGGGCTGGCCCGGATTGGCCGGATCGTCGGAATACAACGCATTGACGAACGCCGGCGAAGTGACGAAGTTGGTGTAGGCCGGGCTTTTCTCGTAGTCCCAACGCACACCGGCATTGACCATCAGCTTGTCGGTCGCCGCCCAATCGTCTTGAAGATAGACGCCGTACTGCTTGGATGGCGACTCCACCGTGGCCTTCTGTCCGGGCGTGTTGTAGGGCGCAATGAAATCCACCCGATAGGGGATCGCAGCCACGCCATTGGCATCGACCGAATAACTGAACTGTGGATTGAGCGCGGCCGCATCCTGCGAGATCAGTTTGATGTCCTTGTAGCTGACGCCCATCTTGATGGTGTGTTCGCCGTGCCACTGGAAGCTGGTCAAAGTCAGGTCGTTCTGCAGGAACCAGCCCTTCTGGCTCTTGCGTTGCACATTCAAGCCACCGGCCGAGCCGGTTTCCAGAAACGTGTATTCGCCGATATTGGGATCATTGTAGTTGAGGTATTTGTAGACGATACCGTTGCCGATGCTCTTGGGATTAGGATTGTTCTGCGAGTTTTCGGTGCCGACGATCAACTCGTTGAACCAGTTGTCGGCGCTGTGTTGCCAGCGCAGATTGGCGCGCTTGTCCTTGTTGATTTTGTTGGTGCCGTGATCCAGCGCGCTGGTGCCGCCGACGTTGCCGACCTGGCTTTCATTGCGGTACTGGCCGCTCAGTTCGATACGATCGCGATCGGTCGGTTCGAAATCGAGCTTGCCGAAGTACAGATCCTCGGAAAACGGCATGTTGGCCGCGCCGTACTGGCTGGAAATCGTCGATGGCAGCAATCCGATATACGGCTGTGCGTTGGCATCGGCCTGCACGCTCTTGGGCACCACGTTTTCCTTGCCTTCGTAGGCCACGAAAAAGTGCATGCGATCCTGGATGATCGGACCGCCCAGCGCGAAACCATACTCCTTGGTCTGCGAATCGATCTTGCCGTTTGCTTCCTCGTCGGGACGCTTGTCGCGCAGATCCTGATCGGTATAACGGTAGAACGTCTCGCCATGGAACTCGTTGGTACCGGACTTGGTCGCCGCGGTGATTGCCGCGCCGCTGATCTGGCCGTACTCGGCCTTGTAGTTGGAGGTGATGACCTTGTACTCGCCAATGGCCAACTGCGGGAACGGGTTGCCTTGGGTATCGCTCTGGCCGGCGATACCGCCACCCTTGACATAGCTCTTCTGGCCGACACCGTCGATGTACAAGTTGCCCGCGCTGGCATTGGAAGCACCGCCGCGTAGCTTGGTATTGCCGTTGCCATCCACCTGGAACACCATGCCCGGCACGGTGTCGGCGAACTCCAGGAAGTTGCGGGTGGCCTGCGGCAATTGCTCGATCTCGTGCAGCGACACCACGTTGCCCACTTCCGAGGTCTTGACGTCCTTGAGCATCGGCGCGCTGACGTTGATGGTATCCAGCGTTTTGGCGTTGCCAGCGCCAGCGGCTTGGGTGCCGGCGTCTAGGTCCACGGTGGAGGAGGACGCCACCTGCAAGGTCACCATACGACTGATGCCATTGGCCTCGACCTTGTAGGTCCCCGGCGGCAGGCCGACCACGGTGTAGTTACCGTTGGCGGCGACCGGCGCGCGGCGCACCGCGCCGGTGGCGATGTTGGTGACGGTGACTTCGCTGCCAGCCTGAGCCGCCGCGACTTGACCGCGCAGTGTCGCACTGCTGGATTGCGCCAACGCCGGCAACGCGACGAACAGACAGGTCGCCAGCGCGCAGCACAGCATGCTGCGTGTGGGCAGGGTAGAAGTAGAACGCATTTTGCTCATGACAAAAGCCCCTCCAAGGGCGGTCAACGGAATCGTGCGGCGTGGTTCTTGTAGTATTCAGGCAAGAACGTGATCGATACCGCGTGACGTTCATGTCAATCCATCGCAACTCCTCCGCGAGCACTGGACGCACGCACGATGAGTTGCGGGACAATCGCTGCGTCCGCTGGAGTTGGAGCGGGCGTGGCATGCGGCTCCAGCGCGGCGAGCAGCAGTTGCATCGCGCGCGCGCCGAAACCGACGATGTCCACGCGCATGGTGGTCAATGCCGGATGCACGTAACGCGCCATCGGCAGGTCGTCGAAACCGGCCAGCGCAATGTCCTCGGGCACGCGCACGCCGGCATGGGTGAAGGCAAACAGGCAACCCAGCGCCATCATGTCGTTTGCCGCGAACACCACATCCGGACGCTGGCCCCGCAATAGCGCCTCCCCGGCCCGATAACCGGACGCCTCGTCGAACGCGCCCTGCACCACCTGCGCCGATGCCTGCGGGCAATGGGCCTGCAATTCGTCGCGGTAACCGCGCAGGCGCTCGCTCGCATCGAAGTTGTCCTGTGGCCCGGCGATGAAGGCGATGCGGCGGTGACCAACGTCCAACAGGTGGCGCGTCATCACTCGCGCACCGCCATAGTTGTCGATGTTGAGCGCTGGCGCATCGCCCAGCCGCTCGGCGGAGTTCATCAACACCGCCGGTAACCCGCCGAGCGGTACCTCGTCAGGGCCCCCGGCAGCACCGGCCAGGTACGGTGCCATGATCAACAGCCCGTCCACGCGCCCAGGCATGCGCTGCACCGCGCGCCGCTGTTCCTCCTGCGCGCCACGGTAGCTGGACACCAACAGATGCAGGCCACGCGTGCGCGCCACCATATCGATGCCGCGGATCACCTCGGAGAAGAACTCGCCGTGCAGGTCCGGCAGCACCACGCCGATGGTGTGAGTACGGCGGCTGCTGAGACTGCGCGCGGCATGATGCGGTACGTAGTGCAGGCTGCGCGCGGCCTCCAGCACGCGCGCGCGCACCGGCTCGGCCACATGCTGATGGCCATTCATGGTGCGCGAGACCGTCGCCACCGAGACATTGGCCAGGCGTGCCACATCCTTGATGGTGATGTTGGCGCGCTGTTCCGGAGCGGATACGAAACGAGGCCTCACCAGCGTGTCCCCAGGAAACCGGATGGTTTGCGCAACGAGGGACCAGCTGCGGCATACGCGATCCAGCACGCATCTGCGATTCCCTGCGTGGGCCGTACACGCAGGCGGCAGACCATGGGCGTCACGCGGTCGATCGGCACCGCGACCGCTTGCACCTGGACATGCCAGGGCTTGGCACATCGGCACAGAACAACGAACCGCCAGCAGAGCCAGCGGCAAGCGCCAACGTCACCGAACACCCGGACGATGTCAGACCAATAGCGCATCAGGCCTCCCCGGCCAACCCGCGCCTCAATCGAGGTGGGCGGACGGTAACAGCAACTGCAAGCGGTTACATGATGCATTGCAACACGGTGAAATTGACCACGTGTCCATCGATGCGCCGTCATCACTATCGCCCTACCATGGCAACCGCGATATGGAATATCCTGGATCGAAACCGCGACAAGCGACACAGACGGACCGCTTGCCGGAATCGTCCGCGCCCAGCAAGATGCAGGACGTTTTGGGGAACGAGCCCGTCGCTAATGTCGTCCTACCCGACCCGGGGCTTCTCCTCGCGCGCCTTGTCATCGCTGCTGCTGGCGGCGCTTGCCCTGTCCGTCTCTGGGTGCAAACCCACGCCAACCGAACTACCCGGCGCCAGTGCCGAACCACCCACCGCGGTGCGCGCCTTGGCGCATGCGTTGCAGCGCAACGACCTCGTCGGCTATGCCCGCACCGCCGTGCCCCCGGCCCAGTACCGAGGCCTGCAACAGGCCTGGAGCAAGGACCGAAGCCGATGGCCGCTGACCGAGTTGCCACTGGCCAAACGCCTACCCGAAGTGCTCGCCACGCTGGCCGCACCGGACGCCGAGCGCCAGTTGCAACACGCCTTCGACACCCAATTCGGTGGCCAGGCGGAGAGCCTGAAACAGGCGGCGCATTCGCTGGGCCTGTTCGGCGTGCAATATCTGCGCAACGAAAATGACTACACCCCCGAGCAGCGCGATCATTACGTCCAGTTGGTACAGGCGCTTAGCGCCTGGGCCGCACGGGCACCGCTGTCCGAGCGCAACCGCGCGCATGCAGCAATCGCCCGATTGTGCGCGGCGGCGCGCCGCACCGGGATACGCAGCGATGCCGATCTGCATACCCTGGGCATGGACGAGAGCCTGGGCCGGCTTGGGCCATTTCTGGCCGCCCTCAAAGCGGTACTGGCCGACTACGGGCTGGACCTGGGCGCCACTGCCGGCGCGCTGCGCACCGGCCTGGTCAGTCAGCAGGGCGACCTGGCCGTGGTGCGGATCCAGTATCCGCTGGACGGCGAACAGATCGACACCAGCGCCGTGCTGGTGAACCGTGAAGGGCACTGGTACCTGCGCAACATCCTGGATCAGGTGCAGACGCTGCTGGCCGCCACGGCAGGCCCCCAAGCCGCCACAGCCGCAGCACCTCATCACGCGACACCAGCTAAGCGATAATGGCGCCGATGCCAGAACACAATCCTCTCCCCTTTCCCAAGGACACCGCCGCCGCAGGCGGCGCGTTCCCCCCAGGGCATACGCCTACCACCGCCCAGACGTCCAATGCCGGCGAGCGCCCGGCTTCGGCACCCACTACGGCGACCCCGTCCATGGCACACGCAGGCGCGCGACAAGCCAAACGGCCGCTGTGGGCACGCCTGCTCGGCCGTCTGGCCGATCCCTGGCTGGGCCTGAAGATCGAGCCGGACGAACCAGGCCAATACGACGACGGCCGCCCCGTGGTTTACGTGCTGGAGGACTACGGCCTGTCCAACGCGCTGATCCTGGACAAGGCCTGTCGGGAATCCGGTTTGCCCTCGCCGCTGGTACCGCTGCCGGGCGACCCGCTGGGCCGCAAACGGGCCTACCTGGCGCTGTCCAGGCGCAGCAGCAACCACGCCTTGATCCCGGAGCAGCGCGGCGCCAAGACCCACTCCGATTCGCTGGCCAAACTACTGCACGCGCATCGAGTGCGCGCAGACCTGGACATCCATCTGGTGCCCGTGTCGATCTTCGTCGGCCGCGCCCCGGATAAACAGAGCGGTTGGTTCGCGGTGCTGTTCTCCGAGAACTGGGCGCTGGTGGGCAGCTTCCGCCGCCTGCTCGGCGTGCTGCTCAATGGTCGCAGCACCATCGTGCGCTTCGCCACACCGGTATCGATACGGCAAACGCTGCAAGAGGGCCTGCCGCCCGAACGCACCGTGCGCAAGCTGCAACGGGTGCTGCGTACCCATTTTCGCCGCATCCGCGAAACGGTGATCGGCCCGGATCTGTCGACACGACGCCTGCTGGTGGATCAGGTCCTGGCCGTCGATCCGGTGCGCGAGGCCATCGCGGTGCAGGCCAAGCGCGACAACAGCAAGATCTTGGACGCCTGGCGCAAGGCTCACTCCTACGCCTGGGAGATCGCGGCCGATTACTCCAGCCCAGTGGTGCGCTCGGCCGGTGTCCTGCTCACCCACGTATGGAACCGGATCTATGCCGGCGTGCTGGTGCACCACCTGGACAAGCTCAAGGATGCCGCGCCAGGGCACGAGGTGATCTACGTCCCCAGCCATCGCAGCCACATGGACTACCTGTTGCTGTCCTATGTGCTGTACGAACGCGGCATCGTGCCACCGCATATCGTGGCCGGTATCAATCTCGACTTGCCGGTGGTCGGTACGCTGCTGCGCAAGTGCGGCGCGTTCTTCATCCGCCGCTCGATCAAGGGCAACGCGCTGTATTCGGCGGTACTCAGCGAATACGTGGCGCAACTGGTGGCCGGCGGCTATTCGATCGAGTACTTTGTCGAAGGCGGACGCTCGCGCACTGGCCGACTGCTGCAACCCAAAGGCGGCATGATCGCGATGACGTTGCGCGCGTTCTTGCGCCAGCCGCGCAAGCCGGTGCTGTTCCAGCCCGTCTACATCGGCTACGAAAAGCTGATGGAGGGCAACAGCTATCTGGACGAACTCAGCGGCCGGCAGAAGGAAAAAGAATCGATCTGGGCCCTGTTGTGGGGCATCCCCAAAGTGCTCAAGCAGAACTTCGGCCAGGTCGTGGTGAACTTCGGCGAACCGATCGCGTTGAGCCAAATGCTGGCGCAGCGCGCACCGGAATGGGACGGCCAGCCACTGAGCGAGGACGAGAAACCGGCCTGGTTGAGCGGCACCGTCGATGCGTTGGCACAGCAGATCCAAGTCCACATCAACGCCGCCGCCGACGTCAATCCGATCAACCTGCTGGCGCTGGCGCTGCTGTCCACGCCCAAGCATGCGATGGGCGAAGCCGACCTGATCGCGCAGATCGAACTGTGCAAAAAACTACTGGCCGAATTGCCATATTCGGACCGGGTCACCGTGACCCCGCATTCGCCCGAGCGGATCATCGCCCATGCCGAGGACATCAACGTCCTCACGCGTATCCCGCATCCGCTGGGCGACGTACTCAGCGTCAACGGCGATAACGCGGTGTTGCTGAGTTACTTCCGCAACAATGTGCTGCATCTGTTCACCGCCTCCTCGTGGGTGGCGTGCTGCTTCCAGAACAACCGCCGCATGAGCCGTGCCGGTCTGCTGCGGCTAGGCCGTACCGTGTATCCATTCCTGCAGAGCGAACTGTTCCTGCCATGGAGCGAAGACCAGTTCGCCGAGCGCATCGAGCGCACGATCGAAGTCTTCGTGCGCGAGGGCTTGCTGCAGCAGATCGACGAGGACGAAGGCAGCGTCGTGCTGGCGCGCAATACCGGGCAGACCGACGAAGTCTTCCGCCTGCGCGCGATCGGCCATTCGTTGCAACAAGCATTCGAGCGCTACTACATCGCCATCTCGGTGCTGGTGAAGAACGGCGCCGGCAAGCTCGGTGCCGGCGAGCTGGAAAGCCTGTGCCAGCAGGCCGCACAGCGCCTGAGCCTGCTGTACGCGCCAGCCGCGCCGGAGTTCTTCGACAAGGCCCTGTTCCGCGGCTTCATCCAGAAACTGCGCGAACTGAAACTGGTGTGGCCGGACGACAACGGCAAATTGCTGTTCGATGAGCATTTGGATGTCTGGGCCAAGGACGCCAAATTCATCCTCGGCCGCGAACTACGCCACACCATCGAGCGGATCAGTCCCGAAGCGATCTAAGACTGAGGAAACACTGGCACCTCAAGCGTCAGTCCGCCGCTCGCAGCGATGCGGCAATATCTGGG
Organism: Xanthomonas albilineans; assembly: GCF_002939705.1. Lineage (GTDB taxonomy): Bacteria > Pseudomonadota > Gammaproteobacteria > Xanthomonadales > Xanthomonadaceae > Xanthomonas_A > Xanthomonas_A albilineans. The sequence continues at coordinate 125,955 of NZ_MDCB01000009.1, read as the reverse complement.
CGCGTGGCGACGCGCCCGACACCACGGCACCGACACGTCATCGCGGTGCAGGCAAAAAACGCAAAGTTCATCCTCGGCCGCGAACTGCGCCACACCATCGAGCGGATCGGCCCTTAGGCGGTCAACAAGGCCGAGGGGTCGCCAATTTCAGAATGAATCGGCGCGCACAGGGCGACATTACCGGCACCACGAAAACCGTGGTCGCGCTCAGGCCGGCTCGTCGGGGATCAACAGCTGCTCCAGGTGCAGGATGCAATCTTTCAACTGCAGCTTGCGCTTCTTCAGCCGCTTGGCTTCCAACTCGTCTTCGAGATTAGCCGGGATACGCTGCAATTGTTCGTCGAGCGCACGGTGTTCGCGACGCAGGGCGTCGATGCGCAGGGAAATTTCGGCGGGCGTCAGAGTGTCCACGTGCTTGAGCATACACAGACGGTAGGGCCGCCGTCACGGGGCGCGGCAGCGTTGTGCCGGCTTCGGGCAGCAGTAAATGCCTCGCGTATGCTCAATCGCCGTATGGATGCACCTGCACGATGTGACCCTGCGCATCGTGATGCAGTTCGGTGACCTTGATCGAGCGTAGATGGGTGACCCCGCCCGAAAGCAGGGCATCGTGGTAGAACAGATACCAACGGTCCTGGAACGCGCAGATCGAATGATGCGTGGTCCATCCCACCACCGGGCTCAGCAACGGCCCCTGGTAGGTGAACGGGCCATAGGGCGAATCGCCGATCGCATAGCACAGCAAATGGGTGTCGCCGGTCGAGTACGACAGGTAGTAGCGACCGGCATGGACGTGCAGCCATGGCGCTTCGAAATAGCGGCGTGCGTGGTCGCCGGCAAGCAACGGGTGGCCATCGGCATCGACAATGGCGATCTCGCGCGGAGCTTCGGCCAAACTCAGCATGTCCGTGCACAATCGCGCCACCCGTGGCCCCAACGCCGGCGCATGGTCGGCGGGCTCGCCGTTGTCGGCCGCATAGACGTTGTCGCGGTAGCGTTCCAGTTGCCCGCCCCACAGTCCACCGAAATACAGATAGTGGCTGCCGTCGCGGTCGGCGAACACCGCCGGATCGATCGAGTAAGCGCCGTCGATCGGCTGCGGCTGCGCGACGAACGGGCCGTGCGGGCGTTCGCCGACCGCAACGCCGATCTGAAACAGGCCATCGGCACGCTTGGCTGGAAAGTACAGGTAATAGCGACCGTCGCGGCAGGCCGCATCCGGCGCCCATAATTGACACTCGGCCCAGGGAATATCCTGCAAATGCAGCGCTAACCCACAATCGACGGCGGGACCATCCGGTGTCTGCATGCGGAACACATGGTAGTCCTGCATGCCGAAATGATCGCCGTTGTCGTTGAACGCCACGCCGGTCTCGATGTCGTGCGAGGCGTAGATGTACAGGGCTCCCTCGAAGACATGCGCCGACGGATCGGCGGTGTACATGTGGGTCACCAGCGGCGGCGAGATGGCCTTGCAGGCCAGCGCCTGCAGATCTGCGGGGGAGTCGACGGACATGGCGGGCCTGTGAGCGGGAAGGAAACGTCAGTGGGCGGAGGCAATTTGCAGGCGGCGCGCGTCCAGCTCGCGCTCGATACGAGATTCCAGTGACTTATCGATCGCGTAACAGCGCAACAGCAGCACACCGAGCAAGAACGGAATCGCGCTGTACACGCTAATGGTCAAACGAATCCCATTGCTCACCACGGTGCTCTGCTGCGGCGCCGCCGCGTCGTAGCCATAGAAGGCGAGCAGGCCGGCGACCAGCGCCCCACCAATGCTCAAGCCGACCTTGAGCCCGCATAGCATCGCCGAGAACACGATGGCGGTGGCGCGGCGATGGTTCTTCCATTCGGAGTAATCGGCGACATCGGCAATCATCGCCCACAGCAATGGAATGGTCATGCCGTAGAAGAACCCGTGCAGCACGTAGGAGCCGAACACCAGGCCGATGGCCTGCGGTGGATACATCGAAAATGCTAGCAGAAACAAGGTGGACGCCAGTAGCGCGGCACCGAACGCATTGCGCTTGCCGTAGCGGTCGGCCAGGCGCTTGGAGAAGGTAATACCGATGATCATCGCCAGGATGCCACCCGCACTGAACATACTGAAAGCGGAGGTCGGCGCATCCTGCGGCCAATGCAGCACGCCCAATCCGGTACTGGCCAGTAGCCGGTTGAGTATCGCGATCAGCGTATTGAAGCCGCTGCGATCGAGAAACCCGGTCAGTGCCTGCGCATCCAGATAATTCTTGAAGTAGTACACATACATGCCGCCCTTCAACGCCAGGTTGACGAATACCAGGATGGTCACCGCCAGCATCACCAGCCACGGCGTATTGCGAACCAGGTCGCCCAGGTCCTGACGCACACTCGATGGTTGTGCAGCGATCGGCAACACGCGCTCGCGGGTAGTGGCGAAAGCGATCAGAAAACACAGCGTACCGACGCCGGCAAACAGACCCATGGCGGTCTGGAAGCCGCGTGCCTTATCGCCATCGCCGAGCATCAGCACCAACGGCAGCAATAGCACTTGGATCACGAACTGCGCCAACGTCACCGCGAAGAAGCGATAGGCCGAGAGACTGTTGCGTTGCTCCATGCTTCCGGTGAGCACCCCGCTGAGCGCCGAGTAAGGCAGGTTATTGGCGACATAAATCAGCATCAGCAAGGCGTAGGTCGCAAACGCGTAGACGATCTTGCCCTGCTCGCCCAGCACCGGGGTGCTGAAGGCCAGCAGCGAGAACCCGCCGAAGGGCAGCGCCGTCCACAGGATCCAGGGCCGGAACTTACCCCAGCGCGAGCGCGTGCGATCGGCCAGCACGCCCACAAGGGGCGTGAACACGAACGCGCCAAGCAGGCCGACCACAAAGATCAACGTGGCGGCAACACCAGCCGGGATCCTGTAGACGTCGGTATAGAAGAACGCCAAGAAACTGACCAGGGTCTGGAAAATCAGATTCGCGGCGAGGTCGCCCAGGCTGTAGCCGATCTTTTCGCCGAGCGAGAGGGAATGCGTAGAGGTCATGGGCGACGATCGTAAGGAAGAAGGGAGTATCGCGCGGCAAGGCCGCCAGTGCAGTGCAAGATCGCACGTCGCCGTGCGGCTCAGAACGTACCGCGAATGCCCAGCATGATGGTCCGCCCAGGCTTGTATAGATCGTAGGTGGCGTTGGGATATTCGAAGGTGGTGCGCAACGGTGCGTTGGTGAGGTTGGTGATGTTGAGGGTGATCTGTGGCGCCGAGGGCAAATGCGCCAACGTATAGCTGGCCGACAGATCCAGTTGCCCGCGCGCATCGGCCATCAGCCGCGCGTCGGGAATGCCGTTCTGATTGGCGCCGGAGATGATCATGTCGTCATTCCAGGCATAGGACAAGCGCACCGATGTGTTGTTTTTCTCCCAGTACACGGTGCCGTTCCACAGGTTCGGCGCCACACCCACCGCGACTGCCGGCACGCCACCGCCATTGGACTGCTGCGCGACGTGGGTGTAATTAAGGCTGAAACCGAGGCCGTCCAGCAAGCGGTCCAGCGGTTGCACCCAGATCGCTTCCAGGCCACGGATGTCGAGCACACCATCGGCGTTGACCTGGGTCTGCACGTCCACCGTGGCCACGTTGGGGCCACCGCGCTGTTGAAGCGCAGCCTGCTGGGTCGCGCTCAACGTCGCGTAGTCGACGCCCAGGTCGAGGAAGGGAATGCGGCGCACGCCGTTGACGGTGAAGCCATCGATCCGCTTGCCGAACAGGGTCAAGCCAACGAATCCTTCACCGCCGGTGTACCACTCGCCGCCGATGTCCAGGTTGGTGGATCGATACGGCGCCAGCTTGGAATTGCCTTGGGTCGCGGTCTGTGCCGATGGGTCGCTGAAGTTGGTGTTGGGCAACATCGCGCTGGGATCGGGCCGGGTCAGCGTGCGCGAACCGGACAGCCGCACCACCACATCCTTAGCGATGTCCCAGGCCAGGTTGAACGAAGGCAGCAATTCGCTGTAGTTCGAATTCAGCACTTGGTAGCGGCGCACGCCACCGACCGTGACCGGGCCGCTGATGGTCTGGTCGGTGGTCACATAGCGCACGCCGGCGTTGAAACGCAGCGTGCGGTTCCATACATCGGTTTCGGCATTGGTTTCGACGTAGAAACCCCAGTTTTTCTCCAGGATGCCGCCAGTCGCAGCGCCGGTATTGGCCGCATTGGTCTCCGGCGCCGCATCGCGTAGGGCGTAGTAGCCGCTATCGCGCAGGAAGCGGTTGAAGTCCACGGTAATGAAACCGCCAGGACCAGGCTTCAAATACGAGGCCAACGCGGCCTGCGGAATCAACGAACCAGGGCCGCCAGTGCAGGTATTGCCACCGCCGCGGCAGACCAGGGTTTCCCACGCGGCACTGTTATCGAAGCCGCGGATGTGCCGCTCGGCCTGATCATAGGCGACACCGACCTTGATATTGCGCCGGTCTTCACCGAATTGCAGATCGGCGTGCGCGCCACGGGTTTCGGTGTCGCGCTTTTCGTTGGCGATGTTGAGCCGGCCGCCGGTCCAGCTCCAGCCCAGGTTGGGATTGTCCAGATCCAGCGGACTGGAAATCGACGGAATGTCCCCGCCGGTGTTGCGATAATCCACGGTGGTGAATGGCGAGGTTACCAACACGCTCGGCGATTCGCGGAACATCCAGCTACGGGTAGCGTTGGCTTGTACGTTGAGCTTGATGTCCTGTGCCTGGCCGAACAACAATTCGGCGCCCGGATTCACGCTCCAGAACTTGACCTGCTCGCGATACGGACGTGCTTCGAGAAAATACTGCGCATTGGCGAACGTCGCCGTGGTAACCACGTTGTTGGCATCGAGCTGCATGTTCAACGGAATCATGTTTCCGTTGCGCCCGATCAGGTTCATGCTGGTCCGGTCGGTGGTGCGTTTGGCCTTGGAAAACAGGCTGTCCAGGTAGAAATGGGCACTGTCGCTGGGTCGCCATTCCAGCGACAGCACTGAAGCGTCGCGATCGCGATCGCCCTGCATCTGCACGCGCCGGCCCAGGCGCGGAATCAGCGCTTCGGTGATCTGCGCGGTGCTCAGTCCGGGGTTATGCGCCAGCAACCATGCCGCGTCGATGCTCTGGCCTGGAGTCAGGCCGGCGCCGGCGGTGACCGGCACAGTATCGGGAATCCGCCAGTTACCGCCGCCGTTGGCATTGCACGCCACCGGCTGGTTGGTCGACGGGACACCAGCCGGCGGGGTCAGACCGCACTGTGCGTAGGTCAGCCCGGGATTGGTCCAGCCGATGCTCTCGAACCCGTCCACTCCGATCTTGCTGCGCACCGAAGACACACCGAACAGCGCGCCGAAGGTACCGGCTTGATTGGTCCAACTGCCCATCAATGCCCCACGCGGGGTGGTCTTTTTGCTGGTGCTGTTCCAGTCGCCCTGCAATTGGTAGGTCACATGCGTCCCCGGGTGATCGAACGGACGCGCACTACGCATGTCGACCACGCCGGACACACCACCTTCGAGCATGCTCGCGGTCGGCGTCTTGTTCACCGTCAGCTGGGTGAAGAACTCGGTCGGGAACAGGTTGAGGTCCACCTCGCGGTTCTGATTCTGCGCATTGAGGCCAATCGAGGCGGTGGCGATGTTGGCGCCATTCAAGGTGGTCTTGGTGAAGCTGCTGCCCAGGCCGCGAATGGCGATATTCAGTCCTTCGCCATTCACGTCGCGCGCCAGCTGCACGCCGGGAATGCGATTGAGCGATTCGGCGATGTTCATGTCCGGAAACTTACCGATATCTTCGGCGAAGACGGTATCGCTGAATGTCACCGCATCGCGTTTGGCATCGGTCGAGAATTGAATACTGTGGCGGTAACCGGAAACGTTCACGGCATCCAACTGCTTCACCTTCTCGCCGCTGGCGGCAAGCGCAGCTTGCGCATCCGCTGGAGGCGCAGCTTGCGCTCGAACCGTTTCTGCGCTCATCCCGGATAACACCAGAGCCAGTGCATATGCCAACGTGGTGCACGCATAACCGTTGTTCACCGTAATCCTCTCACGAAGCAGATATCCCGCATCCCGCACTGTGCGGGACAATGGCTGGCCAACGAATCACTGGCCGACGAATAACTTGAATGACGGAAAAACTGCAGCGAACGCTCACCCCATCCACTGGCTATGGTCGCGGATGGTAGCGCTATCAACCACACTGTCACGCTGCATGGCACCATAGCCTGCCTGTCGCTAACGCATGCACCTGCAGTAATGCATGTAAAGGCACACGCTCTGTGCATGCGACTGCTTTGCGCCGTGGCATCGTGTATTTGCGGTATGTTGCTATGCACGATGGAAGCCGCGCAGGGGACATGCTATTGATAGCGCTATCAGGGTTGCATACGTCATGCACTGAAGGAGTCGAAGGCATGCACCGAACCGGGAAACCTCCTGGCTGCGTAATGTGCTTTCCCCACGCATTCGATACGCGCGCTGTCGTGTTCCACTACCGAGTGCAACGCGGCAAACCCGGCGTGAGCTGGAGATTGCGCGCATGATGTTGCCTACCCGCGCGCAGACCACGACAGCTATCGCGTCCCTGGGCCGCCTGCGATGGCGCATCTGTGCACTGCTGCTGGCCGCCACCACCATCAACTATGTCGATCGCCAGGTGCTCGGGGTGCTGGCACCGTTTCTACAAGAGCACATCGGCTGGAACGAGATCGAATACGGCTATATCGTCACCGCATTTCAGGCCGCGTATGCGCTGGGCTTGTTGTGCAGCGGTGCGGTCATCGACCGCTTCGGTACCCGGGTCGGTTATGCACTGGCGATCGGTGTGTGGAGTCTGGCATCGATGGGCCATGCACTGGCCAGCGGGGTGATCGGTTTCGCGGTGGCACGCTTCTGCCTTGGCCTGGGCGAGTCGGGCAATTTTCCCGCCGCAATCAAAACTGTCGCCGAATGGTTTCCGCGCCGCGAGCGGGCGTTGGCGACCGGCATTTTCAATTCCGGGTCCAACATCGGCGCCATCGTCGCGCCGTTGTCTGTACCGTTCATCGCCAACGCCTGGGGCTGGCAGTGGGCCTTTATATTCACTGGCGTGCTCGGCGCGATCTGGCTGACCGTGTGGTGGTTGAGCTACCGCCCGCCGGAACACCACCCGCATCTGAGCGCTGCGGAACTGACGCATATCCGCAGCGATCCCTCGGAATCGATCCAGCCACTGTCCTGGACGCAGTTGCTGCGCCACCGCCAAGCGTGGGCGTTCGTGGTGGGAAAGTTCCTGACCGATCCGGTCTGGTGGTTCTTTCTGTTCTGGCTGCCTAAGTTCCTGCACGACAAATACGGACTGGGATTGCTGCAACTGGGTGCACCATTGATCTTGATTTTCCTGCTCGCCGACGTCGGCAGCATCGCCGGCGGCTGGCTGGCCGGGCGTTTGCTCGCGCGTGGCTGGAGCGTCAACCGCGCGCGCAAGGTCGCGATGCTGGTCTGTGCCCTGGCCGTGATGCCAATCGTGCTCGCCGCACACGCCGATCACCTATGGCGGGCGGTGGCATTGATCGGCCTGGCGACAGCTGCACACCAAGGCTGGTCGGCGAACTTATTCACGCTGACATCGGACATGTTCCCGCGCCACGCGGTGGCTAGTCTGGTCGGCATCGGCGGTTTTGCCGGCGCGGTCGGCGGCATGTTGATCGCCAACTTCATTGGATTTTTACTGCAGGCCACCGGAAGTTATCTACCGGTATTCCTACTGGCTGGTTTGGCCTACGTGCTAGCGCTCGGCATGGTGCATTTACTGACACCGAGATTGCAGCCGGCACAGATGTAAAGAAATGCTTAGCACGTCACAACCATGGCTTGGTTGATTTGGCTGGCTCATGGCAAGCACCATGCGTATGCTCGTATGACTGCATTACTTAATTGCACATGGGGAAACGTCATGAAAACCATCGCATCGCTTTTATTCGCATTATTGCTGATCTCTTCCACCGCCAGCGTCGGTGCCGCGCCGCTAGCCGCCGGCAAAAAACGTTTCCTGGGCTGCGCCTATAGCGCACCGCAGGCGCTGGATTTCGGCAAGTACTGGAACAAGCTCACACCAGAAAACGGCGGCAAGTGGGCCAGCGTGGAAGCGGTGCGCGGACAAATGGACTGGAGTGAGTTAGATAGAGCTTATAATTTTGCCCAGGACAACAACATAATAATGTTTGACCATGTCATGGCATGGGGCAGCCAACAACCGGAATGGATGCGGACACTGCCACCGGCCGAGCAGCTCGCCGCCATCAAACATTGGTTCGCCGCAGTGGCCCAGCGTTACCCCAATATCGCCATGTTGGAGGTCGCCAACGAAACGTTGCCCAATCACAATCAACCCGACAATCGCTACAGCGACAGCGGCAACTACATGCAGGCACTGGGAGGCCCCGGCGTCACTGGGGTGGATTGGGTCATTAATTTATTCCGCCTGGCGCGGCAGTATTTTCCGAATACCAAGCTGATGATCAACGACTACGGTATCACCGCCAGCGACGACGCCACGGGACAGTATTTGAGAACCATCCAGTTGCTGCAGCGTGAAAATCTGATCGACGCGATCGGCTTGCAGGAGCATGCCTTCGAGACCTCATCGGCGTCCTGGTGGACACATTTCTTCAACCTCAACACGTTGGGCGCCACCACGGGCCTGCCGATCTACATCACCGAGTTCGAGATCGACGGTCCGACCGATGCCCAGCAGTTGGATGGCTACAAGAAATTCTTTCCACTGTTCTGGGAAAATCAATACGTAAAGGGCGTGACGCTTTGGGGCTTCCGCCCTGGCCTGTGGCGCGACCAGGAGGGCGCCTACTTGATCAATAAAGACGGCAGCGAACGTCCGGCATTAAAATGGTTGCGCGATTTCGTGGCGAGTACACCATAACCGGCAAACTGCCCTGCCAACTGCTACGCACGGTCTCAGCCATGCCCTCCACCACGCTCTTTCTGCATCCGAACCGTCTGTTTCCCGCGGATCCGACCATGCAGGCGATCGCACGTCGCCTGTATGCTCAGGTCGCGGCTCTGCCGATCGTCAGCCCGCATGGGCACACCGATCCGGCCTGGTTTGCCGAGGATGCGCCATTCGCCAACGCCACCGAACTGCTGTTGATCCCGGACCACTACGTGTTCCGCATGCTCTACAGCCAAGGCGTGGATCTGGACACGCTGGGCATCCCGCGCGCCGATGGCAGCCGCGCCGCAGTGAACCCGCGCAGCGCCTGGCGGGTGTTCGCCGAACACTTTCACCTGCTGCGCGGCACACCCTCGGCGCTGTGGCTGAACCATGTCTTCCACGCGGTCTTCGGTTTGCGTGTGCGGCTGGACGCGGACAGTGCCGATCTGTACTACGACTGTATCGGCGAAGCACTGCAGACCCCTGCATTTCAGCCGCGCGCGTTGTTCGAACGCTTCGGTATCGAAGTGATCGCCACCACCGAATCGCCGTTGGATCCGCTACACCATCACGCCACGATTCGCGCCAGCGGCTGGGGCGGGCGGGTCATCACCACCTACCGGCCCGACCCGGTGATCGACCCGGAGCACGAACAGTTCCCTGCGGCGCTGCGGCGCTTCGGCGAACTGACCGGCGAGGACGTCTACACCTGGGACGGCTATCTGCGCGCGCACCGCCAACGCCGCGCGTTCTTCGCGCAGATGGGCGCGACGTCTACCGATCACGGTCATCCCAGCGCCGCCACAGCCAATCTGCCGGCTGTCGAGGCGGCACGCCTGTTCGCACGCGTGGTCGGTGGCACCGCCAGTGCTGCCGATGCGGAACTGTTCCGCGCACATATGCTGACCGAGATGGCGGCCATGAGCGTGGACGATGGCCTGGTCATGCAATTGCACCCAGGCTGCTTCCGCAACCACAACCGCACGCTGTTCGCGCGCTACGGCCGCGACAAAGGCGCCGACTTGCCTCTGCGCACCGACTACGTCCACGCACTCAAACCGCTACTGGACCGCTTCGGCAACACACCAGGCTTCACCCTGATCCTGTTCACTCTGGACGAGAGTACCTATGCGCGTGAACTGGCACCCTTGGCTGGGCACTATCCGGCGTTGCTGCTCGGACCGGCATGGTGGTTTCACGATGCACCAGAGGGGATGTGGCGTTTCCGCGAGCAGACCCTGAGCAGCGCTGGCTTCTACAACACGGTCGGCTTCAACGACGACACCCGCGCATTCTTGTCGATCCCCGCTCGGCACGACGTCGCTCGCCGCGTCGACTGCGCATTCCTGGCCAAGCTGGTCGCCGAGCACCGACTCGACGAGGACGAAGCGGTGGAAGTCGGCATCGACCTGGCCTACCGGCTGCCGAAGCGGGCCTATCGGCTGTGAATATCGCTATACAGGTCCGGAATGCTCAGCGTCTGGACACTGAGCGGTGCGCTAGCAAGGCAAAGCGAAAGCATTTCCTGCGCATGCGCCACAGGCGCATCCTATCGTTCGTGTCATCATCGTAGCGCCACGCACGCGGAAAGCGCCGTCTTTGCGATGTGGCCGGCTACACTGCCGACATGCAGAACGATGCCCATTTCTTGATCCTCGCCGGCCTGCTGTGTGCCGCCATCGCCTTGCTGTTGGTTGCGTTGTTGCGCCGGAGCACGCATACCGGACTGGAAGCAACCCTGCGCGAAGAACAGCGCAACGGTCGCAGCGAACTGCGCGAGCAACTCGACAGCCTGGCGCGGCAGCAGGACGCACGCAGCGAGGGCTTCGCGCGTCATCTGGCCGAGCTTTCCACCCGCACCGACCAGCGCCTGGACCTGCTGCGCGAAACCCTGACCGAAGAGGCGCGGCGTGGCCGCGTCGAGGCGGGCGAAGCGCAGCAGCGCCTGGCAGAGTCGCTCAACCAGCGTCTGATGGAGATGCGCAGCCAGCTCGATGGATTCGGCCAACAGCAGGATGTGCGCATGCAACAGTTCGGCCAGCAGCAAGCCGAGCTGATCGCCCGCATCGACACGCACCTGACCGCGCTGCGCGAGACCCTGATCGATGAGGCACGCAAGGGCCGCCAGGAGGGCGCGGATGCACAGCAACGTTTTGCCGACGCACTGGGCCTGCGCCTGGGCGAACTGGTCCAACGCAACGAGCAACGCCTGGGCGAGATGCGCGGCACCCTGGAGGAACGACTGAAGGAATTGCAGGCCGATAACGCCCTCAAGCTGGAGCAGATGCGCGGCACCGTCGACGAGAAACTGCAGACCACTCTCAACACCCGCCTGGATGCCTCGTTCAAGCTGGTTTCCGAGCGGCTGGAGCAGGTCCAGCGCGGGCTCGGCGAGATGCAACAATTGGCCACCGGCGTCGGCGACCTCAAACGCGTGCTGAGCAACGTCAAAGACCGTGGCGGCTGGGGCGAGGTGCAACTGGACAACATCCTCGAGCAAACCCTGACCCAGGAGCAATACGCGCGCAACGTGCGGATCCGGCCCGAGCGCAACGAAGCGGTGGACTTCGCCGTGCGCCTGCCCGGCCGTGGGCACGAGGACACGCCGGTGTGGTTACCGATGGACGCGAAGTTTCCGCGCGAGGACTATGAGCGGCTGCTCGATGCGCAAGAACGCGGCGACGCGGAACAGGCGCAACTGATGGGCGCGCAACTGGAACGCGCGATCCGGGTGCAGGCCAAGTCAATCGGCGACAAGTACATCGCGCCGCCACATACCACCGATTTCGCGGTGATGTTCCTGCCGACCGAGGGCCTGTATGCGGAAACCCTGCGCCGGCCCGGGCTAGCCGATGCGTTACAGCGCGAGCACCGCATCGTCATCGCCGGTCCGACCACGGTGACCGCACTGCTCAACAGCCTGCAGATGGGCTTTCGCACCTTGGCCATCGAAAAGCGCTCCAGCGAAGTCTGGGGAGTGCTGGCGGCGGTCAAGAGCGAGTTCGGGAAGTTCGCCGGCATCCTGGAAAAAGCCGAGAAGCAGATCAACACCGTCGGCAAGAGCCTGGGCGAAGCCAGCCGCAAGACCCGCACCATCGAGCGCCGTCTGCGCGGTGTGGAGACGCTGAGCGACACGCAAGCCACGTCGCTGCTGGAGCTGTCCCTGCCGCTGGACGAGGCCGATGCGGAGGAGGCCGCACCCGACGCGCCGGAGTAAGAGTCGCTAACAAAACAACTGCATCGCCGTCGGACGGGCGCGGGCAGCGCTCGGAATCCTCATTTACCCGCTCTGTACACTGCGGTTCCTGCGCGGTGTCCGCGCCCGCCCGACAGCGACTGGCGACGTTTTGTTGGCCACTCTAAGCCACCGCCGCAGTTTGCCCGGATCGGATGCAAGGGTTGCCGCCAGATCGGTAGGAGCGACCCGACACGCCCGCCACTGGCAGCGACTATGCTGGCGCTCCCTATCGCCCGAGGCGTTCCCATGTCTTTCTCGCTCTACGACATCCCGCTGATCCGCATCGATGGCCAACCCACCACGCTCGCCGAGCATCGCGGCAAGGTGCTGCTGATCGTCAACGTCGCTTCCAAATGCGGGTTGACCCCGCAGTACGCCGGCCTGGAAGCGCTGTACCGCGACAAGCGCGCCGCCGGCCTTGAAGTCCTCGGCTTCCCGGCCAATGACTTCAAGGGCCAGGAACCGGGCGATGAAGCGCAGATCCAGCAGTTCTGCCAGCTCACTTACGATGTCACCTTTCCGATGTTCGCCAAGATCGCCGTCACCGGCGAGGCGACCCATCCGTTGTATCGCGCGTTGATCCAGGCGCAGCCGCAGGCCGAAGGCGAAGGTCCGATGCGCGAGAAACTCGCAGGCTACGGCATCGAACCGAATCCGGTGCCGGGCGTGCTGTGGAACTTTGAAAAATTCCTGGTCGGGCGTGATGGTCAGGTCTGCGCGCGTTTCGCCCCCGATGTAACCGCCGACGCTCCACGCCTGCGTGCGGCGATCGACGCGGCATTGTCATAGTCCGGCGCGTGCTGCCTCGAATCAGGGCAGGGGAGACGAGCGCGTCGGGTAGTCGGAAGGTGAGTGCGGCAATATCCGGAACGATTGCAACCACTACGCAGCGGGATTGAACACGACGCCCAAGCAGGTCCACGGATCGCACCCCTGCCGATTTGGCAAGCACCCCATCGGCGCGGGAAAACCGTTCTATTGCATGCATAAAACCCCAGGCGAACCTGGGGTTTTATGCTGGCGCACTTGCGCTGAAGTCAGCGGGTGCCGCCGCGCCATTGCAACATCGGCATCGCATCCGCCGGCACCGTCGGATTCGCGTCTTCCTCGCGCAGGTAGTTGGGCAGATCCTTGTCCTCGCCCTGGTGACCACGACGCAGGTTGTTTTCGATCTGATAGTTGCGGCGCTGCAACCAGGCGTCGCGGGTGAGCTGATACTCGTCCGGAGCCTGATCGCGCATGCTGTCGAACGGCAGCAATTGCGCCCGGATGTCAACCAGTTGCAGACCCTGCAATCCGATCCGCACGCGATCGTCTTCGATCTGCTGCAATGGCGACAGCGACGTGTCAGCAGCCAGGCCGAGGACGTCGCGCACCGTGCGCGGGCCGAAAAAGGGCAACTCTACGTAACGCGAACGGCGCCAGCCCCAGACGCCAAGCGTCTTGCCGAAATCCTCGGTACGGCGCGGCAACTTGGCGTCGGTGGCCGGATCGAGAACGCCGCCGATACCCAACGTGCTGTTGATGACGAACCGGCTCAGGGTCTGCCCAGCTTGTAGCGGATGTCCTTGTAGCACCTGGTTGACCATGGTCAGCGGCGAGCCAAGGTTGTTGAAGAAGTTGGTCACGCCCAAGCGCGCCGGGCGTGGCACCACATTCACGTATGTCCGCGCCAGCGGCCGCGCCAGCGCGTGGTCCACCACGTTGTTGAACGCATGCACCTTGCGGTTGAACTTTTCCCACGGATCGTAGCTTTGCGGCACGGATACGCCAGCGGGCAGGGTCGCGTCGGCTCCCAGATTGTTGGGATCGCTGGCATACAACGCAGCGTAGTCGTCCTCGGCGGACGTGGGCGCACTCCTCTGCGTGCCCGTCGAAACACCACCGCTGGCAACGGCCCCGGGACGGGCTGCTGCCGTGCTATCCGGCGCCGCTGGCATGGTGGACGCCGCAGTGCTGCTATCCGTGGCCATGGGGGGCGTGGATGGGTCCGGCGATGCGGCGACCGGTGGCGTCGCCGGGGGCTTGGGAGTGCTGGCGTAGGCACTGAGCGCAACAACCAGGGTCAGTATCAAAGAAGTGAGGATACGCAGCACGTTCATGTGTCAGCTTGCAGCCGGTGGTGAATGGAAATCCAGGGTCGAAGCCAGCCGGTAGGCCGCGCTTAGTTCGGTCAGGCCGGCAGGGTCGCCGTGGATGGCGACCTCGGCCTGACCTTGGGTGCGGATGCGCGCGGCGAGTTCGGCCAACAGCGCCAGGCCGGCGCTATCCACCCGCGACACAGCGCGCAGATCCAGCGCACGCACGCCAGCGAGCTGGCGCAACGCGGCCGGCCACAGCGTGGTGGCCGCGGCGCGGTCGAGCACGCCGCTCAACGCGAGCGTATCGCCGTCGCGCCGCAGTTGCGGCTCACTTGCCACTGCTGCTCGCCGGGGCCGCCTGCAGCGTGCCGTTGCGCAGTTCGGCCGCGACTTCGGCGATCGACTTGTTACTCAGCGGAGTATCGAATTGGTTGCGGAAGGTTTGCACGTAGGACACGCCTTCCACCATCACATCGAAGATCTTCCAAGTGCCGCCCGTATTGCGCATCAGATAGTCCACCGGCACCGGATCGCCGCTGCTGCGCACCAGTTCGGTGGAGACTTTGACGCCACGACCACCCGGCAGCGGCGCTTCGGACTTGACCTGCACCTGCGGTTTGCCTTCGAAGGTCAACAACGCGCTACCGTAGCGCTGCATCAGGTTGTCGGCCATCGCATCGGCGAACAGCTTGACGTCGGCATCGGAGGCGCCGCGGCCATGCACGCCCAACACCAGGCGTGCGGCGTAATCGCGATCGAAGGACTTGTTCAATTCGCTGTCGATGAACTGGCGCAGCGCGCTGCTGTTGCTCTTGAACTCGGCACGGCGCTGTTCCAGCGTACTCAGGATGCGAGTGCTGTTCTCGAGCACGACCTTGCTGGCGGTCGAGGCACTCGGGGCGGTGGCACCGGCTGTCTGGGCCAGCACGGCGGTCGGCACGGCCAGGGCAAGCGCGGTGGCGAGAGCGACGGGAAGCAGTTTGATCGTCATGGCTTGTTTGGTTCCTTAGAGGGCGGGACGGGGCCGGCAGCGGAGGATGCGGCAGCGGGCGTCACGGTCTTGTCTCCGCCACTGCCGCCACCGAACATGTATTTACCCACCAATTGGATCAAGTCCACCGCCGGCTGGGTGAAGGCGATTTCCTGGCCAGGCTTGAGCGTGTCCGGGTCGCCACCGGGTTGCAAGCCGACGTAGCTCTCGCCCAGCAGGCCGCTGGTGAGAATGGCGGCGGAGGTATCGGCGGGCAGATCCTTGTACTTGCCGTCGATGGACAGGGTCACCACCGAGTCGAACTTGGTCGGGTCCAGATCGATCTTGGCGACCTGACCGATGATGACACCACCGATCTTCACTGGCGCCTGCGCGCGCAGTTGGCCGATCTGGGAGAAGCGGGCGATCAGCGCATAGCGGTCGCCGCCGAACCCCCATTGCCGGTTGGTGGAGGCGATCGCCAGCACCAGCAGCGAGGCCAGGCCCAGCAGCAGGAAGGCGCCGACGGCGAACTCGAGACGGGGACCACGCAGAGCCATAACGTATCTACCTCATTGATTCGATCTGACCGCGACGACAGTGCCGCGACCGGTGGACTGCCGCGCCGCCTAACGGAACAGCAGCGCCGACATGACGAAATTGAACATCAACACCAATAACGAGGCATTGACCACCGCACGGGTGGTGGCGACCGAGGTGCCCTCGATGGTCGGCTCCGCATGGAACCCCACGTAGGCCGCCACCAGCGCCGCCGTGCCGCCGAATACCGCCGACTTGAGCATCGCCACGCCGAAGTCGGCCCAGAAATCCACACTGCTCGACAGCGCCGACCAGAACGTGCCGCGATCCAGCCCGAGCGCCCCGATCGCCTCGAAGTAGCTGGCGCTGATCGCCAGCGAGCAGAAGATGCCGGTCAGCAGCGGTACCGTCAGCACCGCCGCCCAGAAGCGCGGTGCCACCGCCTTGGCCACCGGGTCGATCGCCATCAGCTCCAGCGCCTTGATCTGGTCGGTGGCGCGCATCAGCCCCAATTCCGCGGCAATCGAACTGCCGGCACGGCCGATGAACAGCAGCGCGGTGAGCACCGGCGCCAGTTCGCGGTAGAGCGACAGCCCGAGCAAGGTGGACAAGGCATCGGAGGCGCCATAGGTGGTCAGGGTGCGGTAACCCTGCAGCGTCAGCACCAAGCCGACGAAGGCACCGCCGACGGCGATGATCGGCAACGAGCGCGCGCCGACCTTGTAGATTTCGCGAATCAACTCGGCGAGCAGATCGCGGCTCGGCAGCGAGCCGCGCAGCACGGTCAGGAAGAACAGCCCGGCACGGCCCAGGGCGCGGATCGAGGCGGCCATGGCCATCAGGCGGCACTCCGCGCACGCTGCGGCGCATCGAACGGGATCGGGCCATCGGGGCGACCGTGCAGGAACTGTTGCAACAGCGGATCGGCGCTGGCCTGCAACGCCTGTGGCGTGCCGGCGAAGACCACGCCGCCATTGGCGATGGCCACCGCCTGGTCGCAGATCGGCAGGGTCTCGTGGACGTGATGGCTGACGATAATGCTGGTCAGGCCGAGCGTGGCATTGAGCCGCTGGATCAGGCTCATGATGACACCGGAGGCGATCGGGTCCAGCCCGGTCAGTGGTTCGTCGTAGATCATCAGCGGCGGGTCCAGCGCCAGCGCCCGCGCCAACGCCACGCGTCGCGCCATGCCCCCGGACAACTCGCGCGGCCACGCCTCGGCGGCGGCACGCAGGCCCACCGCATGCAGCTTCAATGCCACTAGGCGTTGCAGGACCGGCTCGGGCAGGCGGGTGTGGGCGCGCAACGGCAGCGCCACGTTCTCGGCCACGCTGAGGTCGGTCAGCAGGCCGTTGCCCTGGAGCAGCACGCCGATGCTTTTTCGCGTTTCGCGCAGCGCGCGGCTGCCGCGCGGCAAGGGGCGACCGAATACCTGGAGCGTCCCGGCCACCAGCACCAATTCACCGGTCAGCGCCGCCAGCAGGGTCGACTTGCCGCTGCCCGACGGGCCCAGCACGGCGGTGATGCTGCCCTGCGGCACCGTCAGCGATACGTCGCGCAGGATCGCCCGACCACCGCGGTCGATCCGCACGCCCGACAACTGCACCAGATTGGGTTCGGAAGACGCCATCGCGACCTTTAACGAAAATACAACGTAGGATTGATCCGCTCGGCTGAACTTAACCGGACTGGCGCGTGCAGTATTGTGGCATCGCGCGCACCCGTCTCGGCGCGGCGCGGCAGCCCTGTACATGCGGCAGCAGGGATCGGCCCACCTGACCGCGATGGATCTGTCGCCACCGCTGCGGTCGCGCGGGGCGTTGCCGCAACGCATCCGGCACAATGCTCGGGAACATGCACGTGACGTCCGCGCCCGATTTCCGGCTGTATCCCTCCAACGCGCTGGATACCCTGGCCGCTCTGCTCGCCGAAGAGCTGCGTCGGCCACTGCCGGAGCAACCGCTGCTGGCGCCTGAAGTGGTGTTGATCCCGCAGGTGGCGATGCGGCGTTGGCTGCAGTCCACGCTGGCCGCCACGCACGGGGTCGCGGCGAATCTGCAGTTCCTGACTCCCGGCGAGTTCGTCGCGCACGCGCTGGAGCGCAATCTCGGCGCCGCAGACGACGACCTGGACATGACCAGCCTGCACTGGCGCCTGTATGCGGCGCTGCGCAGCGATCTCGGCGCCGAGCCGACGCTGGCACCGCTGGCCGCTTACCTGGCCGACGACGATCCGCTCAAACCATGGACCCTGGCCGGCGAACTGGGCAACGTGTTCGAGAAATACCAGGCTTGGCGCCGCGACTGGCTGCTGCGCTGGGAAGCCGGTGCCGATCCGGACGACGTACAGGCACGACTGTGGCGCCGCATCGCCAGCGGCCGCGCCTACCGCGCACGGCGTATCGGCCACTATCTGGACCGCTACGCACGGCCCGACGGTCCGCTGCCGCAGGGTTTGCCACCACGGCTGTTCGCCTTCGCCGTGCTCAATATCTCTCCCGACGTGCTGCGCGTGCTGGCCACCCAGGCTCGGGTCGGCACGCTGCACTTCTATCTGCCGACACCGACGCAGGGTTATTGGGGCGACCTGCAAACCCTCTGGCAGCGCCGCCGCGCCGGCGCCGCGGTAGACCTGTTCGCCGAACAAATACAGGAAAATCCGCTACTGCAAGCCTGGGGTGCGGCCGGGCGCGACTTCATGGCCTTGATCGGCGACTACGAGGTGGTGCATCCGCTGGCCGAGATCGCGGTCTACGCCGATCCGCTCGAATCGGGCCAGCGTCCGCTCGCCAACGGCGGACTCGGCGACAGCCTGCTGCGGCGGATGCAAAGCGACCTGTTCCAGCGCCGCGCACCGAGATCACCGGCCGCGTTGCCGACGGTGAACAAACACGATCCCAGCCTACAGGTGCACGCCTGCCATACCCGTCTGCGCGAACTGCAGGTGCTGCACGACCAGCTGCGCGCATTGCTGGACGACCCGCGCTTGGATCCCCCACTGCAGCCGCGCGAGATCGCGGTGCTCTCCCCGGACATCGACCCATACGTGCCGTACCTGGACGCGGTGTTCGGCAGCCACGGCAACGACGACGCCTTGCCCTACGCCCTGGCCGACGCCAGCCCGCTGGCCAGCGAGCCGCTGGCCGAGGTATTCCTGGCCTTGCTTGGCTTGCCAATCGCGCGCTTCGGCCTGCACGAAATCCTCGACCTGATCGCCAGCGCGCCGATCGCCGAAGCCGCCGGGCTGGACACCGCCGGATTGGACCGCCTGCGCGGCTGGCTGCACGCGGCCGGCGCGCGTTGGGGCCTGGACGCGGCACACCGGCGCCAGCACCAGGCGCCGGCCGACGACGCCTACACCTGGCGCTTCGCCCTGGACCGGCTGCTGCTCGGCCACGCCAGCGGCGCCGAGGACGACATCGGCGGCGTCGCCCCATGGCCACAGTTGGAAGGCAGCGCACTCGCAGCGCTGGACACACTGCTGCGCCTGCTGCGCGTCCTCGACCGCCACCAAGCCGCGCTGGCCGAGCCGATGCCGCCGGCACAATGGCGCGAATGCTTGCTGGCCCTGCTCGATGCCGTACTGCCACAGACACCATCGGCACCAGGCGCGCAACGCGCACTGGAACGGCTGCGCACGCTGATCGACCAGTTTGCGCGCGACGCCGCGCGCGCCGAGTACGCCGCCGCAGTGCCAGCCGAGGTGGTGCGCGCGCATTTCGCCGCGGTGTTGAGTGAATCGGACACCCGCGCACCGTTGCTCACTGGCGGCATCAGCTTCGGGCGTATGGTGCCGATGCGATTGCTGCCGTTCCGCGCGATCTGCCTGCTCGGCATGAACGACGGCGATTTCCCGCGCCGCGATCCAGCCGCCGGGCTCAACCGGCTCACCGCCGAACTGGGAACCGCACGCCGCCGCCACGGCGACCGCTCCACCCGCGAAGACGACCGTTTCCTGTTCCTGCAATTGTTCGCCTCGGCGCAGGACGTGTTCTATCTGAGCTATCTCGGTGCCGATGCGCGCGATGGCAGCGTCCGTGAACCTTCGCCGCTGGTCGGCGAACTGCTGGCCTGCGCAGCGCAGTACCACGCCGAGCCCGCAGCGGCCACAGCGCTGGTGGTGCGCCATCCACTGCAACCCTTCGCCGCGGCCGCCTTCGGCGCCATCGGTGCGGAAGCGGCCGACCCACGCCGTTTCAGCTATCGCCGGCAATGGCGACCAGCGGTGGACAGCCTGATCGGGCAGCGCCAGCCGCTGCCGCCGTGGATTCCCGAAACACTGCCCGCCATGGCCGATGACGCGCTGCCAACGTCACTGTCCATCGACGAGCTGCGGCGTTTCTTGCTCGATCCCGCCGAACAGTTCCTGCACCAGCGCCTGGGCCTGCGCCTGCCCGATCCGGCACAGGCCGACAGCGACCTGGAGCCGCTGATGGCTCCCACCCGCGGGCTGGACAAATATGGTTTGCAGCAACAGGTGTTCGAGGCGCTACTGCGCGAAGAAACCGACGGCTTGTACGAACGCTTGCGTGCCCGCGCGCTGCTGCCATCCGGGCCACTGGGGCGACGTCAGCTCGATCAGCACCTACGCCAGTTGCGTCCCTATGCGGACGCGTTCGGACACTGGTGCGGCGCGACACCGGCACCGCCAGCGGCGCGTCTGTACGTCCACATCGACGGCACCGAACTGCATGGTCGGCTCTCGGGTTGGTACGCGTCGGGGGTCGGGCGGGTCAAGATCGGCGCATTGAGCGGGCGCAGCGCGATCCGCCACGGCCTGGAGTGGCTGTTGCTGCGTGCCGCCGGCGAAGGCGCGCCATTCGTGCGTTTCTTCGAGCACCAGGACGGTCTCGGCCCACATCCGCTGGACCCCAAACCGCTATCGGCAACGCAGGCGCAACAGGCGCTGGCCGACTTGCTGCGACTGTATCGCCAAGGCCACCAGACACCGCTGGCGTTCGCGCCTTACAGCAGTTGGGCGTATTACCAGGCCGCACGCGGCGGCGATCTGGACACGGCGATCAAGAACGCCGCAGCGCAATGGCAGACCGGTTTCAGCTGGAGGGAAGCGGATCGCCCGCAACTGCGTCTGATCGGTCGTGGCCGCGATCCATTCGCCGATCCGCACCGCTTCGCCGCTTTCGCCGCCACCAGCCAGCGCGTCTTCGGTCTGCTCGAACGCGGTGATCCCGGCCCGATGCTCGACCCCGAGCATCTGCTCGAAAGCTGGCAGCGCTGGCACGGTACGCAGGAGGATGCCGAATGAGCGCCGCGTCCGATCGCGATCCTTATCTGCATCTGCCGCTGCACGGTGTGCGCCTGATCGAGGCCAGCGCCGGCACCGGCAAGACCTTCACCCTGGCGACGTTGTTCACCCGCTTGGTGGTCGAACGCGGCCTGCGCCTGGGCCAGATCCTCGCCGTCACCTTCACCGAAGCCGCCACCCAGGAATTGCGCCGGCGCATCCGCGAGCGCCTCACGCTCGCCGCCACATTGGTGCCGGAGACCGACGCGGCGGCGTGGCAGATGCCAGCCTCAGCAGAATCGCCTGACCTGAGCCTCACCCGGCAATTGCTCCAGGCGCACCTCGCCACCGCGCAGGAAACGCCCACCGCATTACGCCGGCGCTTGCAGCAAGCGGCCGAGGACATCGATCTGGCCGCGATCTTCACCATCCACGGCTTCTGCGCGCGGGCGCTGCGCGAGTACGCACTGGAAAGCGGCCAGACCTTCGCCACGCCACAGTTGTTGACAGACGAGCGCGAACTCCTGCGCGATGTGGCCGCCGACCTGTGGCGCGCGCACGCCGTCGATGCCAGCGTCGCCGAGGATCTGGAAGCGCTGTGGAAAGGTGGCCCGCACGAGCTCGCTGCCGATCTGCACGCATTGATCCACATTCCGCATCTATTGCCATTGCCATCTGCGCAGGCATCGGCAGATCCATCCGCAACGCGCGCGCAGGCGGCGCAGGTACTGATCGCCGCGATGCAAACGCATGCCGACGACGCTTATGCCGCGATCATCGCGGCATTCGACAATAAAGTTTTCAACGGTAAATTGGTCAAACGGCCAAGCTTCGATAAGGCATTCGAGCAATTGTGGCAGGGTAGGGCAGACGCCCAATGGACACTCGATGCCCCAGGCAGCCATCTCGACAAACTGCTGCCCGCGCGGTTGAGCACATTCTGTCGGGAAGACGCGCGCGATCGCGTCCCGCGTTCTCCACTCTTCGATGCATTCGATGCATGGCAACAGGCCGATGCGCAGGTACGGCAATGGCAGACCGAGCGGCGCATCCGATTCCTGCACACGCTGCGCGAGGCCGCCATCGCACGCATCGCGGCGATCAAGCGGCAGCGGCGCGTGCAGACCTACGACGATTTCATCGATGCTGTTGCACAAGCGTTGCGCGGTCCGCATGCAGAGGCGTTGGCGCGTGGCTTGCGCGCGCAGTACGCCGTCGCGCTGGTGGACGAATTCCAAGATACCGACGCGCGCCAATGGGCGATCTTTTCCACGCTCTTCGGCATCAGCGACCTCACACACGGCATCGGGTTCGAACCGGGGTTATTCCTGATCGGCGACCCCAAGCAGGCCATCTATGGCTTTCGTGGCGGCGACGTACACACGTATCTGTCTGCGGTCACCAACGCCGAGCGGGCACCACCACTGGATCACAACTTCCGCTCGCGCCCAGCGCTGCTGACGGCAATCGACGCACTCTACGCGCAGGCAGGTTACACGCAGGCATTCTTCATCGATGGCATCGATTTTCACCCCGTGCAGGCGGGTGGACGACGTGCCGATACCGACCTGCAACGCGATGGCCGTTGCGCGCCGGCACTCACCCTCTGGCGTGCACCGGATCCGCCTTTGCCCGCCAAAGGCAAACCGCGCCCCTGGAGTGCGGGCCGTGCGCGCGAGCTGTGTACTGCGGCCTGCGTCGCGGCGATTGGCGATTGGCTCGGCGCCGGTCGTGCCGGCAACGCGCTGGTGGATGGCCGTGCGGTGCAGCCCGGCGACATCGCCGTGCTGGTCCGCAGCCACAGCGATGCCACCCGCATCCAACAGGCACTCGCGGCGGTCGGCATTCCCGCGGTCGCGGCAGGAAAACAGAGCCTGTTTGCGAGCGAAGAAGCATTGGAGCTGATGGCACTGCTGCACAGCCTGCTCGACCCAGGCGACGACAGCCGCCTGCGCGCCGCACTCGCCACTGTGCTGATCGGCGAGGATGCGGCGGCAATCGCCGCGCTCGACCACGACGGCGAACGGCATCGCCGTTGGCAACAGCAAGCATTGGACTGGCGCGAGCGCTGGCAACGCGGTGGCCCGCTGGCGCTGATCGAACATCTCGGGTCCACCAACGCGCAGCGCCTGTTGGCCCTGGTCGATGGCGAGCGCCGTCTGAGCAACTATCTGCAACTCGCCGAACTGCTGCAAGAAGCGCACACCCATGCACTCGGCCCACACGGTTTGGTCGACTGGCTCGCGCGCCGGATCGCCGCGTCCAATGCCAATGACGACACCCAACTGCTGCGACTGGAATCGGATGCGCGGCGTGTGCAGATCATCACCTTGCACAAATCCAAGGGGTTGGAATATCCCCTGGTATTTCTGCCTTACGTCGGCATCGGCCAAAAGCCATTGACGCAAAAACCGGGCGAACGGGTCATCGTGCATCGCCAGGGCAAACGCTGCCTGCATTGGCCCTTACACGTCGATGCAGTGGAATGGGAAGCCAGCAAACGCGCATGGGAACATGCACAACGTGCCGAAGACGCGCGTCTGCTTTACGTCGGCCTGACCCGTGCCGAACACGCACTGTGGATCGCCACCGGCCCATTCTTCCGGCACGACACGACCGCACTGGCGCCGATGCTCAGCGACATCGACACGTTGCAATCGCGCATCAGCAGCGAGATCGTCGTGTGCGATACCCGCCCGCCACCGCCGCATCCGCCGCGCCTGCCACCGGCCGAAGCACTGCACGTGCCGCCGGCACGCACGCCAATGCGCAAGCTCGTGGCGGAGTGGTGGGTCTACAGCTTCACCCAATTGGCCAATGCCGACGCCGGGACCGATCCAATGGCAAGCACCACTGTCGCCAGCCGTGGCGGTCGCGACGAACCTACCGCCGCCGACACGGTCAACGCAGCGGCAGAGGTGGAGATCATCGACCGGCGCTTCGTCGGCAATCGCTTCGGCGTCGCCATGCACGAGGTGTTCGAACGCTGCGATTTCGCCGCCTGGCGCGATTGGCGACCAGGGCAACCCACTCCGGTCGGGCAGCACAACGCCATCGTCGAAGCACTGCAACGCGGTGGCTATGCCGAGGACGAACTGACCGACGGCAGCGCGGTCCTTACCAGCCTGGTCGGCCATACGCTGACCGTGCCGCTACCTGAAGGCATCTGTCTGGCCGCGTTGCCGCAGACGCAGCGACGCAACGAAATGGAATTCCACTTCGCCATGCGTCCGACCCGGGTCGATGCGCTGCTGACGCTGTTGCATCGCTTCGGCGTGGCCGGCGAGCGCCAGGCGTTCGGCGCACGACAACGGCTGGAAGGGCTGATGACCGGGCTGATCGACCTCACCTACCACCACGCTGGGCGCTGGTACGTGCTCGATTACAAATCCAACCGCCTGCCAAGCTACGACCCCGACGCGCTGGCAACGGCGATGGCGCACAGCGAATACACCCTGCAAGCTCTGATCTATACCGTCGCACTGCACCGCTGGCTACGTTTCCGCCTCGGCGCCAGCTACGCCTATGCGCGCGATTTCGGCGGCGTGCGCTACCTGTTCTGTCGCGGCCTGGACGCCACGCGCGATCCATCGCCGGGGGTGCATGCTTGGCGCTTCGACCCGGCACTGGTCGAAGGCGTGGATGCGTTGTTCGCCGGCATTGATGCGGTGGAGAACCCACGATGAACCTTTTCGATGCCCTGCAACGTGGCGGCACGCTGCGCACCCTCGACCTGGCCTTCGCGCAGAGTCTGCAGCGGCTGGACCCGACCACCGCGCCAGCGGTGCTGGCCGCTGCCGCGATGGCCTCGTTGGCGGTGGCCAGCGGTCATGCCGGGTTGGACCCGGCCCACGCCAACGCGTTGCTCGACAGCCGCGATGGCACCGCGCCGCCGCTGCCCACGACGGACGACTGGATGCGCGCATTGGCCGCCTCGCGCTGGGTTACCCAGCCGGCGGCCGAGGACGCGGCCGCCGCCGATTGCCCACTGGTGCTCGAACGCGGCCTGCTGTACCTGCGCCGCTACCGCGAGTACGAACGACGTCTGGCGCTGGGCCTGCGCCGCCTCGCCGCGCCATCGCCGCCCCAGGGCGACCTGGCCACACTGGCGCCGCTGTTCGCGCAGTTGTTTCCCCGCACGGGGCGGCAGGCAACCGTCGACCCCTTTCCCGACCGCCAGGCCCAGGCCGCCGCGCTCGCCCTGCGCCGCGCGCTACTGCTGGTCACCGGCGGCCCCGGGACCGGCAAGACCACCACCATCGCCCGCCTGCTGCTGCTGCGCATCGCCCAGTCGCACACCCTGTCCATGCCCGCACCACGCATCGCCCTGGCCGCGCCCACTGGCCGGGCCGCTGAGCGCATGGCCGCAAGCCTGCGTACCGCCGTGGCGCGCATGTGCGCCGATGGCGTCGATCCGGCCCTGGCCGAAGCGCTGCCGGCCAAGGCGCGCACCCTGCATCGCCTGCTCGGCGTCATCCCCGAATCGCCGCGCTTCCGTCATGACCCGGACAACCCATTGCCGTTCGACGTGATCGTGGTGGACGAAGCCTCGATGGTCGATCTGCCATTGATGTGCAAACTGGTCGAGGCCGTCGCCGATGGCGCGCAACTGATCCTGCTCGGCGACGCCGACCAGTTACCGTCGGTGGAAGCCGGCGACGTACTCGCCGCCATCTTGCAAGCCGCCGGCCCCGGCGATGCCTTGCAGCCCATCGACGCGCACGCGTTGCGACCGCTGCTCGGCGACAGTCCGGTCGCGGCGCAGGGTGGGGGATTGGTCGGACATCGCGTGCATCTGCTGCGCGGCTACCGCCAGGCGCAGGACTTTACTCTGGCCCCGCTGGCCGAGGCCGTGCGCACGGGCGACGCCGACACCACCATGCAGTTGCTGCGCAAGGGCGAGTTGGCCGGCGTGCATTTTCACGACGGTGTCGAAGACCCGCTTGTCGCCGGCGGCGACGCCCTGCTCGCACACTGGCGCGCGCTGGGCGAGGCCGACGACCCCGCCGAGGCGCTGCGCGCCGCCGCGCGCCTGCGCCTGCTCACCGCCGTGCGCGCCGGCCCGCAGGGCGCACGCACGCTCAACGCACGCATCGAACAGCTGCTCGCCGACCCCATCGCCGGCCACCGCCGCCTGGGGAGCGCCACGCCTTGGTTCCATGGGCGTCTGCTGTTGATCGTCGAAAACAGCTACCGCCACGGCCTATTCAACGGCGATGTCGGGATTTGCTTACGCGACGCGCAGGGCATCCTGGTGGCCTGGTTCGACGGCGCCGGCGATGGCGACGTGCGCGGCTTCCACCCCGCCGCCTTGCCCGCGCACGAGAGCGCCTTCGCCATGACCGTGCATAAGGCACAGGGCAGCGAATTCGACACCGTATGGTTGCAACTGCCCAGCCGCGACGCGCGCGTACTCAGCCGCGAGCTGGTCTACACCGGCCTTACCCGCGCCCGTCGCGCGTTGCATCTGGCCGTCAGCGAACCACTGCTACGCACCGCGCTGGCGCGGCATGCCGCGCGGATTTCGGGATTGGCATGGCGGCTGGGTGGGAAACCGGCATTGCCAGCACGTCCTGAATCGCTGGTCGAAATGGCTTCACCGGTGCAGCGCGGACTGTTCTAAGCGGACCGCTAAACGATCGAAATAACCGACATGGTCGTCGCGCTATGTTCCGCGGGCAACATCATGCGCATGCGGCCCCGCCAGCCGCGTGATTGGAAGCCGCCGCCCGACGCAGCGACGCAAGGCACGATCATCGTATTCACTTCATTACTGTTGCACCCGAAATATTTGGTTTATTTTTAAATATTTCAGCTGCGCTGGATTTTCCGAGACAAAATCCATTTGCGTGCGAAAAATCACAAATTTTATTTTGGAAATTGCATCTCCACTGTGGACAGTTTCACGAACATTTAACGAAAATGAATCCCACCATCCCACCACTTCATCGCAGGAAAATCATCATGGCCATCACTGATCTGAAATTGTGTCGTTTCCGCAAAACCGCCCTATGTGCCATGTTCGCGCTGGCGATCGGTGCCACCACATCGGCGCACGCGGGATTCAACGATGTGGCCATCTTCGTAAAAAACTCTAACTACAGCGCCAAGGCCATCCTGCTAACAAACGGTACGGATGGGAGCACTGTGTGTTCGGGTATAGTAACCCCGACATATCAAGGTGGCTACGCAAACGGTCCGGACGTCAACAGCGACACTTGGTACAGCGTGGTCGCAATGTCAACGCCTAACTGCCTTAAAGGTACCGGGATGTCCGGGATGTTTAACCTATTCAAAATGGGCCATCCAAGTGACCCTCAAGATGTTAGAGAGTTAGAAATCGATGTCAACGCGGCCAACATTACCTTCAAAGTCCTTGAATAACGGTTGATCTCTACGCGGCGGACCATTTTCCATGGCCGCCGCGTTGTCGATGTTGCCGTCGCATGTACGATGCATGCGGCAACGATACCATCGCGGATGATCTCCCCGAGTCGATTAGAGCGTGTCATAAACTTTAAGCGGTTGCAGTGATCGTAACGAGATCAAGTTTCCTAACGTACCCTAAGGTGCCGGTCAACGCCCCGCCGCGTTTGGCGCGATTGCAGCCGGCATAAATAGGTTTTACGTAGACATCTTCAACGGCGGACCCGCATCGCCATATCGATCGTGCGGTTTTCGCGTTGCCATGCCCTCACGCTCTCTGGCCGCCATGGCGATTCCTCGGCATGCTTGGCATTCCCTCGACTGTTCAGGATCCGCCCGCCATGACCATTTCCCGTATCGTCTGCTTCGGCGAATTGTTGCTGCGCTTGGCCGCGCCTGGGCACGAACGCCTGCTGCAAACGCCGCGGCTGGAGGTAAAAGTGGGTGGAGCCGAGGCCAATGTCGGCGTGGCGCTGGCGCATTTCGGCCATGCGGTGACGATGGTGAGCGTGTTGCCGGACAATCCGCTCGGCGCCGCCGCCGCCGGGGAATTACGCCGCCACGGCGTGGACACCGGCCGCATCCGTTTCGCCCCCGGGCGCATGGGCCTGTATTTCCTCAGCACCGGTGCTGGACACCTACCCAGCGCGATCACCTACGACCGCGCCGGCTCGACCTTCGCCACAGTCGCGCCGGAGACCTACGACTGGCCGGCGTTGCTGCAGGGTGCGCAGTGGTTGCACCTGTCCGGGGTGACGCCGGCGCTTGGCGAACGCGGCGCCGCGGCGGCGTTGGCGGCAGCGCAGGCCGCACGTGCCGCTGGAATACGGGTGTCCTTCGACGGCAATTACCGGCCATCGTTGTGGGAGGCATGGGATGGCGACGCGCCAAGCATTCTGCGTCCGCTGATGGCGCAGGCCGATGTGCTCTTCGCCGACTACCGCGATCTGGAAGTGGTGCTCGGTCACCGCTATCCGCAGGACAGCGCCCAGGCACGCGTGGAAGCCGGTGCACGCGATGCGTTCGCCGCGTTCCCGCAGCTACAGCTCATGGCCTGTACGCAGCGCGTGGCGCACAGCGCGGAGTGGCACAGCCTGGGCGCGATGTTGCTGCGACGCGATGGCAGCGTGGCGCAGGCACCCGCCGAAGAGTTGACCGGTATCGTCGACCGCATCGGCGGCGGCGACGCGTTCGCCGCTGGCGTGCTGCACGGCCTGTGCCGCGGCTGGGACGATACCGCGACGGTCCGTTTCGGCCTGGCCGCCGGTTGCCTCAAGCATTCGGTGCCGGGCGATATGCTGACGCTGAGCGAGGCCGAGGTACAGGCCAGCGTGGGTGCGACGCGCTTCGATGTGAAGCGGTGAGGAGATGACCGTTGCGCCACCTGCACACGCTGGCGCAACGCTGGACATGCCGCGGGCACCATGTCGCTTGCGAGGCGGGCCGAGGCGGGCCCGCCATGGCTGCGATCGCGACGGATGCGCTACAGTTCGATGCAATCGAAGGTCACGTTCGGATCGACCTCGGCATCGTAATCGATGTCCTTGCGGTCGAAGCCGAACAGTTTGAGGAACTCGTGCTTGTAGCCGGCGTAGTCGGTGAGCTGGGACAGATTCTCGGTGGTGACCTGCGGCCACAGCGCCTTGCAGGCATTCTGCACGTCGTCGCGCAGTTCCCAATCGTCCAGACGCAGGCGATGCTCGGCGTCGGTCGCCGCCGGTTCGCCGTCCTGACGATACAGGCGCTCGCGGAACAGGCGGTCGGCCTGAGCGATGGTGCCTTCGTGCAGGCCTTTCTCCTTCATGATCTTGTAGACAATGGAGATGTACAGCGGCATCACCGGGATCGCCGCGCTGGCCTGGGTGACCACCGATTTGAGCACCGCCACGTTCGCCGCGCCGCCGTGACGCTGCAAGCGTGCATGCAAACGCTGCGCGGTCTGGTCCAAATCGACCTTGGCCTTGCCCAAGGTGCCATGCCAGTAGATCGGCCAGGTGATCTCGGTGCCGATGTAGCTGAACGCCACGGTGCGTGCGCCTGGGGCAAGCACGCCGGCGGCGTCCAGCGCCTGGATCCACAGTTCCCAATCCTGGCCGCCCATCACGGTGACGGTGTCTTCGATCTCCTGCTCGGTCGCCGGTTCGACCGACGCCTCGATGATGGCGTCCCTGTTGGTATCGATCGCGGTGGCGGTGTAGGTCTTGCCGATCGGCTTGAGCGCCGAACGCTTCACTTCGTCGGTGCCGGGCAGCTTGCGCGCCGGGGAGGCAAGCGAATAAACCACCAGATCGATCTGCCCGCCCATCTCGGTCTTGATCCGTTCGATGACCTGCGCGCGCGTTGCGTCGGAGAACGCATCGCCGTTGATCGACTTGCTGTACAAACCGGCGGCCTTGGCATGTTTATCGAATGCGGCGCTGTTGTACCAGCCGGCGCTGCCGAGCTTCTTGTCGCTGCTGGGCTTTTCGAAGAACACACCCAGCGTGGCCGCGCCGAAGCCGAACGCGGCGGTGATGCGCGAGGCCAGGCCATAGCCGGTGGAAGCACCGATCACCAGCACGTTCTTCGGGCCATCGTGACGCACGCCGCGCGCGCGCGTGGCTTCGATCTGTTCGAGCACATTGCGCTCGCAGCCGAGCGGATGCGCAGTGATACAGATGAAACCACGGACTTTCGGATGGATGATCACGGTGAATTCCTCGTCGGCAAAATGCGCGGAGCATCTTAATGTGTGTGGCTGGCGCGCAGAAGTCCCGGCGCCAGCACACGGCATCGTATGGTTTGCGATCGCGCGCCTAGCGCGGGTGCGGCGCCAGCATACTTGCGTCATGCTCACTGGATGGCAGACGATCCAGGCGCACCACGCCAGGTCGCAAGCGATTGGCCAACGGCGCGATCACCATGGCGTCATCTCCGCACTTTCCACCAGAACACGGTCATGCTCACAACGCTACAACCTCCCGATCTTTTGTTCCTGATACTGGGACTGTGCTGGTGCGGCTGCGAACTGCTGCTCGGCCATCGCCGCCGCGCCGCCGACGGCGGCACCCACGATCAGGGCACGCTACGGCTGCTGTGGCGCGTGCTGTACGCCGCAGTCACGGTGGCGGTCCTGTTGTCGATGTTGAATGTGTGGCGCGATGCACCGGCGCTCCGTGCGCCTGCACGCTGGCTGGGCTGCGCGCTGTTGATCGGCGGTCTGGCGCTGCGGCTGTGGGCGATCCGGGTGCTGGCGCGCTGGTTCACCGTGGATCTCACCATTCAGCACGGCCAACGCCTGGTCGGCCATGGGCCGTACCGTTATCTGCGCCATCCCTCGTATACCGGTGCCCTGTTGGCCTTCTACGGGTTGGCGGTCGGAATGGGCAATGTGCTGTCGCTGCTGGCCATCGTGCTGCCGGTGACTTGGGTGTTCGTGCACCGCATCCGTATCGAGGAAACCATGCTGACCGAGGCGTTTCCCCTGGACTATCCGGCGTATGCCGCGCATCGCTGGCGGCTGTTGCCGTGGGTCTGGTGAGGCAGCGGGACCACAGGGGAATACTCGTGGGGCAACCGAACGACATCGTGCTTTGGGTAGAACGAAATCAGCATCTGCCACCGCGCACAACGCCAGCGGTTTAATCGGCGACATTCGCTCGCACCGATGTGGTTCTGGTGCGACCATTGCGTGGTGACATGCGACGAAGACGACGCCCGATGCGCGCGCCTCACGCCTCCCTTCCGCCAGCCGACACACTGCCCATGATCATCTCCGCCGCCACCGATTACCGTGCTGCCGCGCAGCGCCGGCTGCCGCCGTTCCTGTTTCATTACATCGATGGTGGCGCCTATGCCGAGCACACGCTGCGGCGCAATGTCGCCGACCTGGCGGACATTGCGCTGCGTCAGCGGGTGCTGCGCGACATGTCTGCGCTGGACCTGCACACCGAACTGTTCGGCGAACGTCTGGCACTGCCGGTGGCATTGGCGCCGGTCGGCCTGACCGGGATGTACGCGCGCCGTGGCGAAGTCCAGGCGGCGCGCGCGGCGGCGGCCAAAGGCGTGCCGTTCACCTTGTCCACAGTGTCGGTCTGCCCGATCGAGGAAGTCGCACCGGCCATCGACCGGCCAATGTGGTTCCAGCTCTATGTGCTCAAGGACCGCGGCTTCATGCGCAACGCGCTGGAGCGGGCGAAGGCTGTCGGCGTCACCACCTTGGTGTTTACCGTGGACATGCCCACTCCCGGCGCGCGCTATCGCGACGCACATTCGGGCATGAGCGGTCCGAACGCCGCACTGCGGCGCATGCTGCAAGCGGTTGCGCATCCGCGTTGGGCGTGGGACGTGGGCGTGTGCGGGAAACCACACGATCTGGGCAATATCTCCGCCTATCGCGGTCACCCGACCGGATTGGCCGATTACATCGGCTGGCTGGGCGCTAATTTCGATCCGTCGATTTCGTGGAAGGACCTGGAATGGATCCGCGAATTCTGGACCGGGCCGATGGTCATCAAAGGCATCCTCGACCCGGACGATGCCCGCGACGCCGTGCGCTTCGGCGCCGACGGCATCGTCGTGTCCAACCATGGCGGGCGTCAGCTCGACGGCGTGCTGTCCAGCGCACGTGCATTGCCGGCCATTGCCGATGCCGTCAAAGGCAAGTTGAAGATCCTGGCCGATTCCGGCATCCGTAGCGGATTGGACGTCGTGCGCATGCTCGCGCTCGGCGCCGATGCGGTCCTGCTCGGTCGCGCCTTCGTGTATGCGCTAGCCGCCGGCGGCCAGGCAGGGGTGGAGAATCTGCTATCGCTGATCGAGAAAGAGATGCGGGTGGCGATGACCCTGACCGGCGCCAAATCCATCGACGCGATCAACCGCGATTCTCTCGCGCAGGTCGCCGATGCGACGACGGGCACGGGGTAACGCAGCAGCACGCTTCGCCTGAAAGCGCATGATCGGCAAACAAGGGCGACATGACGCCGACGCTCGCACTCCTGGCGAACACGGCGGCGCCGTGGAGCCGGATGCGCCATGATCGCGCGGCGTCCTGAGGCGTACGCCACCGCGTCAAGCCAAGCCATACCACGTCTGCGTTTGTTAGGATGGGGCGTTTGACCGCGCCGGCTCCGGTTTCTCCCGGCACCATCATCACTTCGCCACCGAACGAGTAACGCCGTGTCCTTCTTTGCAAACGTGGAACAGGTTCCAGGCGACCCGATCCTGGGCCTGACCGAGGCTTACAACGCCGACTCCCGCCCGACCAAGGTCAATCTGGGCGTGGGCATCTATTACGACGAAAGCGGTCGCATCCCGCTGCTGCGCGCCGTGCGCCAGATCGAACAGCAATTGGCGCAGGAGGCCAAGCCGCGCGGCTATCTGCCGATCGACGGATTGCCCGCCTACGACCTGGCGACGCAAAAACTTCTGTTCGGCGCCGAGTCGCCGCTGCTGGCCGCTGGCCGCGTCGCCACCTCGCAGACCGTCGGCGGCAGCGGCGCGCTGCGCGTGGGCGCGGACCTGCTGAAAAAACTGCTATCCACCTCGACCATCGCCATCAGTCACCCGAGTTGGGAGAACCACCGTGCGGTGTTCACCGCCGCTGGTTTCGACGTCGTCGATTACACCTATTTCGATCCGGCCACGCACGGCCTGGATTTCGATGGCATGCTCGCCGACCTGCAAAAACTCGCGCCCGGCAGCGTCGTGCTGTTGCACGCCTGCTGCCACAACCCGACCGGCGCCGACCTGAGCCATGCGCAGTGGCGCAGTGTGGCCGCGCTGTTGAAGGAGCGTGGCCTGTTCCCGTTTGTGGATATCGCCTATCAAGGCTTCGACAAGGGGATCGAGGAAGACGCCTATGCGGTGCGCCTGCTGGCCGAAGCCGGCATCGACACCTATGTGGTCGCCAGCTCGTACTCCAAATCGTTCTCGCTGTATGGCGAGCGCGTCGGCGCGCTGTCGGTGGTGTCGGCCACTGCCGCGCAAAGCAAGGCGGTGCAGTCGCAGGTCAAGCGCATCATCCGCACGATCTATTCCAGCCCGTCCACGCATGGCGCGGCCTTGGTCGCCGGGGTACTCAACAGCCCCGAATTGCGCGCGATGTGGGAGCAGGAACTGACCGAGATGCGCGAGCGCATTCACGCCCTGCGCGCCGGCATGGTGCAGAAACTGGCGG
The DNA here is from genome assembly GCF_002939705.1 of Xanthomonas albilineans. GTDB lineage: Bacteria > Pseudomonadota > Gammaproteobacteria > Xanthomonadales > Xanthomonadaceae > Xanthomonas_A > Xanthomonas_A albilineans. Next base: position 92,379 of record NZ_MDCB01000009.1, on the reverse strand, counting down.
CTCTGGGTGCGCCGGAATTCGGTTTCATCCAACAACAGGCCGGCATGTTCTCCTACTCGGGGCTGAGCAAAACGCAAGTGGATCGGCTGCGCGAGGAGTTCGGCATCTACGCCGTCGGCACCGGCCGTATCTGCGTGGCTGCACTGAGCCAGAGCAACCTGGACTATGTGACGAACGCGGTTGCAACCGTCGCCAAGGGCTGAACCACCACGCGACGCGCAAGCATTGAATGCCCCCCCCCGGTATCGTGACGATGCCGGGGGTTTTTATTTCGCGTGCGGGCCGGAAGAGCAGCACACGCGCTGTGCGAATCGGCTTGGCTCTCGCTGCGGTTGTGCGGAATCGCTGCTAAGGTCGCGTCATGTCCGATCTGTCTGCCGATTTCATCGAAGTATTCGATGGCGCCATGTCCCGCGAGGACTGCGCCACGATCCTGCGCCGTCTGCGCGCCAGCACACCGTTGCGGCCCGGCGAGATCGACGGCAGCGTATTCCCGGAACTCAAACATAGCCAGGACCTACGCATCAGTGGCCTGGAACCGTGGCGCGAGGTGGAACAGCGGCTACAACAGGTCGTGTTGGCCGGGCTGCTCGGTTATTTGCGCAAGTATCCGCAGACACTGATCTCGCCGCTGATACTGCAGGTACCCGGTGCCGATGGCCAAGCGCACTGGCTCAAGGCCGAAGATTTCGCGCTGCTGGACGACACTGCTTTGTCCAATCTGGCACGCACCTGTCTACGCCCAGGGACGATCACCTTACAGTGGTACGCGGCAGGCGTGGGGGGATATCCGTACTGGCACTGCGAGCTATCACCGTGCGATCCCAATGCCGAAACGTTGCACCGGCATTTGTTGTGGACTCTGTATCTCAACGACGATTTCCAGGATGGGGAAACCGAGTTCCTGTTCCAGCGACGTAAGATCGCGCCGCGCGCTGGGAGTCTGCTGATCGCCCCGACCGCATTCACCCACACCCATCGCGGCAACCGTCCGCGCGGCGGCGATCAGTTCATCGCCACCAGCTGGATCCTGTTCCAATCGGCGCAGACGCTGTACCGTCAGGAATAAGCCTGGCAGGTTCATCAAGACGCGTGATGCCTTGTCTGGGAACCGGCATGTTCACCGTCATGCAAGCATCAGGCTCCGCGGTTTGCCGCCAGATCGACCGTATGAACACCATCTTCCCGGAGAACATCGCTTCAGAACAATTCGCCCTGCGGCGATGGCGCACACGGCAGGCTGGGCTTGACGAAACGGCTGCAATCCAGCTTTGGCCATGGCGCGACAGCGTAGCCCAGGCGTTTGTGCGCCAGCGCAAAGCGCCGCGCAAGTAACTCGGCGTAAATCCCTTCGCCACACATGCGCTTACCGAACACGCTGTCGTAATCCTTGCCGCCATGCAACTGCTGTACGCTGCTCATCACGTGCGCAGCGCGGTCTGGGTAGTGCATCTGCAGCCAGTCGCGGAACAATGGCGACACTTCATGGGGCAGACGCAGCAGCACATAACCAGCGGACTCGGCACCGGCATCGCGCGCCGCCTCCAGCACCGCTTCCAAGGCGTGGTCGTTGATCCACGGGATCACCGGCGCGACCATCACACCGACCAGCACACCGGCCTCATGCAAGATCCGCATCGCGCGCAATCTGGCGTGTGGCGCCGATGCCCGCGGCTCCAGCCGCGCCGACAGCCGCCGATCCAATGACGTCACCGAGAAGTACACGCTGACCAGATTCTCGCGCGCCAACGGCACCAACAAATCCAGATCGCGTTCGACCAACGCATTCTTGGTGATCAACGAAAACGGATGTCGGGCCTCCCACAGCACTTCGATCAGCCGCCGGGTGAGCCGCAACCTGCGCTCGATCGGCTGATAGGCGTCGGTGTTGATGCCCAAAGCGATCGGGCTGGGGACATAACCGGGCTTTCCCAGTTCGCGGCGTAGCAGTTCAGGCGCATTGGTCTTGGCGAACAGGCGAGTCTCGAAATCCAGCCCAGGGGACAAGTTCAGGTAGGCGTGACTGGGACGGGCGAAACAATAACTGCAACCGTGCTCGCAACCGCGATAGGGATTGACCGACTGCGCGAAGCCGACATCCGGCGATTGATTCCGGCTGATGATGCTGCGCGCGGTCTCTTCGCTCACCCGAGTGCGCAACCGTGGCGCGGCAAATTCCACGCTATCGTCGAGCGGCCAGCCGTCGTCCTCGGCTTGGCTGACGGTACGTTCGAAGCGGCCGGGCAGGTGGCTGCCTGCACCACGGCCCTTGATGGGAGTGTTCATCGACACAGCCTATGCGTTCGCCGTCTCGAGCATTGCGACAGTCTGCGCGCCGTGCCGGATCTTTCAGCCCTGTCACCGCATCACACGCCGGGCCGTAGAATCCCCCGATGCTCGTCACGACATTACACAACGCTTGGGGCCGCCTGACCGGCATCCCGCACATCGGCGCCTACAGCACGGCAGCCTATCTGCTTTACATCCTGTGGCTGAGCGGCTGGATCGTGCTGCAAAAACGCGAGCCTGCGGCGACGTTGAGCTGGGTGCTATCGCTGGCGGCGTTGCCCTATCTGGGCTTCGTCATCTATTACCTGCTCGGACCACAGAAAGTGAAGCGGCAGCGCCTGCGCCGCGGTCGCGCACGCTCGGGCATAGAGTACGAGCACCGCGTGTACCCGGCGGATATTCACTGCACCGAACTGGCCAAGATCGCCCAGGCCACGACCGGTCTGGCGCCGAGCTCGGCAACCGCGGTGCAGTGGCTGGTGGATGGCGCGGCAACCTATGACGCGATCGTGCGCGACATCGGCGCCGCGCAGCACCATGTGCATCTGGAGTACTTCATCTTCAACCCCGACCACACCGGTGCGCGCATCCGCGATGCACTGATTGAGCGCGCGCATGCTGGCGTGCGCGTGCGCCTGCTGTTGGATGCGGTCGGCTCATCGCAAGTGGGCAAGCGCTTTCTGCGGCCGCTCCTGGACGCTGGTGGCGAAGTGGCCTGGTTCCATCCCAACCGGTTGTTGGATCCGTTCAAGTTCAAGCGGCCCTGGGTCAACCTGCGCACTCACCGCAAGATCGTGGTGATCGATGGTCGCATCGCCTTCACTGGCGGCATCAACATCACCGACGAGGAGAACGAGGCGTTGCGTGCCGACGCCTACCGCGACTTGCACCTGCGCTGCGAAGGGCATGTCGTGCGCAGCCTGCAACTGGTGTTTATGGAAGACTGGCTGTACGCCACCGAGCAAAGCCGGGATGCTTTCAACATGGCGCGGATCTGGCCCAACGACATGCCCAGCCGCGACGCTGGCACGATCCAGGCCCAGTTGCTGGTCTCCGGGCCGGATTCATCGTGGGAAAGCATTCACCGCCTGCAAGTCGCGGCGATCCACGAGGCACAACGGCGGGTGTGGTTGGTGACGCCGTACTTCGTCCCTGGCGAGGCCGCACGCATGGCATTGACCTCGGCCGCACTGGGTGGATTGGACGTGCGCTTGCTGGTGCCCAAGCGCAGCGATTCGCGATTGGTCACGCTGGCGGCGCGCTCGTATTTCGACGAGTTGTTGCTGGCCGGGGTGAAAGTCTACGAGTACGGCCCGCGCATGCTGCACACCAAGGCACTGATTGCCGACGAGGATCTATGCCTTGTCGGCAGCGCCAATTTCGACAACCGCAGTTTCCGGCTCAATTTCGAGGTGGCCATGCTCTTGCGCGATCGTTCGCTCACCGAGCAGTTGGCCGAACTGATCGGCGGCGAGATCGCGGTGGCCGTACGCGTGCGCGAAGACCGCAAACGCTCGCTGTGGCGCCACCGGCTGCCCGAAGCCATCGCACGACTGACCTCCCCGCTGTTATAGAGCGAACCAGCAGGATACCGAGCAGGTGTCCACATCCTGCAACCGCGGCGCAACTCCCCGGCATGGGACGTGGAACCGAACCACCTTGCGGCGCTACACTGCCGCTATCCTTGGGGAGGTTGTCATGTATTGGCTCTTTCTGCCGCTTGCATTAGGTGCTTTCGTTTTGGCGTTTTCGACGCCGCACATCTGGTTGCTGGTCCTGAGCCTGCTCGCGGCGCTCGGCCTCATGCTCGCCTGGGCACGAGGCTGGTACGTGACCAAGATCGGGGATGCCAACCAGCGCGATGCGATACCCATGATCGATCCAGTCGAATTGCGCCGTCTACGCGAGCAAGCCGAAGCGCGCCGCGCGGCGGCGGCGGCCGCCAGCAACGATACCAGTACACCCTGATTCATCGATCGGGATGACCAAGCTCAGCGTCAACGTGAACAAAATCGCGGTGTTGCGTAATTCCCGCGGGGGCGAGCTGCCCAGCGTGTTGGACGCCGCCCGTGCCTGTTTGGATGCCGGCGCGCATGGCATTACCGTGCATCCGCGCCCAGATCGGCGCCACATCCATGCCGAGGATGCGCTGGCACTGGCGGAGTTGACCCAGGCACACGGCGTCGAATTCAACATCGAAGGCAATCCCTTCGCACCGCTGCGCCCCGGTTACCCGGGCCTGATCGCACTATGCACACAGGCGCGGCCAACGCAGGCAACCCTGGTACCGGATGGCGACAGCCAACTCACTTCGGACCACGGCTTCGATTTCAGCCGCGACAGTGACCGGCTACGGCCGCTGATCGCCGAACTGAAGGCACTGGGTTGCAGGGTCAGCTTGTTCGTGGATGCCGACAATCCCGATCTGGCCATCGCAGCCGAATTGGGAGCCGACCGGATCGAGCTGTACACGGGTCCTTATGCTGCCGCGTTCGAGCGGGGCGATGGAGCGGCGGCCACGGTGGCGGCTAGGTTCGCTGCCGCCGCACGTCGCGCGCAGACCTTGGGGCTTGGTGTCAACGCCGGCCACGATCTCAGCCAAGCCAATCTGGACATGTTCCTGGCGCAGGTGCCACAGGTGCTGGAGGTATCGATCGGCCACGCACTGATCGGCGAAGCGCTATACGCCGGGCTCGACGCGACGGTGAAAGCTTATTTGGCTGTTCTCGCCGGCCGTTCCCGGCGCTAGCTCAGGCTTCACGCTAGGCGCGCAGCCTACTCCAGAGCGCCGGGCAAGCTGCTGGTACTCGGGACCGTCATCCCTCTCTACACGCGGACTTCACCTCCGGATTGACGATACTTATGCGTTTTTTGCCGCCTGTTGTCCGGAGTCACCGCGTTATGCTGTTGTCCAAGCGCCATGTTGAACCGCGCGTCCTAATGATCGAGGATGCCGAAGACATCAAGGAACTCAGCCGCTTGACGCTGGAGAGTCAGGCGTGTGATGTCGTCGCCGTGGAGACTGCAGAAGCGGCGTTGGCGCTGCTCGATGCCGGCAGATGTTTCGACCTGTTATTCACCGACGTGCACCTAGAGGGCCTGGATGGCATCGCCGCGGCCAACCATGTACGTGACTGGCAGCCACAGCTGCCGATTCTGGTGACCTCCGGCATGGACGAGCACGCGGTGCTGTCGCGGCTGCGCGAGGGCATCCACTTCTTGCCCAAGCCATACGATATGAGCCAACTTTTGGATGCAATCCGGCTGTGCTTCCACCACGCTGACGACGCCTCCTTGGTCACGTCCCCCGCTATCTCTATGGCCTAACCTAGCTGCCGCTATCCAGCCATGTTCCCGGGAACATGTGCACTGGACCGCATCACTTTGGCTTGGCTGCGCGTTTTCTGCATTGAAGCGCGGCGAAAAGCATGTAGCGTCGCAACACTTAAGAAAAACGCCACCGTTGCCGGTGGCGTTTACAGTCGCGTCATGACTGAGGCGTTGCGATGAAACTTATTGCTGCACGAAGCCGATCTTTTTCATGCCCGAGTTTTTCGCGGCGGCCAGTACCTTGGCCATCACTTCGTATTCGGAATCCGGATTGGCATCGATACGCAGTTCCGGCTGATTCGTCGGATCGCGCTGTACTTCGTTTTCCATCATCTGCGGAAGCGCACTCACCGCCACTGGGCCGTCGTTCCAGAAGATCTGGTTCGACGCATCGATCCGCAAATCGATCGGCGGCGGTGGATCGCGCAACTGCGGGGGAGGGTTGATGACCTTCTGCGGCAGATCCACGTCGATCGGATAGGTCATGATCGGCGCGGTCACGATGAAGATGATCAACAGCACCAGCATCACGTCGACCAGCGGCGTGACGTTGATGTCGGCCATCGGGCCACGGCTATTTCCCGAGCTGAATGCCATGGCTCAGTTCCCCTTGTCTTTGGTCGCGATGAAACCGACATCCAGCATGCCCTGACCCTGCGCGATCTTGGTGATCTCGTTGATCGTGCGCATCTTGGTGGTGCGGTCGCCACGCAGGTTGAGCGGCGGCTGCGGGGTCTGCTGGGCTGCAGTGGAGAAGTGCGATTCCAAGGCTTCCTTGGTGATCGGTTCGTCGTTCCAATACAGCGAGCCGTCTTCCTTGACCGACACCGTGATCGGATTCGGACGTTTGTCGTCCTTGTCCGGATCCTGGTTCAAGTTGGCTTTGGGCAGTTCCACCTTGACCTTGTGGGACATCAGCGGTGCCGTGATGATGAAGATGATCAGCAGCACCAGCATCACGTCCACGAGGGGCGTGACGTTGATGTCGGCCATGGGGCCGCCGCTGTTACCACTACTGAAAGCCATAACGCGCTCCGTTAGTCATTGCGTGGACGACTTGACCAGGGATCAGCGAACGCGCGAACCGGTGGCGAAGAAGTCGTGCAGGTCGTGAGCGAAGGTGTCGAACTTGGCGATCACCGAGCTGTTGACCTTGCTGAAGAAGTTGAAGGCGAACACGGCCGGGATGGCGACGAACAGACCGATCGCGGTCATGATCAGCGCTTCACCCACCGGGCCAGCAACGGCGTCGATCGAGGCAGAGCCGGTGGCACCAATCTTGATCAACGCGCCGTAAATACCCCACACCGTGCCCAACAGACCGACGAACGGCGCGCACGCACTGGCCGTGGCCAACAGGGCCATGCCCGACTGCAGCTTGGTGCTTTCGCGGGTCACCGCCTGACGCAGGGCGCGGTCGACGAATTCTGAACGGCTCAGGGTCTCACCCAAACCGGCACCGGTGCCTTCCGAACGCTGGTGGTGCGCAGCGGCCTGGGCGGCATCCAGTGCGATCTTCGAGAACGGCTCGCTGGCCGGTTGCTCTTCCATCGCACGGATGGCGTCCTGCGCATTCGGGGTGTCCCAAAACAGGCTGATGACGCGGTCGGCCTGACTCTTCAGGCGGGTGGCACGGAAGATGTTGATGACCGTCCAGTACCAAGACGAGGCGGACATGGTGATCAGGGTGACAAGCACCACCCAGGAGACGGCGAAGTCGCCCGGCTTGGAAGTCATTTCGGTGATCAGGTGCTCGAAGCCCATCTGCGACAAGGCGTTCGATGCATTGTTGCCCCCCGCAGCAGCGGCGATGAAAATTTCCTGCAGCATGACGCTTACCTTTGTTGTGTGTGGTGGTGGTGGTGAGGATGGTGCAAAGAGTAGACAGAGTTTGCGAACCGACACAGCGCCAGTTCTTAGACCGTTGTATCAGTTGTTCAGGGCGAAGTTGACCGGGACACGGACGCGACCGGCGCTCTTCTGTCCATTGACGACAGCGGCATTGAACCGCCACTTACGCGCCGCGTCCATTGCAGCACGGTCCAAGTCACGATTGCGGCTGGATTTTTCGACAGAAACGTTCGTGACATTACCGCTTGCATCGACATCGATGATTAGGATCACCTCGCCTTGGGCACCTGCGCGGAATGCGGCCGGCGGGTACTTGGGCGGGTTCATGTTCTTCGACGAGATGTCGACGCTGGCGCTGATTTCGGACGGCGGAGCCGGTGGCGCTGGCGGCGACGGCGGCGTGGCGATGTCGTCCGGGCGCGGCTCAGGTACGTCCACCACCGGGGCTTGCGGCGGCGGCGGCACCGGAGTCGGCTTCGGCGGTGCCAGGTTCTTGACCGGCGGTGGCGGCTTCTCCTGCTTAGGCGGCGGCGGCGGCGGCGGGGGAGGCGGCGGGGGAACATCCACCATGGTGACAACGATGTTGCGCTCCTTTTCCGCAGGGGCCTTGGGCGCCACGGCGGGGATGAGCAGCAACATCAACGCTGCAAGATGCAGGGCGATTACGAAGGCAATACCAATGATGCGCGGCCAGCTGAGGCCGGAGGCGTCATCTTTGTCGTAATGCCGATGAATGACCAGTTGTTCCGTCATGCGCCAATGACTCAATTAGGGGGGCGGATTTCGCAATGATGCGTCATCTTTGTTCATGCGGCACTCAGACCGCACGAACCTCCAAGCTTATACCAATCCCTGTTACCTGCACTATCTTTCAGCACTGGTCTTCGGGGGCTTTTGTTTGTGTTACTTCAGGTTGATGATTTTCTTCGCTTCTTCGGGCTTCTTGACGCCCTTGGCCAACGCCTGCTGCGCTGCCTGTTTGGCTTCGGCGATACGGCCTTCCGAATGCAGCACCTTGGCCAGGTTGAGATAGGTCTCGCCATCCTTGGACAGTGGCGCGGCCTTCTGCCAGTTCTCGATCGCCTTCGGCACCTGATCGGTGTAGTAGTAGGACTGCGCCAGCGCGAGATAGGTCTGATAGTCGGGCTTGAGGATGCCCTTCTGTACACCCTCGTTGATGACCGCGATGACGTCCTTTTCCTTGTGCTCGGTGTTGGCGTAGATCGAGTACAGCTGTTTGTATTCCTTCTCGTCGGTCAGCTGTCCGGCCGCACGCAGCTTGTCCATGACCGCAGCGGCTTTGTCCATCTGATCGGCCTGCATGTACATGCTGGCCAGGTTGAGCTGGGCCTTCTTGTCGTTGGGTGATTTTGCCGCCAACGCTTCGGCGGCCTTGATCGCTTCGCCGGTCTGACCCGCTTCGGCGTAGCAGGCCATCAGTAACTGGTTCCAGCTGTCCTTGGGTTCGGGCGAAGCGGCGATGGCCTGCTTCAATACCGGGATCGCTTCCTGATAATGCTGCGTCTGGTACAGCGCCTGGCCTTTGAGAATCAGGTCTTCCGGACGGTTCGACTTGGACTCGGCAAAATATTTGTCCAGTGTGGCCAGGCCTTCGGCTGTCTGTTCGTCCTGCAGTTGCAACTGGGCCAGCATCAGCATCGACTGAAAATGACCGTTGTTGTCCAGGCCATTGAATTGGATCGCCTGCTGCAGGTATTGCTTGGCAGCCTTGGTGTCGTTGAGGTTATAGGCCGCTTGTGCGGCAAGCTGTGCGGCAAGCGACTTGTCGTAGTCATTGGCAGCGCTGTTGGCCAGGATCTCGTCGGCCTGTGTGCGCACCGCGGCGTAGTCTTCGCCCTTGTTGTAGATGTCGATCAGCTTCTGCAACTTGCTGCCGAGCTTGGAAGAAGGCTTGCCAGCCGGCTCCTTGCGCTCGGCGTTGGGGAACATCACCGTCGCCTTGTCGTTTTTGGATTTGTGTGAAGAGCGCTGTTCGGAATGATCGCTCTGCGCGACGGCGTCGTTCACCATCACACCACCAAGGGCAGCAGCGATCAGCAGGGACAACAGCGCTTGCTTGCGATTACGGGATTTCATGAGTCACCTCGGTGGAAACCGCCCTGAGCGGCACGGAAGACGAAGCGGCCAGTCACGGCCGGGCCGGCAAACCTATCAGAAAGCTGTACGTCGTGAAAACGTTTTTAGATGCGTTTTTGTGCCGATGCGGATGTCAAGCACAGCGACTACAACAGACCTCAACCGCATTGGGGGGTCCGCCCACTACTGCGCGCTTGCGCATACACCGGCTCGAGCCCGGGGACATCGCGCTGTAATTCGCTGATACGAGCGCTTGGGTCGGGGTGAGTGGATAGCCATTGTGGTGGATGCTGGCTGCCAGCGGCCATCATGTTTTTCCACAAATCCACCGCCTGCGCCGGATCGAAACCAGCCTGCGCCATCAGCCGTTGGCCGACCACGTCCGCCTCGGTTTCCTGTTCGCGCGAACCAGGGAGCAGGAACAAGGTCTGAGCGGTCATGCCACCGAACTGATTGACCGTGTCAGCAGCACCTTGGCCATAACGCGCGCCAGCCAGCGCACCGATCACGCTCACGCCTGCCTGAGCGCCGAGTTGGCGGGTAATGCGTTCCTCATGATGGCGCGAAATCACATGGCCGATCTCATGGCCAAGCACAGCCGCCAACTGATCCTGATTTTTTGCGACGGCGAAAATGCCGTTGTTCACCCCAACCTTGCCTCCTGGCAAGGCGAACGCGTTCGCCTCCTTGTCATTGAACAGCGCGGTCTCCCACGGTGTGTTGCGCCAATGGTCGGGCAACTGCGCAACCAGCGTATTGACCACACAACGCACGTAAGCGTTGTGTTTGGGATCGGCATCGAGGGTCTCTTTGGCCTTGGCCTGAGCGAAAGCCTGCACACCCATCTGATCGAGTTGTTGCTGCGAGATACCGCCCACCACTTGGGTGCGCCCGGTTGGCGACGTGGTGGTCGCGCATGCAGCGAGGAGCATCGCGATCGACGCGCCGAGTACAACTTGTTTCATACAGGTCCCCTCTTGACACGCTCCACAGTTTCGTCGGAAGCGTCTTAACTTTTCGTCAAACTAACCTTCAAGTTATGCCAAACCAGTACAGGCTGGCGACAGCGATTGCGTTGTTGAGACCATGCGCGGCGATCGACGCCCACAGGGTGCCGGTGCGCTTGTACAACCAAGCGAACGCAATGCCCATGCCCGCGTATACCAGCCATAACTGCGTAGTCGCGGCCAATCCATTGCCGCTGGTACCCGGCACTTCATGCGACAACGCAAAGGCAGCGCCGCTGAGCAGCATCCCCAATCGCGGCTTGCCCGCATCCCATAGACGCCCGAACAGCACGCGACGGAACAACAGTTCCTCGTAGGCCGGCGCGATCAGCACCGCAAACACGCACAGGAAAACCGGCGCATGCGCCATTGCCCCCTGCATCAGCGATAGGTTGCTCGGCACAGCATTGATGGCGGTCTGGGTGGCCAGCGCGGAGATCGCGCTGGTACCCAAGAACACTCCGACAACCACCAGTACCACCCAAACCCAGGTCGAAGATGTGCGTGCCGCCTGCCAGGAGGCGCGACGTTCGGCGACGCTGGCCGGACGCCGCAGGAAGTAAAGCAACAGCGCGGCGGACAATGTACTGACCAAGGCGATCAACATTTGCGCCAGTGCGCCTGGCTGGCCGATCCGGTGCGTGACCAACGCACCCAGTCGGTCACTGGCGACGCCTTGGGCTCTGAGGTCCATGGCAAGCTGAAAACCACGCCATACGCCCCAAACCAAGCCGGACAACACGCTCACCGTCACCAGCACGACCGCTCCCAGCATGACATCCAGGAAAAAACCCAGAACCGGCCAACGTTGGCGAGGTCTGACAGGCAGAGGCAGAGGCAGCGGCGGCACGGCGGGGGATGGCAACGCAGTCATCGCAATCCTGGACAAAAGCGGGCGAAAGACATGGCAAGACCTCCGTCCCGGCATAGGCCAGGAGCGGGGGACAGCCGCGGTCAAATGTCGAGGTTGGCGACCTTTAGCGCGTTTTCCTCGATGAAATCACGACGCGGCTCGACCACATCGCCCATCAAGGTGCTGAAAATCTGATCGGCTGCCACGGCGTCCTCGATGCGCACCTGCAACAAGCGGCGGGTGTCGGGGTTGACCGTGGTTTCCCACAGCTGTTCGGCATTCATTTCGCCCAGACCCTTGAAGCGCTGGATCTGACGGCCCTTTTTGGCTTCTTCGAACAGCCAGGCATGCGCCTGGGCAAAGCTGGAGATGGCTTGGGTCTTGTTGCCGCGCACGATCTGCGCGCCCTCGCGGACCAGACCGTGCAGCGCCAGCGCGACCTCGCGCAACGCCCGCAGTTCGCCGCTTTCGAACACCGCCATCGGCACCACCTGGGTCATTTCCTCGCCCATGTGGCGACGCACCAACAGCAAGGTGGCCGAACGCTGCTCGTTGGCGGGCTGAAAGCGCAAGGTGTAGCGGGCCGAACCGAGGTTACCGCGATTGAGAACCATTTGCAGCGCATCCAGGCTTGGATGCCGTTCGCCCTCCGCTTCGAGCTGGGCCACGTCCAGTGGCGGCAAGTCGATCAATGCGGTCAGCAGTGCAGGATCGTAGCGATGGGCGTTGCGTACCACGGTTTCATTGGCGCTGGCGAACAGCAGCAACAACTTCTCCAGTGCCGCGCCGGTGATCGGCGGCTCGCCGCTCGCCGGGATCAACGCCGCACCCTCGACCGCGCTGCTGGCCAGATAGACGTTGAGCGCGTTGTCGTCCTTCAGGTAAAGCTCCTGCTTACCTTGCTTGAGCCGGTAGAGCGGGGGCAAGCCGATGTAGACGTAGCCGCGTTCGATCAGCTCAGGCATCTGCCGGTAGAAGAAGGTCAGCAGCAAGGTGCGGATGTGGGCGCCGTCGACGTCGGCGTCGGTCATGATGATGATGCGGTGGTAACGCAGTTTGTCCGGGTTGTACTCGTCGCGACCGATGCCGGTACCCAATGCGGTGATCAGCGTCCCGACCTGGTCGGAGGCCAGCATGCGATCGAAACGGGCACGCTCGACGTTGAGGATCTTGCCGCGCAAGGGCAGTACCGCCTGATTCCTGCGATTCCGGCCCTGCTTGGCCGAGCCGCCCGCTGAATCACCCTCAACAATGAACAATTCAGATAGTGCTGGATCTTTTTCCTGGCAGTCGGCGAGCTTGCCCGGCAGGCCCGCGATATCCAAGGCGCCCTTGCGGCGGGTCAGGTCGCGCGCCTTGCGCGCGGCCTCGCGTGCGCGCGCGGCATCGACGATCTTGCCGGCGATGGCCTTGGCCTCATTGGGGTTCTCCTGCAGGAACTCTTCCAGACGGGCACCGAACGCATTTTCCACCGCCGGGCGCACGTCGGAACTGACCAGCTTTTCCTTGGTCTGGCTGGAAAAACTCGGGTCAGGCACCTTCACCGAGAGCACCGCAATCATGCCTTCGCGCATGTCATCGCCGGTCAGGTTGATCTTGGCCTGCTTGGCAATGCCATTCTGCTCGATGTAGTTGTTGAGCACGCGGGTCAGGGCACCGCGGAAACCTGCCAGGTGGGTACCACCGTCTTTTTGCGGGATATTGTTGGTGAAACAGTACATCGTCTCCTGATAGGAGTCGGTCCACTGCAGCGCCACTTCCACGGTGATGCCGTTATGTTCGCCGCTCACCGAAATCACGTTCGGATGCAGTGGGGTTTTCAGGTGCGCCAAGTGCTCGACGAAGCTGCGGATGCCGCCTTCGTAGTGGAAATCGTCGCGACGGCCTTCCCCACGTTCGTCGGCTAGGACGATCTTGACCCCGGAGTTGAGGAAGGACAGCTCACGCAGGCGGCGGGCCAGGATGTCGTAGTGGAACTCGACGTTGTTATTGAACGCCTTCACCGACGGCCAGAAGCGTAACGTGGTACCACGCTTGGCGCTGGTTTCCAGCTGCTTCAGCGGCGCCAAGGCGGCGCCGTGGCTATATTCCTGCTGGTAATGGAAGCCGCCCTGGAAAATATCCAGCAGCAGCTTTTCCGACAGCGCGTTGACCACACTGACACCAACGCCATGCAGGCCACCAGAGACCTTGTAGCTGTTGTCGTCGAACTTACCGCCTGCATGCAGGACGGTCATCACGACTTCGGCCGCCGAGACCTCGCGATCGAGCTTCTTGCTCATCTGCGCATGCTTGCCGACCGGAATGCCACGTCCGTTATCCGATACCGACACCGAACCATCAGCATGGATCGTAACCGCGACATGGTCCGCATGACCGGCCAGCGCCTCGTCGATGGAGTTATCGACAACCTCGAACACCATGTGATGCAGGCCAGTGCCGTCATGGACGTCACCGATGTACATCCCTGGACGCTTGCGGACCGCTTCCAGCCCTTCCAGGGCGGTGATGCTATTCGCGTCGTAATTGCCGTTGTTTGCGTGGGTGTTCTGTTCGTCGGTCATTGCGCGCGCCGTAGGCTCCACGAGGCGGCGAGGACAGGCGGGAGCCTGCTCGCACCGCTGGATAGGGGATTAGGCGGAATTATAGCAGTCCTAGACGGTCGACCCGATGCGCGCTAGGAAGATGACAGAATTTGTCCATGTTCCACGTGGAACCGCGCGATTGGCAGACCTGCATCGCTCAGTGCCTGCGGCGTCTCGGTCGCGGTCAGGAAGACCTGTGCCGGCCCGGCGCGCAGACATTGCAACACCCGAACTTGATGATGCTGATCGAGTTCCGAGGCCAGATCATCCAGCGCGATCACCGGCCATTCGCCGCGCTGCTCGGCATAGTCTTCGGCCTGGGCTAATAGACAGGCGAGCGCGGTGAGCTTGGCCTGTCCTCGCGACAAGGCGTCGCGGCCTGGGATCGCGGCAAAACTCAGGCTCCAGTCCGCACGATGCGGGCCAACGGTGGTGTAACCAAGTTGACGGTCGCGGTCGCGATTGAGCAACAACGCGTCGGCCAGCGAAATCTCATGGCGCCGCCACCCTGGTGAAAATTGCAACTGTTCGATCCCCAGCGCTGGCGCCAACTCCGGGGCGAGGATCAGCAGTCGTCGCAAGAGTCGGTCCAAATAATGCTGACGACGCGATGTCAACGGCTCGCCAGCCTCGGCCAGTTCGTGGTCCCAGGCATCCAACGCCGCACCGGCACCTCCACTCTTCAACAGTGCATTGCGCTGTTTGAGTGCCCTGGCATAGCGCCGCCAGAGCGACAGGAAATCTGGTTCCACGTGGAACAAACCCCAGTCGACGAAACGCCGACGCGCTTCGCCACCACCGCTGACCAGGACATGGCTCCCTGGTTCGAAGGTGACCACCGCCAGAGCCGCGCACAAGGTACCCAGATAAGGAACGTCCTGACCATCCAGACGACCGCGCCAATCCTGCCCGCTGTGCTGGAGTCCAGCCCGCCGACGGCGGGTCTGCCCCGTATCCGCGGCCTGTTCATGCCATTCCACGAATACATCCAGCCCAGCCTGACCCTGACGGATCAAGCCATCGCGAACGCGGCAACGAAAGCTGCGGCCATACGCCATCAGGTGCATGGCTTCTAGAATCGTGGTCTTACCGGCGCCGTTGTCGCCGGTGATGAGATTCATGCCTGGCGCCGGTGTCAATTCAATCGATGGGAAACGACGCAGATGATGGAAATCGAGACGGAAAAGGTGCATGCGGAATCAGGGGCAAGCGCTTGCGCCAGGCGCACTCGGATCGTCGAAGGGCAGATTGCCAGCATACCCAAACATGCAGCAAACGTTTGATCGAGCCGGTTTCCCTACGCGTGGATACGGTGTGGTCACAACAGGACGTTTGTGTCGTCGTAGCAGCCTCGGACAGAAAACTGCGGGGTCCGGTGTTTCACAGTGAGATAAAAGAAAACCCGGCGGGAGGCCGGGTCGTTCCTTTGTACTTGTTCCACGTGGAACACTAAAGGGCCCTGGAAGTCAGAGACGCAGTGGCATGACCACGTGGCGTGATCGGGCACTGCTGGCCTCACGGACCAATGCAGAGGAATTGGCATCGCGCAGTTGGATCACCACGAACTCCTCCCGCAACGCGGACAGGGCATCCAGCAAATAGTTCACATTGAAGCCAATCGCCAGATCGCTGACTTTGGTATCGGCTTCAACTTCTTCCTGTGCCTCTTCCTGCTCAGGGTTATGTGCGCTGATTTTCAACTGTCCTGGGGACACTTCCACGCGCACACCGCGATATTTCTCATTGGATAGGATTGCCGCGCGTTGCAGTGCTGCACGCAGGATTTCCCGATCCAATTTGACCTCGCGGTCAGCCCCAATGGGGATCACCGTTTCGTAATCGGGGAAACGACCATCGATCAACTTCGAGGTGAAGGTGACATCGTTACGCTTGACCCGCACATGACTCCGGCCAACTTCCAGCTCCACTTCGCGATCACCGCCTTCCAACAGCCGTTGCAACTCCGTCACGCCTTTCCGCGGCACGATGATCTGGCGCTTGGCGCCGCCAGCATTTTCCAGTTCTGTCTCGCACAACGCCAACCGATGACCGTCGGTGGCAACGCAGCGTAATGTCTTGTCGTGCAGATCGAACAATAGGCCGTTGAGGTAATAACGGACATCCTGTTGCGCCATCGCGAACGCGGTCCGCTCGATCAACTCCTTCAGTGCAGCTTCCTGCACCACCACGCGCTCGGTGGTTTCCACTTCATCCACTGATGGGAAATCATTGGCGGGGAGGGTCGCCAAGGTAAAGCGGCTGCGTCCGGTTTGCACCGTGATCTTGTCGCCCGAAAGAGAGACAGTCACTTTGCTGCCGTCTGGCAGAGCACGGACGATTTCGAAAAGTTTGCGCGCAGGAATCGTGGTTTCACCATCCTGGGCATCATCGACCCCGATGCGCGAAACCATTTCCACTTCCAGGTCGGTACCCGTCAACGAAAGTTGACCGCCGTGGACCTGGACCAGGAAATTGGCCAGCACCGGCAAGGTCTGACGACGTTCGACCACATTGACGACTTGCGCCAATGGCTTCAGGAAGGCTTCGCGCTGCAATGTGAAACGCATTTGGTTCCGTGCCCCTATGCTTTAAAAGATGTGGAATAAATCAAAAGCGTGGTGGTGATGGTAGAGCGAAATTCGGTGTAAATGTAACTCAAACCATTGAAATTAAATGATATTTTCTGCTTTCAATCCCATGTATTACTCCCCCGGAACAGGTGGGGAAACCTGTGGATCGTTTTGCCGCCGCCGCTGCGTCGTGCTTTATCCACAGTTTCTCCCGGATTTGTCGCGAAGTCATGCACTGATTTATCACCTTGCCCGTACCGCTATTCGCTGAGCTTGCGGATCAGCTTGTCCCAGTCCTCGCGTAGCTTGCCGTCGGTCTCCATCAGGTGTTTGATCTGCCGGCAGGCATGCAACACGGTGGTGTGGTCGCGTCCGGCGAAGGCGTCGCCGATTTCCGGCAAGCTGTGTTCGGTCAATTCCTTGGTCAGCGCCATCGCCATCTGCCGCGGGCGTGCCAATGAGCGCGTGCGCCGTTTCGACAGCAGATCCTTGATTTGCAGGCCATAGTAGTCGGCGACGGTCTTCTGGATGTTGGGAATGCCGATCGCCTGCTGCTGCGCGCGTAACAGGTCGCGTAAGGTTTCCTGGGCGAATTCAGTGGTGATCGCACGGCCGGTGAAGTTGGCGCGGGCGGCCAGCGTGTTGAGCGCACCTTCCAGGTCCCGCACATTGGAGCGCATTTTCTTGGCGATCAGGAACGCCACCTCGTCCGGGATCTCGGCGCCGCGTTCGCGCGCCTTGGCCAGCACGATTGCCGCGCGCGTCTCGAAGTCGGGTGGGTCGATCGCCACCGACAGGCCCCAGGCCAAGCGCGATTTCAGTCGGGGCTCTAGGCCCTCGACCTCGCGCGGATAGCGGTCGCAGGTCAGGATGATCTGCTGACGGCCGTCGAACAGCGCATTGAAGGTGTGGAAGAACTCTTCCTGGGTGCGGTCCTTGCCGGCGAAGAATTGGATATCGTCGATCAGCAGCGCGTCCACCTGCTGGAACTGGCGCTTGAACTGGTCCATGGTCTTCTCTTGCAGGGCGCGGATCATGGCACTGAAGAACTGCTCAGAGCGTAGGTACATCACCCGTGCGTTCGGATTCTGTTCGCGCATTGCATTGCCGGCAGCGAACATCAGGTGGGTCTTGCCTAGACCTGTGCTGCCGTAAAGCAGCAGCGGGTTGTGCGCACGATCGCCGGGTTTCTGCGCGGCTTGCACCGCTGCGGCCAGGCCGAGTTGGTTGCTGCGGCCCTCGACGAAGTTGGCGAAGGTGTAGTGCGAATCGAGGTTGCCAGCGAAAGGTTCCAACAACTGTGGGCTAGGCGTGCGCGCGGTCGTGCTATCGCTCGCGGCGGCCATGGGTTCCGGCGCGCGTGGGCGCGAACCGACCTGTAACAGCACATCTTCGCTGCCAGCAAAGTAATTCAGCAATTCGCGGATTCGCGACAGGTAGCGCGCATGCACCTGTTCCACGATGAAGGCATTCGGCGCATAGAGCACCATGCTGTTGTCATGGCGCTGCTCGGCTTGCAGCGGTTTCAACCAAGTGTGAACGTCCTCGGCTGGAAATTCGGCTTCCAGACGTTCCAGGCAACGGGGCCAAGCATCCATCAGATCTAAATTCGTCGAAAAGACCGACCATAAGGCTGCGCACGGGCGCTGCACATTCGGCCAGTCGGGGAGGAAAGCGGTGGCTCAGACTACCATTCGTGCGCAGGAGCGGGAATGGTTTTCCTGCATCTATTCACAGATTCATCCACACCCTGCGCCGTTCACTCGTGGATCCGGCGATGGGAGAGTTGACCGCGGTATAGGTGTGCCTATAGAATTTCCGGTTCTTTCCCGCCCTATTCAAATCAGAGCGCCCCGATGGCCACCAAGCGCACATTCCAGCCCAGCAACCTCAAGCGCAAGCGCGACCATGGCTTCCGTGCCCGTATGGCGACCGCCGATGGCCGCAAGATCCTGGCCCGTCGTCGCGCCAAGGGCCGCAAGCGCCTGAGCGCTTGATTGCTTCGCCGCCCCAGGCGGCGCCTGCAATCCGCACGGTGAATTCTCTCGACCCGCGTAGGCGATTCCCTCGCGCTGCGCGGGTTCGCACGTCTGCGGAATACCGCGTCGTGTTCGATACCGCGCGCCGCTGCTCCGAGCCGTTGATGAGCTTGCACTGGCGCAGCGTCGCACATCCGCCGCGGCTTGGTCTGGCTGTCTCGCGCAAAGTCGACAAGCGTGCTGTCGTGCGTAACCGGATCAAACGCGTGTTGCGCGAAGCCACGCGGCAACTGCTGCCATGGCTGGCGCCAGGCGATTACGTCGTGGTGGCGCGCAGTGCCGCCGCGCAGGCCAGCGGCCAACAACTGTGTCAAGCCTATCTGCGTCTGTTGCGTCGCGCTGGTGCATTGCCGACCCCGACGGCGGACGGCACAATGCCGCCGCCTGATCGTCCTTCGTCCCCCACTTCCACGTCAGAAACCACTGACGGCTGAGCCGAGTTTGCCTGTCCGATGAACCAGACCCGTCTTTTCTTGATCTTCGCCTGGCTGATGGTCGCGGCCCTGTTGTGGATGGAGTGGAGCAAAGAACACTCGCCTGCCGCCAGCGCGACCAGCAGTGCCGCGACCACTGCGCTGCCGTCAGCGTCTGCTACCAGCGCTGGCACTGCCGGTATGCCGCCGATACCGCGCGCTAACGTCCCCGGTGCCGGCTCTGGCGCAGGCACTACTGCCGAGACGGCAGCGCCAGCGGCTGGCGCAACACGGGTCACGGTCACTACCGACGTACTGCGCCTGAGCATGGATGGTTCCAGCGTGCTCGATGCGGACCTGCTGATGTATCCGCAAACCCAGCAGCCGAGTAGTCCTCCGGTGCAGTTGCTGACCGAGGATGCACTGCACCCGTACAACGCCATCAGTGGTTGGATCGGCGAACGCAATTCGCCATCGCCTAGCCTTGGCGGCTTCCGTCCCGAACAGCCGGGCAAGGAGTATGTGCTGGCCAAGGGTCAGGACAGCCTGGAAGTGCCGTTCGTGTGGAATGGACCATCCGGGATCAGCATCCGTCGAGTCTATACCTTGCAGCGTGGTCACTACGCCGTGCAGGTGCGCGACGAGATCGTTAACCATGGCAGCAAACCGTGGCAGGGCTATGTGTTCCGCAAGTTGAGCCGGGTACCCACCATCGTCAGCCGTGGCATGACCAATCCGGATTCCTTCAGCTTCAATGGCGCGACCTGGTTCAGCCCGCAGGATGGCTACCAGCGCCGGGCGTTCAAGGACTACCTGGCAGACGGTCCGCTCAACCAGACGATCTCCGGTGGCTGGATCGCGGTGTTGCAGCATCACTTCTTCACCAGTTGGATTCCGCAAGCCGATCAGCAATCGGTGTACCTGCTTTCCAACGAAGGCCCGCTGCATGTGATCGAGGCGCGCGGCCCCGCTTTCGTCGTGGCGCCTGGTGCGCACGCCAGCACCGAGGCACGGTTGTGGGTGGGTCCGAAGCTGGTCAACCAGATCGCCAAAGAGCAGGTGAAGGGGCTGGACCGTGTGGTCGATTACAGCCGCTTCTCGCTGATGGCGCTGCTGGGACAGGGCCTGTTCTGGATCCTCAGCCATCTCCACGCCCTGCTCGGCAACTGGGGTTGGTCGATCGTCGGTTTGGTGCTGCTGCTAAAGCTGCTGCTGTACCCGCTGTCCTCGGCTCAATACAAGTCTTCTGCAAAGTTACGCAAGTTCCAGCCGCGCATGCAGCAGCTCAAGGAGCGCTACGGTGACGACAAGCAGAAACTCCAGACCGCTATGATGGAGTTGTACAAGAAAGAGAAGATCAACCCGATGGGCGGTTGTCTGCCTGTGTTGATCCAGATGCCGATCTTCTTCGCGCTGTACTGGGTGTTGGTGGAGTCGGTG
This sequence comes from Xanthomonas albilineans, assembly GCF_002939705.1. GTDB lineage: Bacteria > Pseudomonadota > Gammaproteobacteria > Xanthomonadales > Xanthomonadaceae > Xanthomonas_A > Xanthomonas_A albilineans. The sequence goes on along the minus strand of NZ_MDCB01000009.1, from coordinate 71,905 downwards.
GAATTGCGTCAGGCACCCTGGTTTGCTTGGATCCAGGATCTGACCGCGCGCGATCCGTATTTCATCCTGCCAGTGATCAACGCAGCGGTGATGCTGTTGACGCAGAAGCTGACTCCCACACCGGGCATGGACCCGGCGCAGGCCAAGATGATGCAATTCATGCCATTGGTGTTTGGTGTGATGATGGCATTCGTACCTTCGGGTTTGGTCTTGTACTGGGTCACCAACGGTTCGCTAGGCTTGCTGCAGCAGTGGTGGATGAACAAGCGTCATGGCGAAGCCGCGGCGAGCGTTAGCGTCAAGCCTCCCGCCAAAGCCAAGAAGTAAGTTCGCAACGCCCAACGTCAGGCGGGCAGTGGGCATGTCTGCAATTGCAGTTGGTTTTTGTGTCGGTGGCCGATATGTGCATCCAGCGGCAGGCCCCGCGCCTTTCGCCGCACGGAGACAAAAAATTTGCCATGTCGAGCTCTGCCAACGACACCATCGCTGCGATTGCTACTGCACCGGGAGCAGGCGGTGTCGGGATGGTGCGCGTGTCCGGGCCGGCCGCTGGCCGCATTGCCGACGGACTCGGGCTTGGCGCGCTACTGCCGCGTAGCGCGCGTTATGCGCACTTTCGCGATGCGCAGGGCGACACACTCGACGATGGCATCGCGCTGTGGTTCCCGGCACCACGCAGTTTCACCGGCGAGGACGTGCTGGAATTACAGGCGCACGGCAGCCCGGTGTTGCTGCGGCAGCTGGTTGCGCGTTGTTGCGAACTTGGCGCGCGCCCGGCTCGTCCGGGTGAGTTCAGCGAACGCGCCTTCCTCAATCGCAAGCTGGACCTGGCCCAGGCCGAGGCCATCGCCGACCTGATCGCCGCCGGCGACCTGCGTGCGGCCCGCGCGGCGCGCAGATCGTTGGACGGTGTGTTTTCGCGTCGGGTCGAAGACCTGGCCGAGCAGGTGATCCGTCTGCGCCTGCATATCGAAGCAGCGATCGACTTCGCCGACGAAGCACTGGAGACTCTCGGTGGCGCGCAGGTTCGCACCGATCTGCAGCAAGTACGTGTGGACCTGGCGCAACTGCACTTGGAGGCAGAACGTGGCCGCCGCTTGCGCGACGGCCTGCACGCGGTGCTGGTGGGGCCGCCGAATGCCGGCAAGAGTTCCTTGCTCAACGCCTTGGCTGGCAGCGCCCGCGCCATCGTCACCGATATCGCCGGCACGACTCGCGACACCTTGCATGAGACCGTGCGCGTGGACGGGCTGGAATTGACCCTGGTGGACACCGCGGGCCTGCGCGACGGCGGCGATGCGATCGAACGCGAAGGCATGCGTCGCGCTCGACTGGAACTGCAACGCGCCGATCTGGCCCTGGTCGTACTCGATGCGCGAGATGTGGCAGTTGGCCGTGCGGCGGTTGCCGAAGCCATTGCCGATGTCCCGCAACGCTTATGGATCCACAACAAGTGCGATCTGCTGACCAAGGCGCCTGAGGCGTGCGCGGACACTGTCTACATCTCTGCCGTGACGGGCAGCGGACTGGAACAATTGCACCGGCACCTGCGCGCCATCGCCGGCGCCACAGTGGGCGAGGGGAGCGAGGGCGAATTTTCCGCGCGTGCGCGCCACGTTGAGGCATTACAGCGGGCCAGCCTGCACGTCGCGACGGCGATGGCCGAACTGGAGCATGAACGCCTGGAGCTGGCCGCCGAGGAATTACGCCTGACGCATAATGCACTTGGCGAAATCGTCGGTACCTTCAGCGCCGACGATCTGCTCGGTCGAATTTTCTCCAGTTTCTGCATCGGGAAGTGAGATGGGGTCCAGGGGCTGTCAAGATTAGATATCGATTAGCGACAAATTTTGAATTTTGCCGAAGTTTGGACAAAGGTCTATGTCGTCCATGTCAATGTGAATCTTCACGGGTAACATCATGACAGGAAAGAATGGAGAAATAACGTGGCGTTGAATCTTTCGAAAGTAGTAGTGAACTATTTACAGGCGCGGCCCGAAGAAAAATTCACTGCCAGGCAGATCGCCGAGTGGGTGTTCGCTACCTTCCCTGTGGAGTGCCAGGAAAAACGCGCTAATAGTCGAGGCGACTACATCAAGTCGGATGCGAATTTGGTGCAGCAGCTTGTTGCCGAAATCAGCTCGCAACGACCGCGCATGCAAATGAAGCATCCAGCGTTGAAAACTACCGAAGGACGACCGCGTAAGTATTACTACTCGGAGAAATCAGACAGTGCCGAAGTGGCCGCTGCCGAGAGTGAGGGGGCTTTGGTAGCAGGAGATGCGGGTACTTCGAGGCTGGATGAACACGCACTGTACCCACTGCTTTCACATTATATCTTGGAAGAGTTCGGTGTCTTTTCCAAACGCATCGACGAGAAGCGCTCATCGAACAAGCGAGGGCCGAATGGAAATCGATGGCTGTACCCGGACGTGGTCGGCATGGAAGACTTAGGTGTGGAATGGCACCAGGAGGTGCGGGACTGCGTCAAGCAGTATTCCGACAAGCGCACCAAACTTTGGTCGTTTGAGGTCAAGCTGCTGATCAACCGCTCGAATGTGCGTGAGTGCTTTTTCCAAGCGGTATCGAATTCGTCGTGGGGTAACTTCGGCTACTTGGTCGCGGCGGAAATCAGTGGGCAGGACACGCTGAAAGAGTTACGTATGCTATTCGCGCCGCATGGTATTGGTTTCATCCAGTTGGATGTAGACAACCCGGCTGACAGCCAAGTGCTGATTCCCGCGCGTGAACGCGATGAAATTGATTGGGACATGGCTAACCGGTTGGCCACGGAGAATCGAGATTTTCTGGACTATATCAAGTTGGTCAAGCAGTTTTACCAGACTGGAGAGGTACGTTCGAAGGACTGGGATGTGCCCGAAGAAAAGGACTCAAGCCAGTAATGAGATGAGCACATGACCAACTTACAATATCTGGGCCTCGCCTATCGCAATTCAGTGTCCGAGCTTCGCCAATTGCGCTTGATTAACCCCTAGCCATTGTTCGAATGCTTGCGGTGCCTGCCCGGTGAGCGTCTGGTAATCGCCCGTGACGGTGGCAACGCGGCCAGCGGCGGTATTGCTGTCGAACGAAGCGTAGATGCGCGCGACCGCCTTGGGCATGCCGGCGCTTACCATGCCTTGCACCAACCCTTCGACGGGTACCGGTACCACCTGGATCGGCACGCCCAGCGTGTCGCTGACCAGCGCGGCGATCTCGGCGGTGGTGTAGGCGCGGGCGCCGCTCAAAGTCAGCGTGCGCTTGTCGGTGTTGCGGCTGGCCAGGGCCACCGCCGCCGCACGGGTTAGATCGTCGCGGGCGATGTGCGCGATGCCGCCATCGCCGGCTGCGCTGTACCATTGGCCCGATGCCAGCACCGATGGCAGGCTCATCAACAGGTTCTCGAAGTACCAATGGTTGCGCAACACGGTCCAGCCGGGTAGGGCGCTGGCGGTGAGCGCGTCTTCGGTCCCGGCGTGGTCGGGGGCGAGCAGGAGCGGGGAGTTGTGCGGTTCCGGGCAGGAGGTGTAGATCAGATGCTCCACGCCACCACGTTCGGCGGCGGCGATCGCGGCGAGGTGCTGTTGCAGACGCTGGCCGGGGCGGTCCAGCGCATCGGTGCTGATCAACAGCACCCGGCTGACATTGCGAAACGCGGCGTCCAGTGAGGCGGGTGTGTCGAAATCAGCCTGGTGCACCGCGACGCCGCGCGACGCCCACGCGGCCAGGCGCTCTGGCCGGCGCGTCGTCGCCACCACGCGCGATGGCGCGATGTGCAGTGTATCGAGCAGGTGCGCCAGCACGCGCTGGCCGAACTGGCCACCAGCGCCGGTGACGAGCAGAGAATCGGACGATACGGACATGACGGGTCTCCCGTGCAATGGTCTGGAAAAGGAACTTGATCTATCGTAGAGACCAGTGCGGTGTTGTAAAGACGGCACTTTTTTCGCCCCTGATTACCTTGAGGTGAGCACCATGGACATTGCTGCGATGCAGGCCGATGGCACGCTGGAGCCGCCGCTGAGCCAGCAACTGGACGACTATCGTGGCCAGGGTATGGCCATCGGCCAGTGTCCGGTACGCGACGTGCTCGCGCAGATCGGCGACAAATGGAGCACCTTGTTCGTGATGCTGCTGGCCGAGCGTCCGCATCGTTTCGGCGAACTGCGTCGTGCGGTGCCCGACATCTCCCAGCGCATGTTGACCCAGACCCTGCGTGACTTGCAGCGCGAAGGTCTGGTCGCGCGCGAGGTCTTGCCGACCGTCGTACCGGGGGTGCGATACCAACTGACACCGCTCGGTCAGTCGTTGAACGAAGTGCTGCTGCCGCTGGTGCACTGGGCCAAGACGTACCATGCGGACGTGCGCGCCGCGCGTGCGGCGTTCGACAACGCGGCTGTCGCGCGTGCTGCTAGCATGTCGCGCACTTGAACCGATGTGCGCAAAGTGTCGAAAGGAGCGGTAGTACCGGCGGCGCGTAAGAATGACCTGCGCAGCCTGTTCAATCGTCTTTCGCGATGCTCGCGCAGTAACTGATGCCATCGTGGCGCACCCGTATTGGCGTGCCGAACACCGCCGATAACGGCTCGTCGGCAAGCACGGCATCGGGTGTGCCGTCGGCATACACCTGGCCTTGGCGGAGTAGGATTACCCGCTCGATTTCCGGCACGATCTCTTCGATGTGATGGGTCACCAGCACCAGCGTGATGCCCTGAGCGGCGAGTGCGCGCATTGTCGTCAGTAGGGCTTGGCGCGCGACCAGATCCAGTCCGGTACTGGGCTCGTCCAGTAGCAAGGCTTGTGGCCGATTGACCAGAGCACGCGCGATCAGCACGCGGCGGGTCTCGCCCGCCGACAGTTCCGCGTATGGTCGTTGCAGCAAGGGCAGCGCCTGTGCGGCCTGCAGCGCTTCGCGCGCGCGTTCCCGCATCGCGGCGGTCACCTCCCGGTGCGACGGCACTACGTGGCTGGCGAAGAACCCCGACAACACCGCACTCTCCACGTCCAGGCCGGGCATTGCGAGCAGGTGGCCGCTCAGGTCGCCGGTGACGATCCCCAATTGGTTGCGCAGCCGGTCCACCTGCCAGCGGCTCTGCCCCAGCACCCGCACAGCCGGCTCCTCGCCGATACGCGCCAACGGATAGAGTTCGCGGGTGATGAGTTTGATGAGAGTCGATTTGCCGCAGCCGTTCGGGCCAAGCAGGGCGGTGTGCTGGCCGAGCGCGATGCGCAGGCTCAACGCATGCAGCACGCGGACCTGGCCGCGCACGACGCTGGCGCGGTCCAGCTCGATCAACGGTGCGTCCACTGGTACTGAGGTTGCTTCGGAAGGAGAGGCAGACATGGAATTGGGACCGTTGGATGATCGGAAACGCTCCGCACACACATACCATACGCGAGGGCTGGATCAATATGTGGTTTCAGCCTCATGCTGTCGCTTATTCCTGTATCAGGCTGTCCCGCGTTCCGGAGTTTTGGTGATGTCCAATACAAATTTTGATGTCATTGGTCGCGGCTTGCTCGGCGAAGGCCGTCGCGTGCGGCGTTCTTCGTCCGTGGTTTTACTGGGGCTGCTGGTCGCATTCGGTGGCAACGCCGCCGCCCAGGTCAGCGACACCGTCAGCTACCTGCAACGCATGGACCGCGACGGCGACGGCCGGGTCAGCCTGGACGAATATCTAGACTGGATGAGCTACGCCTTCGATGCTCGCGATCTTGACCACGATGGCGTACTCAGTCCCGCCGAATTGCCCGGTGGCCATGGGCCACCGATCACCCGTGCGCAACACTTGGCGACGCTGACGACCCGCTTCCACAAGCAGGACAGCAACGGCGACGGCTACCTCAGCACCAGGGAACTGGTGGCGCCGCCGCAGTGAGGGCGGTCGATTCAACGTTGGCCGTCGCTGTGTCGTAATGTCCGATGCAGCGCGACGATCGTGGCATGCGCGTGGAAAGATGTGCATGCCACGCGATCTGATCGAGCCTTCGAAAAAACCTCAGTCGAACAATGCCTGGATCGCTGCCAGGCCCGCATTGGCGCGCTCTTTTTTGCGTGCGGCATCTGCCACGGGGTCTGCACCATCGCGTTGCATCTCCTCGGCCGGAATCTCGTCGAAGAAGCGGCTGGGCTTGAGCCGGATATGCTCGCCGAATTTGCGGGTCAGCATGCTGTAGCTCATCCACAGTTGCTCCTTGGCGCGGGTGATGCCGACGTACAGCAGGCGGCGTTCCTCCTGCAAATTGCCTTCTTCCAGGCTGACCTCGTGCGGCAGCACGCCGTCTTCGCAGCCGACGATGAACACGTAGCGGAACTCCAGGCCCTTGGAGGCATGCATGGTCATCATCCGCACCTGATTGCCGCCGTCGTCCTTGTCGTTGCGCGATAGCAATGCCAACTGTGCGGCCAGGTCGCCGACGCTGGCGCCGCGCGGGCCGCTTTCGAACCACTTGGCGAGTTCCTCCAGATTGCCACGGCGACGCTGGAAGCTGGCCTCGTCCTTGCACTGGTTGCGTAGTTCGCGGATCAAGCCGGATTGCTCAGCGAGCTGGCGTACCACGTCGGCCGAGGACACGGTGGCCGAAGCCGCGCGCAGCTCGTGCAAAATGTCGACGAAATCGCTCAGTCCGTTGGCCGCACGTGGCGGCAGCTGCTGCAACGCGCCGACCGACGCGGCGGCACGCGACATCGGTAGGTGCTTTGCTGCCGCCAGTTCTGCCAATTTGGCCAGCGAAGTCGCGCCGACCTCGCGCTTGGGCGCCTGCACTGCACGCAGGAACGCCGCATCGTCATCGGGATTGACCAACAGCCGCAACCACGCCAGCACATCTTTGACTTCCTGCCGTTCCAAAAACGCGGTGCCGCCGGTGATGTGATACGGCACGGCGGCCATCTGCAACGCCTTCTCCAGCGGCCGCGACTGGAAGTTGCCGCGGAACAGGATGCAGAAATCGCTCCAAGGCACTTGCTTGGCGGTGCCCAGATAAGCGATTTCGGCGGCGACCTTCTCCGCCTCGTGGTCGCTGTCGCGACACTCCCAGACACGGATACGCTCGCCGTCGGCTTGGTCGCTCCATAAGGTTTTCAGATGTTCGTGCGGGTTGTGGGCGATCAGCGCATTTGCCGCGCGTAGCACGCGGTTGGAACAGCGGTAGTTCTGTTCCAGCTTGATGATCTGCAGCGTCGGGTAATCGCGGCCCATCTGCATCAAATTTTCCGGATTGGCGCCGCGCCAGGCGTAAATACTCTGGTCATCGTCGCCCACGCAGGTGAAGTTGCCACGCGGACCGGCCAACATCTTCAGCAACCGGTATTGCGCATCGTTGGTGTCCTGACTCTCGTCCACCAGCAGATAGCCGATGCGCTCGCGCCAGGCCATCACGATGTCTTCGTTGCCTTCCAGCACCTGCACCGGCAGCCGGATCAAATCGTCGAAGTCCACCGCGTTGAACGTACTCAGCCGTGCCTGATAGCGCGCGTACAGGCCGGCCGCGTCCTGCTCGCGGTTGCTGCGCGCCGCGGCCATCGCCTGTTCCGGCGATAGCCCGGCGTTTTTGGCACGCGAGATCAGGTTCTTGGCGTCGTCGACGGCATCGGGCTTGGCGCCGGGCATCAAGTCCTTGATCTGCGCGGCGGCATCGTCGGCATCGAAGATCGAGAAACCGCGTTTCAAGCCCACCGCGGCATGTTCGATCTGGAGGAACTTCAACCCCAACGCATGAAAGGTACAGATGGTCAGGCCATCGGCCGCTTCGTTGCGGATGCGCTTGGCCACGCGTTCGCGCATCTCCTTGGCCGATTTGTTGGTGAAGGTGATCGCGGCGATGCGCTTGGCCGGGTAGCGTCCGCTGGCGATCAGGTGCGCGATCTTTTCCACGATCACGCGGGTCTTGCCGCTGCCGGCGCCAGCCAGCACCAACAGCGGACCTTCGTCATGCAGGACCGCGGCGCGTTGGGGGGGGTTGAGACCGTGCATAGAAATTTCCCTTGAGCGCGTATTGTAACGGGCACCGGCTGCGTCACCGCATGCGTCGCCGCGCCTTGGCTGAACCGGTTTTCGGCCCTAGCCGGTGCATGAAATGCGCCGCGTCCGCGCTAGAATCCAACGCATGGCGAAACTGTATTTCTACTATTCGGCGATGAATGCCGGAAAGACCACGACGCTGCTGCAGTCGGCGCACAACTACCGCGAGCGCGGTATGCGCACGGTTATTCTCACCCCAAGGCTGGACCATCGCGCCGGCAGTGGCGTGGTTGCCTCGCGCATCGGCCTGCGCGCCGATGGCAAAGGCTTCGCGGCCGAGACCGACCTGCTGGCCTTGATCGAAACCGACATCGCCAGCCATGGCACGCTGCATTGCGTACTGGTGGACGAAGCCCAGTTCCTCAACCGCGCCCAGGTCTGGCAACTCAGCGAGGTAGTGGACCGGCTGCGAATCCCCGTGCTGTGTTATGGCCTGCGGACGGATTTCCGTGGCGAACTGTTCGAAGGCAGCCAGTCCTTGCTGGCCTGGGCGGACGAGCTGCAGGAAATCAAGACCATCTGCCACAGCGGTAGCAAGGCAACCATGACCGTGCGGGTGGACGAGAACGGCCGCGCGGTACAGGATGGTCCGCAGGTTGAAATCGGCGGCAACGAACGCTACGTGTCGGTGAGCCGTGCCGAGTTCAAAAAGATCATGCGCGGCGAAGGCCGCATTGATCCGCTGCAGATCGCCCCATCGCGATCCTCCTGATCGCAGGCGGTCATCTGTGACAAAGGTATAGAAATGCATCCTGCCTATTGCAGCGCAGGGGTGACATCTGTGTAGAATCTTCCCCATCACACTCATGGAATAGAGAAATGCAACGATTCAAAGGAATGGTTCGTAGCGGCGTGACCTTGGTCTGCACACTTCTGCTCGCTCTGCCCGGCCAAGTCGCTGCGGTCACGGCTGAACGCACATTCGACGATATCCCGGCACAGATACTGACCGATGGCTTCCTTGAGGCGCATCTGGATCTGTTCTATCGCCGCGCAGGTATCCGTGCCGACAAGAAAGGCGACTATGCGCAGGCCAAGAAACAGTATCAGTTGGCCGCCCGCTATGCCGACAAGCCGTCGCAGGCGCGGTTGGGTGAGATGTATTGGCAAGGCCAGGGCGTGGCGCCCGATCATGCGATGGGATTCCTGTGGATGGCGCTGGCCTCCGAACGCGGTTACGAGGCTTTCAGCAGGCGCAAAATGGAATACTGGAACCAGCTCACACCGGAAGAGCGCAAGCGCGCGATCGCCCTCGACAAGCAGATGATCGCCGAATATGGCGACCAGATGGCCAAGCCGCGCCAGGAGGCTGTCATGCGCCGCGAAGCAATGAGCAGCACTGGCAGTCTGCTTGGCTATTCCGGCGCCGGCGCCTTGTCGATCAATCGCCCAGGCGGCGGCAGCATTGATCCGGAAGTGTTCTACGCCAAACAGTTCTGGGAGCCGTCGGCCTACTGGAAACTACAGGATCGAGTTTGGGATGGGCGTACGCCAGGTCGGGTGGATATTGGCGATGTCGAAGACATCGGCCAGAAAAGCGCGGCGCCACCGCCACCGACCAAATCCTGAAGCGGCTGCTATCGCCATTGGCCGCGTGTTTGCGCGCGTGGCACCGGGGCCTCCCACGTTGCTTCGCCCTCCTGCTGCGGTAGGAGGGCGACTTCAGCCGCGACTACCAGCGCGGGACCGGAAAGGAGGATCCGCACGCTGTTTTGCGTGATGCCTTGGCTCGCGCCAGATCAATACAGTTTGCGCTCGGCAGCCGGTGGCGGTGTCCATTGATACAACCAGGTTTCGGTCAGCGAACGGTCGCCACTGCGCAGGAACAAGCGAATATCGATCTGTTCGGTGCCGTCATCCGGCGGCACGACATCGAACATCGCGCGATAACCGGCGATCTCATGCAGTGGTCTGGCCGACACGATTTCGCTGCGACCACGGCTGAGCTGCAACACGGCCTCGACCTTGGCGTCCTTCTCTTTGCTGAGCCTGGCCAGTTCGCCACCGGCGAAATCCACGGCAAAACGCCAGGAAAAATACTTGCGCTTCTGCCCCGTGATCCCACCCAGGCCGGTACGGCTGGCGACGCAGTGCGCCAGCGACGAGGATGCCGGCGGTTGTGCCCCCCAGTACAGACGGTAGCCGAACAGCAGTTCCTGGCCTGGCTGAGGTTTGTCCTGCGGATTCCAGAACGCGACGATGTTATCGAAGGTCTCATCGACCGTCGGGATTTCCACCAGTTGCACGGAGCCCTTGCCCCAGCCGTGCTTCGGTTCCACCCACAGGCATGGACGTTTCTCGTAAAAAACCCCATCGTCCTGGTAGTGATCGAAATTGCGGTCGCGCTGAAGCAGGCCGAAGCCGCGCGGGTTCTCGTCCACGAACATGTTGAAGCGCAGGTGCGGTGGATTGCACAACGGCCGCCAGATCCACTCGCCCGCACCGGTCCACATTGCCAGACCGTCGGTGTCGTGGATCTCCGGTCGCCAATCCCAGTCCATGCGACGATCGTTCTCGCCGGTCTGGTACATGCTGGTGCAAGGCCCCACACCCATCCGTTCGATGCGCTTGCGCGGATACAACGCGGTGTCGATGTCCATCAACAACACATCGCCGTTGGTGATCGCGAAACGATAAGCACCGGCCACGCTGGGCGAATCCAGCAGCGCGTACACCACCACCGTATTCGAATCGGCCTTGGGTTGTTCCAGCCAATAAGCGATGAAGTCGGGAAATTCCTCCGGCGCGCCGGTCCCGGTATCGATCGCCAGACCACGTGCGGACTGACCGTACTGGCCTTCCTTGCCCACTGCGCGGAAATAACTGGCGCCGAGGAACGCGGCGAAATCGCGCTCGGTGTCCTGCTTGGTGTTGAGGCGGAAACCGGCGAAACCCAGGTCCTTCGGCAACGGCTTGCCTTTCAGGCCACTGCTACCGTAATCGAACGCCGCGCTATCGTAGGCCAGTTGCTGCGCCTGTCCATCGACCAGGTCGAACATCTGCACCGGGGTCTTGAAGTACAGGCCCAGATGGAAAAACTTCACCTGGAATTTTGGACCTTGTTCGGCTGCCCACAGCGCGTGATCCTGGCGGTAGCGAATCGATTGGTACTGGTCCCAGCTCAACCCCGCCATTGGCGCTGGTAGCACCCGCTGATGGCTCTGGTATGGCGCTTTGGCCATGGCTTGGGCATGGCCCTTGAGCCAGGCGTAGTCGAACGGTTGCGGCTTGCCCAGACGGCGCAGGCCGACCGCATCAGCGGCCTGACCCAGCATCGGCATCGCGGGCAAGCCCATGGCGGCGAAGGCGGCGGCGGCGTTTTTGAGAAAATTGCGTCGTTGCATGAGCCTGATCGAGAAGCCAAGGAAGGATGCCCATCATACGATCATCGTCTCCGCGGCATGTCATCGCCCCGTAACCGGGAAATGCAGATGCGGCGCATCTGCCACCGCAGGCTGCGCACGCGCAGCAAGCTTGGCTTGGGGATCGGCACTGCCAGTGCTGCTTCGCCAGCTTGGTGTGTGACCGTGACCGTCAGTACCAACGTCAGCGCTGGCAATGCCCGCACCAGACGCTGGCGCGCTGGCCGATGCTGGCATGTCGCAGAAGACGTCCGCAGCGCTTGCAGGCTTCGCCTTCGCGGCCGTAGACCGACAACTCCTGTTCGAAATAACCGGGCGCGCCATCGGGACTGATGAAATCGCGTAGCGTCGTCCCGCCGCGCTGGATCGCATAACCGAGAATCGCCTTGGCCGCCTCGGCCAAACGCGCGTAGCGTGCGCGCGATACCTCCCCGGCGGCGCGCAGCGGACTGATCCCCGCTTGAAACAAGCTTTCGGCGGCATAGATATTGCCGACGCCGACCACGATGCGTTGATCCATCAAGAACGTCTTGACCGGCGCCTTGCGGCCGCGACTGAGCTGGAAGAGATAATCGCCATCGAACGCATCCGACAGCGGTTCCGGCCCCAGTTCGGCGAGCAGTGGATGCAACGTACCAGGTGCTTGCCACAGCAAACAGCCGAACCGACGCGGATCGTTGAAGCGCAGCACACGGCCATCCTCCAGGCTGATATCCACATGATCGTGCGTGCGCGGTGGCGTATCGCCGGGCAGCACGCGCAGGCTCCCGGACATGCCCAGGTGCAAGAGTGCGCTGCCTGCTGCGGTTTCCAGCAACAAATATTTGGCGCGGCGGTGGATACCGGCGATGCGTTGCCCCGGCAACTGCTGCGTGACCTCCAGCGGAATCGGCCAACGCAGGTTCGGTCGCCGCAGAATCACGCCGTGGATGCGACGCCCGGCCAGATGCGGTTCCAGGCCGCGTCGAGTGGTTTCGACTTCGGGAAGTTCAGGCATGAGCGTGCATGTTGGCAGAGAGTCGTTGAAGAAACCTCAGCGCGGGACTGTAGCATCGCAGTCGTGGCGACAGTAGCCGCACGATCATAAGATGTATTATCGATTTCCTATGGGTTGCATATTGCGATCGTAATCCCGGATAGTCGGCTACAGTTGAAGCCAACGCTTGTCAAGGTCTTGGACTCAACTTCCAAGTACAACACCCCTCAATCACGTAAGGGATTGGCATGGAAAGGCAATACATCCGTTTGAGCTGCGAAGAACACGCGTTGCTGCAGATCGAGCTCAGCCACGGTGCCAGCTCCGCTCCATCGCGCGTCGAATCGGACGAAGTGCGTCTGCGTTGTCGCGTGAAGTGATACGTCAAAACGCGTCTGTGTAGGCTGCCAATCTCGCGGCCAAGCACTATCGGCAGCGTCGTAAAGCCTGCGTTCGTAAGCGCAGAATTGTTGAGGCCAGTGCGCTATACGCCTTGGCAACGCGTGAGCAGTGAGAATACCAACGCACTGCTGCACCAGTTCATGCCCAAGGGGCCGGACCTTTCCAAGGCAAGCCAGGAATATCTCAACAATGTCGCAGACCTGATGAACGCTCGATCACGTCGTACGCTCGGCTGGAAGACGCCAAATCAATCAGGCGTTGGAAAAAGAGAGCGCTCAATTCAACGTAGGTGTTGCGCTTGCAAGTTGAGAATGCCCTTACTGCGCATGCACACATTTGAACTTGCCATTTTCTATGGCACGGAGATGTCTAGGATCTGTCTGAAAATCGGGAGCTGAGGGAGATGGGGCGGGCAGCGACCATGCGGATGGAAGCTGCGAAGTGATTTGCACGAAAAACACGAAATCTTTGAGGAGTCCGAGTCTCTGTAAGACCGACACCCGCCAACACGATACTTTGGTATAGCGCAGGCATGCCGATGTTCATGCGTAGATGCCTCACGCGTGCTGGCGCACCGCGGGCGTGCATGCCAGACTTTCCATCTCGCAACGCGGCGTGACGCGGGCCGTCAGCGACAGGTCGCAAGCCCGCATTCACCGGCACGGCGTCACTTGACACAGTCGCTGTCGCGGCCACTTTCTTTCATCTCACTGGAGATCGCCATGGATCCCGACCCGTATCGACGCGGCGCCATCGCCGCACTCCGCGCCCATTCTTTTCGCCTGGTAATAGCCTTGCGCTGACCCGGAAGACGCCCGTCGCCGTAGTGGTGGCGGTGTCCTTGCCGGCGATGCGCCGCAAGGAGGTCGTCATGTTCTTGTTCTTTTTCCGTCGTTTCCGCCTGCAACGCCGATTGCAGCGCGCCCTGCGTGCCGCAGTCGCCATGCACCGCGCTGAAGCGCTGCGCTATCTGCTGGCCGCACATGGCGCGCGCGCCTTCGCCAAGGCCGTGTCCGCACAGTCCCCGCGGGTGCTGGCCGATGCATTGTCGCTGCTGCCGGTCGATGACCGCATCCGCGTCCGTGCGCGACTGTCGCACGCGGCGCAACGGCGCTTGCATGCGGCCGGTATGCCCGCTTCGACATTGAACAGGAGCCACGCGGTGCTGGCTTGGTGGCTCGATGCATCGTTACTGCGTCGCGACTGAATCTCGCACCGAAAATAGCTCGCTCCCATCTCCCCTTCCCACGCCAGACTGCCATGTGGCGCTGGCTCTTGCCATGGTGAGTGCCGTTTCAATGCATCGCTCTCGTGTTTTGTTCCTCATCGTGTGCACGGTCCCGCTGCTCGCGGCCTGCCACGCACATCCGCAGGCTGTTGAAAATGCGTCTGCCGTGCTGCGTCGTGGTACGCAACTGCGCGTTCCACCACAATCGCCGTTGCGCGGCGCGCTACCCATCGGCACCGTGGTGCGGCGCCCGATCACGCTGACCATCGAGACGCCCGGGGTGGTGGAAGCGCTGCCGGAACGGCTAGTGAAACTGGTGGCGCCGGTCAGTGGACGTATCGTCAGCCTGGCGCATGGACTCGGCGATCCGGTGAAGGCCGGCGAGACGTTGTTCGTGATCGACTCGGTCGATCTGGCCAACGCCTATGCCGACGATGGCAAGGCGCAGTCGGCGTTGCGTCAAGCGCAGCGCGAGGCGCAGCGGCAACAAGCCCTGCTGAGTGGCGATGTCGCCACCAAGAAGGACGCCGAGGCGGCGCAACTGGATCTGGCTCAGGCGCAGGATCAGGCGCGCGCCGCACGCGAACGCCTGGCCCAGCTTGGTGCCGATCCGATGGCCGCCTCGCACCGACGCTATGCGATGCGTTCGCCGATCGATGGTCGTATCAGCGACATCGCCGCGTCGCTGGGTGGATACTGGAACGACACCACCGCCACGGCGATGACGGTCGCCGACATCTCCAAGGTCTGGGTGAATGCCCAGGTCGCCGAGCGCGATATCGGGCAGGTGTTCGTCGGCCAGCATGCGCAGATCCATGTCGATGCCTACCCGGATGCGTCATTCGAGGGCACTGTCCAGCACATCGCCGATCTGCTCGATACCGACACACGCACATTGACCGTGCGTATCGCCATCGACAACCGCGACGGTCGCCTCAAGCCAGGCATGTTTGCGCGCGTCGGGTTGGCGGCGCGGTCGCGGTCGGCGCTGCTGGTGCCGACGACCGCCTTGCTCCAGAGTGGGTTGAGCACGCGGGTGTACGTGGAGATGGCCCCGTTCGTCTACGTCTCGCGTGTGGTGGCCACCGGCGCAACGCTGGGCAGCGACACCGAGATCACCGCCGGCTTGGCCCCGGGCGAGCGCGTGGTGGTCGGCAATGGAGCGCTGCTCGATGATTGAGTCCATCGTCAGCGTCTGTTTTCGGCGTCGCGGCATCGTCTGGTTGGTGTTTCTGGCGGTCGCACTGTATGGGGCGTGGAGCTGGACGCAATTGTCTTTGGAAGCGTATCCGGACATCGCCGACGTCACTTCGCAAGTGGTCACGCAAGTTCCGGGACTGGCGGCCGAGGAGGTGGAGCAGCAGATCACCGTGCCGCTGGAGCGCGCGTTGTTGGGCACGCCCGGCATGGAGGTGCTGCGCTCGCGCAGCGTGTTCGGCCTGTCGCTGATCACGGTGGTGTTCGCCGATGGCACCGATGGTTACTTCGCCCGGCAACGCCTGCAGGAACGGCTCAACGAAGTGACCCTGCCTTATAACGCCGCGCCTGGCTTGGACGCCTACACCTCGCCGACCGGCGAGATCTACCGCTACACGCTGGAGTCGAAGACGCGCAGCCTGCGCGAGCTATCCGAATTGCAGACCTGGACGGTGATCCCGCGATTGAAAAAAGTGCCTGGCGTGGTCGATGTGAGCAACTTCGGCGGCCTCACCACGCAATTCATGCTGGAGCTGGATCCGCAACGGCTCACCCAATACGGTTTGAGCCTGCAGCAGGTCAAGGATGCGATCAACGCCAACAACGCCAACGGCGGTGGCAGCGTGATCGATCGCGGCGAGCAAAGCTATGTGGTGCGCGGCGTCGGCCTGCTGCATTCGCTCGAGGACATGGGCGCGGTAGCGGTGACGACGCACAACGGCGTGCCGGTGCTGGTGCGGCAACTGGGCACGTTGCGCTACGGCAACGTCGAGCGCCGCGGCATCCTGGGCAAGGACGGCAATCCCGACACCATCGAAGGCATCGTGTTGTTGCTCAAGGACACCAATCCTTCCGCGGTCCTGCATGGCGTGCATGCGGCGGTCGCTGAACTCAATGGTGGGTTGTTGCCGAAGGACGTGAAAGTGGTCGCCTACCTGGACCGCACCGCCCTGATCGATGCCACGCTGCACACGGTCGGCTCGACCCTGTTCGAAGGCATGCTGTTGGTCAGTCTGGTGCTGTTGCTGTTTCTCGGCAGTCCGCGCGCGGCCGCCATCGTGGCCTTGACCGTGCCGTTGGCCTTGCTGATCGCCTTCGTGTTCATGCATCACCTGAAAATTCCGGCCAACCTGCTGTCGCTGGGCGCGATCGATTTCGGCATCCTGGTCGATGGCGCGGTGGTGTTGGTGGAGAATATCCTGCGCCAACGCGAGGCCGATCCGTCGCGGCCATTGCGGCCGCAGGACGCCATCGCGGCGACCCTGCAGGTGGCGCGGCCGATTTTCTTCGGCATGGGGGTCATCATCTGTGCCTACCTGCCCCTGTTCGCGCTGCAACGCATCGAATACAAGCTGTTTTCGCCGATGGCCTATGCAGTCGGCGCGGCGTTGATCGGTGCATTGGTCGTGGCGCTGACGTTGATCCCGGCGCTGGCTTGGCTCGCTTTCCGCCGTCCGCGTCCGGTGGTGCACAACCGCGTGTTGCAGGCGCTGACCGCTGCTTATGGACGTTTGCTGGCGCGCAGCGTCGGCGGCAGGCGCTGGCTGCTGTTCAGTTGCGCGGGTGCGCTGTTGGCGTTGGGCCTGCTGGGCGGCAGCATTGGCCGTGATTTCCTGCCGTATCTGGACGAAGGTTCGCTGTGGCTGCAGGTGCAGATGCCGCCAGGGATCACCCTGGACAAAGCCGCGGCGATGGCCAATGCCTTGCGGCGTGCCACGCTGGCGTTTCCGGAAGTCAGCTACATCGTGACCCAGACCGGCCGCAACGATGACGGCACCGACTACTGGACGCCGTCGCATATCGAGGCCAGCGTCGGCCTGCGCCCGTATGCGCAGTGGCGGCCCGGGCTGGACAAGCAGGGGCTGATCGCCGCGCTCGCCGCGCGTTACGCGCGCATGCCCGGTTACAGCATTGGCTTCATGCAGCCGATGATCGACGGCGTCCAGGACAAACTGTCCGGCGCGCACGGCGACTTGACGGTGAAGGTGTTCGGCGACGACGTGAGCCAGGCGCGGCAGATCGCCGACCGGATCGCGGCCACCCTGCGCACGGTGCCGGGCGCGGCGGATGTGACAGTGGATGTGGAGCCGCCGCTGCCGAACCTGAAGATCGAAATCGATCGTGCTGCCGCCGCGCGCTACGGCATCAATGCCGCCGACATCGCTGATCTGATCGCCACCGGCATCGGCGGCAGCCCGATCGGCCAACTCTATGTCGGCGAACGCAGCTACGCGATGACCGTGCGCTTTGCGCCTGGGACGCGCGACACCTTGCAGACGATCGGCGCGTTGATGCTGACCACGCCCAGCGGCGCCAAGCTGCCGCTGTCGGCGGTGGCGCACCTGCGCACGGTGTCGGGCGAGAGCGTGATCGTGCGCGAAATGGCCCGCCGCAACATCGTGGTGCGGTTGAACGTGCGCGGTCGCGATCTGTCCGGATTTTTGCACGAAGCGCGCGGCGCGATCGCACAGCAGGTGCGGTTCGACCACCAGCGCTTCCAAGTGGTGTGGGGCGGCCAGTTCGAAAATCTGGAACGCGCCCAGGCACGCCTGCTGGTGATCGCACCGATGACCCTGGGCATCATGTTCCTGCTGTTGTTCGCCAGCTTCGGCAACTTGCGCCAGCCGCTGCTGGTGCTGGCCGCAGTACCGTTGGCGATGCTCGGTGGGCTGGCCGCGTTGCACCTGCGCGGGATGACCTTGAACGTGTCCAGCGCGGTCGGTTTCATCGCCTTGTTCGGCGTGGCCGTGCTCAATGCGGTGCTGCTGCTGGCGCAGATCAACCGTCTGCGCAACGAGGAAGGCAAGCCGCTGCGCGAGGCGGTGATCGAAGGCGCGCGCAGCCGCATGCGGCCCGTGCTGACCACCGCCACCGTGGCCGCGCTGGGGCTGACCCCGGCGATGCTGGCCACCGGCCTGGGCAGCGACGTGCAGCGTCCCTTGGCGACGGTGGTGGTCGGCGGACTGGTCACCGCCACCGTGCTGACCCTGCTGTTGCTGCCGTCGCTGTATCACCTGATCGAAACCATGGCCGCCGCCCGCGCACAGCGCGCCGCGGCGAGCGCAGGAGATGTCGCATGAGCACCCGCCGCATCGCATCCGCTTTGCTATCGCTGGCCCTGCTCGGCGGTTGTCGGGTGGGTCCGGATTTCGTGCGTCCGCCGGTTCCGGCCGTGGACCGCTACACCGCCGCGCCGCTGCCACCGCAGACTGCTGGTGCGGCGGACCCGGCCGGCGCGGCGCAACACCTGTTGCCAGGGGAAGCGGTGCCGGCGCGTTGGTGGAGCGCGTTCGCCTCGCCGGCGCTGGATATGCTGGTGGACGCGGCACTGCAGGCCAATCCGGATCTGCAGGCGGCCGACGCCGCGTTGCGCGCGGCGAACGAAACTGCGGCAGCGCAGCTTGGCAGTCTGGCGCCGGCGGTCGATCTGCAAGTCAGCCCGCAACGGCAGCGGCAGGCGGGTGGCAGTCCGTACACGCTGCATACCGCGCAGGTGAACGTGAGTTACGTGCTGGACGTGTTCGGCGGCAATCGGCGGCAACACGAGGTACTGGCGGCGCAGGCCGAGGTGCAGCGTTTCCAGCGCCAGGCCGCGTACATGAGCTTGACCAGCAATGTCGTCGCCAGTGCGATCCAGGAGGCCGGGTTGCGCGCGCAGATCGATGCGGCGCAGGCGCAAATCGCGCTGGCGCAGCGTCTGCGCACACTGCTTGAGCGTCAGTACGCCGCCGGCCAGGCCAGCGGTGTCGATCTGGCCGCGCAGGACGCGGCGCTGGCCCAAGCCCATGCCGTCCTGCCGCCGCTGCAGCAGCAATTGGCGCAGCAGCGTGCCCGGCTCGCGGTTCTGGCAGGACGACCACCCAGTGAGGACATCGCGCAACGCTTCGCGCTGGGATCATTGCGCTTGCCGACCGTGCTGCCGTTGAGCCTACCGGCACAGGTGCTGGCGCGCCGCGCCGACGTCGCGGCGGCGCAAGCGCAATTGCATGCGGCCTGCGCGCAGATCGGTGTCGCCACAGCGGCGCGCTTACCCAGTCTGTCGCTGAGCGGCAACATCGGCAGTTCCGCCGCCCAGGTGCGACAGCTGTTCGAGCGCACCAGCGCGCAGTGGCTGCTCGGCGGCGAGTTGATCGCGCCGCTGTTCCATGGCGGTAGCCTGCGCCACCAGCAGCGCGCCGCCGTGGCCGCCTACGATCAGGCGCAGGCCCAGTACCGCAGCGTGGTGCTGGCGGCGTTGCAGGACACCGCCAATACGTTGCAGGCGTTGCTCAGCGATGCGCAGACGTTGCAGGCCGCGGTCGCCGCGCGCACCGCCGCCGCGCGCAGCCTGGCGTTGGCGCAGCGTCAGCACGCGCTGGGTGCCGGCAGCGGCTTGCAGTTGTTGCAAGCCGAACAGGTCGAGCAACAAGCGGTGATCGCGCTGGTGCAGGCGCAAACGCAGCGCTATGCCGATACCGTGGCCCTGTTCCAGGCCCTGGGCGGCGCGCCGCCTGCGGCCGACGACCCGGCGCCGCAGACCGCCGTGCGCTGAACTGCGCGCGCTCGCGCCGCCTCAGCTGCCAGATGCCACACTAACCCGGCATCATAGGCATCCCGGAACCGCCCATTTCTTATCCCGGAGCCGTCATGCTCGGTCCCTTCATCCTCCGGAATGTGTCTTGATGGAAGCGCTGCGTCTGTTCAATCCCGGCTCGCTGCTCGACACCCTGGTGAGCCTGTCGGCCGCCTTCGTGCTCGGCGCGATCATCGGCTTCGAACGCCAAGTGCGCCAGCGCACCGCTGGGCTGCGCACCAATACTCTGGTCGCGGTCGGCGCGGCGATCTTCGTCTCGCTCGGCAACCGCCTGTTCGAGATCCACGGCGGTTCCCAGGGCGCGGTGCAAGTGGTGGCGTACGTGGTCTCGGGGATCGGCTTTCTCGGTGCCGGTGCGATCATGAAAGAGGGCGCCAACGTCACCGGGCTCAACACCGCGGCCACCTTGTGGGGCTCGGGAGCGGTCGGTGCCTGCGCCGGTGCCGGACTGATTGCCGAAGCGGTGCTGGCGGCGGCCTTCGTGCTGCTCAGCAATACCCTGCTGCGACCGATGGTGAACCGGATCAACCGGCATCCGTTGAAGGAATCCTCGGTCGAAGCCACTTACATGTTCTATGCGATCTGCGCGCGCGAGGTGCACGGCACGATCCGCGAACGCTTGATCGAACTGCTGGAAGAGGCACACTACCCGGCGCGCGAAGTGGAACAGCATTCGTTCGGACACGAGGATGTGGAGATTGCCGCGACCCTGTACGCCACCGCGGTGCGCGCCGAGGAACTGGATGCGGTGGTCCAGCGCCTGGAGGGCGAGCGCGGTGTCCAACAGGCGTTCTGGAACGCCGGCGCCGAAGGCTGAGCTGGCCGTGCCCGTATCCGTCCCTTCACCGTTGCCGTGCCGCCGATGATCGCGTGTTTCAAGCCATTGCCGCCGCACCGGCGCCTGCTCGGTCTGGCCGCGCTGTGCGTGGTGTTGGCGGCGATCTTCGTTGCCGACACGCTCACCGATTACGCGGTGGCCGCGCCGCTGTTCTACACCGTGGCGATCCTCGGCGCGGCGCGGTTGCTGGCGCCGGCCGGGCTGGCACTGCTGGCCGGCATCTGCGTGATGCTGATTGTGCTCAGCTTCCATTTGAGCCATGCCGGCGCCTACCACGTCGGTGTCATCAATTCGGCCATCAGCATCGTGGTGGTGGCGGTGACCGCCTCCATCGCAATGCAGATGGAACGCGCCAAGGCCGCCACGCATGCGGCGCAGGCGCAGTTGCTGCGGTTGGCGCGCGTGCGCAGCCTGGGCAATCTGACCGCGTCGATCGCGCACGAGGTCAACCAGCCGCTGGCGGCGATCGTCACTAGCGGTCACGCTTGCCAGCGCTGGCTCGATCAGCAGCCGCCGAATCTGGACAAGGCCCGCGCGGCGCTGGCGCGGATCCTCGCCGATGCCGAGCGTGCCGGCGAAGTGATCGCGCGCGTGCGGCGCCTGACCAAGGGCGAGGCGCCGCAGAAGCGCGCTTTCGACCTCAACGCCGCGGTCGCCGAGGTACTGGCGATGTCGCACGGCGAACTGGAGCGCAATGCGGTGACGGTGCAAACCGAGTTGGCCACGGCGCTGCCGCAGGTCTCGGCCGACCCGGTGCAAATCCAGCAGGTGATCGGCAACCTGCTGCTCAACGCAGTCGAGGCGATGGCGGCCACGCCACCGGCACAGCGCACGCTGCGCATCGTCACCGAACGCGAAGATGCGCGCACGCTGCGGCTGAGCGTGGCCGATGCCGGCGAAGGCTTGTCGGCGCAAGCGCAGGCGCATCTGTTCGATGCGTTCTGGACCACCAAACAAGACGGCATCGGTATCGGCTTGAGTATCAGCCGCAGCATCGTCGAAGCCGGTGGCGGGCGCATCTGGGCCGAGCCTGGCCGCCCGCATGGCGCGGTGTTCTGCGTGTGCCTGCCCGCCGCTGCGAGCGGAACGCGATCATGAGCGCCGCCACCCCACCGCGTCCGGTGGTGTACCTGATCGACGACGATGCGTCGATCCGCGCCGCCCTGGAAGATCTGTTCGCCTCGGTGGACCTGCAGGTGCATGCGTTCGCGTCCACGCGCGATTTTCTGGCGCATCCGCAGGCCGATGCACCGGCCTGCCTGGTACTGGATATTCGCATGCCCGGACAGAGCGGCATGGAGTTTCATCGGCACATGCGCGAGGCGGGACTGGCATTGCCGACGATCTTCATCACCGGCCATGGCGACATCCCGATGAGCGTGGAGGCGATGAAAAACGGCGCGATCGAATTCCTGACCAAGCCGTTCCGCGACCAGGATCTGCTCGATGCGATCGAACATGGCATCGCCCGCGACCGTGCGCGGCGCGAAGCCGAAGCCGCGCAGGCCCAATTGCGTGCGCGCTGGGCACGGCTGACTCCGGGCGAACAGGACGTGGTGGAACTCGTAGTGCAGGGATTGTTGAACAAGCAGGTGGCATCGCGGTTGCAGCTCAGCGAAATCACCGTGAAAGTGCGGCGTGGCCATGCCATGCGCAAATTGCAGGTCGGCTCGCTGGCGGAACTGGTACGGCTGGCCGAGCGCCTGGGGTTGTAGGCGACGGTACGCAGCGCATGCGGGCATAGCTTTGCTGCACTGCGTTCGCTGATACTTCCCCCTGTTCCGTCGCTCCCGAGGTTCACATGTCGTTCCTGTTCCGGCGCAAATCGTTCGATCTGGTCACCGTCCACGAAGCCGGACGTCGACTAGTGCCCACGCTACGCTGGCCGCATTTGGTGGCGCTTGGTATTGGCGCGATCGTCGGCACCGGCATCTACACCTTGATCGGGGTCGGCGCGCAATTGGCAGGGCCGGCGGTGCTGGTGTCGTTCGCGGTGGCCGGTGCGATCTGCGCCTGCGCCGCGTTGGCTTATGCGGAGATGGCCACGCTGATGCCGGCCGCCGGCAGTGCCTACACCTATAGCTACGTTGCGCTTGGCGAGAGCATCGCCTGGGTGGTGGGGTGGAGCCTGATTCTGGAATATTCGCTGGTGGTCAGCACGGTGGCGGTTGGCTGGTCCGGCTATTTCGTCGGCTTTCTGCACTGGGCCAACGCGCAGTGGGGCGTCGACTTGACGTTGCCGGCGGCGTTGGTTGCCGGTCCGCACGCTGGCGGCATCGTCAACCTGCCGGCGGTATTGATCACCTTCGCGGTGGCTGGCCTGCTGATGGCCGGCACCAAGGAAAGTGCGACGCTCAACGCGGTGCTGGTGACGCTGAAGCTGATCGCCCTGGGTATCTTCGTGGCGACGGCGCTGCCTGCATTCCATCGCAGCAATCTGCAACCGTTCATGCCCTACGGCTTTCCCAAAACGGTCGGGGCCGATGGTGTTGCGCATGGGGTGATGGCGGCGGCGGCGATCATTTTCTTCGCCTTCTATGGGTTCGATGCGATCTCCACCGCCGCCGAGGAAACCAAGAATCCCAAGCGCGACCTGGCGATCGGCATCGTCGGTTCGATGATCGGTTGTACTCTGATCTACATGCTGGTGGCGTTGGCGGCGATTGGCGCGATGCGTTACAGCGTGTTCGGCGCCAGCGCCGAGCCATTGGCGCTGATCTTGCGCGAGCTGGGTCAGGCCAAGGCGGCGGCGGCCATCGGCGTGGTCGCGGTGATCGCGCTGCCGACGGTGCTGCTGGCGTTCCTGTACGGACAGAGCCGGATCTTCTTCGTGATGTCGCGCGATGGCCTGCTGCCGCGCGGTTTGTCCAAGGTCCATCCGCGGACCGGCACGCCGGTGGCGACGACGCTATTCACGGCGGTGCTGGTCGCGGCGCTGGCCGGCGTTGCGAGGCTGGACGAAATCGCCGCGTTGGCCAATGCCGGCACCCTGGCCGCGTTCATCGCCGTGGCCGCGTGCATGCTGGTGCTGCGCGTGCGCGAACCTGCGCGTGTCCGCAGCTTCCGCACGCCGCTGGCATGGGTGGTCGGGCCGCTGGCGATTGGCGGCTGTGTGTATTTGTTCTGTAGTTTGCCGCAGACCACGCAGTTCTGGTTCATGTGCTGGAATGCGCTGGGTCTGGTCGCCTACCTGCTGTATGGCTACCGTAACAGCCAGTTGCAGCGCGCGCAGATGCGCTCGTAACCGCAGTCCGATGGTCGTGTTCGCTGCGTTGTTCAGGCGTTCGCCAGCGCCGTCATCGGCGAACCCGCCCACACCTGCGGCGGCGCCTTGCAGTATTGGGCGATGAACTGCGCTTGCGATGGCATTTGCGCCACGCTGCGTTCGATCGGCGCACGGATCGCGGCGAGGAAGCGTTGCAATTCCTGGTCCGGCAATGCGTGCGCCAGCGGATGATGTGCGTTGGGCATCACGCCCTGACCGAGCAGCACGTAGGCCCACGAATCCCCCCGAAACAGTGCGTCGGTGTCCTGCCAGACATGCGCACGTGCGCGCCAGGCGTCCAGGCGTTGCTGCAACGACGCCGGCAATGGCATCTCCCGACACGCGCGCCACATCGGTTCTTCGCGCCGGGTCGCGTGGTAATGCAGGATCACGAAATCGCGCACGTGCTCCATCTCGGCGCGGCTGGCCGCGTTGTACAGCGCCTCCAGCGACGGGGCAATGCCGTCGCTGGGAAACAGCGCCAGCAGACGCATCACCGCGGTGATGGTCAGATGGATGCTGGTCGATTCCAGCGGCTCGATGAAGCCGCTGGCCAGGCCCAGCGCGATCACGTTCTTGTTCCAGGTCTTGCGCCGGCGACCCGTGCGGAACGGCACCAGCGATGGCTCTTTCAACGTCGGTGCGGCGACCTCGCGCAGCAACTGCGCACGCGCCGCCTCGTCGGACAGATGCGCGCTGGAATACACCAGCCCGCAACCGACGCGATGCTGCAGCGGAATCTGCCAACGCCAACCGGCGGCGTGGGCGATGGTGCGGGTATACGGCACCGGTGGCGCCACCGCCTCGGCCTGCACCGCCACCGCGCGGTCGCAGGGCAACCAGTGGCTCCAGTCTTCGTATCCGCTGTGCAGGGTTTGCTCGATCAGCAGGCCGCGAAAGCCCGTGCAGTCGATGAACAGATCGCCGTCGATCAGTTGTCCATCCTCCAGTTGCAACGCGGTAATCGCACCGTTCTCCGGATGCTGCCGCACCTGGCAGATCTTGCCCTCCACGCGGCGTAGCCCGTGTCGCTCTGCGTGTGCGCGCAACAGGCGTGCATACAGGCCGGCATCGAGGTGATAGGCGTAATTGAGCGGCGATGGCGCTTCGCGTGCGAAGCGATCCGCGCGTGCGGCTACGCTCTCCAGGCAGTAATCGCCCAGTTCCGAATGCAGTCCGCGCCGCTGCGCCTCCAGCCAGAAGTGGTGGAAGGCGCAGACCAGGGTGCTCTGCCCGGTGATCCCGAACGGATGCATGTAGCGCTCGCCCGCTTGCCCCCAGTGCTCGAAGGAAATCGACAGCTTGAAGGTGCCGGCGACCGCGCGTAGGAATTCCTGCTCGTCGATCTGCACGAAGCGGTGGAATTGACGCAACGGTGGCAGCGTGGCTTCGCCGACGCCGATCGTGCCGATCTGTTCGGATTCGATCAGGGTGATCTCGAGCAGATCACGGAACTGATGCGCCAGTGCGCAGCCGGCGATCCATCCCGCGGTGCCGCCGCCTGCGATCACCACCTTGCGTATTTGGGTCATTGCGATCTCTCTTCTGCCATCGTGAAGTGCGCTGACCAGGGGCGTTGGACGTCAGCGGTTGAGCCGGGATAGCAACATGGCGCGCAATTGCCGCGCCTGCGTCTCGTCGATCGGCCCGAGTAGCTGCCGTGCCTGCGCCGGCAGATGTGCGCCGGCCCGCTCGGCCGCGCCGAACACGTAGTAGTCGAACAACGCGCGCCAGGCTGCCTTCTCCGGCGGTGGTCGGTCGCGCAGCGCCCACAGCGCATGTTGCAGCGCCGGCATCGGTGCCGGCAGCTGCGCCGGTGCTTGGCTCCACCAATAGTTGACGAGCACGTTGAATGATTCCAGTGCTTGCACATGGTGCCACCACAGCGCTGGCAGGAACAGCGCATCGCCAGGTTCCAGCACCGCGCTGCGGCCATGCATCAATGCCTCGCGGAAACGCGGATAACGAACGAAATCCGGTGCGTCGAAGTCGACCACGCTGACCGCCTGGCCACCGGGATTGAGCTCCAGCGGCCCCGGGTACAGGTTCTCGATCTGCTCCGGCGCAAACACCGTGAAACGGCGCCGTCCAACCGCGCAACAGGCCAGGTTGTGCGGCACGTCGTAGTGGCAGCTGGCGGTGATCCGGTTGCCGATCCAGATATTCGGTTGCGCGGCGATGCCATGCGCGGCGAAGTCCACCGCGTTGTCGGCGCGCAACCCCGGCAGGTGCGTGTCCATCGGGAGCGAGGCCAGGTAGTAGGCCGGTGACTGCACTACGTCCAGATGGGTGGCGATGGCTTCCAGCAGCCCATGCAGGTCGTCGTGCCTGACCTCGAAGTTCAACGCGGTGAAATCGGCGTTGTAGAACGGTCGGCCACCGATCTGCGGCGCACCGTAGGAATACGCCAGCACCTGTTGTGTGGCATGCGCGCGCAGCAACGCCATCGCTGCCTGCGGACCGTGCAGACCGGCCTGGACCAAGCTCCAATCGCTTACCAGACCGCGCAGCACCACCGGTTCGCCGGCATCGTACAACGCCTCTAGCGGCAGCGCGTCGGCACGGCAATCGGCACGTTCGGCGATTGCCGTCAGCACGCGCTGCGGCAACGCGCTCATGCTGCGACCATGGCGTCGCCTTGCTGTAAGCGACGCTGTTTCTCGGCCATCAACCAGCGCATGGCCTGCATCGATGCCAGGATCAGGTAGGCGCCTTCCAAATAGCCGGCGTGATGCAGGCCGTGCAATGCCGTCGCGTCCAACGCGGCCAGGCGTTCGCGGTCGATGCAGTACAGGCCGGCCAGGTTCACCGCGTGTGCGCTGTCGAGCTGTACGTCGACATGCAACGGCTGGATCAGGCCCAGTGCATCGAAAGCGGCGAACATCGCATCGCCGCCTTCCACGCCATCGCGGATGCCGCGCAGCACGGTGATGATGTGTTCCAGATAGGTGCTATGCCCGCCCTGCGGCAGGAAGATGGGCTCGCCTTCGCTGCGGCTGATCCGCGGGTGTTCCAGATCGACATGGATCACTGGCTCGCGCCGCGCGATGCCGTCTTCGTGCCGTTCCTGAAAGCCGATCAGGAACGGACCCTTGGCGATAGCCCCGGGCAGATACGCCGCATTCCAGCGTTCGCCTTGCAGGAACAGGTTTTCCTGCGGTTCGAAACCCAGCAGCGCCACCGCGTGGAAACCGCTGCCGATGGTGTTCTTGCGCAGGAAAATCGGATATTCGCGTTGCAGGTCGGCGAACTCGGTCGGGAATGCCTGCACCATCCCGATGGCGTCGCCGAATGCGGCGCCAAAGCGTAGGATCACGCGCAGGTCATGATGGGTCACATTGTTGAGCAGTTCGAATCGGGCCATCGATGTTCTAGCTTGGCGTTAAACCTGCCGCTGACGTTCAGAAGGTATAACGTACACCCACCGTGTAGCGTGGGCTTTGGTCGATGAGCTTGATGATCTGCTTTTGCGAACGCCCGTGCCAGCGAACATCCTCGCTGGTGAGGTTGATCCCTTCGAAGCCGATGGACAGCTTGTCGGTGATCGCGTAACTCACG
Organism: Xanthomonas albilineans; assembly: GCF_002939705.1. GTDB lineage: Bacteria > Pseudomonadota > Gammaproteobacteria > Xanthomonadales > Xanthomonadaceae > Xanthomonas_A > Xanthomonas_A albilineans. Next base: position 44,482 of record NZ_MDCB01000009.1, on the reverse strand, counting down.
CTCAAGTCCAGTTGTTTGTATGGCTCGACGTAATACGGGTTGCGGTTGGAGCCGTCCTGGTTGGCGGCGATCAGGTACTTGTCGCGCCAGTTCCAGGCCAGGCGCGCACTCCACCGGTGTTTTTCGTAGATCAGCATGGCATTGGCGGTATTGCTGAGACCAAGCAACGCGAATTGGTCGCGGTCCAGGACCGTATCGTTGAAACCGACATCGCCCTTGACGATGGTGTAGTTGGCGTAGACGCCGAAGCCGGTGTCGCCGAAGAAGTACTGCCCGCCGAGCTCCCAGCCGTGGATATGCGCCTTGTTCTGGTTGACCGGGCGCGAGACGTCGAATTCGTACAACGGATCGTTGGCCTGGCCGACCAGATCGTAGGCGTTCTCCAGCGCCAGGCTTTGCGCGGAACTGCCGTTGTAGGCGGCCAATCCGCCTGTCTTGGCCGCATTGCGCAACAACGCCACGGTGGAGAACAGCGAGGTGTCGTTGGCCGAACACGCCGAAGTGGCGTCGCCACCGGCAGCGGCGACTTGTGCGGCGCACGCGCCGCTACGCAGGAACGCCAGCGCAGTCTGCGCGTCCGGGCCGGAGGTGGGATCGCGCAGCCCGTACAAGGGTTCCCGGCTGACACTGGTGCCGATGAAGTTGGACACGCGCTTGTCCCAGAACGTCATCGAGACATAGCTGGTATCGGCGAAATACCACTCCAACGCCAAATCGAGATTGTTGGATTTCAACGGGTCCAGACTGGGATTCTGCGCGCTGCCGGCGGCGCGCGTGGAAGGATTGATGAGGATCGAGCCGCTGGGGGTGCCGGGCGTCGGCCCGGGAACCAGGTTGTTGTATGGCGCGCGCGCGATGCTCTGGCCGAACGACGCGCGCGCCTTCAGCGCTTCGGTGAGGTTGATGCTGAAATCCAGATTCGGCAGTACGTAGCTGTAGCTGTGTTTTTCGCTGAAGGGTTGCACGTCGGTGGAGCGCAGCAACTGGAAATCGTTGTTGGACTGCCACTCCAGCGCCACGGGCGTGGCCACCAGGGCCGTGGCGACCACATTGGTCTTTTCGTAACGCACGCCGATGCGGGTATTGGTGGTCATGTTGCCGAGCTGGCCGTCCAATTCCAGCTGCATGTACGCGGCACGGGTTTTCTCGGCGACCTGGTTGTCGCTGCTGAAGTGGTTGTTGTAGCGCGTGCCCACGCCGTAGGCATTGGCGCCCCACTGTGCCAATTGGTCGGCGTTGCCGCGCCAAGCGCTGGAGGCAATGCCGGCGGTATTGAAATCGTTGAACAGGCCGGTGATGCTGACCGGCCGCAGCAACGCCACCATGCCGGGTTCGTTGCCGGCGTTGGATACGCTCCAATCGCCCAAGCCTGCGTAATTGTCGCTGATCCGTCGATGCGTGGTGGTCTTGGCGTCGTCCACGCCGAACTGGAAACGGCCGTTGTCGAAGTCCCACTGACCATCGGCGCGTCCTTCCTTCACCTCGGTCACTTGGCTCTGGTAATAGATGCGCAGCACCTGCGAGCCGAGTTCTGCCGGCGTGAACGGCTGGTTGACCACGCCGTTGGTGCCGGCCAGCGAATCGGCTGCGCTCGGGTACCAGGTGCGGGTTCCGATCGGCAGGCCGTTGTTGAAGCGCAGTTCCTGCGCCCATTGCCCGCCGCATTGCGGGCCGTTGCTGCAATTGTTGGTGCCGGCGAAGCTGAAGTAGGTGGCGCTGCCGCCGGTGAGTGGGTCGTTGGGCAGGCTCTGGCTTTTGGAGTCGTGTGCATCGAAGGTCAGGCGCAGGCGGTCGGCGGCCTGCCAATCGGCGTTGAAGCCGAGCGAGCCAAGTTTGTACTTCTGCATGCTGCGCTGCTGCTCCATGCCGAAGTCCTTTACACCGTCGGGCACGTCGCGCAGATACACCGGCGTGGCCACCGCCTGTCCGGTGTCGAAGGTCAGATCGGTGAAGCTGTTGGCACGTTGCAGCCACATGCCCTGTTCGCCGCGGTTCTCGGTGATCTTGTTGGTCGAATAGGTGTAGTCCAGGGTCAGGGTCAGGCTATCGGTCGGCGCGAACTGCAGCACGGCCTGGCCGTTGAGGCGTTCGCGCTCGAAATCGGCGAACGCATAGCGCACGTCGTTGGGCATGCCGTAGAGCTGGCCGATCTGCGGCACGTTCTGCACGTTTGCGCCCGGCCGCAGGGCCGGTTCGTTGCCGGTCCAGCGTTGGATGTTCCAGGCATTCTCGGTCGACTGCACCGACCCGCCTTGCCGCTTCTGGTAGCTGCCGCTCAGGCCGATTCCCCAGGTCTTGTCCGGATTGGTGTAGCTGAAGATGCCGGACAACTCCGGAGTGAGCTTGTGGGTGAACGGCTGCGAGGTGTCGTAGGCGGCCTTGGCGCCGGCGCTGGCGACGATGCCCTGATGGTTGAATGGCCGGTCGGTGAGAATGTTGATGGTGGCGCCGATACCGCCGCTCGGCGCGTTGGCGCGGCTGGTCTTGTAGACCTCCAGGCCGCTGATCGCCTCGGAAGCCAGTTGAGCGAAATTGAACGCGCGGGTGCCGCCATCCACGCCACCGATCGGCGCTGCGCCGGGGGCGCCGAACGCATCGGCACCGGGAATCTGACGTCCGTTGAGAGTCACGAGATTGAACTGCGGCCCGAAACCGCGCGCGGTGACCTGGGCGCCTTCGCCATCGCGGCGCTCGATCGAGATGCCGGTGATGCGCTGCAGCGATTCGGCCAGGTTGGTGTCGGGAAACTTGCCGATGTCTTCGGCGCTGATCGCATCGACCACGCCGACGTTGTCGCGCTTGATCCCCATCGACTGATTCAGACTGTTACGCATGCCGGTGACGCTGACCGTATCGAGCGTGGTGGCATTGGCGGGTGGCGTGGTTTCCGCGGCCGGTGTCTGCGCGGCCTGCTGCGCGAATGCCGGATTGATCACCAGCACACCGCCGATGAAAGTGAACATGGCCCTGGAGCGGAACTTCTTCAACGGCTGACGCATTTGAATGTCCTCGGTGCTGATGTCGAACGGGCAACGCCAAGTGCGACGATGGCCCGTATTGCGGCTGTCACTGGTACGCGACGCGCATTGCCCGACATGCCTGCGTGTGCATCCCCTCACTATTCATCGTTCCCCCGAAGCGCACCGTGCGCATCACGCGCACGCTTACAACGCGGACGGCTGGCTGTGCGAGCCGCCCGCTCCTGTCGATGGCAACGTATCCATCGGCACGCAGCCGATGGTGATAGCGCTATCAACGGATGCACCAAACTTAATCTTTCATCTCAATGCTTGTCACTCTGCGTCGCAACAAAGCACGCAATGTCATGCGCTAGCTGGGATGCAGGCCACGTTGTAAGCGTTATCAGCCTCTGGGCACGGTGGCTCCACGTGCGGACCATCGCAATGGCATGCGCTCGGACGTCGGCCCCGATTGCTGTCGCGGCCATGGGGGGGAGCGATTCGGCGCGCATCTGCGCGCGCTGCTCTGGTTGGCCATGGCGGCCATCTTCTGCGGTGAGCGACTCATCGAATGTCGCCGCTCACCGATCAGACCGATCTGCTGGATCAGTCCAGCACCCGGCAGAACACCGCCTTGAGGTAGCGCGATTCCTGCACGTGGGCCATGAACGGATGGTCGGCGCCAGCGCCGGCGACCTTCAGGATCTGCAGGGTGCGCCCGGAGAAATAAGCGGCGCGGCGCAGCATGTCCAAGAACTCGTGTTCGGCGACCAGGCCGGTGCAAGAGAACGTGGCGAACAAACCGCCCGGGGCGACCACACCCAGGGCCAGCTTGTTCATGTCCAGATATTTCTTCAGCGCCGGGATCACCTGGTCGCGGTCGCGTGTCATCTTGGCCGGGTCCAGGATCACCACATCGTATTGGTCGCCGCGCGCGGCGGCGTCGCGCAGGTACGGGAAGATGTCGGCCTGCACGAACTTGGGACGCACCTCGTTGAGCCGCGCATTGCCCTTGGCGATCTCGATGACATCTTGGTCGATATCCACGCCGACCACTTCGGCCGCGCCGCGCACCTGGGCGTACACCGCGAAGCCGCCGGTGTTGCAGCACAGATCGAGCACGCGCTTGCCTCGCACTTGCTGGCTCAGCCATTGCCGGTTCTCGCGTTGGTCGGCGAAGAAACCGGTCTTGTGCGCGCCAGCCGGATCGGCGCGGAAGCGCACGCCGTACTCGCTGATGATCGCCGGTTCCGGGCGCTCGCCGCTGCTGGAGACCGGGCGATAATCGAAGCTCTCCTGCTTCTGCACATGCTCCTCGGCGAAACTGTAAAACCGCGCGCCGGGAAACTGCGCACGTAGCGCGGCATAGATCCACTCGCGGTGGCGGAACATGCCGGCACTGAAGAACTCCACCACGAGCAGATCGCCATAGCGGTCCACCACCAGCCCGGACAAGCCGTCGCCCTCGGCGTGCACCACCCGCCAGGCGTCGCTGACCGCGTCAAGCTTGAGCACCTCGCGGCGCAGCGCCACCGCCCCGGCGATCTTGCGCCCGAACCAGTGTTCGTCGATGGCGATGTCGGGATCGGTCTCGAGAATGCGCACGGCGATGCGCGAATGCCCATTGTAGAAACCGCGCCCGATCCACACGCCGTCCACCCCGACCACGTCCACCAGTGCGCCCGGCTTGGGTTTGGCGGCGGGTTTTTCGACCAGTTTCTGGAAGATCCACGGATGACTGGAGCGCCAGGCGTTCTTGAGGCGGACGACGGGTAGAGACGTATTCATGAACGACATTGTAGCCGCCCGGATTGACGTCACTGCTGGTCGTGGTAAGAATGCAGGCAGAAGGGGAGTAGCTCCCGACGTTGTCGCCGTCAATTCGAGCCTGCGGGCTCCGGTGCAACGGCAGCCGGTTAGCCGGCTGCGAGCGAGACCTTCGCCGCAGTGGCGAAGGCATTCCCTGGACGACATCGTCGTCTCCGTCCGGAACGCCGCCGCCACTACGGCCCCGAGTTTCCCTGTTCACTGACGGAAAATTCCCAATGCAAACGATAGGCAACGTGTGGTTGTGGAGCGGTTTCGCGATCGTGGTGGTCGTGGCGCTGCTGGTGGACCTGGTGCTGATGCGCCACGGCGGCCCGCACAAGGTCACCTTCAAGGAAGCGCTGTGGTGGAGCCTGGGTTGGATCGCGCTGGCGCTGGCGTTCAATGCCGGACTGTGGTGGTACCTGCGCGAGGCCATCGACACGGCCACCGGCAATCGTTACGCACTGGAGTTTCTGACCGGCTACCTGGTCGAAAAATCGCTGGCGGTCGACAACATCTTCGTGTTCCTGATGCTCATGGGCTACTTCGCGGTGCCGGAGGAGCAGCGCCAGCGCGTGCTGGTCATCGGCGTGCTCGGCGCGATCGTGTTGCGCGCGGTGATGATCTTCGCTGGCGCGGTGTTGCTGAGTAAGTTCCACTGGCTGCTATACCTGTTCGGCGCGTTCCTGCTGCTGACCGGCATCAAGATGTGGTATTCGGCGGGCAAGCAACCGGACCTGGAGGCCAACCCGGTGCTACGCTTCATGCGCAAACACCTGCGTCTGACCGCGCAGTACCACGGCAACGCGCTGAGCCTGACCCAGGAAGGCAAGCGCTGGTTCACCCCGCTGTTCGCGGTGCTGATACTGATCGCCATCACTGATGTGATCTTCGCGGTGGACAGCATCCCGGCGATCTTCGCGATCACCACCGACCCGTTCATCGTGCTGACCTCCAACGTGTTCGCGGTGTTGGGCCTGCGTGCGATGTTCTTCCTGCTGGCGGGCATGGCCGAGCGCTTCCACCTGCTGCCTTATGGCCTGGCAATCGTGCTGGTGTTCATTGGCATCAAGATGCTGATCATCGAGCTGTACAAAATTCCGGTATGGGTGTCGTTGAGCGCGGTGGTGGCGGTGATCGGGGCCACCGTGGTGTTGAGTCTGTTGCGCCCGGCCAAATCGGCGCACTGAGTCTGCGCGCGGCAGGCTAGACTCGTCGCCGACTTCCGCCAAGGACCTGCAGACATGCCTCAGTGGTACTTTCTCACCGGCAGCGAACAGACCCGCTCCGGGCCGTTCGACACCGCCGCCGCGATCGCATTCGCGCGCAACCACCCCAACGCCCTGGCCTGGTGCCAGGGCCAGAGTAATTGGCAACCAGTCGCTCAGATCGACGCCCTGCGCGACAGCGGCATCGGCGGCATGCCCCCGGATCTGCCACCACCGCCCGCGGGTAGATCCGACGCCATCGACTACCGCATCGTCGGGCACGAGATGCAATTCGTGGAGATCGAACTGGACCCTGGCGAAAGCGCGGTGGCCGAAGCCGGCGCGCTGATGTTCAAGGACACCGCGGTGCAGATGGACACCGTGTTCGGCGACGGCTCTGCCAATCAAGGCGGGCTGATGGGCAAGCTACTCTCGGCGGGCAAGCGTCTGGTGACCGGCGCGACCTTGTTCACCACCGTGTTCACCCATCAGGGCCAGGGCAAGGCCAAGGTGGCCTTCGCCGCCCCGTATCCCGGCACGGTATTGGCGATGAAGCTGGACCAACATGGCGGTTGCCTGATCTGCCAAAAGGACAGCTTCCTGGCCGGCGCGCGCGGGGTGTCGCTGGGGATCCACTTCCAGCGCAAGATCATGACCGGCCTGTTCGGCGGCGAAGGATTCGTCATGCAGAAGCTGGAGGGCGATGGTTGGGTCTTCGTGCATGCCGGCGGTTGCGTGGTCGAACGCGAATTGGCGGCCGGCGAGCGCGTGGACGTGGACACCGGCTGCGTGGTCGCCTTCCACGCTACGGTGGACATGGACGTGCGCGCGGTCAGCGGGATCAAGAGCATGCTCTTCGGTGGCGAAGGCATGTTCCTCGCCACGCTGACCGGTCCCGGCAAGGTGTGGCTGCAATCGCTACCGTTCTCGCGCCTGGCCGCGCGGATGTTCGCCGCCGCGCCGCAGGGCGGCAGGCAGAACCGCGACGAAGGCTCGGTGCTGGGCAACTTCGGCCGCATGCTGGACGGCGACAATAACTTTTGAAGTGCCACCGCGCGCGGCGCCCCGGCTGTACGCCCGGCGCCGCGCCGCTCAGGGTGCTGGCGGCATCGCGTTCATGACCGCCAGCGTCATCGCTTCCACGCCGGTGCGGATGCTGGGCTGCGGGACCGGCGCGAAATCCGGCGAATGGTTGACCGGAATGCGTTCGCCTTTTTGTTTGGCCTGTTGCAGCCACTGCGGGTCGAGTCCGCCGATACTGAAGTACAACGATGGCACGCCGGCTGCGATGAAGGCCGAGTAGTCTTCGCTGGCCGCGCTCGGTTCGCTCTGGCGTTCGGCATCGCTCCCGAACGCCTGCGCGAACACCGTGCCGGTGCGCTCGGCCAGCGCCGTATCGTTGATCACCGCCTTGGAACCGTGCGCACCCAACGCAATCTGCGGCACGGGCGCGCCGGCCATCTGGGCGCTGGCAAGCGCGGTGCGGCGTACGCCATCGAGCAACTTGTCGCGGACCTGCGGATCGTAACTGCGAATGGTGCCGCGCAGCTGCGCGTGCTCGGGGATGACGTTGCCGGCATCGCCCGCGTTGAATGTTCCGATGCTGACCACACCGAACGCCGCCGGGTCCTTTTCGCGGCTGATCACGCTCTGCACGTCGACCACGAAGCGCGCGGCGATGAGAATCGGGTCGATCGTCGCCGCCGGTATCGCCGCGTGCCCACCCTTGCCTTCGAACACCACCTCCAGCGAGTCGGAGTTGGAGGTCATCGCGCCGGGCTTGTAGTAGACATGGCCATACGGACCCGGGCCGACATGCAGCGCAAAGCCATAGTCCGGCTTGCCGAACCGGGCGAACAGGCCGTCGTCGAGCATCGCCTGCGCGCCGCGACCCTTTTCCTCCGCCGGCTGGGCGATGAACATCAGCGTGCCGTGCCACTGCGTGCGCAACTGCAGCAACGCCGTGGCCGTGCCGACCCAGATCGCCATGTGAATGTCGTGGCCGCAACTGTGCGCCACGTAGGTGTCCCGATCCTTGGAGTGCAGATGCACGGTGCTGGCGTACGCTAAGCCGGTGGTTTCGCGCATCGGCAGCGCGTCCAGTTCGGTGCGCACCATGACCGTCGGCCCGGGACCGTTGCGATAGATCGCCACCAGTCCGGTCTTGCCGATGCCCTCGTTGACCTGGAAGCCCAGCGCGCGCATTTCCTTTGCAAGCCGTTGCGCGGTCGCGGTTTCCTCGAAACCGAGCTCGGGATGCTGGTGCACGCTCTTGTACAGCGCCTCAAGCTGCGGATAGTGCTGTTCGAGGACGCCGTCCACGTCCTGCTTCACCGCCACGGCATCCAGCGCGTGGCAGGGAAACGCTGCGCACAGCAGGAACATCGACAGGCACCGCAATGGTGGGCGTCTCATGGCAGGTGATCCAATGATCGGGACGAGGTCTCACCGCAAGGTGTCTGTTGTGTCGAATGCATGGCGGCAAGATACCAATCGGGGTGTAGGCGGACAACGAATTTCATAGCGCATAGCGCGTGCGGCAACGCGCAGTTCGACTCATTGGACGATCTGCCGTCCATCGCCGCTGTCGCCGTCGGCCCACCGAGCGGCTTACCGGCGGGCAAGGTCACCGCGTGTATGCTCCTCCGCTCACCCACATCACACTTCAGCACGACCTCCGCCATGACCGCCTTTCGTCGCTCGCGTTTCCTGCTGTCTGTGTCCCTGGTCTGCCTGCTCGGCGCCTGCGGCGGCGAGCCCAAGCCCGCCGCGCCTGCGCCGGTGGTCCGCGATCTTGTACCGGCGCCTGCAACCAAACCGTTGCGGATCGGTATCGCCCTCGGTGGTGGCGCGGCCAAGGGGTTCGCCCACATCGGTGTCATCAAAATGCTGCAGGCCAACGGCCTGGAACCGGCGGTGGTCTCCGGCACCAGCGCCGGCAGCGTGGTCGGCGCGCTGTACGCCAGTGGCATGGACGCGTTCCAGTTACAGCAGGCGGCGGAGGCGCTGGACGAACGCAGCATCCGCGATATGCGCCTGTTCTCCGGCGGACTGATGCAGGGCCAGGCGCTGCAGGACTACGTCAACACGCAACTCAAGTACACACCGATCGAGAAACTCGCACGACCGTTCGCTGCGGTGGCCACGCGTTTGGAGGACGGCGAGCGCACCGTGTTCGTGCGTGGCAACGCCGGTCAGGCGGTGCGTGCTTCCAGCAGTATTCCCGGCGTGTTCGAGCCGGTCGCCATCGGCAAGTACCACTATGTCGATGGCGGCGTGGTCAGCCCCGTGCCGGTGGACGCCGCGCGCCAACTCGGCGCCGACGTGGTGATTGCCGTGGACATTTCCAGCAAGGCCAGCGGCAAGAATCCAAGCGGCATGTTCGGCATCGTCAACCAAACGATTGCGATCATGGGGCAGCGCTTGGGTCAGCAGGAACTTGCGCGCGCAGACATTGTGATCCGGCCCAAGGTCAACGAGATTGGCGCGGCGGATTTCGCGCAGCGCAACGCGGCGATTCTGGAAGGCGAGAAAGCCGCATTAGCGGCGATGCCGCAGATCAAAGCCATGCTGGCGCAATTGCAGCAGCAACGCGCGGCGGCGGCGGCGGCCGCGGCGAAGGCGACGCAAACGGCAGCCCCGCCACCGTGCCCACCACGCTCGCGCCTGGGTCGTTTGTTTGGGCGCGATGCACCTTGCAAGCGTCAGGACTGAGCTGCGTCGAGCCGCCGTCGGGGCGGTCAACGTCCTCCATTGGATCGCGCTGCACCATGGACACTAGTCTGGTGGTTCGCAACTGGCTTCTATGATTGAACCGTACCTACCAGCACTGTAGAAATTGGAAATGAGCGGGTTGGATTATTAGGCTAGACTGCATTTTAAGACAGGGTAATAGCAAGGCCCCATTGCAATGACTCGTCATCATCGGACATGCGACACTGCTTGTCAGAAGAATGCCTGGCGCGGATCTGCCTCGCGCCTTTTACGCCCCATCCTGCTTTTTTTAGTCTCCATCTCAGCTGCGACAGGATGCACTGCCATGAGCAATGCGGACACATCGGCATCGACCGAACCATTTCGAGATCAGCAATCCACGACAGAGGCCAAGACCCAGATCGGGCACTGGATCGTTCCCGAGATGACGCTTGCGGATGCCATGCTAGCCCTTGGCGCGCGAGGCTTCTCTTGCAAGCCCGCTGAGCCAGTGTCGGGAAAATTCCAATCGTCGGTCCTGTGCCTTCGCTCGACACCGGCATCTCCACCACCGCACCAGCGTATAACGGCTCCAGCCACCCCGATCAATTGGTTCGTCACACTGAATTCCAAAGATGGCGCATTGGTCACCGACTTTGAGGTGGCACGCACACCGAGAGAAATTGGGGGCTAGCAATGCCAGGAGATGAAGCAAAAATTATCGTGGGGACAAGCCCCGTTGCCGCTGACCGACGGCACGCATATCTCATTTTCCAACGATCCGATGGTAGTCAAACGGTCGTCCGCGGTGGCCCGGATGCGCGTACAGAAGGTAACGATCTAACCAATCTCGTAGAAAGTACGCTGCTAGGTTCCGACAAATTTGGCAACATCCGCGTTGATACCGCGCCCTATGTTCCGCCATACAACGCCGTGTACCAGAGGCAAACCGATGGGTCCATTCGCCCAATACCGGTCGATCAAGCCAAGCCCGATGACCCAGCCCTGTTTCGAGATGCGCAAGGAAACGTCGTTGTGCAACAGGAAGTCGCGCCAGATTGGCCGCTCCCGGGGGAAAAGCACGAACGCTTGGTCGTGTGGCGAGGAACCGATCAGGAACTTGAGCGGAAGCTGCATTCGGCGCTTGCGGCAGGAAAACAGATCAACGATGCAAAGCTTGAATATTCACCGCTGTACAACAATAGCAACGGTGTCGCCAGCACGCTATTGAAGGCCGCCGATGTTGCCCCGTCACTGCCGCTAGGCAAAGACGGTAAAAAAGTAGATGCGCCTGACTTCGGCGAGAACTTGTATCAAGACGTTGGGCTCGCGTCCAGCCGGAGTGGCTATTGGTTCGACGGCAAGCAGTGGTACGACGGTGACGATCGTAAAATCAAGCCTCCGCAATCTGGCGAGCCTACCGTCCCGCTTGATCCAAACGACGAGAAGAAATCGCGATCAGGTTCTTTGCATAGCAGCCTCGACAATACACCGCAAGAGGGACAACACGGAAGGCAAGCTTTCGGTACGGGCGACCACGATCTCGATCGACTGGCTGCCTCGTTGTTGGCTAACGATGATGCCGAGGTTTCGCGTGTGTCCGCACAAATCGAACAGTCACCTCAAGTCCAAGCCTACGCGCAATTGGGACGTGATCTGGTTGCGGCACAGCAGCGAGAAGAACTCCAGCAGCAAGAAACGGCCAGGCAGATCCAAGGTCCCATCATGAAAATGTGATAGCCCATCGGCATCGGAACGCACATGTCCAGCGAGCAAGAACTCCCCAGCCTACTGACATCGCTTCAAAGCACGCTCAAGCTGCAATCGGCGTTGATGGCCAAGTTCGAGCAACGTGAGGCACGTATGCAGGCCACCTTCGATCAACAAATGCAGGCATTGCAAGGCGATCTCGCGCAGTTACATCGCCGTGTGGATAACATTGTGGTTGGAGCAAGCTCTCAGATTGCCAAGGAAGCCAAGGACGCGGTCGCGCCGGTTGCGGCACGATACGACCGCGCCGTATCGGCCACGTCTGCGCAGTTGCAAAAAGCCAACAAAACCGTGTGGCTGTGGTTTGTTGCCGCAGGTGTGATCCTGCTGCTCGTTCTTCTCGTCGGTTGGGCTGTATTAGGTTATTACCGCCGCGAACTTTCGGTTGTTAGGGAAGAACTCCAGCGCTACGAAAACGCGATCCCTATCCTCCAAGCCTATTCCGCATCCGATGCGGTCATTTGCGGTGGCCGTATATGCGCCGATATCGATTCCAATGGGCAGCGGACGGGCAGCAAGCACCAGTATCGGCAGGCCAAGCCGCGCCCCTTGCAATGAGGATTTATGTGCGGATGCGGATCGATTCACGTCTCTCGCCAGACGACGGTGCGCCTGTAATAACCCGCCGGTTCCTGCACAGCTCATGCGGTTAATGTAGTGGCACAGGCCGCATCTGGGGTTTGCATCCTGAGTGCTTGGTGCGGGTTTGGGTTTGGGTGTGGGCGCTGGCGGTTGTAGAAGGCAATTCAATCGCCGATCACCCGCAGGGCATGCACCTGACGTTCGAAGCGGTGCCGGTGAACGCCCTGTTCCTTCAGGGTACGTATCATTCGTTCCAGCATGCCGTTGTGATGCGGGCAGTGCGGTGGAGGGGGGCTACTCAGAATCGGGCGGACGCCGCTCCACCACCACGTCGATCAGATCGCCGATGCGGCAATGCGCTTCCAGCGGGTGCCTGAGCGGCACCCCGCGAACGATGCGGTAGGTGTTTTGGCGCCCGTCGCGCTGGCGCTGTAGTACCCCGGCCGCTTCGAGTTCGGCCACGATGCGCTGGACGGCCCGCTCGGTAATGCCGACCTTGGTCGCCACTTCCCGCAATGTCTGCTGCGGGTCCGCGGCTAGACAAAAGAGCACATGGCTGTGATTGCTGAAGAAGGTCCAGCCGCTGGGGTCCATACCGTTCGTCCCGGATACACTATGGTCGAAAGCCTAGCCTATTGACGCGAACCATGTAACGCGATCTATAATGCACGACACACATATCGTGTATAGGAGATCGCATGTCAGCACTGCCCAACCCAGCCGCCGTTCGCCTGCCCGCCCGGACCATTGCCGTGGCCGAAGGGGACGGCATCGGCCCGGAAATCACCCGTGCGGTGCTGAAGATCCTGACGGCAGCAGACCCAGGGCTGTCGTTCACGCCACTCACCGTCGGGCTTGAGGCGTACCGGGCAGGGCACGCGGCAGGCTTCGATCGCAGTGTCATCGATGCGGTCACCGAGCACGGCGTGCTGCTCAAGGGGCCGATCACCACGCCTCAGGGCGGCGGCTACAAGAGCGTGAATGTCTCGCTGCGAAAGACCTTCGGTCTGTACGCCAACCTGCGCCCCTGCGTGGCCTACCACCCCTTCGTCGCCACGCATCACCCGGGCATGGACGTGGTCATCGTGCGCGAGAACGAGGAAGACACCTATGCCGGCATTGAACACCAGCAGACCGACGAAGTCGTGCAGTGCCTGAAGCTGGTGTCCCGCCCAGGCTGCGAGCGGATCGTGCGCTACGCCTTCGAGTATGCACGTGCACATGGTCGTGGCAAGGTCACCTGCATGACCAAAGACAACATCATGAAGTTGACCGACGGCCTGTTCCATCGTGTGTTTGATGAAATCGCGAAGGAATATCCGGAGATCGCCAATGACCACATGATTATCGATATCGGAACGGCGAAGATGGCGGTGGATCCACGTCGCTTCGACGTGGTGGTCACCCCAAACCTCTACGGCGATATTCTTTCGGACGTCGCGGCCGAGGTGGCGGGATCCATTGGTCTGGCCCCCTCGTCCAATATCGGCCGCCATTGCGCGATGTTCGAAGCCGTCCACGGCTCGGCGCCGGATATTGCCGGGCGCGATCTCGCTAACCCATCCGGATTGCTGCTCAGCGCCGTGATGATGCTCGTCCATCTGCAACGCCCGGCTGCGGCCACCGCCATCCACAATGCATGGTTGCGCACGCTCGAAGAGGGACTTCATACCGCCGATATTTTCGGTTCTCACAGTCAGCGGCAAGTCGGCACGCAGGAATTTGCCGACGCGGTCATCGCGCGTCTTGGCCAAAAGCCACAGCAAATCGCAGCCGTTGATTACCCAGAGCAACCCAAACAGTCAGCCGCTCCGGTTATCGAATCGGCACGTGCGAAGGTCGCCAAAACCCTGGAAGGCGTGGATGTCTTCGTGCATTGGGATCAGCCAGGACGCGATGCCGACACGCTGGGCAACCAATTGCAGGCATTGGCCGGTCCGGATCTCCGGCTGGCCCTGATTACCAATCGTGGGGTGAAGGTGTACCCGAGCGGCTTGCAGCAGACCACGCGTACCGATCATTGGCGGTGCCGGTTCCTGGCGGCGGACGGAACCACGCTGAAGCCTGCGCACATTTGTTCGCTGCTACTGCGCCTGTCCGAAGCGGGCTTTGAAACCGTCAAGACCGAGAACCTCTACGCATTCGACGGGGTCAGGGGTTACTCGCAGGCGCAGGGCGAGTAAGCGTATGGCCCAGCGCATGCGTCTGATTCGATCTACGCTGGCCGCTCGGCGGCGGTGTTGACGCATTACGGCAAGGATGCCGTACTGGGCGCACGTTTGGGAAAAGCCTTGAACTGCCACCTCTTCTACATCGGGCTGAGAAGCTAGATCTGAGCCGAGCAAGCCTGGACGCCACCAGTGTGCCCCCTCCCGGGGGCCTTTAACAGCAGAACCCGACCGATCGCGGCACACACGGTAGCAAGCGGCATCTCTGATTATCGACCGCAACGGCGTGCCCTCGGCTGTGTGTCACTGACGCCAAGCGGCTGAATCCCCCCAGGGTTCCGTAGATATTCCGTTGCCTATCTATCATTTGATGTAACTACACGCAGAACTACCGCTCCTTCCGCCAATTGAGCGAGCCACGGTTCTCCACCGTGGTCGATTCCACCTCTGCGTCGAAGCCGTGGCCGAGCAAATATTTCAGGGTCAGTACCGAACCACTGCCGATTAACGACACGCCATAACTGACATAAAGTTTCGGCGAGAGATATTTGCCGAACCCAACCACCGAACCGCCGAGTGCGCGCGATTGACTCACACCCGCATCATCGAAGCCGAGTCTGCCACCGAGCTGCGAGGCGAGCAGGCCGCTGCCGGCCGACAACGCGCTCGCGGCGGCGGTGACTTGATTGGCTTCGTCGCTGCTGGTGTTGCCGAGGCTGCGGCCAAGCACCAAATAAGACATCGCTTCGGATTGCGACATCGACGGGTCCGACCACACTTCCGCACGCGGTGCGGTGGCGCGGCCCGTCACGTCGATCCCGGCGGTGACGTCGGCGACCTGGCGCTCGGCGCGGATATTGATGCGCGGGTCGGACACGATATTGTTGCTCCAGGCCAATTGACCGCGCGTGATCGTCAAATCCTGGCCGTAGGCCTTGTACTTGCCGCTGACATCCAGACCGCCGGTGGCAGTCATCTCGCGGCCTGGGCGCGAGCGCACTTGCATCGTGCCAGTCAGTGCGCCCTTGAGGCCGAAGCCCGCCATCTTGACCTGATCGCCGAGGGTTACCCGCAAGTCCATTTCCAGCGGTGAACTCGCCGTTGCTTGCGGATCGGCGGGATCCAGCACCACGACGTCCTCGGAGAGCGACGTGCCGCGATCCAGGCGTTCCAGGTTGATGTCGGCCGAAGGCACGGTGACCTGGCCGCTCAACAGCATCGTTTTATTGGCGATGCCGAATTGCAGGTCGGGATTGATGACGGCACGCAACTCGGCGGTATTGGAGGCCAGCACGTTGTTGCCGTGGATATTCAATTGCAACGGTGTGCTGTCGCCGTACCAGGATAATCCGCCGTCGACGTTGAGCGTGCCCTGGCCGGATTTCACCGAGGCGACGATGCGCGCCGAACCGTCCGGCTGTGCGTCGAAGCGGCCTTGGCCTTCGCTCAGGGTCAGGCCGAGCGCAGGCAGTTCGCCAGTGAAATTACTGAGCGTGGCCTGCCCGCCCATCGCTGGTTGTGCGCGGGTGCCGCGCAGGCTCACATGGCCTGCGACCAGGCCCTTGGGTTGGACCAGATCGGGCGAGAACAACTCCATCCAGTACAGCCGCGACATGTTCATGTAGATCTCGCCGATCAGCGGCGCGGATGCCTCCCAGCCGGTGTCGACCGTGGCATCGATGAAGCCATCGCCCTGGAAACCGATGCCGAGCTTGGAATGGATGTGCTGGGCGCCGAAATCGGTGACGAAACTAAATTGGTCGTAGCGCAGTAATTCGTCATGCGCTTTGTCGCCCAGGCGCAGGCCACCTTCGCGCGAGGCCAGCCGCAGTGTGCCTTCCCAGGCGCGACCGGCGGGTTTGATATTGCCGTCGATGGATAGATCGCCACGCAGATACATCTGGCGGCCGCTGTTGGGCGGCAGCCATGGTTGCACCAATGCCAGCGGAAGGGCGTCGCCGTGCAGCGTCAGCCCCTGCTTTGGCCAGTCGGCCCAGACGCACAGCGTGCCGCCGCCACTGCGCGGCGCCAGGCAACTCTGCGACAAAGTGAAGGCGCTGCCGGCCACGGCAACGTTGGCCGTTTGCTGCAATTGCCAGGGCTCGCCCTTGGCCGGCGCGATGCGTAGTGTGTTCAATGCACCCTGCCAGCGCGCGCCGTCGCGGCGGATCTGTCCCGCCAGGGCCAGTGCGCCCATGTCATTGTGGATGTCCGCATCCAGTTGCAGGTTCTCCACCGCGCCACGCGCATCCACACGCAGTGTCTGCAGCAGCATGCCGGCGTTGATCGCACTGCCACGCAAGGCCAATGCGCCACCGCTGCCGCGCCAGGGGAGGTGTCCGCGCAGGCTGATGCTGTCGGCGCTGTTGCCGTCCCATTTCAGCGCGCTGCCGCTGAGGTCGGCGCTGAGGTCGGGCGCCTCGGGACGGCCTTTCAGTTGCACACGTCCGTGCAGGCTGCCGGCCGCGCCAGGCAGCAGGTCGGCCAGTTGCAAGGGTTGCAGTTGCGCGTCGAGATCGAGTTGGTCGCCGATCTTGCCCTGCGCCTGCACCCGGCTATCGCCCAGGCGCAACTGCAACCTGCCTTCGCCCTGTTTGCCCTGCAACGCCAGCGCCGCTTTGGCATCGAGCGGGCGGCTGCGTAGACGCCCGCTCAGGCGCGGCACGGTCAGTGTGGCCTGGTAGCCGGCAGCGCTGCCATCGGCGTGCGTCGGCAATTGTTTGCCCTGGGAGGCGAACGTGCCGGACAGCGCCCCGTCCCAGCCGGGTGCGAAATAACCCGGATCGAATCCCGCCAGCGTGCCGTGGACGTCCCAGTGCACGTCCGGTGCCCAGGCGACGTGGCCGCCGAGGTCGAGCGTGCCGCTGGGCATGCGCGCCCGCACCTGCGCCAACTGTGCCTGCTGATCGTCACCGCGTACATCCAGGTGCAGCGTGGCGCTTTCTTTGCCTCGCGCGACGGTGGCGTCGCCGTAGGTGGCCCATTGCCGCACGCTACCCGCTAGGCCGAGGTGGGCGTCGACCAGGGTGATCGGGATCGCCGGCGCATGCGGCGTGGACGGATCCGGCGCGGGCGTAAAGCGCATGCCGCTGGCGTTGACCGAGAAAAATAGGTGCGTGTTGGCCGGATCGCGCAGATCGGCGTTGCCCCGCAGTCGCATTTGTCCATCGAATGCGTGCAGTTGCAAGAGCGTGACGGTGAGGACCTGATTGTCCAGGCGTAACCGGGATGGATCCAGCACCACCTTGTTTCCATCGCGCGACACCTCGCCTTGCAGCGTGGCGTCGCCGCCCTTGCCCGTCGCGCGCAGATCGAACGCCAGCGGCACGCCAGCGGCACCGGCATCGGCGTCCGCGGGCAGGAACAAGGAGGGGTCCAGGGACGCGCTGTGCGCGGCGAATGTCCAGCTGGGATCGCGACGACCGCTCAATACCACCGTGGCGCGCAATGGCGCCGGTGCGTTGCCGGCGATGGCCACCGTCAGCTTGTCCAGGTCGCCGCGCGCGACCAGCCCCAGGCGTGCCGGCGTGCGCCCGCGCGCGGCCGGCAGCACCGCACTGGCGGTGAGGTCGGTCTGGTAGTCGTCCGCCGGCACGTAGTGGCCGTCGACACGGAAATCGCCACGGTCGCTGTTCATCGTCACCTGGGTGGCGCGAAATTCGCCGTTGGCCACTTCCACCGCGCCACGCAGCCGCTGGATCGCGATCAGCGGTTGCTGGGCTTGGGTGATGCGCAGGCCATCGATGGCGATGCGGTCGGCCTGTAATGCCAGCGGCATGTCGATCTGCGGCAGCGACTGCGGCCAGCGCGGCAGCTCGAAGGGGGTATCGCTCTTGGCCAGGTTGAGCGTGGCGTTGCGCAGTTCCAGCGCATTCAATTGCAGCTTGCGCCCCAACAGCGGGCGCAGATACGGATCCAGAAACACACGCTCTGCGGTGAAGTGAATTTCGTGATAGCGAAAATCCAGGTTGTACAGGGTCAACGGTCCGGCCAGCGGGCCGTCGGCGCGTTCCCAGGTCAGACTCGAGTCGGCCGGCAGCCGTGCCACCAGCTGCGCCAACAGCACGTCGCGGCCGGCCACGGTCTGCAGCAACCAGTACAAGGCGATCACCACCAGCACGCCCAGGCCGGCGATGGTCAGTGCCGATCCCCACCAGAAGCGTTGACGCCTGTAGAAGCGCGGCCCCCGTGGCGGCGGCGTTGCGGACGTGGACAGACCGGCTGACCCGCTCACAGGTTGGCTCCGATGTTGAGATAGAGCTGGAACTGCGAATCGGGCCGGTTCAAGCCGTGGGCGATATCCACGCGCACCGGACCGATCGGCGAACGCCAGCGCAGGCCCACGCCCACGCCAGTGTGCCAATCCGGAGTCGTATCGAAGGCACTGCCGCTGTCCACGAACACCGCTCCACCCCACGGCCCGCCGTTGAAGTAGTGCTCGTACTCGGCACTGCTGGTGAGGACGTATTTGGCGCCGAGCGCGAAGCGATCCGGTCGCGGCGTGCGCGGGCCGACTTCGCGGAACGCATAGCCGCGAATGCTGTTGTCGCCGCCAGCGAAGAAACGCAGGCTCGGTGGCATCGCCATCAGCGCATCGGTCCAGGTGCTACCGGCTTCGCCGCGCAGGATCAGGCGATCGTTCTCGCCAAACCCATGGAACCAGTTCACCCGCATCAGCGCTTGGGCGAAGCTGGCGTCCGAGCCCAACCCCTTGGTGCCGCCGCGCAAGCTGACGTTACCGCTGAAGCCGCTGCGCGGGAACACTTTGTCGTCCACACCCACGTAGTTGGCCTCGATCTGCGGGTAGAGCAGTGTCGAGGTCTCGTATAGCGCGCCATCGAATACCTTGTCGGTGGCATAGCGCCAGCGTTCGCGCAGCGCGTTGAGCGAGGCGATCACCATCCAGTGCTCGTTGATTTCGCCACTGCGGCTGCCGGTGAGTTTGACGTTGCGCAGGTCGATGTAGTCGGTCTGTTCGTCGTAGGCACGAAACGAGGCGGTGTACCAACCGTCGAGCCAGCGAAATGCGGGAATTCGGTAGCTGGTGATGAAGCTTTTGCGCTTTTGCGCGTAATCCAACTGTGCACTGAGCTTGTGCCCGCGCGTGTTGACATAGCGACGGTCCACGCCCAAGCGCACACCGGCGCCGCTCTCGCTCCCGTAGCTGAGGCCGCTGGTGTAGATACTGCGCTTGGCGAGGGTGAGCTTGACATCCACCGGCACGTCGCCTTTGGCGTCGGCTTCCTCTGGTTTGGACTGGATGTCGATGGCGCTGAAATAGTCGAGTTTCAGCAGCGACTCGCGCAGGCGATCGAGCTTGCCCTCGTGGTAATAGCTGCCTTCTTTCCAGTACACAAGCTGGTCGAGCAGGTGCGGGTTGAAGTAGTCCTGATGGAAGCGGATCGGCCCCATGTTGTAGCGGCGGCCGCTGTCCCAGCGCAGATCGATGTCGGCGGCGTGGTCGGCGCGGGTGATCTCGACCTTGCGTTGGGTGAAGTCGGCATCGAAGTAGCCGCGCTCGGCCAGACGCCGGGTGATGGTGACCTTGCTGGTTTCGTAGACATTGCTGACGAAGATGTCGTGCGCTTGCGGACGAAAGTTCTTCAGATCTTCGCCCAGGTAGTGATCGTCCTCGGCCGGGCCGGTGATGGCGACCTCGAAGTGACGTACCCGCACCGGCTCGCCCTTGTCCACGCGGATCACCACGGTCAGCTTGTCGTCCTGACGCGGTGCATCGACGCTGATGGTCGGAGTGAAGTAGCCGAACGGTTCCAATGCCTCACGGGTCTGCCGCTGGGCCTGGCTCAGCAGGTACTCCAGGCGCGACTCGCCCTGGACCTTGCCGATCGTCTCGTACAGCGAGAGCGACACTTGGATGTTCTGGATCATCGCGGCGTCATCTTTTTTATCCAGGCCCTGGATCTTCACCTTCTCGATGGTGCCATTGGCCTCGGCGAAGCCGGCCAGCACGAGCAAGGACACAAGCAGGGCAAGTCGGAAAAAGGCGCGCATGGGTAGCAGAATACCGATACATTGCGTGAAGCGGTGAACCAGTTGGGATTGCACCCGGGCGCCGCTGTCGTCTCCACAGCGCATGCCATGACCGCCAAACAACCAGGCACAGATCGCCCACACGCCTGCGTAGCAGGGCTGGACCGGCACTACCATCTGGCGACGCGCTCGTGTGCATGTAACGCTCACCATTGGAAGCGCTACGGTATGGCCCGTGGTGTCTGTAACTGCGCCACGCTCTCGCGCAACGCTGCCACTTCGGCTTCCAGTGCTTGCACGCGTCGTTCCAATTCATCGTGTGCCGATACTGTCGGGCGGGATTTGAACGTCGCCGCCAGCATCTGCGCATCGACTGGCCCGCAGAGCAGGTGCATATAGCGATCCTCCCGTTGTCCGCTGGCACGTGGCAACAGTATTGCCAACTGACGTTGCACTAGTCGTTCCAATGAATGACGGACATCCTCGGCATCGGCAAAACGCGCCATGCGTTCGGCGCGCGTCAGCAACTCATTGACCGTCTGCGGACCACGCAGCAACAATAACCCGAGCAACACGACCTGCTGCTGAGTCAAATCCAGCGCTGTGGTCACCCGATGTTCGTAGCGCTCCGCCCGCGAGGAGAACTGTTGTCGGACCAAGCCACGTGCTTCCAATTGGCGTAGCGCATGTTGCACATCGCCTGAATTCAGCGTCATTACGGGTTCACGCGAGGTCTTCTGATTGGCCGCCATCACCGTCGCATGGACCGTGAGTGGATACGCATCCGGTGTGGTCGCCTCTTTCTCTATCAGACAGCCCAGTGCACGTGCCTCAATGGCGGAAAGAACGGGGACGGTAGGCGTGTCGGTCATTGTGGCTGTTTCCAATATGGCGAAGGTCGTTCTCAAGATTCAAATGCAAGAGTCAATTTGAAGGCTGTGATCGTGTTTTCCATCGCGCCTCGTCGGGCGTCCTCCCGACGGACGCGCTGTCGGGGCCGAGGATTCATCAAAAGGGCAGTGTAATGGAGTCAAGTTTGCTTGATGTCGGAGAGAGTCGTGCCCTTGGTCAGGCCGCGTCGCCCGACAGCCCACACGCACGCGGGGCGGGCGGAAGGCGTTGGCATACATCGGCATGATGCTTTGCATCAATCTGCTGAAGCGATCCCGCCACATGACACGACGACCACGGATACGTCGATGTCGTCTGCCTTCCTCGATCAACCTTTACGGTCACCCGTGGAGACGAGCACGCGACCCACATGGCGCATCGGTGGTCGTGATCGAGGACATGCTGTCGTCTTACCTGAATGCCCATGGCTCAGCGTCGCGTCACAGCGGTTCAGACGCGTAGATATCGAACACGCATGTTACTCGCGACGACTCTCGATTTGGATCAAGGGACGCTTTCGAGTACTCGGATGACAGTCGTTTCTCGACATCCAGACACCTCACCTTGGTGGAGAGATGTTGCAATTAGAAATGGATTCGGCGCGTTTCGGCGGGCAGGCGAGTTGCCTGACCATGCCGGTCGGCTTTCAGAATGCGCGCCTCGTGACGGTTGACCGCCTGATGCCGATGCGGGTAACTGGCATTGTCGGCATTCTTACTTGCTGCCGCGCCGATCGGGCGCGGCAGCGTTCACTTGCTGATGTGATCGCAGGAACGCGGCGAAGCGGCGCCCCTGCGATCTTTCGCCGCTGGCTCAGCGCAACTTGTCGAAGAACCCCTCGCGCACGGCGATGGTGCACTCGTCTTCGGTCACCAGGTGCTCGAGCGCGCTGTTGTCCTTGGGATTGCCGGAGCCCAGATCGAGCACGGACACCTGGTTGCTGCCGTTGGCCTTGAACGCGGCGATGGCCGTCTTGGCGTTCTTCAGCGGCACGGTGGCGTCGTTGTCGGAGCCGCACAGCAGGGTCGGGGTACGCGGTGCCCAGTTGATCACGTTGTTGCGGGTCAAGTCGCGCAGGAACGGGTTATTGATGTTCTTGGCGAAGTCGTTGTAGAAGCCCGGCTGGAAGTAGCGGTGGATTTTGTCGACACCGGGCAGGATGTCGCTGCCGAACAGGTCGATCAGGCCGTACTTGCCCGGGAACAGCGCCTCGACCTTGTTGGCCCATGGATCCTGGAACACCTGCGACGGGTGCTGATACACGTTCTGGTAGGTGTGCTGCATGCCGACGATGGCGTAGCTGGCCAGCAGGATGCCGAAGGTGTTCTCGCCCACGGCGTTGCGACCGCTCCAGCTGTCGCGGAAGGTCTGGCTGAGTGCATATGGGCCGGAGATGGGGGCGCTGGCAACCAAATTGAACTCGTTCGACAGGTGTGCTTCGATCTCGCGCTGGGTGGCCATGGCCGCATGG
This sequence comes from Xanthomonas albilineans, assembly GCF_002939705.1. GTDB lineage: Bacteria > Pseudomonadota > Gammaproteobacteria > Xanthomonadales > Xanthomonadaceae > Xanthomonas_A > Xanthomonas_A albilineans. The sequence goes on along the minus strand of NZ_MDCB01000009.1, from coordinate 21,939 downwards.
CCGCCCTGCGAGAAACCGGTCAGCATGACCTTGCCCGACAGCGGGGTGTTGAGCTTTTTCAACACCTGCCGTGCCGCGCGCATCGCGTCGATGGTGGCGCTGGCTTCGGAGCCGGCGTGCAGGTAGGGGTGGAACGGATAGTTGGAACGGGGGCCGATGCCCAGGTAATCGCTGCTTACCACCACGTAACCTTGGGTGGCTAGGTGGGTGACCATGGTGTCGTCGCCCTTCTCCTCTTCGACAATTTCCTTGGCCTGTTCGGCGGAGCGCTTCGTCTCGGTACCCTGGTCATAGCTCACCAGCGGGAAAGGACCGTGGCACTGTTCGCCGCCGGGGATCAGTAGTACCCCGGAAGCGGTGGCGGGCTCGCCATTGACGCCGATCGTGGCATAGGTGAACTCGGCGACGCGCACATCGCACTTGGCCTTGTCGTTGGTTTGACCGTTGGCCAGCAGGGTGGCGATCGCATTACGGGTGTAATTGGCCAGGACAGCGCTCTCGAGCACGGTACCGCGCGCCGGCGATGCCGACGCGGCCATGGGCAGCAGCGCTCCGGCGATCATGACGGAAAGAGCACTCAGTGCAAGACGGTTTTGTAGCTTAGCCATGGGAAACATCCTCGTGTTTGAAATCCCAATCAGTCTGGTGGGGTGGTTCTGGTGTCAAACGGTACTATGGCGATACGATGATTTCTAAGACAATGCAGTTAAGATGTTTATCTGCCGTATCGATTCAACTTGGCGATAGACTGCGGCGAGTGAAGAACAACAAAAGAAAAGGCATCAATGTATCTTGACAGTACGGCAATGGTTTGCCAGGGCGGCGTGAGATTTTGTTGATAATCCGCACGGTTAGTGTTTACTTTATCCTACTTTGTCAAAACTGGGTGATGGTCCAGTCATGCTGCTTCAGCCGTGCCAAACCCAGATTTGGATGTTCCATCATTAAATAATTGTGATTTTAAGATAATCGCGGCGGCGGCCGTTACGTATCGTGTGCACACTATTTCTATGAGCTGTATCGCTTTTCACTCTGTCGTGAGAGAAGCGCAATGTTTGCTCGGGTGTTACCACAGGCGGTGTGCGCCAGGGGCTCGGTGGTGCTTGTACAACACCGCAGGGTCAGATGTGGATTCGGACGCCAACACGCTGCGCGGTCTTCGTTCCGCGCCCTTGGCTTCTACACCGTACTTTTCCGGCGCGCACGGTGATGGCTGGCGGTGCTAGCTAAGGAGGCACGTGCCGACTCTCGCCATCTGGCTGTTGCGATGGCAACGCAGGTATTAAGGGCGCGGGAGGCCGATCTTGCATCCGCGCTCAGCGATACGGGCCGGGTCCGCGCCAGACCAATTCGCCGTGATGATAGACCTGCAACATGGTGATGACCTGGCGTGCATCGCCGATCGTCTTCAGTTCGGGCGAGTCCGGCGGCAGCGCGCGGCACTTGCCGGAGCCACGGGTGAGCGCGATCTCCAGCGGACAGACCATGCGGTACTCGGTCCCCGGCAGCAGGATGAAGAGTTCCTTCATGCCCTGCCGTTGCCAGGCGCGCAACTGCGTTTCGCTGCCCAGGTCGTAGTAGACGAGGTAGCCGCCGACTTCCAGGCTGGGCTGGGAGGCGTCCAGGTCGTGCCGGTTGCCGTGGTTGCCTGGGCCGTTGGCCAGGCCGCTATTGTCCGGGGCGGTGTCGGTGTCGAGCGCCCCTGGCGGGCGTCCGGTCCAGGTCTGAGGGTGGCGCTCGGTTGGCGGTGGTGGCGTGCTGGCGGTGGTCTGGGCCTGGCTCGGCGTTGGCGCGTCCTGGGCTGGGGAGGGGACGGGTGCCGCGACGGCCGTCGGCTTCTCGGAGGAGGGGGGCGGGGCGTTTTCGGTTGGTTGGTTGGCGGTATCGGTCGGCGGTACCGGGTCGTCCGCGTGTGCGACCAGGGTGGACTGCACCGGGCTGGCGGCTCGCGCCGCACGTCGGTGGGCTGGCGCTTGCGCACGGGGCGGGGTCGGTCGCGGCGGCACCGGGTGATCGGGGCGCTTGGTCTGGCCGATGAAGTCGACTTTGATCCGGCTGCCTCCGGCCGCGCCTTGCGGTGTGGACATGGTCGGCTTGGCGGCATACAGCAGCAGCACTGCCATCAGGACATGCAGCAACGCGCTGAGCAGCAAGGCGATCCAGTGCTGCCAGCGTTCGTTGTGGGATTGTGCCCTGGCAGGCTCGCGGTTCGACGCGCGGCTCATGCCATCGTGGCTGCGTCGGAGGTGCGGGCCTTCACGGGAGTCTGCGCAAGGGGTGAACGTGGGAGGGCGCCATCCTAACCTGTACGTGGGCGTATGCCGTGGCTAGGCGGGCGCCGGCGCTCACCGGCCGACACCTTGCGTTCACCCGTTGCCGCCGAGGCCAGGCGGCAACGCCGGCTGCACTCAGACGTAGGCGCCGACCTTGAACACTTCCACCGCCTGGGTGAGTTGCGCCGATTGTTCCTCCAGCGAGCGCGCTGCGGTGCTGGCCTCTTCTACCAGGGCCACGTCCTTTTGGGTGGTTTCGTCCATCTTGGCGATGGTTTGGTTCACCTGCTCGATGCCCTGTGCTTGCTCGCGTGAGGCAGCCGAGATGTGGCCCATGATGTCGGTGACATGCTGCACGCTGGTGACCAACTGGTCCATGGTGGTGCCGGCCTTGTGGACCAGCGCGGCGCCATGGCTCACACGCTGTACCGAGTCGTCGATCAGGGTCTTGATTTCCTTCGCGGCGCTGGATGCGCGGTGAGCGAGGGTGCCGACTTCCGCGGCGACCACCGCGAAACCCTTGCCTTGCTCGCCAGCGCGCGCCGCTTCCACCGCGGCGTTGAGCGCCAGGATATTGGTCTGGAAGGCGATTCCATCGATGACCGAGATGATGGCGGCGATGCGTTTGGACGCTGCCTCGATGCCGCTCATGGTTTCCACCGCCTGACTCACCACGTTGCGTCCGTCCGTCGCCACGCTGGCCGCGCCCAGCGCCAGCTGGTTGGCACGCTGGGCGTGTTCGGCATTCTGCTTCACCGTGGAGGTTAGCTCCTCCATTGCGGCGGCGGTTTCTTCCAGGTTGGATGCTTGCTGTTCGCTGCGCTGGGCCAGCTCCTGATTGCCGCTGGCGATATCCTCGGCGGCGAAGCCGATATTGTTGGTGGTGCGTTGGATGTGGGCGACGATGTCGGTGAGGCGGTGCACGGTGCTGTTGGCGTCGTCGCGCATCGTGGCGAACACGCCGTGGAAGTTGCCGGACATGCGCACGGTGAGGTCGCCCTCGGAGATGCCGCGCAACAGTGTCGAGAACTTGCCCAGGTTGGCATCGGCCGTCGCCATCATCGTGTTGAGATTCTCGACCATGGTACGGAAGGCATGTTCGAATTTCTCCGGCTGCCCACGGTGGGCGAAGTCGCCGGCGCAGGCGGCTTCGGCCAGCGTCTGGATTTGCACGTTGATCGCATGCAGGTTTTGTTTGACCTGGCGCATCGTGGCGGTGATCGCCGCCTTCTCGCCGGGGTAGTCCGCAATCTCCTGGCGCAGGTCGCCGACAGCGTAGCGGCCCATGACCTCGGTGATACGCAACTGTGTCTGCACATGGGCATCGACCAGGGCGTTGGTGTCGGCGACCATCTGCCCGTATTCGCCGGGGAAGCGTTGCGCATCCATGCGGTAGCTGATCGCGCCGGCATCGTGTCGCGTGGCCATTTCGCGTTGCGCCGAGATGACCTCGTGCAGGCGCCGCTGCATTTGCTGCATCGCCCGTAGCAATTGTCCGGATTCGTCGTTGCTGGTGGATGTGTCGGGACTGCTCAGGTCGCCGGCGCCGATGCGTTCGGCCAGTCGCAGCGACTGCCGCAGTGGCAGTACCACCCGGCGGGTGAGCAGAAAGGCGATGCCGGAGCCAAGCAACAAGGCCAGCACGGTGCAGCCGACCATCAGCACGGCGAAACCGCGCGCGGTGGCCATTGCTTCCTTGGCGGCCTGGCGGTTCTTGGCTTCCTGCAGGTCGATGAAGGCGTTGATGCTGGCTAACCAGTCGACGAAGGCCGGACGCGCCTGCTGCAACAGCTGCGCTTTCGCCTGGTCCTTGTCGCCGCTGTCGCGCAGGCTGCGCACCTGCACGATCAGCGGCATGGTGCGCTGCTCGACCGCCTTGATCCGTTGCAGGATCGCCTGTTCTTTGGGATCGTTGGAGGCCGCCAGTTGGGCGTCGAGCGGCTGCGCCGAGCGCGCATAATCGGCGGCCAGTTTGTCGATCAAGTCCTCGGTGGTTTGACGGCTGGCCGGATCGTCCAGCAGCACCACGTCGCGCAGTGCGATCGCGCGATCATGGACGCTGCCGCGGAAATTGATCGCGTAGCGCTGCTTGACACTATTGACCGCGTTGATGGCGGTCAGGCGCTGGTCGATGCTATGGACGCGCTCGATGCCGACGACAGTGAGCAGAACCATCAGCACGATGATCGAGAGGAAGCCCAGGGCCAGGCGTTGGCCGATACGCAGATTCGAGAAGACGTGCATGGAGGTCGAGTTCGCCGACGTGGAGTGGGAAGCGGAGATAACGGGCATGGTGCGGAGGAACGGGTTGCTGACGGTCGCACGATTGCGCTGTGCCGGGTTAGCACATGGGTAGCGGCGTGTTGCCGGTGAACTGAAGTGCGTCGTTAGCGCATGACAAGGCTATGATCGAGGTCAGGGCGTAAGTTCACGTGATGAAGATCACATTAATGAACCAATTCGCGCTTGTCATACTTTGCTGGCGTTCCTCATAACAGGATCCATCGCATGCACGCATCTTCACCTTCCGTTGCCCATATCGCTGTGCCCGGCAGCCTCCGTCGCTCGGTGTCCAACACGCTCAAGGGCTCGGCTGGCAATCTGGTGGAGTGGTACGACGTCTATGTCTACTCGGTATTTGCCAGCTACTTCGAGTCCCAGTTCTTTTCCAAGCAGGACAAGAACGCCACGCTGTATGTTTGGGCGATCTTTGCGGTCACTTTCGTGATGCGGCCCCTGGGCGCGTGGTACTTCGGTCGCGTCGCCGATCGCTATGGCCGGCGCCTGGCGCTGATTCTCTCGGTGTCGCTGATGGCCGCTTGCGCGTTCCTGATCGCGGTCACACCGACGATGTCCAGCATCGGCTTCGCCGCGCCGGCGCTGCTGCTGTTGGCACGTCTGGTGCAAGGCTTCGCGACCGGTGGCGAGTACGGCACCAGTGCCACGTATCTGTCGGAGGCGGCGATTCCGGGGCGACGCGGCTTCCTGTCCTCATTCCATTACGTGACGCTGGTTGGCGGCCACGTACTCGCGCAGGCCGTGCTGCTGGTGCTGTTGCAGGTGTTCGATCCCGTGCAGATGTCGGCGTGGGGGTGGCGTGTGGCCTTCGCCCTGGGGGGTGTCGGTGCGTTGGTGGTGTTCTGGTTGCGCCGGAGTATGGACGAGTCGTTGGGTTCGGACTCCATCGCCGAGGCGCGCAAGGGTGGTGCGCACGCGGCCGGCGCGTTGCACGAGTTGTTCGTGCATCAATGGCGACCGCTGCTGGTGTGTTTTCTGGTGACCGCGGGCGGTACGGTCGCCTTCTACACGTATTCGGTCATCGGGCCGAAAATGATCCAGAGCGCGTTCGCCGGCGACGATGTGATGGCCGGGACGATCATCAATTTGGTGGCGTTGACCGTGCTGATGCTGATGCAACCGATCGGCGGTTGGCTATCGGATCTGGTCGGGCGCAAGAGCCTGTTGGTGTTCTTCGGTATCGGCGGGGTGCTTTACACCTGGTTCCTCGTGCTGGAACTGCCGAAACAGCACGATTGGCTGGGCGCATTCGCGATCCTCGCTGTGAGTTTCGTCATTCTCACCGGTTACACCTCAATCAACGCGGTGGTGAAAGCCGAATTGTTCCCCACCCATATCCGCGCGCTCGGTGTCGGCCTGGGATATGCCTTGGCCAATTCGGTCTTCGGCGGCACCGCGCCGCTGCTCTACCAAGCCTCGCTGAAGACCGACCATGTGACGACCTTTGTCTGGTATGCCACGGCGGTGATCGCAGTGTCGTTGGTGGTGTACGCGCGCTTCCTGAGCAACAAGGGCGCCAACTGGCTCGACGACGCGACTGCGTTGCAGCAACGCCGGTATCCGCCAATGCCGGATGTGCGCGGCTGAGCCGTCGCGCGTTTCTATCGGCTGCGTCACCGCGCAGCCGGCTTGCGTGCACCCCGCAACGGCGTCTTCCCGGCGACTCGGGTACCATGCAGCCCCTCTCACCGGCGTTTCTTCATCCGATGGCCGATTCCAAGCACACTCCTGTCCCTTGCGTGACCCAGGCCCAGGCCGAAGAGGCGGTGCGTACCCTGCTGCGCTGGTCCGGCGACGACCCGACCCGCGAAGGCTTACTGGATACTCCGCGGCGGGTCGTCGAGGCCTACGGCGATTGGTTCAGCGGTTACCGCGAGGATCCGCGCGAGTATATGTTGCGCACTTTCGAAGAGGTGGCTGGCTACGATGAACTGATCGTGCTGCGCGACATCGATTACGAAAGCCACTGCGAGCACCATATGGCGCCGATCATCGGCAAGGTGCATGTCGGTTACCTGCCGCGTGGCAAGGTGGTGGGCATCAGCAAGCTGGCGCGGGTGGTCGATGCCTATGCGCGTCGCTTCCAGGTACAGGAAAAGATGACCGCGCAGATCGCGGAATGTATCCAGGATGCGCTGGAGCCGTTGGGCGTGGGTGTGGTGGTGGAGGGCTCGCACGAATGCATGACCACCCGCGGCGTGCACAAGCGCGGTGTCAGCATGGTCACCTCGAAGATGCTCGGCACTTTCCGCGAAGATGCGCGCACGCGCGCCGAATTCTTGCGCTTCATCGATTGCGGCGCACGTTGAGCGTGGCGCATGCGGTGGCGGGTTAGCATGGCCGAGTCGTTGCAAGGTTGTCCTTGCTTGCGCTCGGTACACGCTCCATGAAACACCGCGCCCGTATCGCCCGTTATCGTGCGCTGCGCGAGCAGCCGTTGTGGAAGCTGCTCGCGGCCGATCAGGCACCGGAAATCATCGGCCTGCTGCAGACCTTGCTGTTGGAGAGCGAGCGCCGCTTGCCGACGGCGGTGCTGCACGAACGGCTGCAGCGCATGCTGGACGATCTTAACGCCGATCAGCTGGCGCGCGACCTGCCGCGGACCGCGCAGGCCTATGTCGCGCACTGGTTGGCCCAGGGCTGGCTGGAGCGTCGGTTGCCGGAGGGTGCGCAGCAGGAAGACTACGAGTTGTCGACTCAGGCCTTGCAGGCGATCCGCTTCGTCGATGGACTGGAACATGCGCGTGGCGCCGCCACCGAGAGCCGTCTGGCGTTGGTGATGCAGCAGCTGGCGCAATTGGCGGCGTTGACCGAAACCAATCCGGATGCACGTTTGTCCGCGCTGCGTAACGAACGCGACCGGATCGATGCGGAAATCGCGCGAGTTTCCGCAGGCAAGGTCGCCTCGCTGGATGGCAAGCGCGCGCTGGAGCGGACGCGCCAGGTGATCGCCCTGGCCGACGAGTTGACCGAGGATTTCCGCCGCGTTCGCGACGATTTCGAGCAACTCAATCGCGGCTTCCGCGAACGCATCATCGACGATGAAGGCGAACGCGGCGAGATTTTGGGCAAGCTGTTCGAAGGCGTGGACGTGATCGGTGACAGCGATGCCGGTCGCAGCTTCCAGGCGTTCTGGGCGTTGCTCAACGATGCCGAACAGAGCGCGCAGCTGGATGCGGCACTGGAGACGGTGCTGTCGCGTGGTTTCGCGCGCAAACTCGATCGGCGTGAACGCAGCTTCCTGCGTGGGCTGACCGCCACCATGCTCGAGCGCGGCGGTCAGATCCACGATGTGATGCAGCATTTCGCGCGCAGTCTGCGCGGCTTCGTGCAGAGCCGTGGCTATCTCGAACAACGCCGGCTCAATCAGTTGCTCAAGCAGGCGCAGGCCGAAGCGCTGGCCCTGCGCGATCGCATTCCCGCGCAGCGCAGCATCGGTCGCGATCTGAAATTGACCAGCAGCCGCTTGCGCTCGCTGGCGCAGTGGCGCCTGCACGATCCGCGTCAGCAACAGATCGACGGCAGCATCCAGCGCAACGAAGCGGCGGCGATCTCCTTAGACAGCGTTGGCGACTTGGTGGCGCAATCGGAGATCGATTTCCGCCGTCTGCGCCGCGATTTGTTCGAGTTGCTTGCCGTGCATCGGCAGTTGTCCATCGCTCAGGTGCTGGCGCAGCGCGAGGCTAACCAGGGCTTGGGTAGCGTGATCGGCTATTTGTCGCTGGGTACGCGCCATGGCGTTGTCCTTGCCGAACAGCACGAACGCGCGCACTGGCGCGGCGGCGATGGCCAGTGGCGCAGCGCGCGCATTCCGCTGGTGTGGTTCACTCAGGAGAAACGCCATGAATTGGCATGATCATGCCGATGCGCCTGATCCGACATGCGATACCGACACCGCGACCGCCGCAGATACCGGTAGCGGATTATTCGCAGGCGACAGTGGTGGCTTGCCGCTGGACGCGCGTCGTGCGCTGTGCCAGTTGCTCAGCGGCCCGAGCGTGGACGCGCAGCGGCACAGCAAGCTATGGCCGGCGTTGTTGCGCAACGAAGCGGCGATCCGCAGCGTGCTGTCGGAGTTGTTCCTGGAGTTGGTGCTGGACCGCGAAGCCGGTATCGCGTTCACCCGTCAGGCCGACACCGGCGAACTGGAAACACCGGTGCTGCTGCGCTCGGCGCCGCTGACCTTCATCGATTCGGTGTTGCTGCTGCACCTGCGCCAACAATTGGCCGAAGCCGATGCGCGCGGGGTCCGCGCGGTGGTGGAGGAAGCACAGTTGAGCGACGCGTTGGCGGTGTACGAAAAGAACCTGTCGACCGACCGTGCCGGTTTCCTGCGTCGTGTCGGCAATGCTGTGCAAAAAATGAAGGACAACCACGTCTTGACCCGCTTGCGTGGCGAAGAAGAGCGTTGCGAAGTCTCACCAGCGCTCAAATTATTGTTCTCCGCCGAGGATGTGGCCGCATTGGCCCAGGTCTACCGCGAACTACGTGAGGCGCCGGAATCCGTGGAAAACAATGATGCGGCCGCAGATGTGTCTGGTGACGGCTAGCGATACCATGCACCACCACCATCGCACCGCTGACCACCAACGCAACCCATTCGACGTGCATACACGCTCTAGGCTGTGCCGATGAAATCTTCCGCGTCTTCCAGCTTGTTTGCCGGCGATCTGCCCGATCCGCGTCTGCAACAGTTCCGTATGCGGCGCCTGCAGGTCTATAACTGGGGCACGTTTTCTGGCCTGACCGAGGTGCCGATCGCTGCGCGCGGTTTCTTGTTCGTCGGCCGTTCCGGTTCTGGTAAATCCACCTTGCTGGACGCGATGTCGGCATTGCTGACGCCGCCGAACATCGTCGATTTCAACGCCGCCGCACGCGAGGCCGAACGCAGCGGCCGCGACCGCAATCTGGTGTCCTACGTGCGCGGTGCCTGGGCCGACCAGCAAGACAGCGCTTCCGGCGAAATCGCCACCCAATACCTACGCAAGGGCGCCACCTGGACCGCGCTGGTGCTGGAATACCGTGACGGCGAAGAGCGCGTGGTCAGCCTGGTGCGGTTGTTCTGGATCGCCGGTAGCGGCGCTGCGGCCGGCGATGTGCGCAAGCACTACATGGTGGCCGAGCGCGCGTTCGATATCGCCACCGATCTGGCCGGCTTCGACCTGGATCTGCGCAAGCTCAAGCAGCGCCTGTCCGACGTGCATCACTTCGACAGCTTCGCCGGCTATGCCGAGTGTTTCCGTCACCAGCTTGGCATCGGTAACGAAACGGCGCTGCGCTTGCTGCACAAGACCCAGTCGGCGAAGAACCTGGGCGATCTCAATGCCTTCCTGCGCGGTTTCATGCTCGAAGAGCCCAAGACCTTCGATGCCGCCGAACGGCTGCTTGGCGATTTCGCCGAGTTGGATGGCGCGCATCAGGCAGTGGTGACCGCGCGCTGCCAAGTCGAAACCCTGGCCCCGGCGCGCGACTATCATGCCGAGTTGATGGTCTTGCGCCGTCAGCGCAGCGAGCTGGAGGAACTCAAGCTCGGCTTGGATCCCTATCGCGAGCAGCGCCGCCTGGCCTTGCTGGATGCGCGGTTGCAAGCGCTGGACACCCAGGATCGTGGGCTGGCCGGCGAAGAAGGCCAGCGGCGTGCCGCATTGGAGAACCACCAGCGTCGCCTCGACGATCTGGAAGCGCAGCGGCGCGCACAAGGTGGCGAACGCATCGATGCGCTGGAGCGCGAACACGCCCAGGTGGAGGCCGAGCGCGACCGCCGCGCGGCCAAGCGGACCCACGCCGAACAGGCCTGTCGTGTGCTGGAGCAGGCGTTGGCCGGCAGTGCGCATGGTTTCGCCGCGCAGGCCGCGCAGGCGCGCGCGGCGCTGGAGGATGGACAGCGTGCGGCCGCCGAACTGGACGAGGCGATCCTCCAGCGCATGGCCGGCAAGGCCGAGGACGAAAAACGCTTCGCCGAGGTGCGCGCCGAAATCGAAACGCTCACGCGCAATCCCTCCAACATTCCAGCACCGATGCAGGCGCTGCGCGCGCGGCTGAGCGCCGACACCGGCGTGCCGGAGGCGGCGCTGCCGTTCGTTGGCGAGTTGATCCAGGTACGTGCCGACCAAGCCGTCTGGCGCGGTGCTATCGAGCGCGTATTGCATGGTTTCGCGCAATCGTTGTTGGTGGACGAGCGCCACTACGCGGACGTGGCCGATTGGGTCAACCGCACGCACTTGGGGATTCGCCTGGTCTATTACCGGGTACGCGACAACGCGCAGGCGCTGTCCTCTGCCAGCGCGCCTGGGTCGGTGTCGCTGCTGCACAAGCTGGAACTGCGCGAACATGCTTTCGCTGGCTGGCTGCGCCGCGAACTGGGCAAGCGTTTTGACTACGACTGCGTGGACAGCGCCAAGGCGTTGCGGCAGGCCGAACGTGCCATGACCCGCGAAGGCCAGATCAAACATCCTGGTGAGCGTTACGAAAAGGACGACCGCCATGCCATCGGTGACCGCCGGCGCTGGCTGTTGGGCTTCGATAACCGCGACAAACGGGCCTTGTTCGAGCGCGAGGGCCAGGAACTGGCCGCGCGCATCGCCGCCTGCGATGTCGACGTGGTGGCGTTGCGCGCCCGCCGCGAACGCGCGGGCATGCAGCGTCTGGCGCAGCACACCCTGGCCAATCTGGGCTGGGACGAGATCGATGTGGCCGCGCCCTTGCAGCGACTGGACGACATCGCGCAGGCGCTGCGCCAGTTGCGCGAAGGCGACGCCAACCTGCGCGCCCTGGCCGAGGCGATCGACCGCGCACGCGCCGACATCCAACATGCCGACCGCACCTATCAAGATGTCCGCAGCGAGCGGGTGGTGCTCGGCAAGGAGCGCGCGCGCCTGGAAAAGCAGCGCCTGGAATGTGCCGATGCCGACGCGCGCGTCCTCACGCCGCTGCAACGCCAGGGCCTCGGCGAGCGCCTGGAGGTGCTCGGCACGTTGAGCCTGGACAACCTGGCCGATCTGTTCCGCAATCTGGAACGCGGTATCGAAGCCCAGCTCGGCACCAGCCAGCAGGAACACCATCGGTTGGAGCAGTTGCTGCTAGGCTGCTTTCGCCGCTACTGCCAGCAGTGGCCGGAAGACAGTGGCGATTTCAGCGTCAGCCTCTCCGGCGCCGACGACTTCCTCGCCCGCTTGCAGCGCCTGGAACGCGATGGTCTGCCGCAACACGAAGCGCGCTTCTTCGATCTGTTGCAGAGTCAAAGCAAAAACAATTTGCTGGCGTTGCAACGGCATGCCGCCGAGGCGCGCAAGTCTATCGCTCAGCGCCTGGACGAAGTCAACGCCAGTCTCGAACAGGTGCCGTTCAATCGCGGCACTTTGCTGACCATCGAATTGAGCGAGCGCCGTTTGCCCGAGGTGATCGAATTCCAGCAATGCCTGCGCGAGGTGCTCGGTCATCACCAGACCGAACAGCGCGCACTGGCCGAGCAGCAGTTCGCCGTGCTGCGCGCGCTGGTACGCCGGCTCGGTTCGCAGGAGGGCGAAGACAAGCGCTGGCGGGAACTGGTGCTGGACGTGCGCCTGCACGTGGAGTTCGTCGGCGTGGAACTGGATGCCGCCACCCGCCAGCAGGTGGAGATTTATCGCAGCGGCGCCGGCAAATCCGGCGGCCAGCGGCAGAAGCTGGCCACCACCTGCTTGGCCGCGGCGTTGCGCTACCAGCTCGGCGGCGAGGACGGCGAACTGCCGCGTTATTGTGCAGTGGTGCTGGACGAAGCGTTCGACAAGGCCGACAACGAATTCACCGCGCTGGCGATGAATATCTTCGCGAACTTCGGCTTCCAGATGGTGGTGGCCACGCCGTTGAAATCGGTGATGACGCTGGAACCGTTCATCGGTGGTGCCTGCTTCGTGGAGATCAGTGGCCGTCATGATTCGGGTGTGTTGCTGATCGAATACGACGAGGATGCCAAGCGATTGAAGCTGCCCGAACGTGCGCGCACTGCAGACCCGACTGCGGCTGAGCTGGTCGAAATCGCTGCGCCGACGGGCAGCACGTCGCGCCGGCGCGTCACCGCTGACGCATCACCTAAGACCTGATCCGGATGACGCGCGCCGCGCCGATGTTGCTTCCCGATGCCGCGCTGGCGGCCTTGCGCTCGCAGTGGCGGTTGCACCGTGGTGCCTGGCTGATAGATGCCGCCACCCCGGCGCCGATCGCGTTACGGGTGCCGACCCAGGCGCAGGCCAGTGCTGGGTTCGCCGCGTTCGGGCAATGGCTGCAGGCATGGCGCGGCACGGCCTTGCCGGGGCGGGTGGAGTGGGGCGAGGTGAAATGGTCGCAACTGGGCCTGCAACGTTTGCCGCAGGTTTGGCATGCCGATGCCAGCGAGGCCGCCAGCGCGCTCGGCGAAGGAGCGCGTTGGCAGCAGGCGCGCCAGCGCTGCGCGGTGCTGGCCCAACGCTGGCCGCAGACGACGGGACTTGCCGCGCGCGTGCACCGGCAGTTCGATCTGCTCGCCGATGCGCCGGAGGGCGATTTCGCGCGTTTGATCGCGGTCGTCGATTGGCTGCATGCACATCCCGACAACGGCCTGTTCCTGCGCCAGTTGCCGATTGCCGGCATCGACAGTAAATGGATCGAGCCGCGCCGCGGAGTTATCGCCGATTGGCTGGCCGGGCTGCGTGGCATTGCCGAACAGCGCAGCTTCGACAGTCTGTCCGGACTGCGCCGCGCACCCGACCGGGTGCGCCTGCGCCTGCTCGATCCGGCACTGCGCGCGCGGCTCGGCGGCCTGGAGGACGTGCACGCGCCGATTGCCCAGGTCGCCGCGTTGCAACTGCCGGTACGCCAGGTGTTGATCGTGGAGAACCGCGAGACTGGCCTGGCTTGCGAGGACCTGCCCGGCACGCTGGTGCTGATGGCGCGCGGTTATGCCGTGGACTACGTGCGCGCCATCGAGTGGTTGCGACCATTGCCGCTGTACTACTGGGGCGACATCGACACGCATGGCTTGGCGATCCTGCATCGCCTGCGCCGGCACGCGCCGCAGACGGTCGCGTTGCTGATGGACGAAACCACGTTGCGTGATACGCCGTCCAACCTGTGGGGACACGAGCGCCGCCAGCATCGCGCGCAGCGGCTGGACGCACTGAGCGCGGCGGAGCAAACCTTGTACACCGGCCTGCGCAGCGGTCGCTTCGGTCCCGCGCCGCGCCTGGAGCAGGAGCGCATTGCCTGGAACTACGCGTGGCCCCGCATCCGTGCCGCGCTGGGCGAGTAAAACGCGTAGGCGTGCGCCGAACCGGCGTGCCTTAGAGTAGCTGGCCAAACTACGGCGTCTCTGTCGGACGGGCGCGGGTAGTGCTCGGAATCCTTATGTACTGCCTGTAGATTGCGTTTCCTGCGCGCTGTCAACGCCCATCCGACACAGACTCGCGACGTTTTGTTAGCCACTCTTAGTGCAGCACATCCCAGCCCATCTTGCCGATCAGCACCACCACCAACACCAGGAACAATCGCCGGATCAGGGGTGTGCCGCCGCGCAGCGCCAGCCGCGTGCCGGTCATCGCGCCGGCCACGTTGGCCGCCGCCATCGGTAGCGCCGCGGCCAGCAGCACTTGCCCGCTGGGTAAGAAGAAGCACAGCGCGGCCAGGTTGGTCGCCAGATTGACCACCTTCGCTGCGGCCGAGGCGCGCAGGAAATCCAGGCCGAAGAAACGGATGAACAGGAAGATCAGGAAGCTGCCGGTACCCGGGCCGAAGAAACCGTCGTAGAAACCGATCGCCGCGCCCATCGTCAGCGCGATCACCAGTTCGCGGCGACCGATGTGGCGTGGCCGGTGCAAGGCGCCGAAGTCCTTCTTGAGCAGCGTGTATCCCAGCATCGCGATCAGCAGCACCAGGATCAGCGGTCGCACGGCCTGTTTCGGCAACAGGCTGACCGCAGTGGCACCGAGGAAAGAGAACGCGAACGCCGCCGCTGTCGCATACAGCACTGGTCGCCATGGCAAGCGCACATGGCGTGTGTAGCGCCAGGTGGCCGCGCCGGTGCCGGCCATCGAACTGAACTTGTTGGTCCCCAACAGCAGGGCGGGGGCTTGCTGTGGCAGGGTCGCGAACAGCCCCGGCAACTGGATCAAGCCGCCACCGCCCACCGCCGCGTCCACCAGTCCCGCGCTGAAAGCGATGCATAGCAGCCACGGTAGTTCGGTGGGAATCGATTCCAGCACGCGAAGGCTCCGTGCAAAGGGGCGGCCAGCATAGCCGTGGTCGGCCGCCATGGCGCTCGCCGCGTGCAGCGCGTCGCGGCAGCCGGCACAATCTGCGGATGTCCCGGTCCGCCCCGCGTCTTGCCGATCCCTGTCCCTGCGGCCGCCCGCGCGATTACGCGCAGTGCTGCGGGCTCTACCATGCGGGTGCTGCCGCGCCGGATGCCGAGTCGCTGATGCGCGCGCGCTACAGTGCGTATGTGCGCGGCGATGCCGATTACCTGCGCGCCAGTTGGTATTCGTCCACGCGCCCGGCGCAGGTGGACATCGATCCGCGCACCGTTTGGCTCGGCCTTACCGTGCAGCGGGTCGTGAACACCGGCGAGGCGCGTGCCGAGGTCGCGTTTCTGGCGCGCTATCGCATCGGCGGCGGCAGCGCGGTGCGCATGACCGAACACAGCCGCTTCGTGCGCGAGGACGGGTGCTGGTACTACCTTGATGCGCTGGATTGAGCGTCGCGTCGCCGTCGCCGGGTGAGTGGCGTGTGCGATGCGGTTGTTTATGATGTGCGGCCTGTTGTCGGCGAGGAAGTTTCGATGCTGCGTTTCGCTTGGGCCTTGCTGTGCGTGGTGCCGTGCGCCATCGCGCAAACCCCGTCCGCCGCGTCCGCCAGTGCATCGGCAGTGGACCCGACCTTCGCCACCTGCGTCGCGGGCCTGCGCACCGCCGCCGGCAAAAATGGGGTGACAGCAGCGGCTTTCGATCGCTTCACCGCCGGCCTGCAACCGGACATGAGCGTGTTACCGCTCCTTGATGCGCAACCCGAGTTCACCACGCCGATCTGGGATTATCTGGCCGGCTTGGTCGATACCCAACGCATCGACGATGGTCGTGGGATGTTGAGCGCCCACCGCGATCTGCTCGCGCACGTGGCGCAGCAATACGGCGTGGATGCGCAGACGGTGGTCGCGGTGTGGGGCGTGGAGAGCGATTACGGTTGCAGCACGGGCAAACGTCCATTGTTGGTGTCGCTGTTGACCTTGGCGTGCAACGGCCGCCGTCAGCCGTTCTTTCGCGGCGAACTGTTCGCGTTGTTGAAGCTGCTGCAAGCCGGCGATCTAAAGCCCGAAGGGCTGACCGGCTCCTGGGCAGGCGCTTTCGGCCATACCCAGTTCATGCCCAGCACCTACGCGCGTATCGCGGTGGACGGCGATGGCGATGGTCGCCGCGACCTGGTCGCCAGTCTTCCCGACGCACTGGCCTCGACCGCGCACTACCTCAAGCTGTCCGGTTGGCAGAGCGGACAGCCGTGGGGGCTGGAGGTGAAGTTGCCGGACGGTTTCGATTCGGCACTCGCCGGGCGCACGCAACGCCGGCCGCTGGCGGACTGGCGCGCGCGCGGGCTGACTGCCGCCGATGGCCGCGCCCTCCCTGCGCTGGCGACGCAGACCCCGGCCGCGCTGCTGCTGCCGGCCGGCGTGGATGGTCCCGCATTTCTGGTGTTCCGTAACTACGACGCCATCTATGCCTACAACGCCGCTGAAAGTTATGCGCTGGCCATTGCGTTGTTGTCCGACCGCCTGCGCGGCAAGCCCGGGCTGGTCGCCGCCTGGCCGACCGACGATCCCGGACTGGGCCGCGCGGAGCGGCGCGAACTACAGACCTTGCTATTGGCGCGCGGGTATGCGATCGGCCAGGCCGATGGCATGATCGGCACCGCCACCCGCCGTGCCATCCAGGCTGAGCAGCATCGGTTGGGCTTGCAGCCGGTCGATGGCCGCGCCGGGCAGCGCATCCTCGACGCGTTGCGCCGTGAGGCACCCGCGACGCCTGCCAAAGTGCCTTCCGCACCCGCACCCGCACCCGCACATGCGTCATCGCCATCCGTCGGCAAAGCGACCACGGCGCTCCGTCGCCCGTTCGCTAGCATGGTTATGTCCACATCAGCGCGCCACGGAGCATGTAGCCCATGTCCGACGTCCCCGGTTTGAGCGTAGGCGATTTCCACGGCTATCCTTCGTTGCTGGTGGACACGGCGCAGTCCACCGCTGCGATCAGCCTGTTCGGCGGTCAGGTTCTTTCGTTCGTACCCAAGGGCGGCACCGATGTCCTGTGGTTGTCGCCGAGTGCGCAGCCGACGCCGACCCCGATCCGCGGTGGCACGCCGGTGTGCTGGCCGTATTTCGGTCGCCAAGGTCAGACCGACGCCGTACCCGCGCACGGTGTCGTGCGCACGGTGCAGTGGCAGTGGCAGGAGGCGCAGCGAGAGGTCGACGGTAGCCTGGTCTTGACCTTGGTACCGCTAGACGTCGACGCGCTGTCATTGCGCTTGCGTCTGCACCTGCGCATCGGCGCCACGTTGGAGCAGCACCTCATTACCGACAACATCGGCAGTGTCACGGCACGCATCACCCAAGCCCTGCACAATTATTTTCGGGTCGCCGACGCCACCCAGGTGCGAGTGCAGGGCTTGGACGGGCTCGACTACCTGGACAAGTTCGACGGCTACGCCAGCATGCATCGGCAGCAGGGCGATTGGACCTTGCAGGATCCGCGCGATCCAGGCCGTAGCGACCGCATCTACATCGATGCCGGCGGCCGCTACACCCTGCTCGATCCGGGCCTGCAGCGTCGGATTCATCTCGCTACCAGCGGCAGCCGCACCCTGGTGGCGTGGAATCCGGGCGAAGCCGGGGCCCACGCGATGGTCGACGTGGGATCCCACTGGCGCCAGTTCGTGTGCCTGGAGCCGGCCAACGCCGGACCGGAGGTGATCGAACTGGCACCGGGCGCCCGCCACGTGCTGCAGCAGACAATCGCGGTCGCGCCACTCTGAGGCGGCGGGTGCTGGTCGGTGTCTGCGGTGTGTCTTACGCCGCCCGTGGGTGGTCTTATAGTGGTCTTATAACCGTTCGCATATCGCGCATGGCATGAACCGCTCAGCTTGTGTCGGCGGCCACGCCTTGCCTGTCTGGCAGCGTGCCATCGGCGTTGCTACGCTGTGTGTTCTCTTCATCGCGGCCAATCGTGCTGCTGCTGCCAGCCGCCTCCATGATGCCGCCTCCCGATGGAACCGTCCTGCCGTTTACCGCATCGCGTTTGCTGCGCGAGGCCACCGCATCGCAGCACGAGGCCGTCGAACGCTTGCCGACGATGCGAGCTTTGATGAGTGGCACCTTGTCGTTGTGCGATTACGCGCAGCTGTTGCGTCGCCACCATGCCGTGTTGGCCGGTTGGGAGCAGCGCGAGGCGGCCTGGCTGCGCGATTGCGGCGATGCTCGATGGCGCTACCAGCCGCGCATTCCACTGTTGGTCCAGGATCTGCTTGTATTGCAGGTGCCACCGCCGGCGTTACTGCCGGCACCACCCGCGCATGCTGCCGGTAGCGGCTGGGGCATGCTTTATGTCGTCGAGGGCTCGCGGCTGGGGGGGCGAGTGATTGCCCGGCAATTGCGCGCGCGTCTGGCCGAATCCGCATCGGCGTTGCGCTATTTCGAACTGGGCAACGCCGATCCGGATGCTTGGCGACATTTTCAGCAGCGCCTCGAACAGGCCCTGACCACCCCGGCACGGCGACAGGCCGCGATCGACGGCGCGCGGACCATGTTCGCGCATTTCCATACCCATCTTGCCCTGGAGACTGCCGCATGAGTGATTCCATCGCGCCTCTGGATATGGACGCGTGTGCGCGTGAGCCGATCCATATCCCCGGGTCGGTGCAGCCGTATGGCGTGTTGTTGGTGATCGAACCCAGCGATGGTTGCATCGTGCAGGCCAGCGCCACTGCCGCCGATCTATTCGGCCAGCCGCTGGAGGAACTACTGAGGCAGCGCTACGACAGCATTCTCGCGGTTGAGGATCCGCGTACGCGGTTGCTGCCTGACGCGACCGAGCCCAGTCACCTCGCGTATGTCGACATCGCCTTTCGGCACGACACCGCGATGTCGGCACAACGCTGGGTTGGCGCCTGGCATCTGTATCCAGAGCAATGGCTGCTGGAACTGGAACTGCGCGATGCGCCGCTGGCCGATGCCACCTTGCGCGAGGCGTTGCCGGTGCTGCGGCGGCTCGAGTCCGACACCAACATCGAAGATGCCTGCCAGCGCGCCGCCAAGAGCCTGCGTGCGCTGATCGGCTACGACAGGGTGATGATCTACCGCTTCGATGAAGAGTGGAATGGCGATGTCGTTGCCGAGGCGCGTGCGGCGGAGCTGGAGCCGTACCTCGGCCTGCACTACCCGGCCACCGATATCCCAGCCCAGGCGCGTGCGCTGTATCTGCGCAACCGCGTGCGCCAGATCGTCGACGTCGGCTATATGCCGTCGCCGATCCAGCCTACCTTGCACCCGCGTTTGCACGCGCCGCTGGACCTGAGCGACGTGAGCCTGCGCAGTGTCTCGCCGGTGCATCTGGAATACCTGGCCAACATGGGCGTCACCGCCACCTTGGTCACCTCGATCGTGGTCAACGATGCGCTATGGGGGCTGGTGGCTTGCCATCACTATCGCCCGTATTTCTGCAATCACGAGATGCGCGACGTCGCCGATGCGGTCAGCCGCGCGCTGGCCGGTCGGATCGGTGCGCTGACCGCAGTGGCGCGTGCGCGCACCGAGTCGATGCTGCTGACCTTGCGGGAAAAACTGATTACCAACTTCAACGACGCCGAGATGCTGACCGCCAGCATGCTCGATGAGATGGCCTCGGACCTGCTCGACGTGGTGGATGCCGATGGCGTGGCGGTTTTCCACGGGGATCACGTTACCCGCCACGGCATGATGCCGGCGATCGAGGATCTGGCGCGCATCCGCGAACAGATCGAGGATACCCACCATGAAGCCTTGCGCCACGATGCCGTCGGCGCGCTACACACAGATCAGATCGGCCAGACCTTTCCGGCGCTGGCTGATCTGGCCCCGCTCGCGGCCGGTTTCATCTTCGTGCCGTTGATGCCGCAGTCGCGCAGCGCCTTGCTATGGACCCGCCGCGAGCAGGTGCGCACGGTCAACTGGGCCGGTAACCCCCAGTTGGCCAAATTGCAGGACATCCCCGACTCGCGCCTGTCGCCACGCAAGAGTTTCGACCTCTGGCAGGAAACCGTGCGCGGTCGTGCACAGCCCTGGTCGCCACTGAGCCTGGAATCGGCGCGCAGCTTGCGGGTGTTGATCGAACTGATGGAGCGCAAGCGGTTCCAGCAGGATTTCGTGTTGCTGGAAGCCTCGCTGTCGCGCTTGCGCGAGCCGGTGGCGATCGTCGAACGTGGCAGCGAACAACAGCCCAGTTGTCTGGTGTTCGTCAACGATGCCTTCGCTTCGCTGTACCAGCGCGAGGTCGCCGAACTGATTGGCTGCGCGCTGGATCGGCTCTATGCCAGCGATGCCGTGCCAGAGGAAACGCAACGCATCGCCACCTTGTTGCGGCAGGGACGTGCGGCCTATGTCACCTTGCCGTTGCGCGTGGATGGCGCCGTCGCGGTGCATCGCCAGTTCGATTTCGAACCGCTGCCCAATCCCTCCGGAATCCCCACGCATTGGCTGCTGCAACTGCGCGACCCGCGCTGAGTCGCAAGCGTTGGCGCATGCTCAGCGCTTATGTCGCCACAGCGCCATTGACCCTGCTCCGGCCAGCAGCCCCCACAACGCCGCGCCGATGCCGAATAACGACAGCCCGGATGCGGTGACCAGGAATGCGATCAGCGCTGGCTCGCGTTCGCGCTCCTCCTTCAGTGCCGACGCCAGACTATTGCCGATGGTGCCCAGCAGCGCGATGCCGGCGATGGCCATGACCAACTCTCTGGGAAGCGCGGCGAACAGCGCCGCGACCGTGGCGCCGAAGACGCCGATCAGCAAATAGAACAGCCCAGCGGCCACGGCGGCCATGTAGCGCCGCTGCGGATCCTCCTGTGCCTCGCGGCCCAGACAGATGGACGCGGTGATCGCCGCAAGATTCATCGCAAAGGCGCCGAACGGCGCCAGCAGTACATTGATCACGCCGATCCAGCCCAGCGTCGGCGAGATCGGCACGGCGTAACCGGATGCGCGAATCGCCGCCACTCCCGGCAGGTTCTGCGAGGTCATCGTCACCACGAAAAGCGGCAATGCGATACCGAACAGCGCCTGCCAGGACAGCGTCGGCCACACCAGTGCCGGCCGCGTCAGACGCAACTGCACCGCCTCCAGGTGCAGTGCGCCATTAACGGCGGCGAACGCGATGCCGGCCAGCAGCGTCGCGATCACCGCATAGCGTGGGAACGCGCGGCGTCCGAGCAGATATACCGCGAACATCGTCAGCGCCATGCCGAGTTGATGCTGCATGGCCACGAACACATCCAGCCCGAACCGTAGCAGCACGCCGGCCAACATCGCCGAGGCCAGCGACAGTGGAATCCGTCGCAGCGCCCGTTCGAACAATCCGGAAAATCCGGCCACCGCCGTCAGTGCTGCTGCCAGCACGAAGCCGCCAATCGCATCGGACAACGGCAACCCGCCGCCGCTGCCAATGAGCAACGCCGCGCCTGGCGTACACCATGCGGTCACCACCGGCATTCGGTAGCGCAGCGACAACCCGATGCAGGTCACCGCAATGCCGAACCCCAGCGCCAACATCCAAGAGGCGATCTGCGCCTGCGAGGCGCCGACAGTACGCGCGGCCTCGAACACGATCGCTGCTGAACTGGTAAAGCCGACCAATACCGTGACGAAGCCGGCGATCAGCGCGGAGAGAGAGGCGTCGCGCCAAGCGTCGCGTACGGCAGGAGCAGACATGCGGGGCCTTGCGGAAGAGCATGAGCGCTTTCACCAAGCCCGCATCGCGTGCCACAGGCGCAGCGCTTTGCGTCGTCGGTATGGCGCATTGGATTGATTGAACGTCAGGATACAGTGTGTGCGTGGTTGTCAGAAAAATGTTGACCTTTTTGCTCGTCCCGTTAGACTGCGCGGCCCGCTTCGCAACTGCCTGGCTTCGGTGTGGCAGAGCTAGGCGGGTGACGTCGGACCCTCACTAAGAGGGATTGACGGTGTGGAAAAAGCCGCTATGATGATCGGCTCGCTTCAGAGGAAGCCCTGCGTGGGGTTAGGCTGAAGCGGCGTCAGCAACCTCGAACGGAGGTGTTGACGGCAAGAAAAAGTCCGCTATGATGGGCGGCTTACTTCGACGGAAACGTCGGGGCGAAAAAGGGA
>NZ_MDCB01000008.1 GCF_002939705.1 Xanthomonas albilineans | reverse complement strand
GACAACGTCAAGATGACGGTGACGCTGATCAATCCGGTGGCGATGGACGAAGGCCTGCGTTTCGCGATCCGCGAAGGCGGCCGGACGGTCGGCGCCGGCGTGGTGGCCAAGATCATCAAGTAATGCCCTCCGGCAGCCTGGGCTGCGGGATGCGGTAGAGATAGCCGGCGACAGATGTCGCCGCGAACGCAAAGGGCCGGCGCAAGTCGGCCCTTTGTCGTTCGTGGTCATGCCATGCACCGGTCTAAATTTCTCGCCACAGAAGTGTTGCGATCAGGTCAAACCCCCCCTATAATGCGCGGCTCGGCGTTCCTGGGTAGGGCGCCGACAAGACAGCGAAAAGAGGGGCAGGAAGTCGCTCGTGTTCGCAAGACCGGGAAGGTCGCGTTGCATTGAGGGCGCACAACCTTAGGTTGTTGACGTTGCTCTAGCATCGCATTATACTTTTCCGTTCTAGGCAGGCCGGGTCGACTGGTCTGCCTCAGTTTTTGGGGTGCAGGAGTGCCCTCGCCGAGTCGGAAGACTTGACGCATACGACATCAGGACATCACCGGGGCAGGTATCCCAGAGGCCTTGCCCGTCGCTCTTTTAACGAAGGAACCACCGTCATGGCGGACCAAAAGATCCGGATTCGGTTGAAGGCGTTCGATCATCGTTTGATCGACCGTTCGGCCAGCGAGATCGTTGAGACGGCCAAGCGGACCGGCGCGCAAGTGCGTGGCCCGATCCCGTTGCCGACCAAGATCGAACGCTACACCATCCTCGTTTCTCCGCACGTCGATAAAGACGCGCGCGACCAGTACGAGACCCGCACGCACAAGCGCGTGCTCGACATCGTCGACCCCAACGACAAGACCGTGGACGCGCTGATGAAGCTCGAACTCGCGGCTGGCGTCGATGTCCAGATCAAGTTGACCTGAGGGCTGCGACCATGACGAAGAAATATTCGTTGGGCTTCGTGGGCCGCAAGGCCGGCATGAGCCGCGTCTTCACCGAAGATGGCCGCTCCATTCCGGTGACCCTGATCGAAGCGACCCCGAACCGTATCACCCAGCTCAAGACGGTCGAGAACGACGGCTACAGCGCTGTGCAGATCACTGTGGGCACCCGTCGTGTCGCGCTGGTCAACAAGCCGGCGGCTGGCCACTTTGCCAAGGCGAAGGTGGAAGCGGGTCGCGGCCTGTGGGAATTCCGCGTCGAAGACGCGCAGCTGGGCGACTTCGCCATCGGCGGCGAGATCAAGGTGGACATCTTCGCGGTCGGCCAGAAGGTCGACGTCCAGGGTGTTACCAAGGGTAAGGGCTTCCAGGGCACCATCAAGCGGCATAACTTCCGCATGGGCGATGCCACCCACGGTAACTCGCTGTCGCATCGCGTGGGCGGGTCGCTGGGTCAGCGCCAGACCCCAGGTCGCGTTTTCCTGGGCAAGAAGATGTCCGGGCACATGGGCGCGGTGCAGCAGAGCACGCAGAATCTGGAAGTGGTCAAGGTCGACGTCGAGCGTGGCCTGATCGCCATTCGCGGCGCGGTGCCTGGCGCTGCCGGTGGCGACGTGATCGTGCGTCCGGCTAGCAAGGCATAAGGAGAGATGACGATGGAACTCGTTATCACGGGTAGCAATAACAAGGTCTCGGTTTCCGACGCCGTGTTCGGTCGCGATTTCAGCGAGGATCTGGTGCACCAGGTCGTCGTTGCTTATCGCAACGCCGGTCGCGCCGGCACCAAGGCGCAGAAGACACGTTCGGAAGTTAACGGCACCACCAAGAAGTCGAAGAAGCAGAAGGGGGGTGGCGCTCGCCACGGCGCGCTGACCGCTCCGATCTTCGTCGGTGGCGGCGTGACCTTTGCGGCCAAGCCGCGCAGCTTCGAGCAGAAAGTGAACCGCAAAATGTACCGTGCGGCGATCTGCGCGATCTTCTCGGAACTCAATCGTCAGGGCCGTCTCAAGGTTGTCGACGCGTTCGATCTCGAAGCCAGCAAGACCAAGGGTCTGATCGAGAAGCTGAAGGGTCTGGACGTGGGCAAGCGCCCACTGATCGTGACCGAAGAGGCGTCCGAGCATCTGTACCTGTCCGCTCGCAACATCCCTTATGTGGAAGTGCGCGACGTGCAGGGCCTGGATCCGGTGTCGCTGGTCGGGGCCGATACGGTCGTGATCACCGCCGATGCGGTCAAGAAGGTCGAGGAGTGGCTGGCATGAGCAGCAACGAAAAAATCTTCAGCGTGCTGCGTGCCCCGCGTGTCTCGGAAAAGACCGCGCGCCTGCAGGAACTCTCCAATCAATACGTCTTCGAGATCTCGAGCGAAGCCACCAAGGCCGATGTCAAGGCTGCGGTCGAGCAGCTGTTCGACGTCAAGGTCGAGTCGGTCAACGTGTTGAACGTCAAGGGCAAGAATAAGTCCTTCCGTTCGCGCAGCGGTCGCCGCGGCGATTGGCGCAAGGCGTACGTGCGTCTGGCCGAAGGCCAGTCCATCGACGTAACGGCCAAGGCCTGAGGTACATCCCATGCCATTGATGAAATTCAAACCCACCTCCGCAGGCCGTCGTTCGGCCGTGCGTGTGGTCACGCCCGATCTGCACAAAGGCGCCCCGCACGCTGCACTGGTGGAAAAGCAGAGCAAGTCCGGTGGTCGTAACCACCACGGCCGCATCACTACCCGTCACGTGGGTGGTGGTCACAAGCAGCACTACCGCATCATCGACTTCAAGCGCAACAAGGAAGGTATCCCGGCGCGTGTGGAGCGGATCGAATACGATCCCAACCGCACCGCCCATATCGCCCTGCTGTGCTACGCCGATGGCGAGCGTCGCTACATCATCGCCCCGAAGGGCTTGAAGGCTGGCGATCAGGTGATCGCCGGTTCCGATGCGCCGATCAAGACCGGCAACACCCTGCCATTGCGCAATATTCCGGTCGGTACGACGGTGCATGGCATCGAGTTGAAGCCAGGCAAGGGCGCGCAGATTGCACGTGCCGCCGGTGCGGCGGTGCAGTTGGTCGCGCGCGAAGGCATCTATGCCACCCTGCGCCTGCGTTCCGGCGAAATGCGCAAGGTGCCGTCCGAGTGCCGTGCGACCATCGGCGAAGTCGGCAACGACGAGCACAATCTCGAGAAGCTGGGCAAGGCTGGCGCCAAGCGTTGGCGCGGCGTGCGCCCGACCGTGCGCGGTGCGGCCATGAACCCGGTCGATCACCCGCACGGTGGTGGCGAAGCGAAAGCCGGTCAGGGTAATCCGCATCCGGTTACCCCGTGGGGTGTGCCGACCAAGGGTTACAAGACGCGCCATAACAAGCGCACCGAACAATTCATCGTCCGCGATCGTAGGGGCTAATCGACCATGGCACGTTCACTCAAGAAGGGCCCGTTCGTCGATCACCACCTCATCAAGAAGGTGGAGGCCGCGGCCGGCAGCAAGCGTCCGATCAAGACTTGGTCGCGGCGTTCCATGATCCTGCCGGAAATGGTGGGTTTCACCATCGCCGTGCATAACGGCAAGAACCACGTTCCGGTGCTGGTCAACGAGAACATGGTCGGCCACAAACTCGGCGAATTTGCCGTCACCCGGACCTTCAAGGGTCACGGTGGCGACAAGAAGTCGAGCCGCTAAGGAGAGATGACGATGGAAGCGAAAGCAATCCTGCGCACCGCGCGCATCTCCCCGCAGAAAGCCCGACTGGTCGCTGACCAGGTGCGTGGTCTTTCCGCCGAGCGGGCAGTCAACCTGCTGAAGTTCTCGGACAAAAAAGCCGCGCACCTGATTAAGAAGGTCGTGGAGTCGGCGATTGCCAATGCCGAGAATAATCAAGGCGCGGATGTCGACGAGTTGAAGGTCAAGACCATCATGGTTGATGAAGGTCCGAGCCTGAAGCGTTTCATGGCGCGGGCGAAAGGCCGCGGTACCCGCATCCTCAAACGCACCAGCCACATCACTGTGGTTGTGGGCGCTGCCAAGTAAGCGGAAAGGAAAAGACGATGGGTCATAAAGTTAATCCGGTCGGAATCCGCCTCGGTATCTCCAAGGACTGGAATTCTAAGTGGTACGCCAACAAAGGCGAGTTTGCCGGGTACCTGGCAGCCGACCTCAAGGTGCGTGAAATGCTGCGCAAGAAGTTGGCGCAGGCTGGCATCAGCAAGATCTTGATCGAGCGTCCGGCCAAGACCGCGCGCGTGACGATCTACACCGCCCGTCCGGGCGTGGTGATCGGCAAGCGTGGCGAGGACATCGAGAAGTTACGCAAGGAAGTGAGCGAGATGATGGGCGTTCCCGCCCACATCAACGTGACCGAAGTGCGCAAGCCGGAGCTGGATGCGCAGTTGGTCGCCGAGTCGATCGCGCAGCAGCTGGAGCGCCGCATCATGTTCCGCCGCGCGATGAAGCGCTCGGTCGGTAACGCGATGCGCCTGGGCGCCCTGGGGATTAAGGTCAGCGTTTCCGGTCGCTTGAACGGTGCGGAAATCGCCCGTTCCGAATGGTACCGCGAGGGCCGTGTGCCGTTGCATACGCTCCGTGCCGACATCGGCTATGGCTTCGCCGAAGCCAATACGACCTACGGCACCATTGGCGTCCAGGTGACGATAAACAATGGCGAGATCTTCGATTTCTCCCAGGTTGGCCAGGAAAAGCAGGACGACTCCCCGCGCAACGATCGTAATGATCGTGGCGACCGTCCGTCGCGTCCGGCCCGTGAAGCGAGGTAACGGCAATGTTGCAACCTAAGCGAACCAAATACCGCAAGATGCACAAGGGCCGTAACGATGGCCTGGCGTGGAGCGGCAACGCCGTCAGCTTCGGCGAGTACGGCTTGAAAGCCACCGCGCACGGTCAGCTGACCGCGCGCCAGATCGAAGCGGCGCGCCGCTCGATCAGCCGCTACGTCAAGCGCGGCGGCAAGATGTGGATCCGCGTGTTCCCGGACAAGCCGATCACCAAGAAGCCGATCGAAGTGCGAATGGGCTCCGGCAAGGGTAACGTCGAGTACTGGGTCGCGCAGATCCAGCCCGGTCGCATGATCTATGAAATCGAAGGTGTTGGCGAAGATATCGCGCGCGAGGCGTTCCGTCTGGCCGCTGCCAAGCTTTCGGTGACCACCACCTTCGTGACCCGGACGGTACGCTGATGGACATCAAACAACTCCGCGAGAAGTCGGCCGACGATCTGAAGGCCCATCTGACCGATCTGCGCAAGGAGCAGTTCGCTCTGCGCATGCAGCGGGTCACCGGGCAGCTGCCGAAGACTCACGAAACCCGCCGGGTGCGCCGCGAGATCGCTCGCGTCAAGCACCTGCTCGGCAGCACGAAGTAAGGATGGCCGTGATGAGCGATAATAACGAAAACAAAACACTGCGCACGGTCGAAGGCCGTGTGGTCAGCAATAAGATGGACAAGACCGTCACCGTGCTGGTGGAGCGTCAGGTCAAGCATGCGCTGTACGGCAAGTACATCAAGCGCTCGACCAAGCTCCATGCCCACGATGCCGACAACGCCTGCAACGAAGGCGATGTCGTGCGCGTGACCGAGATTGCGCCGCTGTCCAAGACCAAGAACTGGCGGGTGGTGGCAATCGTCACCCGCGCGGTCGAATAAGGGAGATCTGAATCATGATCCAGATGCAGAGCTACCTCGACGTCGCCGACAACTCAGGTGCCAAGGAAGTGATGTGCATCAAGGTGCTCGGCGGCTCCAAGCGCCGTTATGCGCACATTGGCGACATCATCAAGGTCACCGTCAAGGACGCGATCCCGCGTGGCAAGGTCAAGAAGGGCGAAGTCTACGATGCCGTCGTGGTGCGTACCCGCAAGGGGGTGCGTCGTCATGACGGTTCGTTGATCCGCTTCGATGGCAACGCCGCCGTGTTGCTCAACAACAAGCAGGAGCCGATCGGTACGCGTATCTTCGGGCCTGTGACCCGCGAGCTGCGTTCCGAGAAGTTCATGAAGATCGTCTCGCTCGCTCCCGAAGTGCTGTGAGCGGAGGACATACACATGGCTAACCGTATCAAGAAGGGCGACCAGGTCGTCGTCACCACCGGCAAGGACAAGGGCAAGCAGGGCGAAATCGTCCGCGTCGATGGCGATCGCGTGATCGTCTCCAACGCGAACATCGTCAAGCGCCATACCAAGCCGAACCCGCAGGCAGGTGTCGCTGGCGGCGTGGTCGAGCGCGAAGCGTCGATCCATATTTCCAACGTGGCCATCCTCAACCCGGCGACGGGCAAGGGCGAGCGCGTTGGCTTCAAGGTGCTGGAGGATGGACGCAAACTGCGTGTGTTCCGCTCCAGCGGTGAGGCGCTTGACGCCTGAGGAATGACACAATGACTTCCCGTCTCGAAAAGATCTACAAGGACGAAGTGGCACCGGCTCTGATGAAGAAGTTCGGTTACACCAATCCGATGGAAGTGCCGAAGCTGGTCAAGATCACGCTGAACATGGGCGTGGGCGAGGCGGCGACGAACAAGAAAATCCTGGAAAACGCTGTTGCCGACATGGCCAAGGTCTCCGGCCAGAAACCGGTCGTGACCAAGTCCCGCATCTCGGTGGCATCGTTCAAGATCCGCGATGGCTGGCCGATCGGCTGCAAGACCACGCTGCGTCGCGCCAAGATGTACGAGTTCCTGGATCGCTTGATCCACATCTCCCTGCCGCGCGTGCGCGACTTCCGTGGTGTGTCCGGCCGCTCGTTCGATGGCCGTGGCAACTTCAACATGGGCGTGAAGGAACAGATCATCTTCCCGGAAATCGATTTCGACGCTGTCGACGCGATCCGCGGGATGGATATCGCCATCACCACCACCGCTAAGACCGACGCCGAAGCCAAGGCGCTGCTCGAAGCGTTCAAGTTCCCGTTCCGCAATTAACGATCGTCCGTGATCAAGAGTTCGGCCATCCATGGCCGGACTTTCTAATCGAAAAGGTCATACATATGGCAAAGACCTCCATGGTCAACCGCGACATCAAGCGGAAAAAGCTGGCGAAGAAGTTCGCCGACAAGCGCGAAGCGCTGAAGAAGATCATCGCCTCCGGCACTGCGTCCTATGACGAGAAGGCGGAGGCGGTGACCAAGCTGCAGAAACTTCCGCGGGATTCTTCGCCGAGCCGCCAGCGCAACCGCTGCGTACTGTCCGGTCGTCCGCGTGGCGTCTATAGCAAGTTCGGCTTGGGTCGCAACATGCTGCGCAAGGCGACCATGAACGGCGACGTGCCCGGCCTGCGCAAGGCCAGCTGGTAAAACGCCAGTCGGCTCCCCACTTCCGCTTGGGGAGTGGGTTCAGCAACCTCGGCGTTCGCCTGCGATTGGGTCAACACGTCCGATGCAAATCGGACGTTTTGTCGTATACTCCCGCTCCTTGCAGCACGGCAAGGGCGGGGCTGCTGTGGTAAACGCACATGATCTTCTCCAAGACCTTGCGCGGTTACCTCCCGTGCGTCATTCCACACGTTTCACCACACAAGATTTTCGCGAAAGCGGATATCGGTGCACTCAAAGGTAGATACCATGAGCATGACTGATCCCATCGCCGACCTGCTGGTCCGCATCAAGAATGCGGCCGCGGTCGGTAAGCCGACGGTAAAGATGCCGTCCTCCAAGATCAAGGTTGCGATCGCGCAAGTGCTGAAGGCCGAAGGCTACATCAGTGATCTGCGGGTCAACGCAATCGAGAACAATAAGTCCGAGCTGGAAATCGTGCTGAAGTATTTCGAAGGCCGTCCGGTCATCGATACGCTCAAGCGCGTGTCGCGTTCGGGTCTGCGTCAATATCGCGGCAAGACCGAGCTGCCGAAGGTTCTCGGCGGCCTGGGTGTTGCCATCATTTCCACGTCCAAGGGCATCATGACCGATGCGCAGGCCCGTCAGGCCGGCGTCGGTGGCGAAGTCCTGTGCTTCGTGGCCTAAGGGAAGGAGTACTCACATGTCCCGTGTAGCCAAGAAGCCGATTTCCCTCCCGAAGGGCGTCGAACTGACCGTTCAGCCCGATCAGGTGAGTGTCAAGGGCCCGAAGGGGACCTTGTCGCTGCCGAAGCCGGCTGGTGTCGAAATCAAGCAGGAAAACGGTGTCGCCACCCTGTCGGCGAATGCCGACTCGCACATTGCCATCACCGGTACCGTGCGTGCCATCCTGGCGAACATGGTGCACGGCGTCTCCGCCGGTTTCGAGCGCAAGCTTGAACTGGTGGGCGTCGGTTACCGTGCCACGATGCAGGGCAAGGATCTGAGCCTGGCGCTCGGTTTCTCGCACCCGATTGTGTTCCAGGCACCTGAAGGCATTACCCTTGCGGCCCCGACCCAGACCGAAATTCTGGTGCAAGGCGCCGACAAGCAACTTGTTGGCGAAGTCGCCGCCAAGATCCGCGGTTTCCGTCCGCCAGAGCCCTACAAGGGTAAAGGTGTGAAGTACGCCGGTGAAGCCATCATTCGCAAGGAAGCCAAGAAGGCATAAGGCAGGTTTTCTTCTGCTCGGAATTGCGGTCTGCCATGACCGGGTTCCGACAGATGCCTCGCCCAATGTCGATCCGCTTCCGTAGGACACATAACCATGAGCATCAACAAGAACATTGCCCGCCTGCGTCGTGCCAAGTCGACCCGCGCCCATATCCGCGATCTCGGCGTTGCCCGCCTGTCGGTGCTGCGCACTGGGCAACATTTGTACGCGCAGGTCTTTACTGCCGATGGCGCGAAGGTACTCGCTGCGGCGAATACCTTGCAGGCCGACGTCAAGGATGGCCTGAAGAACGGTAAGAACAGCGACGCCGCAGCAAAGGTCGGCAAGCTGATCGCCGAACGTGCCAAGGCCGCAGGCATCGAGAAGGTCGCCTTCGACCGCTCGGGCTACCGTTATCACGGCCGTATCAAGGCATTGGCTGAAGCGGCACGCGAAGGCGGCCTGCAATTCTGATCCTTGTGGGTGCGGCGTTGCCGCGCCCGTCCTGCCGATGCGGGTTGCATCGGATCCAGGTGCGTCTTCTGCACGCACCTGGGGCGTTCCGTTCCATACCACAACGATAAGCGGCATGCGAGCCGTCAATTTTTCCATCATCAAGGGCATCACAATGGCTGAAGAACAGCGTGCACCGCGGGGTCGTGAACGCGACCGCAACCGCGAAGAAAAAGTCGACGATGGCATGATCGAGAAGCTGGTCGCGGTCAATCGCGTCAGTAAGACGGTCAAGGGCGGTCGTCAGTTCACCTTCACCGCGCTGACCGTGGTCGGCGATGGCAATGGCAAGATCGGGTTCGGTTACGGCAAGGCGCGCGAAGTGCCGGTCGCGATCCAGAAGTCGATGGAATATGCGCGGAAGGGTATGCTCAACATCGATCTGAACAATGGTACCCTGTGGCACACGGTGAAGTCTGGCCACGGTGCGGCGCGCGTGTTCATGATGCCGGCCTCCGAAGGTACCGGCGTGATCGCCGGCGGCGCTATGCGCGCGGTGCTCGAAGCGGTTGGTGTGAAGAACGTGCTGGCCAAGGCGGTCGGTTCGCGTAACCCGATCAACCTGGTGCGCGCCACCCTGCGCGGCCTGGAAGATATGCAGTCGCCGGCCCGTATCGCGGCCAAGCGCGGCAAGAAGGTGGAGGATCTCAC
Source organism: Xanthomonas albilineans (assembly GCF_002939705.1). Classification (GTDB taxonomy): domain Bacteria; phylum Pseudomonadota; class Gammaproteobacteria; order Xanthomonadales; family Xanthomonadaceae; genus Xanthomonas_A; species Xanthomonas_A albilineans. The sequence goes on along the minus strand of NZ_MDCB01000008.1, from coordinate 152,786 downwards.
CCATGGCTGATGCGTCCAGCAAAACAGTGAAGGTGCGCTTGGTGCGCGGCTTGCGTGGGACTCAGTCGCGTCACCGTTTGTCGGTGCGTGCGCTGGGCCTGAATAAACTCAACGATGTGCGTGAACTGAAGGACAGCCCGCAAGTGCGCGGCCTGATCAACAAGGTTCAGTACCTCGTTCAGGTTGAGGAGTAATCGACCATGACGTTGCATCTGAATGATCTGAAGCCCGCCGACGGCGCCCGGACCGAGCGCACCCGCGTCGGTCGTGGCATTGGTTCGGGCTTGGGTAAGACCTGCGGTCGTGGCCACAAGGGCTCGTTCGCGCGCAAGGGTGGCGGCAAGATCAAGGCCGGTTTCGAAGGCGGGCAGACTCCCATGCAGCGCCGTCTGCCGAAGATCGGCTTCCGCTCCAAGCTGGCCAAGGACACGGCCGAAGTGCTGTCCTACCAGCTCGATAACCTGCAGGAAGGCGAGATCGATTTCGCCGCGCTGCGCGCCGCCAAGCTGGTTCCGAGCACTGCGAAGAAGGCCAAGGTGGTGCTGAAGGGCGAGCTGACCAAGAAGTTCGTACTGAAGGGCGTTGCGGCGACTGCCGGTGCCAAAGCGGCAATCGAAGCTGCCGGCGGCAGCGTGCAGGAGTAACACGCAAATGGCGCAAGCGGGCATGGGGCAACTCGGCGGCGGGCTTGGCAAGTTCACTGAACTTCGCCAGCGCCTGTTGTTCGTCATCGGCGCATTGATCGTCTACCGCATCGGTTGCTATGTGCCGGTGCCGGGGGTCAATCCCGAAGCCATGCTGGCGCTGATGCAGGCGCAGGGCGGCGGTATCGTGGACATGTTCAACATGTTCTCGGGCGGCGCCTTGCACCGTTTCAGTATCTTTGCGTTGAACGTGATGCCGTACATCTCGGCATCGATCGTGATCCAGCTGGCCACGCACATCTTCCCGTCGTTCAAGGCGATGCAGAAGGAAGGTGAGTCCGGGCGGCGCAAGATCACCCAGTATTCGCGCATCGGTGCAGTATTGCTGGCTGTCGTGCAGGGCGGCAGCATTGCCCTGGCGCTGCAACATCAGACGGCGCCAGGTGGCGCGCCGGTGGTCTACGCGCCCGGCATAGGCTTCGTACTCACGGCCGTGATCGCGTTGACCGCAGGTACCATTTTCCTGATGTGGGTTGGCGAACAGGTGACCGAGCGTGGCATCGGCAATGGCGTGTCGCTGATTATCTTCGCTGGCATCGTCGCCGGCTTGCCGGCGGCGGCGATCCATACCTTGGAAGCCTATCGCGACGGCAACATGAGCTTTATCTCGCTGTTGCTGATCGTGCTGACTATTCTGGCTTTCACCTTGTTCGTGGTGTTCGTCGAGCGCGGGCAGCGTCGGATCACGGTCAATTACGCACGGCGCCAAGGCGGTCGCAATGCGTACATGAACCAGACTTCGTTCCTGCCGCTCAAGTTGAATATGGCCGGCGTTATCCCGCCGATCTTCGCCTCCAGCATTCTTGCCTTCCCCGCGACGTTATCGATGTGGTCGGGTCAGGCGGCCTCCAATACCACCTTCGGCAGTATGTTGCAGCGTATCGCCAATGCGCTTGGCCCAGGCGAGCCGGTACACATGATGGTGTTCGCTGCGTTGATCATCGGTTTTGCGTTCTTTTACACGGCACTGGTGTTCAACTCGCAGGAAACGGCGGACAACCTGAAGAAGTCCGGTGCGCTGATTCCGGGCATCCGTCCGGGCAAGGCCACCGCCGACTACGTCGATTCCGTTTTGACTCGATTGACTGCGGCCGGCTCGCTGTACTTGGTGATCGTGTGTCTGCTGCCTGAGGTGATGCGTGCCCAATTCGGTACCACTTTCCACTTCGGCGGCACCTCGCTACTGATTGCGGTGGTGGTGGTGATGGACTTCATCGCGCAGATCCAGGCGCACTTGATGTCGCACCAATACGAAAGCCTTTTGAAGAAGGCCAACTTAAAGGGTGGCGCACGCGGTGGCGGTTTTGCCCGCGGGTGATTGTTATACTGTATGAATCCTTCCGCGAAGACGCTCCATTTCTTGGAGCGCTCTTGCGACTTGAAGGGCGGCCCGTGCAGCGGTCTCGTGCGCGGGTGAGATGTCGTTGTCCTGCGCTGGAGTCGCGCGGGCGGCGGGGCGCAAATTGCGCGCTCGTCAACGATGTCCGGCGCCGGAGCATGGGCACACTCCCCATGCCGGGCTTGCGGAACCAAAACGTTCCGCAGGCTTCCATGTAACCCGAGACCTTGCTAGACTTACAAGTTCACTTTTTGATCCATCCTGCCGGGTAGTGCCATGCTGCACTGTCGGGCCATCACTCAGTTGGAGAACCGCGTCATGGCGCGTATTGCAGGCGTCAACCTGCCAGCCCAGAAGCACGTCTGGGTCGGGTTGCAAAGCATCTACGGCATCGGCCGTACCCGTTCGAAGAAGGTCTGCGAAGCAGCAGGCGTGACCTCGACCACCAAGATCCGCGATCTGTCCGAGCCGGAAATCGAGCGCCTGCGTCTCGAAGTCGGCAAGTACATCGTCGAGGGCGATCTGCGTCGTGAAATCGGCATCGCTATCAAACGATTGATGGACCTGGGCTGCTACCGCGGCCTGCGTCATCGTCGTGGCCTGCCCCTGCGCGGTCAGCGCACCCGGACCAACGCCCGCACCCGCAAGGGTCCGCGCAAGGCGATCAAGAAGTAAGGGACAGACATGGCTAAGCCCGCAGCAGCAAAGACCAAAAAGAAGATCAAGCGCGTCGTCACCGATGGCGTCGCCCACGTCCACGCCTCGTTCAACAACACCATCGTGACCATCACCGATCGGCAGGGCAATGCATTGTCCTGGGCGACCTCCGGTGGTGCCGGTTTCCGCGGTTCGCGCAAGTCCACGCCGTTCGCGGCGCAGGTGGCCGCCGAGAAGGCCGGGCGTGCCGCGCTCGACTACGGCGTGAAGTCGCTGGAAGTGCGCATCAAGGGCCCGGGTCCGGGTCGCGAGTCCGCCGTCCGTTCGTTGAACAACGTCGGATACAAGATCACCAACATCATCGACGTGACGCCAATCCCGCATAACGGGTGCCGTCCGCCGAAGAAACGTCGCGTCTAAAGGAGCGATAAGAAATGGCTCGTTATATCGGTCCTACCTGTAAGCTCGCGCGCCGCGAAGGCGCCGATCTTTCCCTCAAGAGCCCGGCGCGTGCGCTGGATTCCAAGTGCAAGCTCGAGCAGAAGCCCGGCCAGCACGGCGCGACTGCGCGCAAGGGCAAGCTGTCCGACTACGCCACTCAGCTGCGTGAAAAGCAGAAGGTCAAGCGTATCTATTGTCTGTTGGAGCGTCAGTTCCGCAACTACTACAAGAAGGCCTCGACCAAGAAGGGCAACACCGGCGAGAACCTGCTGCAGTTGTTGGAAACCCGTCTGGACAACGTTGTCTACCGCATGGGTTTTGCTGTCACTCGTCCTGCGGCGCGTCAGTTAGTGTCGCACCGCGGGGTGCTGGTCAACGGCAAGTCGGTGAATCTGGCGTCTTACCAGGTCAAGGCCGGCGACGCGATCGCGCTGTCGGAAAAAGCACAGAAGCAGCTGCGTGTGCAGGAAGCGCTGAGCGTTGCCGACACGCACGATCTGACCCCTTCTTGGGTCGAGGTCGATTCGAAGAAGTTCAGCGGCATCTTCAAGGCCGTACCGGATCGTGCGGATTTGCCTGCCGACATCAACGAAGCGCTGATCGTCGAGTTGTATTCGAAGTAATCACATTGGAGAGCTTCCCGTGCGGAAGCTCGTCAGGAGAACCCGCAACATGACGGTTACCGCCAACCAGGTCTTGCGTCCGCGTGGGCCGCAGATCGAACGCCTTACCGACAACCGCGCCAAGGTCGTGATCGAGCCTTTGGAACGTGGTTACGGACACACGCTGGGCAACGCCCTGCGTCGCGTGCTGCTGTCCTCGATTCCCGGCTTCGCGATCACCGAAGTCGAAATCGACAACGTTTTGCACGAGTACACCACGGTCGAAGGGCTGCAGGAGGACGTGTTGGAAGTCCTGCTCAACCTCAAGGACGTTGCCATCCGGATGCATACCGGTGACAGCGCCACCTTGTCGCTGTCCAAGCAGGGGCCGGGCACGGTCACTGCCACCGACATCAAGACCGACCATAACGTCGAGATCCTCAACAGCGATCATGTGATCTGCCACCTGACCAAGGACACGGCACTCAACATGCGTCTGAAGATCGAGCGTGGCTTCGGTTACCAGCCTGCCGCCGCGCGTCGCCGTCCGGACGAAGAAACCCGCACTATCGGCCGTCTGGTCCTGGATGCGTCGTTCTCGCCCGTGCGTCGCGTCGCCTATGCCGTCGAGTCCGCACGTGTGGAACAGCGTACCGACTTGGACAAGCTGGTTCTGGACATCGAAACCAACGGCACGATCGATGCCGAGGAAGCCGTGCGGACCGCCGCCGACATCCTCAGCGATCAGTTGTCGGTATTCGGCGACTTTACTCATCGCGATCGTGGTGCGGTCAAGCCGGCGAGCAACGGTGTCGACCCGGTGCTGCTGCGTCCGATCGACGATCTGGAGCTCACGGTGCGTTCGGCCAACTGCTTGAAGGCCGAGAGCATCTACTACATCGGCGATCTGATCCAGAAAACCGAAGTGGAGTTGCTCAAGACCCCGAATCTTGGCAAGAAGTCGCTCACCGAGATCAAGGAAGTTCTGGCGCAACGCGGCCTGTCGCTGGGGATGAAGCTGGAGAACTGGCCGCCGGCTGGTGTCGCCCAGCACGGGATGCTCGGCTAAGTCCCTCGGATCCGATCGTTGTCGTAAGACAACGGTCGTGATCCAGGTGTGGACGTGGCGATGGAGCGCCGGTAAAGATTCTGTCGCGTGATGCCGCAGCGTCAGGTAATCCCTGAGCTGCTGCATGCATACCACGGCCTGTACCACTGCATCATTCCGCCGACGGGTCGCCATGCCTGCGGCGTCGCCCGGTCAAGGACGGCCGGCTCGGACCATCCGCAGTCCATTGTTCAACGCCAGGACGGCGACAGCGATCTCCAACAGCTCCAATCTTTCATAGGAATCCAAACCCATGCGTCACCAGAAATCCGGTCGCAAGTTCAGCCGCACCAGTGCGCATCGTCAGGCGATGTTCTCCAACATGGCGGCGTCGTTGTTCAAGCACGAGTTGATCAAGACCACCCTGCCGAAGGCCAAGGAGCTGCGCCGTGTCGCAGAGCCGTTGATCACCATCGCCAAGGTCGATGGCGTCGCCAACCGCCGTCTGGCCTTCGCCCGTCTGCGCGACAAGGAAGCGGTGGGCAAGCTGTTCGTCGAACTTGGCCCGCGTTACCAATCGCGTCCGGGCGGCTACCTACGCATCCTCAAGTGCGGTTTCCGCGCCGGCGATAATGCGCCGATGGCGTATGTCGAGCTGGTCGATCGCCCGCTCGTGGCCGAGGCCGTCGCCGAGTAAGAGTGGCTGACAAAACGTCGCGAGTGGCTGTCGGGTGGCCGCGGAAAGCGCGCAGCAACTGCAGTGTACACAGTTACATGAGGATTCCGAGCACTGCCCGCGCCCATCCGGCGGCGACACAGTCGTTTCGTTAGCTACTCTAAGTCTGTTTCCAACGGAAGTAGCAAAAAGCCCGGAATATCCGGGCTTTTTTGCGTTTGTGCGTGTGAGTCTCTTCTGCCGGAACGTGTCGTGAGTCGTCACGACCTGAATTCCCACCGATGGGTGGTGCATGGTAAGCGAGTGGATGGGGGATAATGATTGGATTGTCGCTGCGAGTCCGATTCCAATGAACCTGTTCCGCTGGCGTTTCCGAGCACAGTTTTTGCTGGGTTTCCTAAGCTGCGCCGCATTGCTTGGTTATGCGATTTTTGTGCAGTTGCAATTGGGGATCGAGCCGTGTCCGCTGTGCATCTTCCAAAGGATCGCATTCGCTGCGCTGGGCTTGCTGTTTCTGATCGGTGCATTGCACGGACCGGTGCGCAGCGGAGGTCGTAAGGTCTACGGTGTACTGGCATTCCTGGCGGCGGGCGTAGGGGCGGGTATCGCCGCTAAACATGTCTACGTGCAGGTGTTTCCCGATCCGATGGCATCTTGTGGTCCGCCGCTGAGCTTTCTGCGGCAGACGCTGGGGCCGTTCGAGGTGATGCGGCGGGTGCTGACCGGCACCGGCGATTGCGGCAACATCGATTGGCGTTTTCTGGGCCTGTCGATGCCGATGTGGTGCCTGATCTGTTTCGTGTTGTTGGGTGTGTTCGCGTTGTATGCAGGTTTCAAGGCCAGGCGGCGCTCGCTGCACTGAGTTTGCAGATGGGCATTGGACTGCGCTTGCCCGCGTAGGAGCTATCTGAGGTCATTCCTCGCCGATGTCGTCGGTCACAGTCAGCGCGGGAGCCGATCTCGCTCCCGGCGCTGTAGCGGCAGGTACCTGGAGCTGCCTGCCGCCGTTTCTCCCTCTTCCCGCTAGGCCGGCCCGACTCGGGCGCGGCCTAGTGGGTATTCGGCCTGTTTAGAAATCCTGCTGCAGGCTCAGGTAGATGCCGCGGCGCGGCGCCCATTGGGGGGCGAAGACGCCGATGCCGCCGCCATCGCGTAGCTGATAGTGGCGGTCGAGCACATTGAGCACAGCCAACTGCGCATGCAGTGGGTGGCCGCTGCCGAGGCCGAAGTCGTGCCCGGCGCTGAGGTTCAACTGGAAGTAGGACGCGACCGTGCCGCCGTTGGGGACGCCGTTGGCGTCGGTGCGTAGGCCACTGCCGAACAGATAGTTTGCGCCGATCCGGCTATCGTCGGCCAGGGCGTAGGTGAGGCCGCCGGAAGACGTCAGCTTCTGGTCGTGGTCGAGATGGATCCAGTGGTCGTAGACATAGGCCAGCGCATCCGGGTCGAAGTTGTACAGGCTGGTCATCACCCGCTTGCCCATCGCCTTGCTGTAGGCCGCGTTGAAGTAGGCGTTGACCGGGCCATTGGTGTAGTCGGCGCTGAATTCGGCGCCGCGGATACGGCCGTAGCGGTAGTTGAAGGTGGAGTAGACGTAGGCGGCACCGAACTGGCCTTCGTCTTGCAAGCGATCGGCCTTGCGGTAGTAGGTGTCCAGGCCCAGTGTGAGGTGGTCGCCAACGGCCTGCGAGATCCCGAGGTCGAAGTAGTTGCTGCGTTCGCTCAGTGGCGTGGTCGGGCCGCCTGCGGCCGATTGCTGATTGGTGGTGCCGTCGTACAAGGCGATGTCGCTGGTGGAGATCAGCTCGCTGGCCGGCGGGGTGAAGTAGCGGGCATAGCCGGCATGCAAGGTGGTGGTGTCGCTGGCATGCCAGACCACGCCCAGGCGTGGGCTGAGCTGGCCCTCGGTGATGCCGAAGGCTTTGTAACGATCGCCACGCACGCCGTAGTTGATGGTCCAGGCGTCGCTGGGCTGCCACTCGTCCTGCAGGTAGACCGCGTAGGTACTGGCGTGGAAGCGGCTGGCATCGGGAATGAACAGTGGCACATCGCTGCTCTGGCTGCCGTCGTCGTTGGCCGGGAAGACGTAAGCGTTGTTGCTGGCGATGACGTGTTCGAAACTGCCATACACGCCGTAGCGCAGGGTGTGCGATCCGCCCCACGGGGTGGAGAAATCGGCCTGCACGGTGTTGGCGCGGTTGCTGCGCTGGACCTGCGAGGCGACGCCGTTGAAGATCAGGTCGCCGGCGATATCGGGGGAGAACGCGACGCTGCTGTAGCGTTGACCGGCCGACAACTGGTAGCTGGTGGTACCTAGCTCACCTTGCAGTATCAAGTTGCCGAAGCGGGTGTTCTCGCGCTGGTTCTCGTTGAGTTGCGAGGAATCGAAGTCGCTGTTGCCCAGATAGGTGAACGCGGGCGTCTGCCCTGGGTTATTGGGGATCTGGAAGCGGTTGTTGGCATAGCCGACCATCAGGCTGAGCCGGGTGCTTTCGTTGATCAGGTAGTTGAGATCGGCGAAGGCTTTGCCCTGGTGGGTTTTATCGTGGTATGGATTGCTGCTGTTGGTCGGGTTTTCCAGGCCGATCCGGTTTTGCAGGTAGTTGCCGCTGCCGAACCAGCTGAGGCGGCCTTCGCTGCCCCACCAGGAGGCATTCGGGTTGAGCGTGCCGTACGAGCCGGCGGTGATGCCGACGCTGCCGCCGTTACCCAATTCCACGCCGTTCTTGGTGGTGATGTCGATGACCGCGGCGGTGCGGTCGCCGAACTGCGCCGGCAGCGCGCCGTCGAGCAGGCGGATGTTCTTGATCGTGCGTGGGTCCAGGCTCTGGCCGAAGCCGGAGATGGATTCGGGAATCATCACGCCATTGATGCGGTATTGCAGATTGGCGTGGTCGCCGCGCACGTGGATGCCGCCATAAGAGTCTTGGACCACGCCCGGCGCCTGCAGCAGCACCTGGTTGAGCGGCGTGGAGGCACCCAGCGGCAGACGATCGATGTCTGCGGCGGTGATCGCGTACTGGCTGCTGCCGATGTCCGGCGATAGCGCGTTGCGCGCGGCTTCGAGTTTGGCGGTGACGGTGACCGGGTCGAGGTCGATAGCCCTGTTGGAGGCGTCGGCAGCGAGGGTGAGTCCCGGGGACGCCAGTAGGACCAGAGCAACAGCAGTGGAGAGAGCGTGTGGTGTCATGACAAGGCTGACCAGAGGGATAAGTAAAGGAGATGTTACTAGATAACATTCAATGTTCGGCGCGGCGCTCGCGTCAGTCGGAAGTCATGGTGGTGACCGTCGTGTTACGTATTGTTCATGTCAGTGGTGCTTTTGTCGTACTCAGGCGCGCGTCGCGCTATGCGTCGCGCCCTGGCTCTGCGAACATCATATGCTTCCAAGGAGCCTTTTCATGACGCTGTCCGCCTCCGCCGCCTTGTCCGAATCCGTCACATCGCCCTGGTCACCCGTGAGTTGGCGTGGCAAGCCTGCGCTGCAGATGCCGGTCTATCCGGACCCGCAGGCACTGGAGGAGACGCTCGGGGAACTGCGCGAATTGCCGCCGCTGGTCACGTCGTGGGAGATCTTCTCGTTGAAGAAGCAGTTGGCCGAGGCGCAGGAAGGCAAGCGCTTCCTGCTGCAGGGGGGCGATTGCGCGGAGAACTTCAGCGACTGCGAGTCCAGTACCATCTCCAACCGGCTCAAGGTGCTGTTGCAGATGAGTCTGGTGCTGGTGCACGGTCTGCGTCTGCCGGTGGTGCGTGTGGGTCGTTACGCTGGTCAGTACGCCAAGCCACGTTCGGCCGACACGGAGACCCGCGATGGCGTGAGCTTGCCCAGTTACCGCGGCGATGTGGTCAATGCACCGGAGTTCACCGCGCAGGCGCGCGTGCCGGATCCGCGACGCATGATCACCGCGCACTCGCGCTCGGCGATGACGATGAACTTCGTGCGTGCGCTCATCGATGGCGGTTTCGCCGACCTGCACCATCCCGAGTACTGGAACCTGAGTTGGGTCGGTTGCTCGCCGCTGGCCGATGAGTACCAAAAGATGGTGGCCTCGATTGGCGATGCGGTGCGTTTCATGGAGACGCTGTCCGGTGCGCAGCTGTACAACCTCAACCGGGTTGATTTCTACACCTCGCACGAGGCGTTGCTGCTGCCCTACGAAGAGGCTTTGACCCGCGAAGTGCCGCGGCAATGGGGTTGGTTCAACCTGAGTACGCATTATCCCTGGATCGGCATGCGCACCGCGGCGCTGGATGGCGCGCATGTGGAGTATTTTCGTGGCATCCGCAATCCGATCGCGATCAAGGTTGGTCCGTCGGCGCAGCCGGATCAGTTGCTGCGCCTGATCGACGTGCTCAACCCGGAGGACGAGCCGGGCCGGCTGACCTTCATCCATCGCATGGGCGCGGCGCAGATCGCCGAAAAGCTGCCGTCACTGCTGGAGGCGGTCCGTCGCGATGGACGCCGCGTGCTGTGGGTATGCGATGCGATGCACGGCAATACCGAAAGCACCAGTAACGGCTACAAGACCCGGCGCTATCAGAACGTGCTGGACGAGGTGGAACAGTCGTTCGACATCCATGCCGCGGCGGGAACCCGTCTGGGGGGCGTGCACCTGGAACTGACCGGCGAAGATGTCACCGAGTGCATCGGCGGCGCACGCGAACTGACCGAGCGCGACCTGGAGCGTGCGTACCGCTCCAGCGTGGACCCGCGCCTGAACTACGAGCAGTCGCTGGAGATCGCGCTGGCGATCGTACGCAAGCAGAACGGACGTAGCATGCCGTCGCTGTCGGTCTGACAGTGACGCAGTGGCACGGCAAGCGCGCCACGCGATTCATCTCAGGCTTTGCGCCGCAGCGTGGATCTGAGCGTGGTACAGCGATGTTTGACTGGTGTGCTGTGGAGCAGGCGGAGCCTTCGCCCGCAGATGCGTGCATCGCCCATGCCATGTAGCGCATTTCGGCGATACACCAGACCAGGCGCCGGCGCGGCGCTGGGGATCATGTCGTGGGGCGCCGCCGCCGCCGGACCAGATCGCGCGCCAGGATGCCGACCACAGCGAGGTTGATCGCAAGCACCGCCCACGAGGCCCAGCCGGGATGCCGCACGATTGCGTAGACGTCGAACGGCAGGTAGATGGCGGCGGAGATGCAGCCCAACAAGGAGGCCCAGGCCTTGGCGCGCCACAGACCCCAGGCTTCGATGATGTGCAGCGCGCCGTAGGCGAGCATGCCGGCGGCGGCCAGATGCACCGCGCCGGGGCTGATCATGTTCAGCAGCGACGGCAGTGCGCCGTGCTCCGGGTCCAAGCTGAAGCGCACGATCAGCCGGTCCACCCCCGCGCGCAGGGGGAGTGGGCCCAGTAGTTCCAGCCCCGTGGCCGCGAGTACCGCGAGCAGACCTTTGCCGGCCTCCAGCAGTGCGATCACGTGCAGGCCCGGGTGCGCGTGTGGATCCGGGTTGTACGCTTTATTGGCGGCCATGGGAGCGGGGTGGTCAGCCAGCGCGACCGGCGCGCTTGCGCTCGTTCTCGGTCAGGTGCTTCTTGCGTAGGCGGATCTCCTTTGGCGTGACTTCGACCAGTTCGTCGTCTTCGATGAAGTCCAGCGCCTGTTCCAATGTGTACTTGATCGCCGGCGTCAGTTTGATCGCGTCGTCTTTGCCCGAGGCGCGCATGTTGGTCAGCGGTTTGGTTTTGATCGCGTTGACCGTCAGGTCGTTGTCTTTGGAGTGGATGCCGACCAGCTGGCCTTCGTACACGTTGTCGCCTTCGGCAGCGAACAGGCGGCCGCGTTCTTCCAGCGGTCCCAGCGCGTAGGCGGGAGTGGCGCCGGGGGCGTTGGCGATCATCACACCGTTCTGGCGCTTGGCGATTGCGCCCTGTTCCTTCGGGCCGTAATGGTCGAACACGTGGAACAACAGGCCCGAGCCCTGGGTTAGGGTGCGGAACTCGTTCTGGAAGCCGATCAGGCCGCGCGCCGGAATCATGTAATCCAGGCGCACGCGGCCCTTGCCGTCGGGCTCCATATTCTTCAGCTGGCCCTTGCGGATACCCAGCTTCTCCATCACACCGCCCTGGTGCTGTTCTTCGATATCGACCACCAACTGTTCGACCGGCTCCATCAGCTTGCCATCGATCTCCTTGATGATGACTTCCGGGCGCGACACCGCCAGTTCGAATCCTTCGCGGCGCATGTTCTCGATCAGCACCGACAGATGCAGTTCGCCACGACCGGACACCAGGAATTTATCGGCGTCTTCGAGCTGTTGCACCTTCAGTGCTACGTTGTGCACGGTTTCGCGTTCCAGACGGTCCTTGAGCTGGCGGCTGGTGAGGAACTTGCCACCGGACAGATCCTTGTTGCCGGCGAATGGCGAATTATTGACCTGGAAGGTCATCGAGATGGTCGGCTCGTCCACGGTTAGCGGCGGCAGCGCTTCTGGGGTATCGAGCGCGCACACGGTGTCGGAGATGGTCAGCTCCTGGATGCCGGAGATGGCGACGATGTCGCCGGCTTGCGCGCTGTCTTGTTCGATGCGCTCCAGGCCCAGGAAGCCCAGCACCTGCAGCACCTTGCCCTGGCGCTTTTTGCCTTCGCGGTCGATCACCGCCACCGGCATGTTTTTCTTCAGCACGCCGCGCTGAATGCGGCCGATGCCGATCACGCCGACGAAATTGTTGTAATCCAATTGGCTGATGCGCATCTGGAACGGGCCGTCCGGGTCCACTTCCGGCTTGGGCGCATGGCGCATGATCGCTTCGTACAGAGGGGTCATGTCGCCGTCGCGCACGCTGTCTTCCAGGCCGGCATAACCGTTCAGTGCCGAGGTATAGACGATTGGGAAGTCCAACTGCTCGTTGGTCGCGCCGAGCTTGTCGAACAGGTCGAACACCTGGTCGATCACCCAGTCCGGGCGTGCGCCGGGGCGGTCGATCTTGTTGACCACTACGATGGGCTTGAAGCCCATCGCGAATGCTTTTTGGGTCACGAAGCGGGTCTGTGGCATTGGCCCGTCCATCGCATCGACCAGGATCAGCACCGTGTCCACCATCGACAGCACGCGTTCTACCTCGCCGCCGAAGTCGGCGTGTCCCGGAGTGTCGACGATGTTGATGCGATTGCCACGCCAGGTGATGGCGGTGTTCTTGGCCAGGATGGTAATGCCGCGTTCCTTTTCCTGGTCGTTGCTGTCCATCACCCGCTCGGCGAGCACCGTGCGCTCGGACAGGGTGCCGGACTGTTTCAGCAGGCAGTCGACGAGGGTGGTCTTGCCGTGGTCGACGTGGGCGACGATGGCGATATTGCGGAGATTTTCGATGGACATGCGGAAGGGGGCCAGCCGGCGCCAGAATAGGGAGGAGAGGAAGTTGGCTAGTATACCTGCATCCCGTCGCGGCTGCCGGTGCGCTGCGGCGGTGGGCCGGGCGGGTGCGTTCGCGCGGCGGTCGCACCCGCGGGGCAGAGCCCTAACGGACTGCGTGTATCCTATGCCTCCTTCATGACGTCCCCGTTTCCTAAAAGGAACCCCATGTCTCTGATTGCCCATTTCGACACCGCCCGCGGCACGATCAAGATCGAGTTGTATCCCGACAAGGCGCCGCTGACCGTGGCTAACTTCGTCAACCTCGCCAAGCGCGGCTTCTACAACGGGCTGAATTTCCATCGCGTGATCGCCGACTTCATGATCCAGGGCGGTTGCCCGGAGGGTTCCGGTCGCGGCGGCCCTGGCTACCGTTTCGAGGACGAGACCGACAACGGTGTGCGTCACGAGCGTGGCGTGTTGTCGATGGCCAACGCTGGTCCCAGCACCAACGGCAGCCAGTTCTTCATCACCCATGTCGCCACTCCGTGGCTGGATGGTAAGCACACCGTGTTCGGTAAGGTGCTTGAGGGTCTGGAAGTGGTGGACAGCGTCGCCCAGGGCGACGTGATCAACACGATCACCATTGAAGGCGATGCCGAGGCGGTGCTGGCGGCCAAGGCCGATCGTGTTGCCGAGTGGAACCGCCTGCTCAGCGCCTGATCCGTCGCGGCCCGCGCGGCCGGCTCTGTGGCCGGTCGCATCGGGCCTGCGTGTTACCATTTATCGGTTGACCCGCCCCCTACTGCCGATGACGATGCGTCCCTTAGTGTTGTGCTTGTCGCTGCTGTCTATCGGCAATGGTGCGCACTCCGGGGCGGATGGTACGTCGGCCCCGCAGGCGCCAGTGCCGGTGGTTGTCGAGACATATCATCAACTGACAAGCGTCGCCGGCATCGGCATGTTTGCAGCCCACTGGTGCGGGGATTGCCGCTGCCAGCAGACGGCGCGCACGCGCGCTCAGGTCCGTCACGCGAACCCAGGCATGGAATATGAGGTCGGGCGCCGCATCCTCGCTGCGCTCGGCCGCGAAGGCGTACCGATCACAGAGGTCGCTCAGCACACGGTCGAAGATGGTGCCGTCGCGGCCCTGAGCCTGCGGCTGTCGTCGTTGCGTTACCCGCGTCTCGTGCTCCTATCTCCCCTGACCCCATCACTATTACTTTCTTAGCAGAGGACCCCACATGAAAGCACCCGTCCGTGTTGCCGTGACCGGCGCTGCCGGCCAAATCGGCTATGCCCTGTTGTTCCGCATTGCTTCCGGTGAAATGCTCGGTAAGGACCAGCCGGTGATCTTGCAGTTGCTCGAATTGCCGATGGAGAAGGCCCAGGCCGCGCTGAAGGGCGTGATGATGGAGCTGGAAGATTGCGCGTTCCCGCTGTTGGCCGGCATGGTCGGTACCGATGACGCCGAAGTTGCGTTCAAGGATGCCGACATCGCCCTGCTGGTGGGCGCGCGTCCGCGTGGTCCGGGCATGGAGCGAAAGGATCTGTTGCTGGAGAACGCGAAGATATTCACCGCGCAGGGCGCCGCGCTGAACAAGGTCGCCAAGCGCAACGTCAAGGTGCTGGTGGTCGGCAACCCGGCCAACACCAACGCCTACATCGCCATGAAGTCGGCCCCCGATCTGAATCCGAAGAACTTCACCGCCATGCTGCGCCTGGACCACAACCGCGCGTTGAGCCAACTCTCGGCCAAGCTCGGCAAGCCGGTCGGTGGCATCGAGAAGCTGGTGGTGTGGGGCAACCATAGTCCAACCATGTACCCGGACTACCGTTTCGCCACCGCCGACGGCGCTTCGATTGCGGAGGCGATCAACGATCAAGAATGGAATGCTGGGACCTTCATCCCCACCGTGGGCAAGCGCGGCGCGGCGATCATCGAAGCACGCGGCTCGTCCTCGGCGGCCTCGGCGGCCAATGCTGCCATCGATCATGTGCGCGATTGGGTGCTGGGCAGCCACGGCAAGTGGGTGACCATGGGGGTGCCGTCCGATGGGTCTTATGGCATCCCGGAAGGGGTGATGTTTGGCTTCCCGGTCACCACCGTCAATGGCGAGTACACCTTGGTCAAGGATCTGCCGATCGATGCATTCAGTCGCACCTACATCGACAAGACGCTGGCCGAGCTGGAAGAAGAGCGCAGCGGCGTGGCCCACCTGTTGGGCTGATCGCTGTCGCGATGGTGGTGGCACTGAACGCCGGGCATTGCCCGGCGTTGCGCGTTTTGGGACAACGTGCAGCGCGGGGATGTCGTTGGTGCGTATCGCGGTTGCGAATTGATGTGCTACGTTGCCGGCGCCATTTCTGAGGGGAATCGGATCATGCTCATGCCGTTGCGTTGGATCGGTGTGTTGGCGCTTGCCAGTGCGTTGCCTGCCGTCGTCGCCCATGCCGCCGATGGCGGCTATCGACAACCGCCCGAGCCGCTGTTGAGCGTGATGCGCGCGCCGCTCAATCCCTCGCCGCGGTTGGACCCGACCGGCACGACGCTGTTGCTCGTACAGCGCCAGGCGTATCCGCCGATCGCCCGCGTTGCCGAGCCGTATCTCAAACTGGCCGGGGTACGCGTGGAGCCGCGTACCCACAGTCGTCACGACATGTCCAGTGGCTACGGGATCCGCGCATGCTTGGATGGCTTTAGTCTGGTCGACGTGGCCACTGGTCGCCAGACCGCGGTCAACTTGCCTGCCGGTGCCTGCCCGGCGCAACCGGTGTGGTCGCCGGATGGCCGCCGCTTCGCTTTCAACAACACCGCCGCTGATCGTGTCGAACTGTGGGTGGGCGAGGTTGCCACCGGCGCGGTGCATCGCATCGACGGCGTGCAGCTCAATCCAGTGCTGGGTGGCGAGATCCAGTGGCTCGGTGGCAGCCAGACGTTGCTGGTGCTGACGGTGCCGCAGGATCTGGGGCCGGCGCCGGTCAAGGCGATGGTGCCGCCGGGGCCGGAGGTGAAGGAGACGATCCGTGGCAAGGGCGAGAGCAGCACCTACGAGGCGCGCGACACGCTCTCCAGTCCCGAGGACGAAGCACAGTTCACCTATTACGCCACCTCGCAATTGATGACCGTCGATGTGGCCAGCGGGCGTCAGCGCAAGGTCGCTGTGCCGGCGTTGTATTCGGCGGTCGATGGCGCGCCGGACGGTCGCCACGTCCTCGTGGCGCGCCTGCAGCGGCCCTACTCCTACGTCACCACCTATGGCCGTTTTGCCCACGACGTGGCGGTCCTGGACCTAAGCGACGGCAGTGAGCGGGTGCTGGCGCAATTGCCGGTGGCCGATCGGGTGCCGGTGCAAGGCGTACCGACCGGGCCGCGCGCTTATTCCTGGCGTGCCAACCAGCCGGCCACCCTGATCTGGGCCGAGGCCCTGGATGGCGGCGACTGGAAGGCCAATGTCCCAGCGCGCGACAAGCTGTTGACCCTGGCGGCACCGTTCACCGGCAAGCCACGCGAATGGGTGCGTGTGACCCAGCGCTATGCCGGTTTGAGCTGGTTCGCGCAGGGCGGGCAGGCGCTGCTGGACGAATACGATCAGAACCGCCACTGGCGCCGCACCACGCTGCTGGATGCCGACCATCCCGGCAGCCCCGGGCGTGTGTTGTTCGACCTGTCCACAGACGATCTGTACGCCGATCCCGGTAGCCCGGTCATGCGTCTGTTGGCCAACGGCGAGCCGGTGTTGCACGAAGACCACGGCGCCCTGTTTTTGAGCGGCAATGGTGCCACGCCGTCCGGTGATCGCCCATTCCTGGACCGCTACGACCTGGCGACCGGCAAGACCCAGCGTCTGTTCCGCAGCGATGCGAACGTGGACGAGATATTCGCCGGCTTTGCCGGTGACGACACCACTCGACTGCTGACCTGGCGGCAGTCGCCGGTGGATCCGCCGAATGTATATCTGCGCACGCTGGGTCAGGCGCAACCGACTGCGGCGGTGGGCGAGATGGCGTACGCCTCCCGCCTCGTGCCCGTCACCCATTTCCCCGACCCCACGCCGTTGGTACGGCAGATCAAGAAGCGATTGGTGACGTATACCCGCAAAGATGGCGTGGAACTGTCCTTCACTCTGTATACGCCGCCCGGCTACAAAGAGGGCACGCGGGTGCCGGCGATCCTATATGCCTATCCGCTGGACTACGCCGATGCCTCCAAGGCTGGCCAGGTCAGTGGTGCCGAGGCGCGCGATTTCACCCGCCTGCATTCCTACCAACTGTTGTTGCTGGCTGGTTACGCGATCATCGACGATGCCGCGTTCCCGATCGTCGGCGACCCCAAGAACGCCTATGACACTTATCTGCAGCAATTGGTGGAAAACGCCCAGGCAGCGGTGGACAAGGCGGTGGCGCTGGGAGTGGTGGACCGCGACCGGATCGGGGTGACCGGCCACAGCCATGGTGCGCTGATGACGGTCAATCTGCTGGCGCATACCGATCTGTTCCGTGCCGGCGTGGCCACCAGCGGCAGCTACAACAAGACTCTGACGCCGTTCGGTTTCCAGAACGAGCGCCGTTCGTTCTGGGCCGCGCCGCAGGTCTATGCGCAGGCCTCGGCATTTTTCCATGCCGACAAGATCGATGAGCCGCTGTTGATCGTGCATGGCATGGACGATGCGAACCCCGGTACCGAGACCACCCAGGCGCCACGCCTGTTCCAGGCGATCCGCGGCAACGGCGGTACCGCGCGGCTGGTGCTGTTGCCGTTCGAGCCGCACTGGTACACCGCGCGCGAGTCGAACGAGGACGTGGTGGCGGAAATGCTGGCGTGGTTCGACCGTTACGTGAAGCATGCGCCGCCGCGTGCGGCGGCGGTCAAGGCCAAGTAATCATCCATCTGCACAGGACGGGCGGTGTTGTTGCGCCGCCCGGTACCGTTTCGTTCCCGCACTGGCTTGTCGGTGGCCTGATTCACGTGTGCGACAACGCAATCCACCCGCCTCTGCCCGCGCACCGCGCGCTTGTTCCTGACCCTGACACGATACGACCCTGCCGCGCTGGAGAAGATCCGCCGCGCGCTGGACGGCTGATGCGCAGCGGCGTCGCCGGGCCGTGGGCTCAGCTCAGGCCTTCGGCTTGCAGTGCAGCCTGCACCTGCGGATCGGCGGACATACGCTCGAAATGCAGTTGCAGGTTGGCGCCGAGCGGAATCTGCTGCGCACGCGCCCAACGCATGGTGACGAACAGGTAGGCGTCGGCAATCGAGCGCCGCATGCTGCCCAGCCAGGTTTTTTGCTCCAGTGCCGCGTCCACGCGCGCGTACAGCGTGCGCACGCGCTCGCGCGCATGCTCCTGAGTACGTGCGATCGCTGCCGGGTCGTCCAGGTAACGCGTGCTACCGAACAGAGGAGGGAAGGCCATATGCAGATCGGTATTGAGGAAAGCCAGCCAGCGTTGCACTTCGGCGCGTCCGCGCGGGCTGCCGTCGCCGGCCAAGTGTGCGTCGGGAGCTAAATCGGCGATGTAGTTGAGGATCGCCGAATTCTGGGTGAGCACCCAGTCGTCCATCTGCAGCGCCGGCACCGCACCTGCGGGATTGATGGCCAGATAGGCGGGTGCCTTCATCGCGGCGGCATCGAGCAGTTGCAGTTCGAACGGCAATCCCGCCCAGCGCAGGACGATGTGATCGGCCAGCGAACAGGCACCGGGCTTGGCATACAGTTTCATTGCAGAACTCCGCAAAGTTATCGGGAGGCAAGAGCCTACCCGCAGCGCGGGGTACTTGGCGATGGCCGCAAGCACATCCTGTCAGGACGCAGAACCTGCGATCTACGGCGTGTAACCATGCTGAAGACTAGGACGCGTTGCGCCGTCGTAACTTTTGAACGCGGTAGAACGTATGGTCGCCGATGGTCGCGACCTGATAGGCATTGCGCCAACTCGGGCTAGCAATCGCATTCGCGGCGAAATGGCTGGCGCCGGGCACGATTTCCTTGCGCTGGCCTTGCGGCAGTGCCCAGTTGCGCTCTGCGGCGAAAGCGATCTTGACCGCGTCGGCCCAGGCGTCGGTGTTCTTTAGTTCGGTGCCTGGCTTCACCAGCGTCGGCGCGAACTGCTTGCGTGCAGTCACCACCTGGCACATCGAATCGCCCCATAGGCCACTGTCCAAGCGGCGCAGCGCGACTTCGGCGACGGCTTGCTGCCCGCGCAAGGTCTGATCACGCGCTTCCAGATACACGGTGGTACTCAGGCACAACGAGTCGGCGGCAGTTTGCGGTAACAATTGCGACAGCCAGAGAATCCAGGCCAGTTTCATATTACTCCTTGCTCCGTATGGGTCGTCGCATTGCTGCGCCGGTTGGCACAGCAAGAGCGATGACTTGGCGTCATGGGGAGGCGGCCTGTCACGGGCCGCCCGGGTGCCGGCGTCATTCGAAGTATTCGAAGTCCGGCGGATCCGCCACAGCGGGCGGATCGGAAGTGGCGCGCACAATAGGGGGCAGCTCCCCAATCGCAACTGAACTTTGGTGCTTGACAGGAGTTGGGTTTTCTGGAGCGAAGCCGCCGCCGCGCCGGGCGGCGGTGGGCGTTAGCGCCACGATGCGGCGCGATGGGCTCAGGGAAATTGCCGACGTTGCATCAGCATGGCGTACACCTTGACCACTGGATCGGCGTGTTCGACCAGTTGCGCGAGCCGCTGATCGCGATCCGGCCAGCGCTGCAGTTGGTCGGCGACCATGCGCAGGTCGCCGAACCAGCTGTCGTGGTCGCGCGCGTAGTAAGGGCCCGACAGTAGCGGCGCGAGAATGCCCATGCCACGGTCGCGCGCGGCGCTGGCGGGCGCGTACTCGAGATAGCGCAGTAACTCGCGCAGGCGCGCGCGCTGCACGCGACCGCTATCGTCGTTGCTCGCAGTTTGCTGAAGTACGCCGTGGTCGAGCTGGTCGAGGAATTCCATCGATGCCTTTTCCACATCGGCATCGTTCCCGTGGACAGAGGGATCCAGTAGTTGCGTGCGGATGTTGTGGCCTGCCTGGCGGATCAGCGAGACCGCTTGATCGTCGAGCGACGGCGCGGCGGCCGGCGGTGCGTCCACGATGCGCTCGTCGGGCAGTTCGGCGACGTAGAGTTGCTCCAGCATCCAGTGGTTGCCCTGCACGCTGGTCGGGCAACGGGTCTGCGCCAGATGTGCCGCAACATAGCCACGGTAGGCACGCTGCAGTCGCTCGCGCAATGCTGGGTCTTGCAGTTGTTGCAGCAGCAGCGGTACGTCGCCGGCGATGCTCAGTTCGGTGGCGGTGAAGCCTGGATCGTCGTTGCGAATGCGGTCGAACATGCGCGCCAGATTGTCGGCGAGTTGCGCTTGTCCGGCTTTCTCCAGTACCGCGCTTGCGAGGACCATCTTCAGTGCTGGAGCCACGTCGGTTTCGTGTTGCGCTGCGTCCACGCGCTTGGCCAGTGCTGCCGCGCGCGCCGCGGCCTGCGCCGGTAGTAATGCGCTGGCCAGCGCATAGGTCGGACTGGGATCGTCCAGGTAGGGCGCATCGCAGCTACCGGCCTGTGGTGTTGGCAGGGCGACGAACAGCGCTTCTGGTTGCGCGGGCGGTGCCAGTTGTGCTGCTCGCGTTTGCAGCGACAAGCGGTCCAGACCAGCGGTAAACGGTGCGTGCAGTTCATCGGCGTGCTCTTCCCTGATGTAGCCGACGCTGGCCAAGCCGGGCAGACGCCGTTGCGCGCGTTCGGCCAGGGTCGAGGCTTGTTGTGTCAGCCGCTGTACGGCCGCAGCGCGGTTGTCGCTGGCGTTTAGTGGTATATCTGGTGACGCGGCGATGCGCAGCAGCACGTCGGCCTGGAAGTCGGCTGGCAGTGCTTGCGCCGCGGCGAGGACGTCGCGCGCCGCAGGCCCGGGCACGCTGCCGCTGGCGTCGGACGATACGGGTGCTGGCGTGGGTATCTGCATTTTTTCGGCGCTGGTGCGCTGACGTGTTGCGGCTGTGCTCTGCGTGCTGCGTGCGGTTGCCGCGCGTTGCAGCAACGGCACGCTGACGCCAGCAATCAGCAGCGTCAGCACCAGATAACGGGGACGGAGAACGGAACGCATCGGGGGATGCTCCTGTAAGGAATAGGATGGCTGCACGGCGCGGGCGCGCCGTGCAGTGTCGGGAAGCGACGCTCCCCGACGCGACCATGCAACGGTCAGTCGTACAGTGAGGGGTAGCGATGCACGTCGGAGTTGATCACGCTGAGCGGATCGTCGGTGATGATGCTGGTGAAGCCGGCGGCTGCCTGCGCCCGGAAGTTGGGCCGGTCGTCCGCGATCTCATTGCCGAAGTACTTGGTGGTCGACAGGTAGTCGTTCAGCGACGCGCAGCAGGTGCCGTTGCTGCGAACGTAGTGCCGACCATCGTGGTTGCGGAAGCGGTATTCCGGCACCGGCGAGAACGCGCCGAGCGCGCGTTTTAGTGACTGTTGATCCGCTAGCATTTCGGCGGTCGGGTCGCCACGGCGCGGCTGCTTGTTGCCGATTTCCAGCCAGGCGAAGCCGACGTTGCTGTTTCTCGCTTCGGTAATCCAGGCTTCGACGCGGCACAAAGGAGTATCGGGAGTTCCGAGCCCGCCGCATAGGCCGTTGTAATTGTCGGCGAGCTTATCCATGTCGGGAGCGTAGATGGTCGGCGCGAACGGCACGCCTTTGGTGTAGAGCTTGATGTCGTCGGGATTTTTCGCCAATAGCGAGGCGCTGAACTTCAGCACCACCTGATTCTCCATCCTGTAGTTAAGGACGATGTCTGCCGCGCGCGAAACCGCGTCCAAGGTCTTCAGGTCAAGCACCACCACCATGTGATTGGCGTTGCTGTACACGGTGTTCAACGCGACGGCCAGCGTCGCCGGGCGGTAGCGGGTCCTGACGAAAAATCTGTCGCGCAGGAACGAGTTGTCCAAGTCTGCGGTGGTCATGGTGCGGATGTCAGGATCCCAGCCGGCTGGATTGGTTGGCGGCTGGAAGATATTGAAGTTTGGATTGTGATCGATCACGCGACCGGCATTCTGATCGTGGAACAGCCAGAGTTGGCCGTCGGCGGCCTGCTTGATGTCCAGTTCGATCGCTTCGACGTCGTGCCTGTAGGTATTGATGATCGAGCAGACGGAGTTCTCCGGGCAGCCCCTGCCGATCATGCCGCGATGCGAGATCACGGCGACGTTGACTGTGTTGCCGATATAGGGGTCCTTCATCGTGTTGAGGATGTGCTGCGGATTCCAATTGTTCGCCGCCGAGGCGACACCGGACAGCGCCGCGCAGACTAGCGCCAAGCTGAGAGTTTTCAAGAACTTTCTTTGCAGTTTCATGGATTCTCTTCCGTTCATGGGTTGATGGAATGAAGTGAAACAAGCACAACGCCGCCGCAATTGTTCGTGCGTCATCGTTTGCGGCGGATTGTTCGAAGCGACGAGTCTCGTCCTGGTGTTGCATGCCACCCGTCTGATAAGACGTTGTGCGCGGCTATCGCGCGGTGTCGTCAGTATTGGGGCAGATGCTGACGACAGTTACGTGTCAGTTAGGCGCAGTTGGCGCACCGTTCGTCGTTTGGATCATATATGCGCCACGCATGCGCGATGCGCGCGCAGTGTGTTCAACACGTTGCCGGTATCGGGCAGCGCGCGCTGGCAGGTGTCGTGTGTAGACATATGCGTTGGCCTGCCGTTGGCGATGTCATTGCCAGCGTGTTGATTTACAGGCGCGTACGTTGCGCAAGTTCGCGTCGGGCGATGTCCAACAGGATGGAATCGCCGGCATTGCCGCAGGTTGCAGCGGCGCGGTGTTTGCTGTGGTAATAGTGCCCAATTCCTGGCAGCGCCGTGCGTGAGTGCTACACGGGCATCGCCAGGATGTGGGCCGATTGACTACCGTGTGGTGTCTGTTGCGTGCAGGTAGTGTTGGAGTGCCAGGACTTCGTCGGTCTGGATCATGCTGACACCGTAGTTGCGCAGTGCACCCCAGACGCTGGCCGGATCGCGCAGCGCGCCTTGGTCGGTGTAGTGGGCCGACAAGCGCATTGGCCGACCGCTGGCGATGTCGCTGGTCATCGTGTTGACGAACAGACGCGCGTGTTGCGCCAGTTCGCGCTGAGCGATGCCCAGCACTGAGGGGTCGTCGAACATCAGCTGTACCACTGCTGGTCGCAGTGCCGAGGCATGGCGCAACGCCTGCTGTGGCGACAATGCCGAGTCGCGCTGCGAGTACAGCGCCTGCACCGCGATGTCGGCTTTGTGTGCGCGTTGCAGGACGGCCTCTGGTACGTCCAGCGGCACGTTCAACAACACATCGCGCTGCGCTCCTGCGGCCTCGACTTCATCCATGATCTGGTCCAGCGACGCGGCTTTGACGTCCAGGTTCACCAGTACGTGTCCGTGCGCCAGTGCCAGCGCCTGGGTCAGCGTCGGTGGATGCCGTTCGGTCAGGGTGCTGGCGCTACCGCCGCCCTGGCTGCGCACGTGCAGCGCGGCAATCTGTGCCGCGTCCAGGTCGGCTATCGCGCCGTGGCCGTCGGTGGTGCGGTCCACGGTCTCGTCGTGCATCAGCACCAGTGCGCCGTCGCGGGTGGTGCGGACATCGATCTCGACCATGTCCACGCCATGCGCGATGCACGCGGCGATGCCGTCCAGCGTGTTCTCCGAGGCGAACTTCCAGCACGCGCGGTGCGACACCACCAAAGCTTCGCCATGTGGATCGCGCAGGCGATCGGACAGGCTCGGCGTCGCTGCGAGGGCCATCATCGGTAGCGAAATCGCCGCGCTCATCAGGAGTTTTCGATAGTGCATGTTCACCATCTCCAGGTCACTGAAGCGTTGTAGTTGCGGCCGAAGATCGGTCGCGCGTAGATCGCATCGGCGGTGCCTTGTCCGGACAGCGTGTCCACGCGTGCGTTGCCTTCGGTCAGGCCGAGGTCGTTACCGACGTTGGCCGCGTGCAGTTGCAGTTCCAGATGGTCGCTCAGCTGCGCGAACACGCCCAGGTCGTAGGTGGTGTAGGCGGGCAGGGCGGTGGCATTGGTGTAGTCGACGTAGCGTTGGCCCATGCGGTACGCGGTGGCAGACACTTGCAGTGGACGACCGGCGATGTCGAAGTACAGCGTCGGGCTGAGCGAGGCCATGAACTTGGGAATACGCGAGATCTGCTTGCCGTCCAAATTGCCGTAGCTGATGCCGGTGGTGGCATTGCTCAGGCCGCGGGTCTGCGGGTCTTGTAGCGTGACCGACCCGGTGATGCCGAACAGGGGTAACGGACGCCAGGTGAACTCCGATTCCAGACCGACGGTGCGGGTCTTGCCGACCAGGGCCAGGTTCTGTACCGCGCCTGCATCGTTGAGCACGATCGCGCTGATCGACAGCGCGTTGAAGCGGCTCCAGAAGCCCACTGTCGAGAACGAGAAGGTATCGCCGAAACTGCCGCGCAGGCCGGCCTCGGCCTGGTCGATGTCGGTAACTGCCGCGTTTTGAGTCTGATAGACGTTCTGCAGCCGTGGCAGGCGTTGCGATTCGGTATAACGTGCGAACGTTTGCAATTGCGGGGTCAGCGCGAATTCGGCGCCGAGCGTCCACTGCGTGGCATGGCGGTGGTCTGTGCGCGCGTTGAACGCACCGCTGAGGCCACCGACATTGTCATCAGCCAAGGTGGTCGGATCGCCCAGGTTACGGGTGGTATTGGCGTATACGCCGCCGCCGGCGTTGTAGCGGGTGTAGCGCACGCCGGCATCCAGGCCGAGGCGGCCAAGGCGGACCGAGTCCCACAGGTACGGCGACAGGTAGGTGCCGTTGGCGAAGCCGCGGGTGACGCCGTTGCCGTAGCGCACGAAGCCGTTCTGGGTGACCGAGCCGACCACGTTGCCCGCCGCGTCGTAGGCCAGCACATCCAGCCGCTGTGCGTTGTTCTGCAATGTGGTGAGCACGATATTCTGGAGCCGGTCCTGGGCGTACTCGAAGTGCTGTACGTTGATGCCGGCAGTGAGGGTGTGCTTGCCCAGTGCCGACTCGTCGAACGCTTTGCTCAAGCGCAGATCGTCGGACAGCGTGCGCAGATGGGTGCGTGCGTTCCACAGTCCGCTTTCCAGCACCAGACCGTCGGCTGTGGCGGGATCGTAGGGGGCATCGTTGCGGTCGAGCACATAGCCGGCCTGGGCGACGCGATTGCCGAAGCCGTTGCGCGCGCGACCGAGTTGGGTGCCCAGATAGGCGTTCGCATCGTAAGGTGCCGCACCGGAAAACAGTGAGGTGTAGTCCACTTGCGCATCGACGAAGCGCATCCGGTTATTCAACGTCACGCTATCGGTCAGGTTCCACTCCAGGTGCGTGCCGAGTTGTTTGACCTTGTTATGGATGCCGTCTGCCAGATCTAGGTTGCGTGCCAGGGTGTTGTTGCCGTTGAAGGTCAGCGCGGTGGTGTGGCGTAGGTCGTTCGACAGCAGGGTGCCGTCCAGCGGATCGATTAGGGTGGACAGCGACTGCGAGGGGTTGCGTGGGTCGGCGAGCGGGATCGGGTTATAGAACGCGGTGTGGTCGTTGAGGTATTTGGCATCGACGTCGAGGACCGCATCGTCCATCAAGAAGGTTAGGTTGCCGCGCAACTGGCCGCCCTGGTCGGCGGTGTAGCCGGTGCGGCGCAGGCCGTCGTCGCTGCGGTGGTAGCCGCCGATGCTGTACAGCACGTTCTCGCTGAGTGGGCCGGAGCTGTAGGCATCCTCGCGGCGCAGGCCGTCGCTGCCGACGGTCATGCGCACCGCGCCTTCGGGCGTGGCGGTACCGTGGCGGGTGATGGCGTTGACCGTGCCGCCCGGTGCGTTGGTCGCGAACAGCGGCGAGGTGCCGCCGCGGACTACTTCCAGGCGCTCGGTCATCATGTCCAGCGCGAACAGCGTGTCGACGTTGAAGAAGCTTTCCTGTGGCTCGTCGAACAGGGTCATGCCGTCTTCTTGGTATTGCACGTAATACCAGCCACCGGCAGGCAGGCCGCGCACGTACAGGTTCTGCCCACCCCCCTGCCCACCAGAGGGTTCGGCCGAGAAGCCGGGCACCGCGCGCAGCATGTCCACGCTGCTGGCCGGCGTGCTGCGGTCCAGTCGCTCCTTGGACAGCACGCTGATCGCGAACGGCGCGTCTTTCTGCGACTGGCCTTGCGGCGTACCGGTGACCACGATCTGGTCCAGTGTGGTGGTGCTGTCGGTTGGTGGTGCCGCCGACACTTCGGCATGCACGGCAGGAGCGGCGGAAAGAATGGATGCGAGCGCCAGGGCCAGCAGGCTCGGGTGCAGAAGAGTGGAACGCATGAAACCCCCATTGGATATATATGGGGGTAATACTATTTACCATGTATTAAAATTGTATGTCGACATGCTAGCGTGGTTCGATTCGCGCACGCGCCGTTCTGTCTGGTCTGTCCATGCTGCATCCCGATTTCCCGCCGCGCGTCAGCGCTGGCGGCCGCCAGTTGCTCAATCGTGTGTTCAAGACCGGGGTGCAGACGCAAGCGGCGTTGAGCCGGGAGCTGGATTTGTCGCAGCCCACTGTGGCGCGCCTGCTGCAGGGCTTCGTCCAGGAGCGCATGGTCCTGCTCAGCCCCCGCGTTGCTGGCGGGCCCGGCAATCCCAGCGTGGACGTGCGTCTGGCGCCGGATTACGCCTACGCGTTCGGCATCGGCCTGATGGGCGACGTGGTGGCGCTGGCGCTGGTCGATTTCGCTGGTGGCGTGCGCAGCCAACGGCGGATCGCTCTGGCGGACATGCGTCGCGGATCGGTGCTGGCGCACTTGCTGCGGTTCCGCGCGGAACTTCTGGCCGAGACCGGGGTGGACCCGAGGCGGATCGTCGGTGCGGGCATGGCGATTTCGGCATTCTTCACCGGGCGGGGCCAGCAGATGGTCGGACCGCCGACCCTGGAGGATTGGACCCAGGTGGAACTGGCCCCCATTCTGGAAGAGGCGTTGGGTTACGCGGTCATCGTCGAGAACGATGGCGCGGCGGCGGCGGTGGCCGAGAGCCTGTACGGGGTCGGCCGGGACTGCCGCGATTTCGTCTATCTGCACCTGACGAACGGTTTTGGTGGCGGGATCATCGCTGATGGCCGTCTGTTCCGTGGTCATCGCGGCAATGCCGGCGAGTTCGGTGGCATCTGGACTGTTGGCGGCATGGCCTATCCGAACCTGGACGCGTTGTTGGCGCTGGTGCGCGCGGCGGGTCAGGACTACATCGGGGTGGAGCAGATGCTGGGCGCGATCGATGCGCATACGCCGGGCGTGGACGCCTGGCTGGACATGGCCGAGGCGCCGTTCGCGCAACTGTGCGCTTATCTCGCCTATACCTTGGATCCGCAGGCCATCGTCATTGGAGGACGGCTACCGGCGGCGATTGGCACGCGCCTGATCGAGCGCATCCGCATCCCGCGCGCACCCAATCGGCATGGTCTGTCGCCACCGCTGCCGCAGGTGTGCATTGCGCGCACGGTCGGCGATGCGGTCACCCTGGGCGCGGCACTGATGCCACTGCAGCGTGCCTTTTTTGCTTGAGTAGCTGGCCCGGCGCGCCCTGCATCAATAGGGCCGCCGCCATCGTCCGGCATAGCAACAGGCCTCACGGCCATTGCGACAGGTGCGTGCCTACAGGCGCGCCGCCAACCAACTGCCCTGGGCGATGGCGCGCTTGGCGTCCAGTTCCGTTGCAAGGTCGGCGCCGCCGATCAGGTGCGGGGTGCATCCGGCGGCTAGCAGCGGTGTCTGCAGCTCGCGGCGCGGCTCCTGGCCGGCGCAGACCACGACGGTGCCGACCGGCAGCAGCTGTTCGGTGCCGTTCACCCGGATCCGCAGGCCGGTGTCGTCCATGCTCAGATACTCGACCCCACCGAGCATGGTCACGCCCTTGGCCTTCAATGCGGCGCGATGGATCCAGCCAGTGGTCTTGCTCAGCCGCGCACCGGGACGGCCTGGGCTGCGTTGCAACAGCCACACCTTGCGCACCGGCGGTTCCGGGCGCGGCTGGCACAGTGCGCCGCGTCCCTCGAAGTGCGGATCCACGCCCCATTCGGCCATCCAGCGTGATGGGTCCAGTGCAGTCGATGCACCGGCATGCACGAGGAATGCGCCGACATCGAAACCGATGCCGCCGGCCCCGATGATCGCGACGTTGTCTGCCACCTGCACCCGTCCCAGCAGCACATCCAGATAGCCCACCACATTGGGATGGTCGGCGCCGGGGAAATCCACCTTGCGCGGCACGATGCCGGTGGCCAGTACCACGTCGTCGAAGCCAGCCAACCGCGCGGCATCGGCGGTGGTATGCAGACGCAGTTCTACCTCGGTGGTGTCCAGTTTGTGGCGGAAGTAACGCAGGGTCTCATGGAATTCTTCCTTGCCGGGGATCCGCTTGGCCAGGTTGAACTGGCCGCCGATCTCGGCGGCGCTGTCGAACAGGGTGACGCGGTGCCCGCGCTCGGCGGCCACGGTGGCACAGGCCAGGCCGGCCGGGCCAGCGCCGACCACGGCGATGCGCTTGGGCGTGCGTGTCGGCACGTAGTTCAGTTCGGTTTCGGCGGCCGCGCGCGGATTGACCAGGCAACTGGCGGTCTTGTTCTCGAACACGTGATCCAGGCAAGCCTGGTTGCAGGCGATGCAGGTGTTGATCGCCTGCGCCTGACCATGCCGCGCCTTGTTGACCCATTCCGGGTCGGCCAGCAATGGACGCGCCAGCGAGACCATATCGGCGCCGCCGCTGGCGAGGATGCGTTCGGCCACGTCGGGCATATTGATGCGGTTGGTCGCGATCAGCGGCACCCGCAGGTGCGGCTTGAGCTTGGCCGTGGCCGCGGCGAAGGCGGCGCGCGGCACGGAGGTGGCGATGGTCGGTATGCGTGCCTCGTGCCAGCCGATACCGGAGTTGATCAGCGTCGCGCCAGCCGCTTCAATGGCCTTGGCTTGCGACACGATCTCCTGCCAATCGCTGCCGTCCTCGACCAGGTCCACCAGCGACAGTCGGTAGATGATGATGAAGTCCGGTCCGCAGGCGGCGCGGATGCGGCGCACGATGTCCACCGCGAAGCGCATGCGCCGGGCCGCGTCGCCGCCCCAGGCATCGTGGCGACGGTTGCCGCGCGGTGCGAGGAATGCGTTGATCAGATAGCCTTCCGAGCCCATCACTTCGACGCCGTCGTAGCCGGCTTCGCGCGCCAGCCGCGCTGCGTGCGCATAGGCGTCGATCTGG
Source organism: Xanthomonas albilineans (assembly GCF_002939705.1). GTDB lineage: Bacteria > Pseudomonadota > Gammaproteobacteria > Xanthomonadales > Xanthomonadaceae > Xanthomonas_A > Xanthomonas_A albilineans. The sequence goes on along the minus strand of NZ_MDCB01000008.1, from coordinate 123,778 downwards.
CGCTCGACCCCGCGTGCGGACAGGGCGCGGGGAGTGAATGGCGTGATCGGCGCCTTCAGTCTCGATGGCGCCACCGACAGCGGGTGATAGGCGTAGCGCCCAGCATGCAGCAATTGCAGGCAAATCTTGGCCCCGTGCGCATGCACCGCAGTCGTTACCTGCCGATGCGGACGCACCTCCCAGGACCAGGACAGCTTGCCGCCAAAGGGCTTCAGCCAGCCGACGATGTTCGGTGCGAAACCGCCGGTGACGATCAGCCCGACACCGCCGGCGGCGCGTTCGGCGAAGTAGGCGGCCAGCTTGGGGAAGTCGCGGGCCCGGTCCTCCAGGCCGGTATGCATCGAACCCATCAGCACCCGGTTGCGCAACTGCGTGAAGCCCAGATCGAGCGGGGCGAACAGATGCGGATAGGCGGCGGGGGAGTTGGGCTGACCGGAGGTCGATGACATGGCGGAGATACGCTTGCGTATGGTGCGCAGGGTGCCTCGAAACCCTCGCCGCGGCAAGGGGGCTAGGCAAGGCGGATGGCGCGGCGGCGCTGTGTCTGCCGGCAGCCCCTATGCGTAGAGCCGGATCATCGACCGCGACGGTTCCCTGCTGCTGCCACCGCCGCGCCTACCGGGCTGCTCTAGTTCACCCCCAGCCGGCCAGTGCCAGTTTGCCGATGGTGCTGCCCGATTCCAGACGCCGGTGCGCCTGGCGCAAGTTGGCCGCGTTGATTGGGGTCAGCGTCTCGGTCAGTGTGGTGCGCAACGCGCCGGCGTCGACCAGACTGGCTGTACGCGCCAGGATGCGATGTTGTTCGATCATATCGGCAGTGCGGAAGCGCGGGCGCGCGAACATCATTTCCCAGTGGATGCCGATGCACTTGGCTTTGTACGGATCGCCGATGTGCAGCGGTCCGGTCGGCTCGACAATCAGCCCGACGTGGCCTTGTGGCGCGATCAGTTCGCCCAGTATCTGCCAATAGCGGTCGGTGTCGGCCAGGTTCAGCGCCGCGTCCACCTGCGCGATACCCAGCGCCTGCAACTGCGGTGCAAGCGGTTGGCGATGGTCGATCACGTGGTGTGCGCCTAGTTGCAGGCACCAGTCGCGTGTCTGGGGGCGCGAGGCGGTGGCGATCACGTCGAAGCCGGCGTGCCGCGCCAACTGGATCGCGATCGAGCCGACTCCGCCAGCGCCGCCGATCACTAGCAGGCACAGGCCGCGGTTGCGTGCGTCGTCGAAGTCGAACGGCATGCGTTGGAACAGCAGTTCCCAGACGGTCAGCGTGGTCAGCGGCAGTGCCGCGGCCTGGGCGAAATCCAACGTAGCCGGCTTGCGCGCGACGATGCGCGCATCGACCAACTGGTACTGCGCATTGCTGCCGGCGCGGGTGATGTCGCCAGCGTAGTACACCTCGTCGCCGGGTTCGAAACCTTCCGCATGGGGGCCGACTGCTTCGACCACACCGGCAGCATCGTAGCCCAGTACCTTCGGCTGGGTTTCCAGCGACGCTTTGGGTGCGCGCACCTTCGTGTCTACCGGGTTGACCGACACCGCCTCCACCCGGATCAGCAGGTCGAAGCCGGTAGGGGGTGGTGGCATGGGCAGGTCCATGTCTTGCAGTGACTGCGGATCGTCGATCGGCAGGTATCGGGTGAGAGCGACCGCTTTCATTGATGACTCCTGGGTATTGGAGAATTGGGGAAAGGAGGCGATGCCATGGTTCGGAGTGGTCGCAGAGTGCGCGTGGAGACGCAAGCTAGGAAACCGACGCCACCACGGACACACGGGGCTGGTCGTCTCTGATCGCTGCATGTGGGCTGGTTGACGGGAGGGGCCGACTGACTGGTGTAGATTTTGCCTCAACTGTTGAGCCGTGCTTGCGCCCAAGATCAGGCCTCCAACCGGTGCGACACCGGCTCCTCGCGATCATCGGCCGCATTGCAGTGCAAAGGGGGCGCCTGCCCACGACCAGTCGCGCTGACGGCCCTATTGCCGCTTCCGTCGAAGACCGAGCTGGCCAGGCCACTGCTGTGGCGCGGTCCAGAATGGGATCTGCATCGTTGTGCAGGCTGCTGTCTACCAGGGCAAACGCAAATGTGAAAGTTGCGTTGCATGATTTCATCAAGCTGTATAGGGTGTATCCGGTGCCATGCAGCAGGTGGCGTCGACGTCCACATGTTATGCGCTCGTTAACGCCATCTTCACTATGCCGAGCATAATGTGCCCGGCGATGGCATGAGGAAACGGCCGTCTGGATGTGATGAGACATCTGTTACTTAACCATGCCTCTATCGTTTTATCTCCCCGAAACAAGGAGCTGTATTAATGAACAAAAAAATTCTCACCGCCGCGTTGTTGGGCGGTCTGGCCGTCGCCCAGGCAGCATCCGCTCAGGAATTCGACGACCGCTGGTACCTGACCGGTGCGGCTGGTTTCAATTTCCAGGACGTGCACCGTCATACCAACGACGCCCCGTTCGTTACCCTCGGTCTGGGCAAGTTCATCAACCCGAACTGGTCGTTGGACGGTGAACTGAACTATCAGAACCCGAACTTCAAGGCCAACGAAGATCTGAATTGGAGCCAGTACGGCGTCTCGGTCGACCTGCGCCGTCACTTCATCCAGGAAGGCCGTGGCTGGAACCCGTACGTGCTGTTCGGCGCTGGCTACCAGCGCGCTGAAGAGTCGTTCTCTAGCTTCCCCGTCTCCCCCCTCAAGCGCAAGGACGGCAATTTCGCCGCCAAGGTCGGCGCCGGTCTGCAGACCACTTTCGACAAGCACATCGCTGTGCGCGCCGAAGTGGCCTACCGCGCTGACTTCGACGACAAGAGCGTCGCGGCTCCGTCCAGGAACTGGTTCGGCGACGCGCTGGCCTCGGTTGGCGTTGTGATCCCGCTTGGCCCTGCCCCGTCCGCTCCGGTTCCGCCGCCGCCGCCGCCGCCGGTTGCGCCGAGCTGTGCGGATAAGGACGACGACGGTGACGGCGTCAACAACTGCGACGACAAGTGCCCTGACTCCAAGCCGGGTCAGACCGTTGGTCCGGACGGTTGCCCGGTGCCGGTGTCGATCGACCTGAAGGGTGTCAACTTCGACTTCAACAAGTCGACCCTGCGTCCGGATGCGATTGGGCTCCTGAACGAGGCTGTCGGCATCTTGAACAGCTATCCCGACCTGAAGGTCCAGGTGGCCGGTCACACCGACTCCATCGGTAGCGACAAGTACAACCAGAAGCTGTCCGAGCGTCGCGCCCGCGTCGTGTACGACTATCTGGTCAAGCACGGTGTGGACGCTTCGCGTCTGGACGGACCGATCGGTTACGGCAAGACCCGCCCGATCGCGCCGAACACCAATCCGGATGGTTCGGACAATCCGGAAGGCCGCGCCAAGAACCGTCGTACCGAGCTGAACGTCGAGAACAAGTGATCGGACGTTTCTAGTCTCAAGCAAAGCCCGGCCTCGTGCCGGGCTTTGTGTTTGTGTGTGCTCGTCTGATAGACGAACTCGCCTCTGCGCTATTCGCACAGGTCAGCGGTACATACGCCGCCGGGATGTTGTGATCGGTGCCTTTTGTGCGTTGAATTTTTTATCCTTCCCAATTATTTAGCGGATGTAGTGCCGGTATCGGTTGAAACCATGCCGTGGCCTGCCTACACTCGCTGCGTCGTCTCGCCCGAATGGAAAAAAACGATGCTGCGTATCGTGACGGTCGGCCTGCTTGGTCTGGCCCTGGCTCCTGTTGCTCATGCTGTACCGGATTGCTCCGGTGACCTCCTGCCCAAGCCCTTGGCGTTACCGGCCACGGTTGCCGCGCCGGTTGCCGCCGAGCTGTCCAGCCGTACGATGCAACTGGGCATGCCCAGCGGTGTGCTGACCCAGTCCTACAGCAGCGATCAGTCGCTGGATCGCGTGCTGCTGCGCCTACGTGCGGAGGGGTGTCAGAGCCTGGCCAAGGCCATTGCGCCCGGTGGTGCGGTCAATCCGAACGATCCGGCGGCCTACAAGCCGACGACCGAGTTCGATAACACGCCGTGGCGTTTTGATATGACTCAAAACGGAAAGCGCATGACCGCCGCGGAATTCGATGCATGGATGAAGGCGCGTGGCGTGCATGTGGTCAAGGCCCGTCCGGCCGCCGTCCCGGCCGCTGCGACCGATGCACCGGCGCCTGTCGAAGCCAAGTAAACGCGGCGCGCGTTCGTCTGCGGTCCGGTCGCTGTCTGCGTCCAGATGGTGCGAGAGCTGAAAACGCCGCGTTCAGGCCGGTCGCGTTCGCTGACGTCGAAGGTGGCTTTGCCTGCCGTTGCGGTGGGCGGGCCACGGCATGGTCTGGCGCGCACGCTGTCCAAGCTGGGGCTGTGCTCGCGGACCGAGGCGGTGCGCTGGATTGCCGCCGGTCGCGTTGCGGTCGATGGACGGATTGTCACCGACCCCGAATTCCCGATCCTGCGTGGCCGGCATCGCCTTGCCTTGGACGGTGCGCCGCTATCGGCGAGCGAACGCCTGTATCTGATGCTCAACAAGCCGCGTGGGCTTGTGACCACGGCGCAAGACGAGCGTGGTCGCGAGACGGTCTACCGCTGTTTCGATGGTGCCGGCTTGCCGTGGCTGGCGCCGGTCGGGCGCTTGGACAAGGCCAGCGAAGGCTTATTGCTGTTCACCAACGATCCGCAATGGGCGGCGCGCGTCACCGATCCGGGCAGTGGCCCGGACAAGACGTACCACGTGCAGGTGGATGTACTGCCGGATGCGGCACTGTTGCAGCGCATGCGTGCGGGCGTTATGGCCGATGGCGAAGCGCTATGCGCCAAGCAGGTGCGTTTGCTACGCCAGGGTGAGCGTCATGCCTGGCTGGAGGTCGTGCTGGACGAGGGGCGTAACCGGCAGATCCGGCGTCTGCTCGCCGCGCTTGGCGTGGACGTCGTGCGTCTGGTGCGGGTGGCGATCGGCACGCTGGCGCTGGGCGAACTGGGCAAGGGCGCTTGGCGGACACTCAGTGCGGCCGAAGTCAGCGCGTTGGCAGTGGCAACTGACGTCAGCGCGCAAGCCGCGCGCTGAATCGCAGCGACTAGATTGCCGAAGTCGGAGTGCGTCGTGGTCGGGCTCTTGAATGGGGCGACGTAGGTTCTACATATTGTTGCCTGCCTGCCTGCCTGCCTGCGTCGTCCCCTTGGCCATCACATCCATGCAGTCCTCTGCCGAGGTGTCGCCAGAATATCTGGCCTGCGCGGCGAGCAAGCATGCTTGGCCTGGAGGCGAACGCATCTCAGGTGCCGATGATGTTCAACTCGCGGCCGATCCGAGTGAACGCATCGATGGCTTGGTCCAGGTGCGCGCGGGTGTGAGCGGCGCTGATTTGGGTGCGGATGCGTGCCTGCCCCTTGGGCACCACCGGGAAGAAAAAACCGATTGCGTAGATGCCTTCTTCGAGCAGTCGCTCGGCAAAGCGCTGTGCCAGCGGTGCGTCGTACAGCATCACCGGGCAGATCGGGTGAGTGCCGGGCTTGATGTCGAAACCGGCCGAGCTCATGCGTGCACGGAAGTAGGTGGTGTTCTCGACCAGACGTTCGCGCAGATCGCCAGCGGCGTCCAGCATCTCGAATGCTTTGATGCCGGCGGCCACCACGTGCGGCGGCAGCGAGTTGGAGAACAAATATGGCCGCGAGCGTTGGCGCAATAATTCGATCACCTCGCCTCGGCCGGTAGTGAACCCGCCCAGCGCGCCGCCCATGGCCTTGCCCAGGGTGCCGGTGAACAGATCGATCCTGTCCAGCACGCCCTTGACCTCGGCCGAGCCGCGGCCGCTGCGGCCGAGAAAGCCGGTCGCGTGGCACTCGTCGATGTGGACCAGCGCGTTGTATCGCTTCGCCAGTGCGGTGATTTCGTCCAGCGGGGCGATGAAGCCGTCCATCGAGAACACCCCGTCGCTGGTGATCAGCTTGGTCTTGCAGCCGGCCGCATCGGCGGCCTGCAATTGCGCTTCCAGGTCGGCCATGTCGCAGTTGGCGTAGCGGAAGCGTTTTGCTTTGCACAGGCGCACGCCGTCGATGATCGAAGCATGGTTGAGCGCGTCGGAGATGATCGCGTCGTGTTCGCCCAGCAGTGGTTCGAACAGGCCGCCGTTGGCGTCGAAGCAAGCGGCGTAGAGGAGCGTATCCTCGGTGCCGAAGAACGCGGCGATCTGCGCCTCCAGCCGCTTATGCAGGTCCTGGGTGCCGCAGATGAAGCGCACCGAGGCCATGCCGAAGCCGTGCGTGTCCAGCGCGTCCTTGGCTGCCGCGATCAGTGCAGGATGATCGGCCAGACCGAGATAATTATTGGCGCAGAAGTTCAGCACGCGACGGTTGTCGGCCAGGGTAATTTCGGCCGCTTGCGGGCCGACGATGATGCGCTCGGACTTGAACAGGCCCTGCGCGCGGATTGCGTCCAGTTCGTCGGCGTAGTGCTGGGTGAGACGGGAGTCGGTCATGACGGGCACGCACGGCGGAAAAGGGTCGTCGATCTTACCGTGGCGGCGCTTTCGCCGAGAGACTGTTGGACCGACGTCATTGTGGTTCGTGCGACGATCTGGTTCTGAGCGAGCACCGACACGATGAATGGTGTCTCGTTGCGCCCCGCGCCTTTGGAGATTCAGCGCCGCACGCTCGCGGCCGATCCGTTACCAGCTCAGGACCACTTTGCCGGCCTTGCCTTCTTCCATCAGGTCGAAGCCTTTTTGGAATTCGTCGATGGTCAATTGGTGGGTGAGGACTTTTCCCAGCGGAAAACCGGATAGGACCAACTGGGTCATTTTGTACCAAGTCTCGTACATCTTGCGACCGTAAATGCCTTGCACGGTCAGGCCCTTGAAGATGATCTTGTCCCAGTCGGCGCCAGCGCCACGCGGCATGATGCCGAGCATGGCGATCTTGCCGCCGTGGTACATGCAGTCGAGCATGTCATTGAAGGCGCGCGGGTTGCCGCTCATTTCCAGGCCCACGTCGAAGCCCTCCATGTGCAGGTCGGCCATCACGTCCTTGAGCGAGGTATCGGCGACGTTGACCACGCGTGTGGCCCCCATGTCCGCCGCCAGCTTGAGGCGAAAGTCGTTGACGTCGGTGACCACCACGTTGCGCGCACCGATGTGCTTGCAAATGCCGGCGGCGATGATGCCGATCGGGCCGGCGCCGGTGATCAGCACATCCTCGCCGATCACGTTGAATTCCAGCGCACAGTGCGCGGCGTTGCCATAGGGGTCGAAGAACGCTGCCAACTCCGAGGGAATCGGGTCGGGAATCGGCCACAGGTTGGACACCGGCATCACCATGTACTCGGCGAAGGCTCCGTTGACGTTGACGCCGATGCCGAGGGTGTTCGGACACAGATGCGGGCGCCCGCCGCGGCAGTTGCGACAGTGGCCGCAGACAATATGGCCTTCCGCGGAAACGCGCTGGCCGAGCTGGTAGCCGCTGACCGCCGCACCCAACTCGGCGATGCGGCCGACGAACTCGTGGCCGATGGTCAGGCCGGGCTTGATCGTGCGCTGGCTCCACTCGTCCCACAGATAGATGTGCAGGTCGGTGCCGCAGATCGCGGTTTTTTCCAGTTTGATGAGGACTTCGTTGGGACCAGGCGTCGGTACCGGCACTTGTTCCAGCCAGATGCCCTTGGCTGCGTCGCGCTTGACCAGCGCCTTCATTGTCTGCGCCATGGCGGTGCAAGGCTCGGTTGGAGAAGGACGAAGTATAAGCCGCGCGTCCGCCCGGCTATACGGTGCGGCGTACGGGGTGCCATTGGTCACGGTCGGGAAGCGCCGGTGAGGCCGTTAGACTGTCGCATCTTTCTTCGAGGAACCGCTCTATGCGTCCGACTCCATGGGCTATCGCTGCTGCTGTCGTCGCCGTCCTGGCCAGTGTCTCTTCCGTCCATGCGGGTGAGGGCATGTGGGTTCCGCAGCAGTTGCCGGATATCGCTGGCCCGCTGCAGCAGGCCGGGTTGAAACTGCCGCCGCAACAACTGGCCGACCTGACCGGCGATCCAATGGGGGCTGTGGTTTCGCTGGGTGGCTGCACCGCCAGCTTCGTCTCGCCGCAAGGCTTGGTGGTGACCAACCACCATTGCGCCTACGGTGCGATCCAGCTCAATTCCACCCCGCAGAAGAATCTGATCCGCGATGGTTTCAACGCCGCCATCGGCAGCGCGGAGTTGAGTGCTGGGCCGAACGAACGCATCTACGTACTCGATCGCATCACCGACGTCACCACGCAGGCCAAGGCCGCCATGGACGTCGCTGGCAAGGATGCGCTCAAGCGCACGCAGGCGCTGGAAGACTTCGACAAGGCCCAGGTCGCCGCGTGCGAGGCGGAGGCCGGTTACCGCTGTACGCTGTACAGCTTCTCCGGTGGCAACACCTATCGTCTGTTCCGTAATTTGGAAATCCGCGATGTGCGCCTGGTGTACGCGCCGCCGTCGGGAATCGGCAAGTTCGGCGGCGACATCGACAACTGGATGTGGCCGCGCCATACCGGCGATTTCTCGTTCTTCCGCGCTTATGTCGGCAAGGACGGCAAGCCTGCGGCCTATGCCAAGGACAACGTGCCCTACCAGCCCAAGCACTTCCTGACCTTCGCCGACCAGGCGCTGGGTGCTGGCGATTTCGTGATGGTGGCCGGCTACCCTGGGCGGACCAATCGTTATGCGCTGGCCGCCGAATTCGACGCTGTCGCCGACTGGGGCTATCCCACCGCCGCGCGCCATTATCGCGACCTGATCGCGTTGGTGGAGCGGGCAGGTAAACAGGATCCGGAAATTCAGGTGAAGTACGCGGCCACGATGGCCAGTTGGAACAACGTCGCCAAGAATTACGAAGGCCAGTTGGAAGGCTTCAAACGCATTGACGCCACCGCCAAGAAACGCGAACAGGAGCGTGCGGTGCTGGAGTGGTTGAAACATCAAGGGCGCGACGGCAGCGCGGCCCTGCAGGCGCATGCGCAACTGCTGGCGCTGAGCGAGCAGGCCAAGGCCACCCGCGACCGCGATCTGGTGCTGGGGCAGTTGCGTCGCACTGGCGTGCTGGGGAGTGCGGTGTCGCTGTATCGTCTGGCGATCGAACGCGCCAAGCCGGATGCCGAGCGCGAGCCTGGTTATCAAACACGTGATCTGCCCGAGACCGAGGGCGCGATGAAGCAGATGGAGCATCGCTATGTTCCGGCGATGGATAGCCAGTTGCAGCGCTACTGGTTTGCGCAATACCTGAAACTGCCCAAGGCGCAGCATCTGCCGGCGCTGGATCAGTGGCTGGCTGGCGCTGACGCGCAAGCCGCCGCCACGCGCTTGGCCGGCACCCGCTTGGGCAGCACCGAGGAGCGCCTGAAGTGGTTGCATGCCGATCGCGCCGCGTTCGAGGCCAGCGACGATCCGGCGCTGCGCTACGCAGTGGCGTTGATGCCGGCGTTGCTGCAGATCGAGCGCGACCAGAAGCGCCGTAAAGGCGAGGAACTGTTGGCGCGTCCACGCTATCTGCAGGCCGTGGCCGACTACAAGAAGAGCCAGGGCGAATCCGTGTACCCGGACGCCAACTCCTCGCTGCGCATCACCTTCGGCAACGTCAAGGGCTATGCGCCGAAGGATGGTGTGTTCTACACCCCGTTCACCACACTCGACGGCGTGGTCGCCAAGGATACCGGGGTCGAACCATTCGATTCGCCGAAGGCGTTGCTGCAAGCGGCCAAGGCCAAGCGCTATGGTGGCCTGGAAGACAAGCAACTGGGCACGGTGCCGGTGGACTTCCTGTCCGACCTGGACATCACCGGCGGCAACTCCGGTTCGCCGGTGATGGACGCACACGGCAAACTGGTCGGTCTGGCGTTCGACGGCAACTGGGAGTCGGTGAGTTCGAATTGGGTGTTCGACCCGGCGATGACCCGGATGATCGCGGTCGATGCGCGCTACGTGCACTGGATCATGCAGGAAGTGGCGCCGGCACCGCGACTGTTGAAAGAGTTGAAACTGGCCAAGTGATGCAGGCGGCGCGACGGCGGCGCTCTGGTTGCCGCCGTCATTGCCGGCAGTGGTGACGATAAAGCCGCGCCGCGCAGGTTTTCACGAACGGAGCGAGTATCATGCCGCTCCGTTTTCGTTTGCGAAACGGTTTTTCCCCCAACGGAATCTCAGCGCATGCGCATTTTGCTCGCCCGTCACGGTGAAACCCCGTGGAACGCCGAAGGTCGCTACCAGGGCCAGATCGACATCCCGCTTTCCCCGGTAGGCGAGGCCCAGGCCCAGGCGTTGGGTACGCGTCTGCGCGAGGTGCCGCTGTCACGTGCGGTGGCCTCGCCACTTTCGCGTGCGCAGCGCACCGCCTGTTTGGCCCTGGGCGCCGAGCGCGAAGCGATGTTGCAGACCGAGCCGGACTTGCAGGAAATCGCCCACGGTGAGTGGGAGGGTTTGTTGGCCAGCGAGATTCACGACAAGGATCCGGCGCGCTTGCGCGCCTGGCGGGAAGAGCCGGACACCGTGCTGATGCCGGGCGGGGAGTCGCTACGGCAGGTGCTGGAACGCTCCTGGCGTGGTCTGGCGCGTGCCACCGAGGGGCTGGGCGAACACGACACCCTGCTGGTGGTGGCACACGATGCGGTCAACCGGGTGATCCTGTGCCGAGTGCTGGGTTTACCGATCGCACGGCTGTGGAGTTTTCGTCAGGCGCCGACCACTTTGAATCTACTGGAAGGGCCGGATCTTGACCAGTTGGAGGTGGTGCGCTTGAACGATTGCGCACACCACACGCCGTTCTTTGGCGAGGCAAAGCACCGAGCGCTGTAATCGCTCGCTATTCGTTCGCGTTGCGATGGTGTGCGCAGTGATGCGAAAGCACAAAGCGCGGCCTTGGCGGTTCAAGTATTTTCGGTGCATCAATAATCGAGTCCTGTCGGTCCTATGAACACGAGTCCTGTTACCCTCTCCGATTGGCTGACCTACATCGAGCAGCAACATCCGTTAGCCATCGCCATGCGCCTGGAGCGGCTGCGTGCGGTGGCTGCGCGCATGGGCCTGACCCGGCCGGCCAAGCGGGTCATCACCGTCGGTGGCACCAACGGTAAAGGGTCGACGGTGGCCTTCATCGAGTCGATCGCGCGCGCCGGCGGTTGGGCGGTGGGTAGCTACACCTCCCCGCATCTGCTGCGTTACAACGAGCGGGTGCGCATCGGTGGCGAGGAGGCCAGCGATGCGCAATTGATCGCCGGCTTCGTGGCAGTGGAAGCGGCGCGCGGCGATACGCCGCTGACCTATTTCGAATACAGCACCCTGGTCGCACTCTGGCTCTTCGAGCAGTCAGGGTTGGATCTGGCGGTGTTGGAAGTGGGCCTGGGCGGCCGGCTAGATGCGGTGAACGTGGTCGATGCCGATGTGGCGGTCATCACCACCGTGGACATCGACCACACGGAATGGCTCGGTAGCGACCGCGAAGCGATCGGCACGGAGAAGGTCGGCATCGCACGGCCGTGGAAGCCCTTGGTGCTCGGCGAGATTGACCCGCCCTCCAGTGTGCTGCGTCACGCCTATGCGATCGGCGCTAGTGTGCTCCGCGCCGGCAGCGATTTTTTCCACGAACCGCTCGACGCCGAACGTTGGCGTTGGCGCGATGTCGGCACCGAACTGTCGTTGCCGTTGCCGCAGTTGCGTGCGTCGGTACAGCTGGCCAATGCCGCCACCGCCATCGCCGCGCTGCGCGCGTTGCGCAAGTCCCTGCCGCGTAGTGCCTACGCCGAGGGCATTGCGGCGGCGCGTCTGGGTGGACGGCTGCAGTCGTGCATGCGCGATGGCGTGGAGGTGCTGGTCGACGTCGGCCACAATCCGCAGGCGGCGCGGGTACTGGCCGCATCGCTGCAAGCGCAGCCGGTGGTCGGCGCGACCCGGGTCGTGTTCGCGGCATTGGGCGACAAGGACGCCGTCGGTGTGGTGAAGGCGCTGGAAGGGCAGGTCGATGCCTGGCATCTGGCCGGCTTGTCCGGAGTGCGCGGTCAGAGCGGTGTGCAATTGCGGGAGCGGCTTGCAGGCACAGCCGCCGCCGTTGCTGTCGTCGCCGAGAACGTCGTGCAGGCGTTGCAGCAGGCGTTGCAGCAGGCGCGTCCCGGCGACCGGGTGCTGGTGTTCGGTTCGTTCCACACGGCGGCCGACGCGCTGCATTGGCTGCATTCAGCCGGTTGATCCCGTCCCATGCCAGGGGCACCTTATAATCGCCATGGCACTCCGCCATGCCGCTCCCCCAATTTTTCCGTGGATACCGTCCTGAAACAGCGATTGATTGGCGCCCTGATCCTGGTGGCGCTTGCCGTGATTTTCCTGCCGATGTTGGTCAAGGGGCCTGCGCCCGATAGCGGGGTCGCCAACGTACCGCTGAAGGCGCCCGCCGCGCCCGCCGATGGCCAGTTCGAGACCCGAGAGTTGCCCTTGGTGACTCCGGGTGACACCCCCAGCGGCGGTGCGGTGGGCATGACCCAGACGCCCGCTACCCCTGCGGCGGCGCCTGCCGCCGCGCCCGCGCCGGTGCAGGACAATCCCGATGCCGCCGATCTGGCCACTCCGGCCACCGGCAGTGCCGCGCAACCGCTGCCGCCGAGCGTGGCTGCGGGCAATTACGCGGTCAATTTCGGCGCTTACGCCACCCCGGCCGATGCCGATGCGGTGGTCGCGCGGCTCAAACAGGCGCATTTGCCGGGTTTCCGCGAGGCGACCATGCTTGGCGGGCGCCAGGCATGGCGGGTACGGATCGGCCCCTATGCCGACCGCGCCCAGGCCGAATCGGTACGCTTGCAGGCGGTCAAGGTGCGTAACGATGTCAATGCCCAGGTGGTGACCCTGGACGCTGCACCCAGTCAGGCCGTGCCGCCGTCGGCGGCCAGCAGCGTTGCCGTTGCCGCGCCGAGCGCGCCGGCCAAGACCGAGGCGTTGCCGGCGCCGCAGTCCAAGCCGGTTGTCGCAGCCAAGCCGGCGTCGCCCAAGCCCGAGCCTGCCAAGCCCGAAGCACCCAAGCCCGAAGCACCCAAGTCCGAAGCACCCAAGTCCGAGCCGACCAAGCCGGCCGTTGCTGTTGCGGCGAAACCGGCACCTAGCGCGCCGGCGGCGCCGGCCGCTTCCGGCACCGGTTTCGCCGTCCAACTGGGCGCGTTTGCCAAGAGCGAAGACGCCGATGCCCTGCGCGATAAGGTGCGCGCGGCCGGCTTCAGCGCCTTCGTCGAGCAGGTCCGCACCGACAAGGGCACCTTGAGCCGGGTCCGGGTCGGGCCGGTCGCCAACCGTGCCGATGCCGAGCAGTTGCGCGTGCAGGTCGCGGCAAAGGTCGGTATCAGCGGTATGGTACGTCCACATCCTTGATCGGGCTGCGGCCCATGGAGTTGCCTGCATGTTCCAGGGAAGGCAAACGTGGTACGCGATCGGTGCGATCAAGCTGCCTGGCCTCAGGAGGCACGCATGATCGACATCGTGTTGTTGGCCGTGATCCTGGTCTCGGCCTTGCTCGGTGCCTTGCGCGGTTTCGTCGGCATCGTGGTCGGGACCTTGTCCTGGCTGCTGGCGGGTTGGGCCAGCTTCCGGTTCGGCGGCGATGTCGGGCGTTGGCTGGCCGACAGCCCGCATCCGAGCATGAGCTACTATCTCGGCGGCTATGCGCTGACCTTCGTGACGGTGATGGCGGTGGTTGGCATCACAGGCATGGTGATCCGTACCGTGGTGCGTTCCACCATGCTTTCGGGTACCGACCGCGCACTTGGGTTTGGCCTGGGTGCGCTGCGCGGTGGCTTCTTCGCTGCCGTGCTGATCTTGCTGATGAGCTTCACCCCGCTGACCCGCGAACCGCAGTGGCGTCAATCGATCCTGCTGCCGGTGCTGAGCCCCGGCGTGAGCTGGATGCGCGCGCAATTGCCGGACTGGCGCATGCCGCAGTTGAACATGTCGCAATTACCGCAACTCAACATGTCGAAGATGGATTTGGGCAACATGCCTGCGGCGGGCGATAATGCCACCGTGCACAATGCCCTGCAGGCGAGTGCGATGCAGGACATGATGTCCAAGGCCTTGGGTCGTTCCGGGGCGCGGTCCGCCCCGGCTGGGAGCGATTCGTCGCGGCTGATGCCTGCGAACATCGACCCGGCGCAGGCGCGTCCGGCAGTGCGCGACCCGGCATGGGTCCAATCCAACGGCCAGGCACGGCCACCTTCCCAATAGCGGCATTCGTGCTGCGGAGAGTGTTCAAATGTGTGGCATCGTCGGAATCGTCGGCAACCAGAATGTGGCCGGGCAACTCTATGACGGCTTGGCCGTGTTGCAGCATCGTGGTCAGGACGCGGCGGGCATCGCCACTGCCGATGGTACTCGGCTGCGCGTGCAGAAGGCCAACGGCCTGGTGCGCGATGTCTTCGACGAGAAACGCATGGCGGTGCTGGAAGGACGTGTCGGCATCGCCCACTGTCGCTATCCCACCGCCGGCTCGGAAGGGATGGACGAGGCACAGCCGTTCTACGTCAACTCGCCCTACGGTATCGCGTTGGCCCACAACGGCAATCTGATCAACACCGAGGCGTTGCGCCAGCAGGTGTTCGAAGCCGACCGTCGCAACATCAACACCGACTCGGACAGCGAAGTGCTGTTGAACGTGTTCGCCTACGAGCTGGACGCGCAGCGCATGTTGACCCCGGAAGCGGCGATCCGCGCGGTGGCCGGCGTGCATCGTCGCTGCAAGGGCGGCTATGCGGTGGTCAGTGTGGTGCTGGGCCTGGGGTTGGTCGCGTTCCGCGATCCGCACGGCATCCGCCCGCTGGTGTTGGGCAAGCGCGCGGGCGTGGAGGGCGATGAGTATATCGTCGCGTCAGAATCCTCGGCACTGGACATTCTTGGCTTTGCCCGCGTGCGCGATGTGCGGCCCGGCGAGGCCCTGGTCATTACCGGTCGCGGCGAACTGTTCTCCGAAGTCTGTGCCTTGCCCACCCAGCACACGCCCTGCATCTTCGAATACGTGTACTTCGCCCGCCCGGACTCGATGATCGATAACGTCTCGGTGCACAAGGCGCGCATGCGCATGGGCATGAAGTTGGGCGAGAAGATCCTGCGCCTGCGGCCGGACCACGACATCGACACCATCATCCCGATCCCGGACACCTCGCGCGATGCCGCACTGGAAATGTCCAACGTGCTCGGAGTGAAGTACCGCGAGGGCTTCGTCAAGAATCGCTATATCGGCCGCACGTTCATCATGCCGGGGCAGGGCGAGCGGGTGAAGTCGGTGCGCCGCAAACTCAACCCGATCCATCTGGAGTTCCGCAACCGTGTGGTGCTGCTGGTGGACGATTCGATCGTGCGCGGCACCACCAGCCGGCAGATCGTGCAGATGGCGCGCGAAGCCGGCGCACGCAAGGTCTACCTGGCCAGCGCCGCACCGCCGGTGCGCTATCCCAACATCTACGGCATTGACATGCCGGCCGCCGACGAACTGGTCGCGCATGGTCGCAGCGAAGAGGAAGTGCAGGAGTTTCTGGGGTGCGACTGGTTGATCTACCAGGATCTGGAGGATCTGGAGACGGCCGTGCGCGAGGGGAATCCAGAACTGAAAACGTTCGATTCCTCCTGTTTCAACGGCCACTACACGACGGGTATTGAACCGGACTATTTCGAGCGCATCATGCAGTTGCGCTCGGATGAGGCCAAGCGCAAGCGCCGTGCCTGAGCGCCATGACGCTGCCGCTGCGGTGGATCGTGCGGTGGTGCCTGTCGGTCTGCTCGCGCCGTATGGCGAGGGTGTGGTATGCACCTGCGATGCCGTGACCGGCGATCTATACCGCGCCGCCCGCGTTTGCCTGGATGCGGCCGATCCGGCCGAGAAAGTGGCTTTGACCCAGCGTTATGCAGCGGCCTGGCGCAACGGTGAACTGGCGATATCGGCCACAACGCCGACGCCCGAACCGATGCGTATGCCAGGGCGGCCGGAGCGCCCGTTGCTGGTGCATCCGCGTGCGTTGCCGCGGCGTGGGCTCGGTAGTCCCGAGGGCCGCGCTGCCTTCGTTCATGCCATCGCGCATATCGAACTCAACGCGATCGATCTGGCCTGGGATGCGGTGTATCGTTTCCGCGGCCTGCCGACGGCGTTCTATGCCGATTGGGTGGCGGTAGCGGATGACGAGTCGCGCCACTTCGTACTGTTGCGCGACCGCCTGCACGCGCTGGGGCATGCCTATGGCGATTTCCCCGCGCATAACGGTCTGTGGGAGATGTGCGAGAAGACCGCACATGATGGTCTGGCGCGGATGGCGCTGGTGCCGCGGGTGCTGGAGGCGCGCGGGTTGGATGTGACCCCAGGCATGATCGCCAAATTGCGCGCGCTCGGCGATGAGGCCACTGCGCAGATTCTGGAACTGATCCTGCGCGAGGAAGTGGCGCATGTCGCTGCTGGTTCGCGCTGGTACCGCTGGTATTGCGAACGCGCGGGGATCGAGCCTCGCGCACGCTTCGCCGGGCTGCTGCGCGAATACGCTGGCGGTTACCTGCACGGTCCGTTCAATCTGCAGGCGCGCCTGCTGGCCGGTTTTGACGAAGACGAACTGCTGGCATTGCAGCATCAGGCCGATTGAGTCGGTCACAGACATGGTCGGTGCTGGGTGCACACTGTGCGTGCGAGAACATCGAGCGCGATGTCGCTTCTGATCAGGTGGTGGAGAGCCTGTCGCCGTCGAACCTGCCGCGAACCATATTGCCGTGTGCCACGCGCACGGCGGTGGCTGTCCAGGCGATCCCGCAGGCCGTGTCAGTCAGTGGCTGTTTTCGGTACTAGCGCGGGTACGCCCATTTGCTACGACGTGGTCGATGGCCTCGGCGATGCGCGACACCAGCGCGCCCTCGGGCAAACGCTGTGTTACAGGTGTTGCAACCGACATCCTTGCGCATCCGCGTGCAGGACCGAACCCTGTTCGTACCAATCGCCGAGCACGATGCGGGTACAGGCACGGCCATCGACGTCCAGCGCATGCACGGCGGGCCGGTGGGTGTGGCCGTGGATCATGCGCGCGACGCCGTAGCGCGCGAAGGTCGCTGCCACCTCAGCCGGGGTCACGTCGGTGATGGTCTCGAATTGCGCGTGATCGTCTTGCTTCAGTTCGGTCTGGCGCGCCTGGCTAGCGGCGCGCGCCTGTTGCGCGTAGGCGATGCGTGCTTGCAGCGGTTGCGCCAGGAACTGCTGCTGGAATGCCGGGTCCCGGGTCTGCGTGCGGAACGCCTGGTAAGCGGTGTCGTCGGTGCACAGCAGGTCGCCATGCAGCAGCAGTGTGGGCTCGCCGTACAAATCGATCACGCAGGGCTCGGGCAGCAGGCGGATGCCGGCACGCTGCGCGTAGTCGGCGCCGAGCAGGAAATCGCGGTTGCCATGCATGAAGAACACCGGCACGCCAGCGTCGTGCAGTGCGCGTAGTTCCACCGCCACCGCATCGGCGGCAGCCGATGGCGTGTCGTCGCCGATCCATGCCTCGAACAGGTCGCCGAGGATGTACAACGCCTCGGCCTGGCGCGCCTCGCTGCGCAGGAAGCCCAGGCACAGGTCGGTGATGGCCGGTCGTGCCGGATCCAGATGTAGGTCGGAGATGAACAACGTGGTCATTGCGGCATTGTAATACCCGCACTTGGGACCGGGAATTGGCAACAGCGCGTCATGACGTTGCGCAGTTCCGTAGACCTGTTGCTGCGGATGCCAGTGTGCGGCGGATCATCTGCTATCGCGGTCGAGCGCAGCCTTGCTTTTCGGGTCGCAGGTCACGTGGTCCCGGCGCTTGCTCATCCCACCATCCATAGTGACAGCCCGGCCAACAGCGTACCGATGCCGGTGGCGGCAAGCACGTCGCTGGGGTAATGCAGGCCCAGCACCACGCGCGACAACGCCACGCAGGCGATGAACGGCACCAACAGCGGCGCCAGCCAAGGGTAGTAGGCCAGGGCGACGATGCCGAAGGACACCGCATGCAAGGTGTGACCGGAGGGGAAACTGAACTCGTCCAGCGGCGCCACCCAGGCGCGGATGCGCAAGTCGGCGGCATAGGGGCGCGGGCGCCGCGTCCAGCGTTTCAGACCTTTGTACAGGCTCAATGCGACCACGCCGGTGGCGGCCATGTGTGCGGAGGCGAAGACGCCGTTCATGCCGTCGCAGCACACCAGCAAGGTCATCAGTGCATACCAGAACACGCCATCGCCGAGCCGGCTGATCAGCGAGAAGAAGTGCCGCACCGAGCGCCGTCGGCACCAATGGTTGGCGCGTCGGCACCAGCGTGTCTCGTGCCCGCGCAGGGTGTCAAGCCGCGTCGACATGGAGCCTCCGGGTGTCTGCCAGTTCGCCGAGAAGTGCATCGAAATCGGCGACGACCCGCTCCGGACGCAGCGGTCGCATCGTCGCGCAGGCCGCTTCCCCCAGGCGTCGGCGCAGGGCATCGTCGCTACCCAGGCGCAGCGTTGCGGCGACGAACGCGGTGTCGTCGGCCACGGCCGCGCCGTTGCTGCCGTCGCGCAGGTATTCGCGTGCCGCACCGTAGTCGAAGGCGACGGTGGCCACGCCGCTGGCCATGGCTTCCAGGGTCACGTTGCCGAAAGTTTCGCTGCGGCTCGGGAACAGGAACAGGTCGCCGCTGGCGAAGTGGCGGGCCAGTGCGTCGCCACGCTGCACGCCGCAGAAGATGAAGTCGGGATTCTCCTGCGCCAGGCGCTCGCGCAGCGGGCCGTCGCCCACCCACACGAAGCGTGCACTCGGGCGGATTTTCTGCAACTGGCGGAACGCCTGCACCGCCAGCGGCAGATTCTTCTCCGAGGCGATGCGGCCGACGTACAGCACCGCGCAGTCATCGTCCTGCAGTCCCCATTGCCGACGCAGTTGTGCGTCGCGGCGTTGCGGTTCGAAGTGTTTGCTGTCTACCGCGCGCGCCAGCAGTCGGACTCGCTCGAAGCCCTGCTTGGTGAGGAATTCCAACAGTTCGCGGGTTGGCACCAGGGTCGCTTGGGCCTGGTTGTGGAAGCGCCGCATCCAGCGCAGCGCGGTCGATTGCAGCCAGGCTGCGCCGTATTGGGGCAGGTACTCATCGAAGCGGGTATGGAAGCCGGTGGCCACCGGAATGCCCAGGCGCCGCGCGCTACGCAGCGCCGACCAGCCGAGTGGACCTTCGGTGGCGATGTAGACCGCGTCCGGTCGCGCCGCTTGCCACAGCTGGGTCAGCCGTCGCGGCGCGGGCAGCCCGAACTTCAGCCCGGGATAACGCGGCAACGCCGCGCCGCGCACCAGGCGCAGATCCGCCATATCCGTGTCGCCGGCCTGACGTGGGCGTATCACCTCGACCGTATGGCCGCGTGCGCGTAGTCCTAATTCCAAGCCATGCACGGTCAGGGCGACGCCGTTGACCTCGGGGGGGTACGTCTCGGTGACGATCGCGTAGCGCATGCATAGGCTCCGGTTTGCCTAAGCTTCGCGTCGTGGAATGAAGCAAACATGTCCGACGTATGTAGAAATGATGACGCTCTGCCAGGGAGTTCGCTGGATCCGAATGCGTCGATGTGTCGATGCGTGGCCGTTGCTGTAGACAGAGGACGTGGCCGAGCGCCTCGCCGCAGCGCCCGCCACGGCGCTCGCGGCAACACGCTTACGCCACAAACGGCTGGAAGCTGATGCCGAGCCCGGCCATGCCCTCGACCTCGCCGATCAAATCGGCGCGTTGCAGTGGCCGCGATTCGAGCCAGGGTTGCGAGAGGATCAAGTGCAGCGTGTTGTCGTTGGCCTTCAGTTCCAACGACGGGATTGGATCGGCCTCGTGCGCGCGATGCAGCAGCACGGCCAGGCGTAGCAGGGCGGTCTTACGCTTGGCGCTGAGCAGCAGGCGGTCGGGTAGCGCGTCGAACGCGGTCTTGGGGACATTGCGTCGGTGCGCGCGCACCAGCGTGGCCAGCACTTGTTGCTCCTGGCGCGAGAATCCGGCGATGTCCGAATGCTCTAGCACATAGGCACCGTGCACATGGTATTGGCTGTGCGCGATGGCCTGGCCGAGTTCGTGCAAGCGCGCTGCCCAGCCGAGCATGCGTCCGTCGTCGGCATCCAGCGCCCAGTCGCCAGCGACCTGCGCGAACAGTGCCATCGCGGTATTTTCCACCCGCGCGGCCTGCGCTTCGTCGATGCCATAGCGCTGGGTGAGTGCGGCGATCGCGGTCTCGCGCGGGTCGTTTTCGCCCCCGCGGCCGAGCATGTCGTAGAGGATGCCCTCGCGCATGGCCGCCTTGCTCACCATGAGGTGTTGCAGGCCGAGTGCCTGGAAGGCGGCTTCCAGGATCAGCACGCCGCCAGCGATGATCGGGCGGCGGTCGGCGGACAAACCGGGTAGGTCGATGTCTTCGATACGCTTGGCCAGCAGGAGGCGGTCGCGCAGTTGCGGCAATGCCTCGGCGCTGATCCCGCCCTTGGTCAGTTTCATCGCCGCGCAGATCTCGCCGATCGCCTTGTGCGTGCCCGAGGACCCCATCGCTTCGTCCCAGCCCAGTGCGCGGTACTGCACTGCGAACTGCTGGAACTCGGCGCCGATGTCGGTCAGCGCGTCCTTCCACTTCTTTCTGGACAGCTTGCCGCCGGGAAAGAAACGCCGTGTGCTGGCGATGCAACCGGCCTGCAGGCTTTCCCGTTCCAGGGTCTGCAAGCCACGGCCGATGATGAATTCGGTGGAACCGCCGCCGATGTCGATCACCAGCCGGCGTTGGTCGGACTTGGGCGGCTGCGCGTGTGCCACGCCGAGGTAGATCAGGCGCGCTTCCTCGCGGCCGCTGACGACCTCGATGGGATGCCCGAGCGCGGTTTCGCCGGGGATTAAGAAGGTCTGTGGCGAGCGCAGTTGACGTACCGTGTTGGTGGCGAGCGCGCGAACGCGCAGCGACGGCAGGTCACGGATGCGTTGGCCGAAGCGGGCCAGGCATTCCAGCGCGCGCTGCCGCGCCTCGGCGGACAGGCCACCTTTGTGATCCAGGCCATCGGCCATGCGGACGGTTTCGCGCAGGCGATCCACGACCCGCAACTGTCCGAGCTGATAGCGGGCGACCACCATGTGGAAGCTATTGGAACCTAAATCGATGGCGGCCAGCAGGTCGCCGTCGCGCAGCGGCGGATAAGTGGGGGAAATAGCAGGCATGACGGAATGGTAGCCGATAGGTGACGTACTGCTCATGCGAGCGATACGACGCGGTCACAATCCGTCGAGCAGGGCGATCTGTGCTGAGTGCGGCGGTTGGTCCTGACCGGGTGCTAGCTTGTGGTAATTGCCGCTGGCGTCCAGTTCCCAGGCGTTGAGGTTGTCGGCCAAATAGTTTTGCAACACTTCGCGTTGAATTCGCTTGACCAGATCCGGGGCCAGGATCGGAAAGCCGGTCTCCACGCGCCGCAGTAGATTGCGTTCCAGCCAGTCCGCGCTGGCGCAGAACAGTTCAGGTGCGCCATCGTTGCCGAACCAGTAGATGCGGCTGTGTTCGAGGAAGCGACCGACGATCGAGCGGACCCGGATGTTGTCGGAGACGCCGGGGACGCCGGGGCGCAGCGTGCAGGCACCACGGATGATCAGGTCGATCTTCACTCCCGCTTGGGAGGCGGCATACAGTGCGCGGATCACCTGCGGTTCGTTGAGCGCGTTCATCTTGGCGATGATGCGGCCCGGACGGCCAGCGGTGGCCAGTTTGGTCTCGCGCTCGATCCGGTGCAGCACGCCCGGATGCAGCGTAAAAGGCGATTGCAGCAGGCGCTTGAGACGGATCTTCGGCGCCAGCCCCGACAGTTGTTGGAACAACAGATGCACATCGTTGCCGATGTCCACGTCGGCGGTGATCAAGCTCAGGTCGGTATAGGCGCGCGCGGTGCCGCTGTGGTAATTGCCGGTGCCCAGATGGACGTAGCGGCGTAGTTTGCGCCCCTCGCGGCGCACGATCAGCAGCATCTTGGCGTGGGTCTTGTAGCCGACCACGCCGTATACCACTTGCACGCCGGCTTCCTGCAGGCGGTCGGCCAGACCCAGATTGGCCTCTTCATCGAAGCGCGCGCGCAGCTCCACGACGACGGTGACGTCCTTGCCATTGCGCGCGGCCAGCACCAACGCATCGACGATCGCCGAATCCTTGCCAGTGCGGTACAGGGTCTGCTTGATCGCCAGCACGTTCGGGTCGATCGCCGCCTGTTTGATCAGGTCCAGCACCGCGGTGAACGCGTCGAAGGGATGATGCAGCAGGACGTCGCCAGCCGCAGCGATTTCGAAGATGCCCTCGTTGTCGCGCAGCGTGCGCGGATTCATCGGCGGATACTTCAGGTCCAGTCGCTGTACCAGGTCATAGACTTGGTTGACCCGGCTCAAGTTGACCGGGCCGTTGATGCGGTAGAGCGCGTTCTCGGGCAAGGCGAAGTTTTGCAGCAGGGTGCGCACGATGGACTTCGGGCAATCTTCGGCGATCTCCAGTCGTACCGCCGGTCGATAGCCGCGGTTGACCAGTTCGTCGCGCAGCGCCAGCGCCAGGTTCTCCACTTCCTCTTCGTCCACCACCAGTTCGGAGTTGCGGGTGACGCGAAATTGGTAAGAGCCGGTCACCTCCATGCCAGGGAACAACTCGTCGACGAAGGTTGACAGCACCGAGGACAGGAACACGAAGCTCTGCCCGCCGTCGGCCAGACTTTCCGGCAATTGGATGATGCGCGGTAGCGAGCGCGGTGCGCGCACGATGGCCAGGTGGCCGACGCGACCGAACGCGTCCACGCCTTTCAGCACTACGACAATGTTTAGCGATTTATTGAGGATCTTCGGGAACGGATGCGCCGGGTCCAGCCCCAATGGCGAGAGAACCGGCATGATCTCGTTGCGGAAGTAGGCGCGTAGCCAGCGTTTCTGCCGCGCGTTCCAGGAATGGCGTCCGAGCACGCCGATGCCGGCATCTTTCAACGCCGGGCGCAGGACTTCGTTCCAGCAGCGGTATTGTTGGTCGACCAATTGTGCGGCGCGGTCGTGGATCGCGTTGAGGATCGCGCTCGGACTCATCCCGTCCGGCGCAGGCGGCAGGCCAAATTCCTGCGCATGGCGCACGGTGGCCGCGCGGATCTCGAAGAATTCGTCCAGATTGGTGCAGGAAATGCACAGGAAGCGCAGCCGCTCCAGCAAAGGTACCTGCGGGTCCTGCGCCTGCGCCAGCACGCGGAAATTGAAGTCCAGCTGCGATAGTTCGCGATTGAGATACAGCGATGGATCGCGCAATGGGTCGCTAGGGACGTCCGGTGGTGGCGTGGGCGGCAGAGCGATGGCGCGTGGCATGGCGATACTCGTTAGTCAGCGAACAGGGTGGCATGTTCCTGCCGCCGATGCACGCGCCCTGCGCCAAAATGGCAGGAGAAGGTACTGCCCTTGCCGACTTCGCTTTCGATTCCCAGCCGCGCCTGATGCAGGCCCAGCACGTGCTTGACGATCGACAGCCCCAGCCCGGTGCCGCCGCTTTCGCGCGAACGGCTACTGGAAACCCGGTAGAAACGTTCGGTGATGCGTGGCAGGTGATGTGCCGGGATGCCGTAGCCGCTGTCGCGTACCGACAGCACGGCGCCATCGCCTTCGCGGGCAAAACGGATATGGATCGTGCCGCCGGCCGCGGTATAGCGCACGGCGTTGGTCACCAGGTTGGAGAAGGCGCTGTGTAGTTCTTTGTTCGACCCGATCAGGTCGCAGTCGGCGTTGTCGTGCACTTCGATGCAATGGCGTCCCTGGCTGTGCGCTTCGGCCTCGCGGCGCAGCGTGGCCAGCATCGGTCCCATCGCGATGCTCTCTTCGTTGGCATGCTCCTGCGACTCCAGCCGCGAGAGCGTGAGCAGGTCTTCGACCAATTGGGTCATGCGCTGCGATTGCTTGCGCATCTCGGCGATCATCTGTCCGGAATTGGGGAAATCCTCCGGGTCGAGCATGTCCAGATAGCCGTGCACCACGGTCAGTGGCGTGCGTAACTCGTGGGAAACGTTGGCGACGAAATCGCGACGCACTTCTTCCAGTCGCAGCAACTTGCTGACGTCGCGTGCGACCAGCAGCCAATAGTCTTCCGAATAGGGGATCAGGCGTAGGTTGAGGCGCAGACGATCATCGATCGGTGAAGGCGTGTCCAGCATCGGTTCGGCATTGCGTCCGTCACTCAGCCAGTGCGTCAACGGCATCGGCTGCAGCCGTTCCACCACCAGGACACCGAGATCGCTGGGGTGATGGAGGCCGAGTAGCGTGCCTGCGGCCTCGTTGAACCATTGGATGCGCTGGCTATTGCGATCGATCACCACCACCGCATCCGGCAATGCGGCGGCGGCGGCGCGGTAGGCGCGCAGCATGTCCAGCAGTCGTCGCTTACGCGTGCGCATTTCCGCTTGGCCGCGGTACATCAGCCTGTCCAGTTCGTTCCACACGCCGGTCCCGGCCGGGGGTTCCCAGCGTTGACGCGCAGTCAGTCGGCTCAGCACCCGGCGCAGCCGCCAGTAGTGCCAGGCCATGACCGCCAGCGACATCACCGTCAGCGCCATCCAGACGTGGTCACCGATCCAGCCGACCAGCAATGCCGACAAGAGCAGCGCGGCAAGCGTGCCGAGGGTTTTCAACCAGGCGGAGCGGATGTGGCGGGGCATCGGTAACGCAGCCTCTCGCAAAAAGAGTGATCCGCCCGCCGTAGCGCAGGCGAGGGCGGGGGTTAGATGGATGCAGAGAAGCGATATCCAGAGCCACGCACGGTCTGCACCATGTTCTCCACGG
Organism: Xanthomonas albilineans; assembly: GCF_002939705.1. Taxonomy (GTDB): domain Bacteria; phylum Pseudomonadota; class Gammaproteobacteria; order Xanthomonadales; family Xanthomonadaceae; genus Xanthomonas_A; species Xanthomonas_A albilineans. The sequence goes on along the minus strand of NZ_MDCB01000008.1, from coordinate 99,020 downwards.
CGAATGGTTCGAGCGTCTTGCGCAGACGGCGGATGTGCACGTCGATGGTGCGCTCCTCCACGTAAACGCTGCCGCCCCACACGTGATCCAGCAATTGTGCGCGGCTGTACACGCGTTCGGGGTGGGTCATGAAGAAATGCAGCAGGCGGTATTCGGTCGGACCGATCGGGACCGGCGCGTCGCCGGCGAATACCCGGTGCGCGGCGCCGTCGATGCGCAGGTTGCCGACCGAAACGCTACCGTCCTCGTCGTCCTCGCGAGTCCGGCGCATCACCGCGCGGATCCGCGCCAGCAACTCGCGCGCGGAAAAGGGCTTGACCACGTAGTCGTCGACGCCGGCTTCAAGGCCCCCGACCCGGTCGTTTTCCTCGCCGCGGGCGGTGAGCATGATGATCGGCACTTCGCGGGTCATCGCATCCTTGCGCCAGCGCCGTGCCAGCTCCAGACCGCTGGTGCCGGGCAGCATCCAGTCCAGCAGGATCAGGTCCGGAACCCGGTCGGCGATCAGGCTCTGCGCTTCCCGCGCATCCCCGGCATGCACGGGTTCGAAGTCGCCTTTGCGCAGTGCAAACGCAACCATGTCGCGGATGGCGGGCTCGTCGTCGACGATCAGGATGCGTTTCTGCACAACGGCACCGTGGAACTGTGGAGGTAGGTCGTCAGTAGACTACGGTTTTATTGCGGTTAAGTGACGCATGCGGCGGTCGCGTTTCAGTGCCGTTGCATTTCCGGGTCTTGCACGCCCAGACGGCGTAATTCCAGCACGGTCGGGGTGATGGCGGCGATGCGCGCATCGATCCGTGCACGTGCCACGTAATCCAGATCGCCGCGCTTCTTCAGGTTGTTCAGTTGGATCAGGGCCTGTTCCGGGTGTCCGTTCAGGTAGGCGGCTTCGGCGTAGGCTTCGCCTGCGCGGGTGTCGTCGCCGGCCAGCTCGCAGGCGCGGGCGAAGGTGCGTTGGAACACCGGGTCCTCCGTCGCCGTGCCCAGTAGGGGGCGTAGCGCGGCCTGCGCGCGCTTCCCCGCCGCGCGTCCGCCTTGTTCGTTGAGCACTGTGGCCAAGCTCAGGGCGACCGCGCGGTTGTTGGGCATGCGCTTGAGTAGTGCGTCGAAGCGTTGCTCGGCTTGTTGGGGGTGTCCGTTGCGTGCCTCCGCTTCGGCCACGGCCAGACTCAGCCACCAGTTGTCCGGGTGCGCTTGCAGCAAGCTCTCCAGTGTCTTGGCGGCTTCCTGCGGGTTGCCGCCGCCGCGCAACCGCGCTAGCGCCAGTCCATAGCGCTGGGCATCGCTCAGGCCCTGCTTGCTGCCTTGGCGAAGGCCCTCGTACTCGCGTACCGCATCGGCTGGGGTGTTGGCGCTGAGGACGCGCAGGCGTTCGCGTGCCCAATCGAACTGGCCGCTGACACCGTGCGAATAGCTGGCGAACGGCAGTTGCAGGCTGCCTGGCAGTAATGGATTGCTCGGCGCGCCCAGGGGCTGGCTGAGCGATACGTCATTGGGGTTGACGCGCTCTTGCAAGGTGCCGCCCGGCACGCTGGTGATCAAGGTCAGGGTGTTTTTCTTCATCTGCTCGGCGCGTTCGTGCGCTTCGCTGATACGGGTGGCGGTGACCGGGTGGGTCATCAGGAAGTCCGGTGTGCTGTAACCGCCCTGGTTGCCGCGCATCGCCAGCGACATGCGGTCGAAGAAGTCGGCCATCGCATCGACGTCGTAGCCGCTGCGCGCCAGCGTACGGATGCCCAGGCGATCGGCTTCCGACTCGTTGGAACGGGTGAAGTTGATCTGCCGTTGCTGCATCAGCCCCAAGCCGCTGGCGATTGCCGCCTGGGTCGCCTGGCCGCCGGAGCGGCCACCGGCTTGCTGCGCGGCCACCACTGCGGCGAGCATGCCGAGCAGGATCGGCACTTGTTCGCGCTGCGCGCGCTCTACCCCGCGCAGCACGTGCTTCTGAGTGATGTGGGCGATTTCGTGCGACAGCACCGCGGCTACTTCGTCCTCGCGCTCGGCGATCAACACCAGGCCGGCATTGACCGCGACATAGCCGCCGAGGGTGGCGAAGGCGTTGATCTGGCGGTCGCGCAGCATGAAAAAGGTGAACTTCTGCTGCGGCTGATCGCTGTTGGCGCCGAGCCGGGTGCCGATGGTCTGCAGCCAGTCCTCGATCAATGGGTCCTCAAGGACATAGCCATAGCTGCGCAATTCGGCCAGCATCATCTTGCCGTACTCGGCCTGCCGTGCCGGGGTCAGCAGTTCGCCGGCCGAGGAGCCGATGTCCGGCAGCTTGCTCTCCTGTGCCGGGGCAACGGCGCAGGCGATGGCCAGGGTGATTGCAAAGGCAAGCGGCAGCAGGCGCAAGGCAGGCTCCATGATGGGGTTGGCGGCGCCGGGCGGCGTCCAGGGACGATGGCGAGTCCAGAGTGATCCGCAGTGTTGCGGTTGCGGACTCGAAAATCCACCCGGGCGCTACCATAGTGGCTTAGACCTTCCAGATTGCCCGGAGTTTCCCGTGGACAACCCAACCGTCGAGGCTGAGCAGGCCGGCCGGCCGCCGATCACTGTCTATTCCACCGCGATCTGTCCCTATTGCGTGGCGGCCAAGAATTTCCTCAAGAGCAAGGGGTTTAGCTGGAGCGAGGTGCGGATCGACCTAGATCCGGCGGAGCGCGACAAGATGGTCGCTCTGACGGGCCGCACCAGCGTGCCGCAGATCCTCGTCGGCGATGTCCATGTGGGCGGCTACGACGACATGATGGCGCTGCATCGGGCCGGCAAGCTGGAGCCGCTGCTTGCCGCAGGACTTGCTCCCGGGGACAAGGTATGAGTGCGGTGGGCGAGGGCGGCGGCGAGGAGCGCGTGCGTGCATTCACCGAGTTCCGGCAACGTATGAATCAGCGCATCCTGGCCGAGCCGAATCAGGTGGTAAGGCGCTTCTTCGCGCTGGATACGCAGACCTACCAGGCCGGTGCGCTGGACGTGAAGACCAAAGAGCTGCTCGGTCTGGTCGCTTCGCTCGTACTGCGTTGCGACGATTGCATCAGTTACCACGTGGCCCAGTGCAAGGACGCGGGGGTCAGCCGCGAGGAATTCTTCGAGACCTTCTCGGTGGGGCTGGTGGTCGGTGGTTCGATCGTCATCCCGCACCTGCGCCGTGCGGTGGATTTTCTGGACACCCTTGATGCCGGGACCGCCGTGCCGGCGGCGCATGCGCATGATTGACACTGTCTCCCGCTCCCTGGCCCATGCCGATGGCGCGCTGGCAGGGCTGTCGCGGTTTGGGTGCCTTCACTCGCTTCGGGCATAATTACACTTGAAACCTCATTGCGCCTGCAGCCCGGTTTCCGGGTGGCGCCCCTCATCATCATCTACGGGATCCGCAACTTATGACGCAGACAATCACGATCATCCGTGGCGATGGCATCGGCCCCGAGATCATGGACGCCACCCTGTTCGTGCTTGATGCGCTGAACGCCGGCCTGACCTACGAATATGCCGACGCTGGTCTGGTTGCACTGGAAAAGCATGGTGAGCTGTTACCTGCCGCGACGCTGGAATCGATCCGCAAGAACAAAGTCGCGCTCAAGAGCCCGCTGACCACGCCGGTAGGCGAGGGTTTCAGCTCGATCAATGTGGCCATGCGCCGCCAGTTCGACTTGTACGCCAACGTGCGTCCCGCAAAGTCGTTTCCCAACACCAAGTCACGCTTCGGTGCCGGGGTGGATTTGATCACCGTGCGTGAGAACACCGAAGGCGCGTATCTGAGCGAAGGTCAGGAAGTGTCCGCCGACGGCGAGACCGCGCTGTCGATGGCCAAGGTCACCCGCAAGGGCTCCGAGCGTATCGTCCGCTATGCCTTCGATCTGGCCCGTGCGACCGGCCGCAAGAAGGTCACCGCGGTGCATAAGGCCAACATCATCAAGTCCACATCGGGCCTGTTCCTGAAAGCGGCGCGGGAAGTCGCGGTGCACTATCCGGAGATCGAATTCCAGGAAATGATCGTCGATAACGCGTGCATGCAGTTGGTGATGCGCCCGGAACAATTCGACATCATCGTCACCACCAACCTGTTCGGCGACATCCTGTCGGACCTGTGTGCCGGCCTCGTTGGCGGCCTCGGCCTGGCGCCGGGCGCCAACATTGGTGTGGATGCGGCGATCTTCGAAGCCGTCCACGGTTCGGCCCCGGATATCGCCGGACAGGGCAAGGCCAATCCTTGCGCGCTGCTGCTGGGCGCGGCGCAACTGTTGGACCACATCGGCCAGCCAAAGAATGCCGAACGTTTGCGCAATGCCATCGTCGCCACGCTGGATGCCAAGGACGGTTTGACGCCGGACCTGGGCGGTAGCGGCAACACCATGGGCTTCGCCAAGGCCATCGCCAGCCGCCTGTGAGGTGAGGTTCGGCGGAAGCGGTTAAGAAAACAGGGCGCCATGTGGCGCCCTGTTGCGTTGCGGGTCGGGAACTTGCCGGGTGTGCCGTCAATTCCGCGATTGCAGCTTCGACAGCAGGCGCAGGAACTCGATATACAGCCACACCAGCGTGACCATCAGGCCGAACGCGCCATACCATTCCATGTATTTGGGCGCGCCCTGTTTCACGCCGTTCTCGATGAGATCGAAGTCCAACACCAAGTTCAGCGCTGCCACCACGACCACGAACAGGCTGAACACAATGCCGACCGTGCCCGATCCATGGATGTAGGGAATCTGGATGTGGAACAGGCCCAGCACGGCGGTGACCAGATACACCAGGGCGATGCCGCCGGTGGCCGCGACCACGCCTAGTTTGAAGTTTTCGGTGGCCTTGATCATGCCGCTGCGGTAGGCGAACAGCAACGCGAACAGGGTGCCGAAGGTGAGCATGACCGCTTGCAGCACGATGCCGTTGAAGCGGTGTTCGTACAGTGCCGAAATCGACCCAAGGAAGAAGCCCTCCACCAGCGCGTACAGCGGCGCGGTGATCGGCGACCAGTTCTTTTTCAGCGTGGTGATCAGGGCCAGGACGAAGCCACCGATCGCGCCGCCCAGGACGTAGCCGATGACGCCCGGTGCGACTATCTCACGGCCTGCGGCATCGACAGAAAGCGATTGGCTCCATGCGAATGCGGCGGTCAGGACGGTCAGCAGCAGCAAGGCGCCGGTCTTGTTGATGGTGCCGTTCAGGGTCATCGCTCCGCCATCGCGCGCGATCACCGCGCCGCTGCCGAGGTCGAGGAAGGTGGATTCTTTCAGCGCAGGGTTGCCGCTGCGGATCATGCTGTTTCTCCAATTGAAAATTTGCCCCGACCGATGTCGGTGGCAGATGTCGAGCATAGCGTAGGCGATGTTGCGCGCGCGCGACGTTGACAGGCAGGCGCCAGCTTCCCACAATAGCCGGCCTTCGCAGCCTCGGCCGCGAGGGGTGTTCCGCCGGGGTATAGCGCAGTCTGGTAGCGCGCCTGCTTTGGGAGCAGGATGTCGGGGGTTCGAATCCCTCTACCCCGACCAATCCGATGTGCAACGGCGCAGAGGATGCGACAATCCGGGATGGGCGCCCGTAGCTCAACTGGATAGAGCACCGGCCTTCTAAGCCGGCGGTTACAGGTTCGATTCCTGTCGGGCGCGCCACATCGGCGTCGGGCAGGTAATGCAAGTTTTCAATGGTGGCTGTAGCTCAGCTGGTTAGAGTACTGGATTGTGATTCCAGATGTCGGGGGTTCGAGTCCCCTCAGCCACCCCATTGACCGCGTGAACCGCTGCTTTTCCAAGTGTTGCAAGCAAGTCAGAAAGCACATACGATGCGCGACTAAGTTTCAGGGCCGTTAGCTCAGTTGGTAGAGCAGTTGACTCTTAATCAATAGGTCCAAGGTTCGAATCCTTGACGGCCCACCAAAAATAAAAAGGCGCCTGCTTAAACAGGTGCCTTTTTCTTTTGCGCCTGGCCTGCAACAATGTGTCTCGGCAGGCGCGTCCAGCGCCGCAGCGCGAAAGTGGCGGAATTGGTAGACGCCCTGGTTTTAGGTACCAGTGCCGCAAGGCGTAGGGGTTCGAGTCCCCTCTTTCGCACCATCCATCGGCCATGCCTGGCAAGGTCTCAAGGCCCGATAGGACCACCTGCTCCCGTCGCTCGTTCAGGGCGTGCGCTCTTGCGCTGGCAGGCATGGCTGGAATAGGCGAAACTATCCGGCTGCGGTCGTCCCGTACCCGCGTCCAATCCGTATTTTTCTATATCGTGCCGAGAGCCATGCGCTCCCGGTGGCAGGAGTCCACATGCAAGCTTCGATTGAAACCACCGGTACCCTGGAACGGCGTTTGACCTTCACCCTGCCGGAGGAGCGTCTGCAAAGCCATGTCGGCGGTCGCCTGCGCGAAGTCGCGCGCACCGCCCGGATCAAGGGCTTCCGTCCCGGCAAGATCCCGGCCAAGGTAATCGAGCAGCGTTTCGGACCGCAGATCCGCGCCGAGGCGTTGGATGGCCTGCTGCGCGAGACCTTCGACTCGGCGGTGCGCGAGCACGCGCTGCGTCTGGCCGGCAATCCGCGTATCGACCGTGCCGACGACAACGCGTTGCAGTTCGTGGCCACGTTCGAGGTGGTGCCGGATTTTGGCGACATCGACGTTTCCGCGTTGCAGGTGATTCGCCATACCGCCGAGGTCACCGATGCCGACATCGCGCAGATGATCGAGAACCTGCGTCTGCAGCGCCGTACCTGGCAGCCGGCCGGGCGCGCGGCGCAGGACGGCGATCTGGTGACCCTGGAGACTTGGTCGCAGGTGGGTGATGAGCGTTTGCCCGCCGAAGGTGTGGAGAAGGGCAGTAGCGTGATCGGCTCGGGTGTCATGTTCCCGGCGATCGAGCAGGGCTTGCTCGGCCTGTCCAAGGACGAGGAAAAGACCCTGGAGGTCGATTTTCCTGCGGACTGGCGCGTGCCGCAGTTCGCCGGCAAGCGGGTACAGGTGCATGTGAAGGCTGTCGAGGTCGCTGCCCCGGTGTTGCCGGAGGTGGACAAGGAGTTCATCAAGAGCTTTGGCGTGAAGAGCGGCGATCCCGAACAGTTCCGCAAGGACATTCGGGTCAATCTGGAGCGTGAACTCAAAGGGGCGCTGATGAATCGCCTGCGCCGCGAGGTCGGCGAGCAACTGATCGCGGCCTATGCGTCGGTGGAAATGCCGCCGCGTCTGGTCGAGAACGAAGCGCGAGCGATGCTGGCCGAACAGGTCGAGCAGATGCGTCGCGCCGGCCGCGATCCGGGTCAGGTGCCGGATGATGCGCATCATGGCTTTCTGGATGCCGCACGCAAGCGCGTGCTGGTCGGCCTGTTGGTTGGCGAGGTCGCGCGTCGCAACGAGTTGCGGTTGGACCCCAAGCGGGTTTCGGAGACTCTGCGTTTGATCGCTTCGACCTACGAGGAGCCGGAACAGGTCATTGAGATGTACCGCAACGATCCCCAATTGATGGGGGGGCTGCAGAGCCGCGTGATGGAGGAGCAGGTGATCGATTGGATCGCCGAGCGCGCCCAGCACACCGAGCAGGCGATGACGTTCCAGGAAGCGATCCGGCAATAAGGTGATCGCCATGCCGCGGCCCGCATCGTGCATGCGGGTTGCGGATGTAAACCTAGCCTCCGCAGTTGCGGGGGTGGACATGAGAAGCCCTGCGCACCCCGTGCAGGCACGACATACAGCAGCAGGAGATCACCGCGTGGACAATGTCACCAAGGCCTTGAATCTGGTTCCGATGGTGGTCGAGCAGACCAGTCGCGGCGAGCGCGCTTACGATATTTACTCGCGTTTATTGAAGGAGCGCCTCATTTTCCTGGTCGGCCCGATCGACGACCACATGGCCAATGTGGTCGTGGCGCAGTTGCTGTTTCTTGAAGCGGACAATCCTGAAAAGGACATCAGCCTCTACATCAATTCCCCTGGCGGCGTGGTCACTGCGGGCATGGCGATCTACGACACGATGCAGTACATCAAGCCGGACGTGAGCACCATCTGTGTCGGTCAGGCGGCGTCGATGGGGGCGCTGTTGCTGGCCTCGGGCGCAGCCGGCAAGCGCTACGCACTGCCGAATTCGCGAGTGATGATCCACCAGCCGCTGGGAGGCTTCCAGGGGCAGGCCACCGATATCGACATCCACGCCCGTGAGATTTTGACGCTACGTGCGCGACTGAACGAAGTTCTGGCCAAGCACACCGGCCAGTCGCTGGAAACGATTGCCCGCGACACCGAGCGCGACAACTTCAAAAGTGCCGTCGATGCGCAGGCCTACGGGCTTGTCGACCAGGTGCTGGAGCGTCGTCCTGATGAGTCGATCCAGCCGGCATAAGGCTTGCATGTCCTGCAAAACGTGGCGTATTCCGCAGGGTCGGGGTCGGGCTAGCGTCCATCCGGCCCTGTGTTATTCTCGAAATCGAACCCCCGTGCATCGGGTGGGGTAACTGGGTAAGCGAAGCTAATGAGCGAAGATCGGCAAGGCCGTTCCGGCGACAGCAACAAGATTCTTTACTGCTCGTTCTGCGGGAAGAGTCAACACGAGGTCCGTAAGCTGATTGCGGGGCCCAGTGTGTTCATCTGCGACGAATGCGTCGAGTTGTGCAACGACATCATTCGCGAGGAGCTCGAGGAAAAGGCGCAGTCCGCACGCAGCAGCCTGCCCAAGCCGCGCGAAATTCTGGAAGTGCTCGACCAGTATGTGATCGGCCAGCAGCGCGCCAAGCGCACGCTGGCCGTGGCGGTGTACAACCATTACAAGCGTATCGAGAGTCGGCAGAAGAACGACGAGGTCGAACTCGCCAAGTCCAACATCCTGCTGGTCGGCCCGACTGGTTCTGGCAAGACGCTGCTGGCCGAGACGTTGGCGCGCTTGCTCAATGTCCCGTTCACCATCGCCGATGCGACCACGTTGACCGAAGCCGGCTACGTGGGCGAGGACGTGGAGAACATCATCCAGAAGCTGCTGCAGAAGTGCGATTACGACGTCGACAAGGCGCAGCATGGCATCGTCTATATCGACGAAATCGACAAGATCTCGCGCAAGAGCGAGAACCCGTCGATCACTCGCGATGTGTCCGGCGAAGGCGTGCAGCAGGCGCTGCTGAAGCTGATCGAAGGCACGGTCGCCTCGGTACCGCCGCAGGGCGGGCGCAAGCATCCACAACAGGAATTCCTGCAGGTGGACACCAAGAACATCCTGTTCATTTGCGGCGGCGCCTTTGCCGGCTTGGACAAGGTGATCCAGCAGCGCTCCAACGATGCCGGCGGCATCGGCTTCGGCGCGAAGGTCAAGAGCGTCGAGCGCAAGCGCGAAGTTGGCAAGATCCTGGCCGAAGTCGAGCCGGAAGACCTGATCAAGTTTGGTTTGATTCCCGAGTTCGTCGGTCGTCTGCCGGTGGTCGCCACGCTTGAGGAACTGGACGAGCCGGCGTTGATCAAAATTCTGACAGAGCCGAAGAACGCGATCACCAAGCAGTTCAAGAAGCTGTTCGAGATGGAAGGTGTGGAACTGGAATTCCGTCAGGACGCGCTGCTGGCCATCGCCAAGAAGGCGCTTAAGCGCAAAACGGGCGCGCGTGGCTTGCGCACCATCGTCGAGTCTGTGCTACTGGACACCATGTACGAACTCCCGTCGCAGGAGAACGTCAGCAAGGTGGTCGTGGACGAGTCGGTGATTGAGCACAAGTCCGAACCCTACCTGATCTATCAGACTCCTCCGGCGCCGGCCAAACTGGCATCTGCGGAGTGAGCCGGACGGCACCTACGGCACAGCAGATGGTCCGGAATGTGCGGTAAATCGCTGAAACGGAAGGAAATCTATCGGCGCCCTTGCATCATCCTGGCGATGGCCCCATAACGGGGCCATCGGCGTTTTTATGGTCGCCGTCACGTGTTAACGCCTCCCATATCGGAATCCTCATGGCCCAGTCCTCATCCGAAGTCCTCGACCTGCCGGTCCTGCCGTTGCGCGACGTGGTGGTCTTTCCGCATATGGTGATCCCGCTTTTCGTCGGCCGCGACAAATCGATGCGTGCGCTCGAACATGCGATGGAGGCAGACAAGCGCATTTTGTTGGTCGCGCAGAAATCCGCCGAGACCGACGATCCGGTGGCGGTCGATCTGTACAACGTCGGTACGTTGGCGCAGGTGCTGCAACTGCTGAAGCTGCCCGATGGCACCATCAAGGTGCTGGTCGAAGGTCTTTCGCGGGTCAGTGTGAACAAAGTGGTCGAGCGCGACGGTGCGCTCCAGGGCGAAGGCCGCGAGATCGATGCCGCTGAGTCGCGCGAGGAGCGTGAGGTGGAGGCCATCGCCCGTTCCTTGATGTCGCTGTTCGAGCAATACGTCAAGACCAACCGCAAATTGCCGCCGGAGTTGTTGCAGACGTTATCGGGTATTGATGAGCCCGGACGTCTGGCCGATACCATCGCCGCGCACATCGGTGTGCGTCTGGCCGACAAGCAGCGCCTGTTGGAAACGCTACAAGTGGGCGAGCGGCTGGAGATGCTGGTCGGTCTGGTCGATGGCGAGATCGACGTGCAGCAGTTGGAGAAGCGCATCCGCGGTCGGGTCAAGTCGCAGATGGAGAAAAGTCAGCGCGAGTACTACCTCAACGAACAGATGAAGGCGATCCAGAAGGAACTGGGCGACCTCGACGATGCGCCGGGTGAACTGGAAGAACTGGCGCGTAAGATCGCCGAGGCGGGCATGCCCAAGCCGGTGGAGACCAAGGCCAAGGCTGAACTCAACAAGCTCAGGCAAATGTCGCCGATGTCCGCCGAAGCCGCGGTAGTGCGTAACTATCTCGATTGGCTGCTGGGCGTGCCGTGGAAAAAGCGCAGCAAGGTGCGCAAAGACCTGAAGGTGGCACAGGAAACCCTGGATGCCGATCACTACGGATTGGAAAAGGTCAAGGAGCGCATCCTCGAGTACCTCGCCGTGCAGTCGCGGGTGAAGCAGATGAAGGGGCCGATCCTGTGCCTTGTCGGGCCGCCGGGTGTTGGCAAGACCTCGCTCGGTCAGTCCATTGCCAAGGCCACCAATCGCAAGTTCGTGCGGATGTCGCTGGGGGGCGTGCGCGATGAGGCGGAGATCCGTGGACATCGCCGTACCTACGTCGGTTCAATGCCTGGGCGCATCGTGCAGAACCTCAACAAGGTCGGTAGCAGGAATCCTTTGTTCGTGCTCGATGAAATCGACAAGATGTCGATGGATTTCCGTGGCGATCCGTCCTCGGCGCTGCTGGAAGTGCTCGATCCGGAGCAGAACAACGCCTTCAACGACCACTATCTGGAAGTGGATCTGGATCTGTCCGAAGTGATGTTCGTGGCGACCTCCAATTCGCTCAACATCCCTGGCCCGCTGCTGGATCGCATGGAGGTGATCCGCATCCCCGGCTATACCGAGGACGAGAAGCTCAATATCGCCACGCGTTACCTGACGCCCAAACAGCTCAAGGCCAACGGGCTGAAGCAGGACGAATTGGAAATCGGTGCCGACGCGATCCGCGATATCGTGCGTTACTACACGCGCGAGTCCGGTGTACGCAACCTCGAACGTGAGGTCGCCAAGATCTGTCGCAAGGTGGTCAAGGAGATCGCGCTGGCTGGTCCAGTGTCGGCGGCCGTGGCAAAGAAAACGGCAGCGAAGAAGAGCGGTGCACGCAAGGACAAGGCGCGGGTCAGCGTCGGCTCCAAAAATCTGGAAAAATACTTGGGCGTGCGTCGCTTCGACTTCGGTCGTGCCGAGGAGCAGAATGAGATCGGTCTGGTCACGGGGCTGGCCTGGACCGAGGTCGGTGGCGATTTGCTGCAGATCGAATCGACCCTGGTACCGGGAAAGGGAGCGGTGATCCTGACCGGCCAACTCGGCGATGTGATGAAGGAATCAGCATCGGCGGCCTTGTCGGTGGTGCGTTCGCGCGCCGAGCGGCTCGGCATCGAAGCTGATTTCCTGCAGAAGCAGGATGTTCACCTGCATGTACCCGATGGTGCCACGCCCAAGGATGGTCCCAGCGCGGGCATCGCGATGGTGACCTCACTCGTGTCGATGTTGACCAAAGTGCCAGTGAAGGCGGATGTGGCGATGACCGGCGAAATTACGTTGCGTGGTCGCGTTTCGGCGATCGGTGGGCTCAAAGAGAAGTTGCTGGCGGCGTTGCGCGGCGGCATCCGTACCGTGCTGATCCCCGAGGAAAACCGCAAAGATCTGGCCGACATTCCTGAAAACGTGACCCGCGATCTGAAGATCGTGTCGGTGAAGTGGATCGACGAAGTGCTCGATCTGGCGCTGGAGCGGCCGTTGACGCCCAAGGCCACCACCACCGACGGCGAGCGGGCGACAGCGGTGCGGCGCAAGCAAAAGGCGTCGTCGAATGCGCGTGTTAAGCACTGATACGCGCTGAACCGGGTTCACGTAACTAGCTCAAACCCTCGCCGTTGCTGGCTTTTCGGCTTGCGCGGGTATGAGCCCACTGGTATAAATGCAAGGCTTGCAAGCACCTTAAACGGACATGCTTGGTAGTGCAAATCAATCGGGGCCTCGTTTAGACGAGGCAGGCCAAGCCAATACCCGATCCTTAATTCCGCGGTTTTCTACCGCACATGGAGTCATCAAGAAATGAATAAAGCCGAACTGAACGACGCTATCGCCGCTGCTGCCGATATTTCCAAGGCCGAAGCTGGTCGTGCCGTCGATGCCTTCGTGTCCGAAGTCACCAAGGCGTTGAAGAAGGGTGACAGCGTGACCCTCGTGGGCTTCGGCACCTTCCAGGTGCGTGATCGGGCCGAGCGCACCGGACGCAACCCGAAGACCGGCGACTCCATCAAGATCGCTGCGTCGAAGAACCCGACCTTCAAGGCTGGCAAAGCGCTGAAAGATGCCGTAAACTAACCGACTCGCTGGGGTGCTTAGCTCAGCGGTAGAGCGTCTCCTTTACACGGAGAGGGTCGGGGGTTCGAAACCCTCAGCACCCACCAAAGCACCACACAGCACGTTTCAATCGCGGAGTGGTAGTTCAGTCGGTTAGAATGCTGGCCTGTCACGCCGGAGGTCGCGGGTTCGAGTCCCGTCCACTCCGCCAGTTGTGCCGAAGCCTCTGAGAAATCAGGGGGCTTCTTTTCTCGCAGAAACCGCGCCCCGTTTCAGTCTGGCCGGGCCGCTCCGGGAATTCAGGCTATCGTGCCTGTCTCCGTTCGAATGCGGAGTGGTAGTTCAGTCGGTTAGAATGCTGGCCTGTCACGCCGGAGGTCGCGGGTTCGAGTCCCGTCCACTCCGCCATGTTGTACGCAAACCCTCCGAGTGATCGGGGGGTTCTTTATTGATGTCTTTCCCGTGTTCTTTCGGTGCGGGGCCGCGTTCTCTCGGTGCTTGCCCCCGTGACGTGGTTCGTCCTGCACACCCTTCCGCCGTGGGGCGTGAAGCGGGTTAAACTGGGCGGCTCGCTCATAGGCCTTTGGTTCCCAATGCTGCAGACACTCCGCGAAAAGACCTCGGGCTGGATCGCCACTGCGATCATCGGCCTATTGATGATTCCGTTTCTGTTCGTCATCGATACCGGCTACCTCGGTGGCGTCGGTGCCAATAACGTGGCTAAGGTGCAGGCGCCGCCGTCGTGGTGGTTGTCGGCGCCGTCGTGGTGGCCCGTCTCTTTGCTGTGGCAGCATCACGAGATCAGCACGGAACAGTTCCGGATGGGCTTCGAGCAGGCGCGTCAGCAGGCACGCCAGCAGCAGGGCGAGGCGTTCGACCCACGCGAGTTCGAGAGCATCGACAACAAGCGCAAAGTGCTGGACCAACTGATCGACGAGCAGGTGGTCAAGTTGGCGGCCGAGCAGGCTGGCGTGGTCATCGGCGACGCTAGCGTGCGCGATTACATCGCCAGCATTCCGGCCTTCCAGAACAACGGCAAGTTCGATCCGGAGCGTTATCGTTTGGCGCTGGCGTCGGGCACGCCGCCGCGCACGCCGGCCATGTTCCAGCAACTGGTGCGCGATGCGCTGCAGCAGTCGGTGATTCCCACTGGCCTGATGGAGTCGGCGTTCGGTAGCAAACAGGAAACCGAGCGCCTGATGAAAATGCTGGGCGAGACCCGCGACGTGGAGTTGGCAATGCTGCCGGAGATGCCGGCCGACACCGCGCCGGTCAGCGATGCGCAGGTGCAGCAGTGGTACGACACGCATACCTCCGACTTCAAGCAGCCGGAAACCGTGTCGATCGAGTACGTCGAATTGAACGCAGCCAAGCTGCCGGCGTCCAAGCCGGCCGATGAGGCCACCTTGCGCAAGCGTTACGAGGAAGAAAAGGCACGTTTCGTCGAACCCGATCAGCGCCTGGCTTCGCACATCTTGATCAGCGCTGGCAAGGACGCGGCTTCGCAGAAGGCGGCCGAGGCCAAGGCGGTCAAGCTGGCCGCCGAGGCCAAGCGGCCCGGCGCCGATTTCGCCGCATTGGCCCGTGCCAACTCCGACGATCCCGGTTCCAAGAACGCTGGCGGCGATCTGGGTTGGGTGGAGAAGGGCGTGATGGTGAAGCCGTTCGAGGATGCGTTGTTCGCGATGAAGCCCGGCGAGATCGTCGGCCCGGTGAAGAGCGAGTTCGGCTACCACGTGATCCAATTACGCGAGGTCAAGGGCGGCAAGGGTAAGTCGTTCGAGCAGGTGCGCGACCAGCTCGCCAGCGAACAATTGCAGGCCGACAACGAAAAGGCTTTAAGCGCATTGAGCGGCAAGCTGGTGGACGAGGTCTATAAGAACCCGACCGAGCTGGCGTCGGCGGCGAAGGACGTTGGTTTGCCGGTGCAGACCCTAGGTCCGTTCACGCGTGCCAGCGCCAGTGGGATTGCGGCGCAGCCGGCAGTGTTGCGGGCGGCATTCTCCGACGCGCTGGTGCAGGACGGTACGGTCAGCGACCCGATCAATCTGGGGCCGAACCATAGCGTGATGATCCGCGTCACCCAGCACCAGCCGGAGCAGATCCTGCCGTTGGCCAAGGTGCACGAGCAGGTGATTGCCGCAGTGCATGCCGACCGTACCGCCAAAGCGGCGGCAGCCAAGGCCGACGCCTTGCTGGTGCGGCTGCGCAAGGGCGAGACCTTGCAGGCGCTGGCTGGCTCGGAGAAGTTGCAGGTCAACCCGATGCCCGCTCTGTCGCGCAGCCCGATGCCTAGTCCCGAAGCCAATCGCACGATCTTCAGCGCACCGCGGCCGGTGGCTGGCAAGCCGTCGTTTGGGAAGGTCGCATTGCCGCCCGCAGCGCCGGGTGCCGGCGGCAAGCGCTATGCCCTGTTCGCGGTCACCAAGGTGATGCCTGGCGATTTGAGCAAGGTGCCGGCCGAGCAACAGACCACGTTCAAGCAGCAGTTGGCGCAGATCGAAGGCGCGGCCGATGCCAAGGCCTACGTCGATGCCATGCGTAAGCGTTACAAAGTGAGCGTGCAGGAAGCGCAGTTGTAGTAAGCGCGTGTCGTCCCTCGATGGCATGTATAGACAAGACAGGCCCGGCTGGCATTGCCGGGCCTGTCGCGTTTTGGACGGGTGGGACCGTCTCAATGTGTGTGGCGTGTGCAACGCGTCTGTTTGCGACGTGCGGGATGTCGCGTCGTCGGCTTGCCCAATCCGCGTGCGGTACGGGTGCTTGAGTATTCGATGCCTGCCGCGCGATTGCTGGCCTTTGCGTTGGATGCTGTAGCGCGCACTCTCTCCCGCTAAGGCGCGATCCGTGCAGTCTCAGTCTGCGTAGTTCAAGACCATGCCGGGATGCAGCAGGCTGCCTGCCGACAATCCGTTTTGTGTCAGTAATGCCTGCACGGTGATGCCATAGCGCTTGGCGATTGTCCAGGCGGTGTCGCCATCGCGGACCGTATGCGTGTGCCGGCGTGGCCTGGATGTGCGCTGACCGGTAGCAGGCATCGCCGAGGCGCTGTCATTGCTGCTGACGCTGATCGCTGTTGACGTGTCCTGCGGCGTTGGCGTGTGGCCTTGGGCAAGCGCGGAGCCGCTGCTCATCCCGAGCGGCACCAACACGGACAGCCCGCGCTTGTGGTTGCGTCTGTTGTCGAGGGCGGGATTCAGCCGTGCGAGCTGGTTGCTCGGCAGTGTCTGTTGCCGAGCCCAGTCGTCCAGGGCCATGCCGGCGGGCAGGATCTGCGCTTGCAGGATGGGCACGTCCCGGTCCAGCGATGCCATCCATTCGGTGTGGGTCTGGGCCTGCTCCAGCACGCAGGCCAGCGCATGCAGCTTCTCGACGTAGGCGTGGGTGACCGAAGCTAGGCCCGGCAGTTTATCCGGGCGTGCGCCCTGGGCATCCATGCCAGCGTGGCGCATAGACTGGAGCACGCGAGATTCGCCGCCGTTATACGCCATCAGTGTCAGCCGCCAATCGCCGCCGAACATCTCGTGCAGCGTCTGCAGATAGCGCAATGCGGCGCGTGTGGAGTCCACCGCCGACAAGCGGCCGTCATAGCTGCTTTCCACCGGGACATCGTGGCGACGTGCGGTAGCGGGGATGAACTGCCACAAGCCGGCCGGACCATTGCGGCGGCTGCGGGCGGCCGGGCGATAGCCGCTCTCGACGAACGGGATCAGTGCGAACTCGGTCGGCAAGTTCGCCGCGCGCAGTTCGTCGATCACGTAACCGAACAGCGGTAGCACGTCTTCGTCCGCGTTGGCCAAGCGAGCCGGTGCGTGCGAAAACTGCTGATGCCAGCGCGGATCGCTGGTGCTGGCATCGCAGTGCGCGTCGGCCAGGCCGTCGCGGAAGCGGGCCAGGATGTCGCGGCCATTGCGCGTCGTCGCTGGCGGTAGCGTCGCCGGATCCGCCGGTAGCGCGTTCACACCGGCCATGGTCTGTTCCAGCGTGGTACCCAACGGCGTGGCAATCGTCGTGCAAGGCAGTGCCGACGCCAGCGTCAGCGCGGCAGTCAACGCCAGCGCTTTCATGCGCGGAAATCGTCTTTCCAGCGCCTCAATTCAGCGAAGACGTCCACGTCCTCGTCCGCAGTTGCGTCGTCCGCCGCGCGACCGAGACGGGCGCCGACGGCCCGCCGAATCGCCGGCGAGGCCGTGCGCAGGAACGGATTGGTCGCCACTTCGCTGGCGAGCGTGACGGGAACGGTGGGGTGTGCGGCATGGCGCATGGCCTGGACTTCCTGATGGCGCTGCCGCAGGGCAACGTTGGTGGGATCGACCATGACGGCGAATGCCGCATTGGCCAGGGTGTATTCATGCCCGCAGCACACCAGCGTCTCGCCCGGTAGGGCGGATAGCCGTTGCAGCGAAGCCAACATCTGGGACGGCGTACCTTCGAACATGCGTCCACAGCCCAGGCTGAACAGGGTATCGCCACTGAACAGGTAGCCATGGCCGACATAGGCTAAATGCGAGCGGGTGTGGCCCGGGACGGCGAGGGTATCGAACTGCCAATGTAACGCCTGGATGCTGTCGCCGTGGCCGACCCGGTGGCTGGCGCAATCGATTCGCGGATCCTCTGGCGCGTATACCGGTAGTTCCGGCCAGCGCGCACGCAAGGCTGGGATGCCGCCAATGTGATCGTCGTGGTGATGTGTGAGCAGGATCGCCGCCGGCTGCAGCCCTTGCGCTGCGGCCTCCAGCACTGGTTCGGCCTGGCCGGGATCGACCAGCAGGGCCCGCCCATCGTCTGCGGCGATTGACCAAATGTAATTGTCTTGGAATGCCGGCAGGGCGATCAGTCGCATAGAATCGGCACCATGCCTGCCGTTCTGCGCCCTCGTCAAGCCAATGTCTCATCCTGGTTTGATACGACCGGGGCGCAAGCGTTGCTTCAGGCTGAACAACCGCTGATCCAGGAGGCATTGCTCAAACGTCCCGCACAGCCCTGGCTGTGGTTGGCCCCGGTGCCGTCGATGCCGCTGTCGCGCGAGGTGCCAGGGCGCGGCTTGCGCCTGCATCGCAGCGCAAGCGGTTATGCGGGGGACCTGATCTGCAGACTGCCGTTGCCGCTGCCTTCGGAGAGCGTCAATGCGATCGTGTTGCAGCACGTGCTGGCGGCCGATGCGCTAGCGTTGCTGGAAGAGTGCGAACGGGTGTTGATGCCCGGTGGTCGGCTGTGGCTGTTCGCGCTCAATGCGATGAGTCCGTACCGGCTGCGCTGGCGACGTCAGGGGCTGGTGGCGCGACCGCCGGGCAGTTGGCGCGGCTTGCTCGAGCAGGCCGGGTTGCCATGCGTGGAGCAACTGCGTTATCTCGGACCGGTGTGGCCGACCCGTGCTGGGACCGGCGCGATCGCATCCACCGCACCGTTGCGCGCGGTCTGCCTGTTGCAGGTGGAAAAGCGCACCGCCGCCGGCATCGGCCCCATTGCCTTGCGTGCGCCGCTGCGCTGGCGCGGCTCGATCGCTTCCATCTGAATTCCCTCTGGATCCTCATGAAGACTGTTGACATCCATACCGACGGCGCCTGTCTCGGCAATCCTGGCCCCGGTGGCTGGGCCGCGCTGCTGCGCTACAAGGACCAGGAACGCGAGGTGGCGGGCGCCGAGGCGCACACCACCAACAACCGCATGGAGCTGATGGCGGCGATCATGGCGCTGGAGACGCTCAACGCCCCCTGCCAGATCGTGTTGCATACCGACTCGCAGTACGTGCGCCAAGGCATCACCGAGTGGATGCCGGGCTGGGTGCGGCGGCAGTGGAAGACCGCTGGCGGCGATCCGGTCAAGAATCGCGATCTGTGGGAGCGGCTGCACGCCGCCGCGCAACGGCACGCGATCGACTGGCGTTGGGTCAAGGGCCATAACGGCGACCCGGACAACGAGCGGGTCGATCAACTCGCGCGCGACCAGGCGGTGCGGGTGCGCGCCGGTGGCGGCGCTGCCGCCTCCTGAACCCTCTTTTTCCTGCAACGAGCCCTATGCGCCAGATCATCCTCGATACCGAAACCACCGGCCTGGAATGGAAGAAGGACAACCGCGTCGTCGAAATCGGTGCGGTGGAACTGCTCGAACGCCGTCCCAGCGGGCGCCATTTCCACCGCTATCTGCGCCCGGATTGCGATTTCGAACCGGGCGCGCAGGAGGTCACCGGCCTGACCTTGGAGTTTCTCGCCGACAAACCGGAATTCCATGAAGTGGTCGACGAGTTCCTCGAATTCATCGACGGCGCCGAGTTGGTTATTCACAACGCTTCGTTCGACCTGGGTTTCCTCGACTACGAACTGTCGCGGCTGGGCGAGTCCTACGGGCGCATTCTCGACCGTGCCAGTGTGGTCGATACCTTGTTGTTGGCCCGCGAGCGCTTTCCAGGGCAGCGCAATTCGCTGGATGCGTTGTGCAAACGGCTGGGTGTGGACAACGCGCACCGGCAACTGCACGGCGCGTTGCTCGATGCGCAGATCCTGTGCGAGGTGTACATCGCGTTGACCTCCGGCCAGGAGGAAATCGGTTTCGCCTTGGTCGAGGAGACGACTGGCAAGACCGATGCCCATGGTGTGGCTTTCGACATGGCGACGCTGTTGCCGCGTCCGCAGGTGCTGCCGACCGCTTCCGAATTGGAGGCGCATCAGGCACGGCTTGATACGTTGCGTAAAAAGGCTGGCCGGGCGCTGTGGGATGCGATTGAGCCGTTGCCGTCGCAGGTGGCAGGCTGAGGGGCGCATGCAGTCCGCCCGTCGCGTGACGGGCGCGGCGTGTGTGCAGTAGTAGTGGCGTGGGGCGCGCTTCGCGGCCTGCGCCGTTCAGTGGCAACGCACCAAGACGACCGTGATGTTGTCCGAGCCGCCGTCGTCCAGCGCCGCCGCTGCCAGCATGTCCACGCATTCCTGCGCGCTGCAGTCGTCGTGGCCCAGCGCGGTGGCAATACCGACTTCGCCCACATGCTCGGTCAGCCCGTCGCTGCACAGGAGCAGGCACACACCCGGACGCAGGTCGCCAGTCATCACGGCCACGTTGAGATGCTGTGGGTCGGTAATGCCGAGCGCCTGGGTGACCACATTGCGGTGCGGATGCGCGCGTGCCTGTTCCGCAGTCAGCGCGCCCTGTGCGATCAGCGCCTGCACGAGGCTGTGGTCCTGACTGAGCTGGGCGAGTTTGCCGTCGCGCCACAGGTAGGCGCGGCTGTCGCCGACCCAGGCCACTTCGAAGCGGTTCCCCTGCACGCGTGCGGCGACCACGCTGGTGCCCATCGGCAGGGGATCGTTGCGGCGTTGTGCGGCGTGGATGATTTCTTCGTCGGCGATCCGGATTGCCTGCGCCAGTGTGGCGCCGCCGCGCACTTGGCGGACGATGACCTCGCGCGCCAGCGCACTGGCGACCTCGCCGCAGGCATGGCCGCCCATGCCATCGGCCACCAGCCACAGGCCCAGCTCGTTGTCGCCGTAGTAGGTGTCCTCGTTGAGGTCGCGGCGCAAGCCGAGGTGGGTGAGATGTCCGAATTCGATCATTGCGCGCCTGTGGCTGGCCGGGCTTCCTGTGTCGTTCAGCACGCATCATCGCGGTCGCGCGCAGATCCGGCAATCGCCTGCGGCGGTGCAGGGCAGGTGGGGTTCATGGGCGTCGCCCGAACCGGTTGCATGCAAGCGCGGGCGGCGCGCTGCTTGTTCGCACGCGGTGGGAACCGTATGATGCTTGCCCCCGGCCTGCCGGGGACGGCACGGGAAGGTGGCAGAGTGGTTGAATGTACCTGACTCGAAATCAGGCAGGCGTTTATAGCGCCTCGGGGGTTCGAATCCCCCCCTTCCCGCCAGTTGTGCATTGGGCCCCGTCAGGGGCCTTTATGTTGTTGAGCGCTTGCGATGCTGCGCAGACTTGGCGTTGAAGCTCACCCTCTACACTCTTCATCCACTGTCCTCTGGGTGTCTGTCATGTCCGAAATTCTGGTTCCCGTGTCCTTCGGCGAATTGCTCGACAAGATTGCCATTTTGCAGATCAAGTCCGAGCGTATCGCCGACCCGGACAAACTGGTCAATGTGCGCGCGGAGTTGTCGGCGTTGGAGAAGACCTGGATGGCGCATCCGGCTGCCGGCGGCGATGTGGCGCGCCTACGCGCGGAATTGAAGGCGGTCAACGCACGGTTGTGGGTGATCGAGGACGAGATCCGGATCAAGGAGAAAGCCCAGGCTTTCGATGAGGAGTTCATCAAGCTGGCGCGCAGCGTGTATTACGAAAACGACGAACGCGCGCGGATCAAGAAAGAAATCAACCTGGCGCTGGGTTCCAGCTACATAGAAGAAAAGTCCTATCAGGACTACCGCAACACGTCCGCTTGAGTGCTGCGTCATGCAGGTCAGGTGCCGTGATCGGCACGGTAGCGCTCGAACGCGGCGATCGCCGCATCCACCTCGATCAGCGCCATGGCGCCATCGTGTTCGATCTTGCTGCCCCATTTGAGCGCTTCGGCCGGCTTGCCCAGGTACTTGCGCGCGGCCGCGTCGTATTTGTCCACGCAGTAGCGGATATCCGAGTACGGGCCGCTGCGGCGCGGGTTGCTCGCCGCATGTAGGCCCAGCACCTTGACGCCCATGGCGTTGGCGATGTGCATGGGGCCGGAGTCGGGGGTCATCACCAGCGCCGCGCGCTGCAGCAGGGCCGGTAGTTGCTTGAGCGTGTCGCGACCGACCAGATCCAGCAGCGGTGCGCGCGCTGCGGCAACGATGGCGTCGGCAGTGCTGCGTTCCAACGCACTGCGCCCGCCGCATAACACCACCCGCCAACCTTGCGCGACGGCGTGGTCGGCGACCGCGGCGTAACGTTCGGCATACCAGTTGCGGCGTTCGTGGCTGGAGCATGGCGAAATCAGCAACGCCGGGCGGCCGTCGTCGGGCCATTGCGCACGCGCCCAGGCATGCGCCGCATCGGGGACCGGCAGATCCCAGCGCACCTCGGTCTGACGTAGCCCCAGCGGCTCGCAGAAGCTGCCGATCGCATCGAGCACATGGATGCCGGGGCGGTCGGGGATGCGCTCGTTGATGAACATGCCATGCAGGTCCTTCGAACGGCTACGGTCGTAGCCAATGCGGCGACGCGCACGCACGCAGGCCGATAGCACATTGGCGCGCAGCGCCACCTGCATCTGTAACAACGCATCGAAACCCTGTCTCGGTAGCTCGCGGCGCAGTGCGCGCATGCCGGCCAGGCCGCTGCGTTTGTCGTAGCGATGGAAGGTCACCCCGGGCAGGCCGTCCAGCAGTTTGAGTCCGGCACTGTCGATGATCCAGTGCAATGGCGGTGCCTGTGGCCAGGAATGCTGCAGCGTGCGCACCAGTGGCACGACGTGAGTCACGTCTCCCAGCGCAGACAGTCGCAACAGACACAGCGAGGGGAGCATTGCCGGCATGGTGTTGTTAGACTCGTAGGATGGTTGCATTCGACGCTACCGAAGCACTGACGCCATACCGCGAGGGCCGCGGCGATGGTGCCATTCTGTTCGACCGCGAACGACTGCGGCAACCCGAGCCGGCGCTGTTTTCGGCGACGTCTTGGGCCGAGCGTGCGCGTCCTGTGGACGCTGGCGGCCGCGGTGGCGCGTGGTTCGTCGATGCGCCGTTCGGCGCCTGCGTCCTGCGCCAGTACCGTCGTGGTGGCCTGGTTGCCAAACTCAGTCGCGATCGCTACCTGTGGTGCGGTGCTCACCGCACCCGCAGCTTCGCCGAGTTCCGCCTGATGCGCGCGTTGATCGCGCGCAAGTTGCCGGTGCCCAAGCCCTTGGCCGCTTGCTATCTGCGCCAGGGGCTGCGCTATCGTGCCGCGCTCTTGATGGAGCGGCTGGAGGATGTGCGTTCCCTGGCCGATCGCGCATCGATTGCCGGCCACGGCGCCCCCTGGGAGGAGACCGGGCGGCTGCTTGCGCGCTTTCATCGCGCTGGCCTGGATCATGCCGATCTCAACGCGCACAACATCCTGTTCGACGGCAATGGTCGCGGTTGGTTGATCGACTTCGACCGCAGTGTGCTGCGCATTCCCGCCACCGGCTGGCGCGAGCGCAACCTCAAGCGCCTGCATCGCTCATTGTTGAAGCTGCGCGGCGAGCGTGGCATCGATGCGGTCGAAAAGGACTACGCACGCCTGCGTCGCGCTTACGACCTGGCCTGGGAGCGCGGTTGCTGATGAGCGCCTGGGCGCTGCGTTTCCAGGGCGTGGGCAACGCCTCGGCGGTGCAGCTGGGGTCGCCGATGGCCACGATCGAGCGTGATGGTCGGCCGTGGCTGAGTATCGACTGTGGTGGCGAGGGCCTGAGCGCCTATCAAGCGCACTACGGCGCCATGCCGCAGGCGTTGTTCGTCACCCATGTGCATCTGGATCACGTGGCCGGGTTCGAGCGCCTGTTCGTGGAAAGCTATTTCTCCGAACGGCGCGGTAAAGTGCGCCTGTACGTGCCGGCGACGGTGCTGCCGCTGCTGCACCGCCGAGTGGCCGACTACCCGAACGTGTTGGCCGAGGGCGGCGCCAACTTCTGGGACGCGTTTCAGTTGATCGCGGTCGGCGACGCGTTCTGGCACGACGGCGTACGTCTGGAGGTGTTCCCGGTGCGCCACCACTGGCCGGAGACGGCTTATGGCGTGCGCCTGCCGGGCGCGTTGGTGTGGAGCGGGGATACCAGGCCGATTCCGGAAATGCTCAACCGTTATGCCGGCGATGGCGAACTGATCGCCCACGACTGCGGTCTTCACGGCAACCCGTCGCATACTGGCGTAGACGATCTGGAGCGGGAATATCCCGCCGAATTGCTGCGAAGGACGATGCTCTACCACTACGCCAGCACCGAAGATGCCGAGGTCTTGCGCACGCGTGGTCACCGTGTGGCATGGCCGGGCGAATGCGTGGCGCTGCCCGCGCCGCGCTTGTCGCAGGTGCCAGCCGGATGAGTGCCGCCCTGCGCCCGCCGCTTGCGTCCGCGACGCCAGCGGACCGGCGCGGGCGAGCGTTGCACGATCTACGCCTGTCGGTGATCGAGGCGTGCAACTTCCGCTGCGGCTACTGCATGCCGGCCGATAAAGTCCCCGACGATTACGGGTTCGATGCGGCCGCGCGGCTATCGTTCGCGCAGATCGAAACCCTGGCGCGCGCCTTCGTGCGCAACGGCGTGCGCAAGCTGCGCCTGACCGGCGGCGAGCCCTTGCTGCGCCGCGAATTGCCTGAATTGGTGCGACGGCTCGCGCGCATTGCTGGCGTGGAGGATCTGGCGATGACCACCAACGGCGTGTTGTTGGCAACGCATGCGCAGGCCTTGCGCGACGCCGGCTTGCAGCGCGTCACCGTCAGCCTGGATGCGATCGATCCGTTGCTGTTCCGGCAGTTGTCCGGCGGCCGTGGCGAGATCGCGCAGGTGTTGGCTGGCATCGACGCCGCGGTCGCGGCCGGGCTGGGGCCGGTCAAACTTAATTGCGTGGTCCAGCGTGGGGTCAACGATGACCAGGTATTGCCGTTGTTGGCGCATTTTCGCGGCAGCGGCCATGTGGTGCGTTTCATCGAATACATGGACGTCGGCACATGCAACGCCTGGCGTCGTGACAGGGTGGTGCCCGCTGCCCGATTGCGCGAGCGCATCGCCGCGCGCTGGCCGCTGCATGCGCTGGAGCCGCATTATCCCGGCGAAGTGGCCGCGCGCTACGCCTTCGCCGATGGTGGGGGCGAGGTCGGTTTCGTCACCTCGGTCAGCGCGCCGTTTTGCGGCGACTGCCATCGTGCACGGGTTTCGGCCGATGGTCGTCTTTATACGTGCTTGTTCGCTGCCGAAGGGGCCGATCTCATGCCGGCGCTGGCCGATGGCGAGGAGGCGCTGACCGAACGCGTGCGCGTCTTATGGGAGCAGCGCAACGACCGTTACAGCGAACTGCGCGGCGACGCGCCGGCGACGCGCGGCAAGCATGTCGAAATGTTTCTGATCGGTGGTTGAGCGATGGACGCCGCACTGCCACGCGAATTGGTCGGGTTGGAACTGGCATTGCTGGAGCCGGTGCTGCGCACTTCGTCCGAGCGCGTCGCCGAACTGCTCGACGACGCTTTCCTGGAGATTGGAACATCCGGTCGCCGCTTCGACAAGCATGCCGTGTTGCATGCGCTATCTGTCGAGGTGAGCGGGTTCGCTGATCGTGTTTTCGATATGGACGCGCAGCTGTTGGCGCCGGATCTTACGCAATTGCGCGACCGCAGCGAGCGTAGCGGTCGCGACGAACCACCGCGTCAGACGCTGCGCAGTTCGCTGTGGCAGCGCCGGGACGGCCAATGGCGCATGCTGTTCCATCAAGGTATGCCGATTCCCGGTGTTGTCTGAGCATCGCGCCGTGGGAGCGGCAGCGCCATCCATGACCAAGAAAAGATCCGCCAAGTCCGCAGGCGCATCGGCGCCGACACTGACTCATCTGGACCTGCAGGGACTGCCTGCGATGGTGGACGTTTCCGCCAAGCCCGCCACCGCGCGCGTGGCGGTGGCCGAAGCGCGGGTGCGCTTTCCTGCGGCGGTGGCCGCGCAATTGCGCGCCGATGCGCTACGCAGCGCCAAGGGCGGCATCGTCGACACCGCAGTGATCGCCGGCACGTTGGCGGTCAAGCGCACCCACGAATTGATTCCGTTCTGCCATCCGTTGCCGATCGACGGCTGCCGTTTCGCCATCGACTGGGCGTCGCCGCAGGTGTTGCGTATCCAATGCCGCGTGCGCACCGTGCACCGTACCGGCGTGGAGATGGAAGCCTTGACCGGCGCCAGCATCGCCGCGTTAACTGTGTACGACATGTGCAAAGCGCTGACCCATGCGATGACCATCGGTCCGGTGCGATTGCTCGGCAAACGTGGCGGCAAGCGCGATGTCGGGAGCGTGGCATGAGCGTCTCGGTGACCGTGCTGTATTTCGCCAGCCTGCGCGAGGCGGCGGGAATTGACCGAGAACAGGTGCAAACGGCCGTGCCCGATCTGCGCGCGTTGTACGCCGAACTCGACGCCCGGCACGGCCTGCGCTGGCCTGTGCAACGCCTGCGTGTGGCGGTGGATGGCGCCTTCGCCGATTGGGGCGACGCATTGCGCGATGGCACGGAAGTGGTGTTCATTCCGCCGGTGTCGGGAGGCTGAGCGATGTCCACCGCGTCGCGTTTCCATCTTGCCGACGACGCACTCGATCCTGTCGCGTTGCGCGTGCCGCTGGCGCATGCACAGGCCGGTGCCTATGCCAGCTTCGAAGGCTGGGTGCGCGATCACAACGACGGTCGCGCCGTCGATGGCCTGCGCTACGAGGCCTATGCCGCCCTGGCCGAGGTCGAAGGCCAGCGCATCGCCGACGAGGCATTGGCCCGTTTCGCCATTCTCGATCTGCGCTGCGTCCACCGTACCGGCGACTTGGCGATCGGCGATTTGGCCGTATGGGTGGGCGTGATCGCCGCGCATCGCGATGCCGCCTTCGGCGCCTGCCGTTATGTCATCGACGAGGTCAAGGCGCGCGTGCCGATCTGGAAACACGAGCGCTACCGCGACGGCGACGCGGGCTGGTTGCATCCGGAATAGCGCGTGTGGCATCGCGCAACGCGCACGCCGCAGTTGCCCGACGAGGTGCGAGCGCGCAGCAAGCCAGAAGCATCAGCGATGCGAAAGTGCGAACAGGGGTAGTAGGGTGGCGACCCCGCCGGCTAACCTCGGCGCCCGCGTCGATCGATACCGTTGCTGCCTTCCGGCCCTGGCGGGGTTTTCGATCTAGCGTCGCGAGGGGCCGACGGGGCCACCATAGAGACGAAACCGCGCCAGCGGCGCGGTTCTTGCCCGTTTAGGAATTCCTGCGCGAGAGGCGAAGGAGTTCTGCGCAGGGGCGGCGCAGGGAAACTGGCGGAGAGAGGGGGATTCGAACCCCCGAAGCGCGGTTTAGACGCTTACACACTTTCCAGGCGTGCTCCTTCAACCACTCGGACACCTCTCCGGTTTCTTGCGCGGGCCAGCGGTCCGCGCAAGGGCGGAATTCTAGCCGCCGCGGCCTCCATTCACAAGGTGAGCGAACGGCGGCGCTCAGGCTGGCCGCCGCCTGTTCATGGTCGCGCAGCGCCTGGACCCCGCGTTTTCCCAGTCCGCGAGAGATGGGTGGGGCCCGCGCTGGCGCCTGAGCGATGACCCGGGCGCGACATGGCACAATGACGGTTCAGATGAAGACGGTCGCCTGATGTCCTATCTCGTTCTCGCCCGCAAGTGGCGCCCCAAGCGTTTTGCCGAACTGGTGGGGCAGGAGCATGTGGTCCGTGCGCTCACCAATGCCCTGGACAGCGGGCGGGTCCACCATGCCTTTCTGTTCACCGGCACGCGCGGCGTCGGCAAGACCACCATCGCGCGCATCTTCGCCAAGTCCCTGAACTGCGAGCAGGGCACCAGTGCCGATCCGTGCGGCAAGTGTGCAGCCTGCCTGGACATCGATGCCGGCCGCTATATCGACCTGCTGGAGATCGACGCCGCGTCCAACACAGGCGTGGACGATGTGCGCGAGGTGATCGAAAACGCGCAGTACATGCCTTCGCGCGGCAAATTCAAGGTCTATCTGATCGACGAAGTGCACATGCTGTCGAAGGCGGCGTTCAACGCGTTGCTGAAAACGCTGGAAGAGCCGCCGGAGCACGTGAAGTTTCTGCTCGCCACCACCGATCCGCAGAAGCTGCCGGTGACGGTGCTGTCGCGCTGCTTGCAGTTCAACCTCAAACGCCTGGACGAGATGCAGATCCAGGGGCAGATGACCAAGATTCTGGCGGCCGAGCAGATCGAGGTGGATGCCTCGGCCATCGTGCAGTTGGCCAAGGCCGCCGACGGCAGTCTGCGCGATGGGCTGTCGCTGCTCGATCAGGCTATCGCCTACGCCGGCGGCGCGCTGCGCGAGGAGGTGGTGCGGACGATGCTGGGGACGGTCGATCGCACTCAGGTCGGTGCGATGCTCGATGCGCTGGTCGATGCCGATGGGGCGCGATTGCTGCAGGTCGTCGCGGGTTTGGCCGAGTTCTCCCCGGATTGGGGCGGCGTGCTGGAGGCGCTGGCCGAGACGCTGCATCGCATCCAGGTACGGCAACTGGTGCCGGGTGCGGCGTTGGATACGCTGGACGGTTTGGATCTGGCGCCGCTGGCCGAGCGGCTGCGTCCGGAAATCGTGCAACTGTGGTACCAGATGGCATTGAATGGGCGCCGCGATCTGTATCTGGCGCCGAGTCCGCGCGCCGGGTTCGAGATGGCGGTGTTGCGGATGCTGGCGTTCCGCCCAGCGAACGCTGCGGCATTGCCGGCGGCGTCCGTTGCGGGCGCGCCAGCGCAGGAGCAGCATGGCGCGATGTCGGCCGCTTCCACTGCGCCGGCCGCGTCCCCGTCGACGGTGGCGGCGGTAACTCCTTCCGCATCGATCATGTCGCCGACGCCGACAGTCGTCCAGACATCTACCAATGCCTCCAACGCGTCCGCGACTGCGCTGGATCCACCGTGGGATCCACCCGCGCCGTCGCCGGCACGTCCGGCCGCGCCCGCTGCGCCAATGTCGACCACCACGCGCCCGCCGCTTGCGTCAGCCGCCGAAGCCGATACAGTGCCGCCGCCGACCGAGGTGCCGCGTGCGCCATCGTCGGCTGCCGTTGGCGGGCTACGCGGTCTGCATAGCACCGAGGACTGGCTGGCACTGGTCGCCGACTGCGGCCTGACTGGTCCGTCGCGGCAACTCGCGGCCAATGCCGCCTTCGTCAGCCATGCCGAGGGCGTGCTGCGGCTGTCGTTGTCGCCGGGTTTCGAATATTTGCAGTCGGACCGTTCGCTCGGCGAACTGGCCGAGGCGTTGGCCGAGGCACTCGGCCAACGGTCGAAGATCGTGATCGAAAGCGGCATCGCGGTCGATACCGAAACCCTGCACGAGCGTTCGCACCGTCAACGCGGCGAACGTCAGAACGAGGCCGAGGCTGCGTTCCTCAACGACCCGGCGGTGCAAGCGCTGATGCAGCAGCAAGGCGCGCGGGTCGTACCCGATTCCATCCGTCCCTACGATGAGTGAACCACGATGCGCGGCAATATCGCCCAATTGATGCAACAGGCGCAGAAGATGCAGGAAAACCTGCAGCGTGCCCAGGAAGAACTGGCGAAGCTGGAAGTCACCGGCAGCGCCGGTGGCGGCATGGTCAGCGTGACTCTGACCGGGGCCAAGGAGTGCCGCAAGGTACGGATCGATCCGAGCATTCTGTCCGACCAGGAGATGGCCGAGGACCTGATCGCCGCCGCTTTCAACGATGCTTCCAACAAAGTCGATGCCGAGTCCAAGCAGCGGATGGGCGCGGCGACTGCCGGGATGCCGATTCCGCCGGGCATGAAGCTGCCGTTCTGAGCATGGCGAACGGCAGACGCGACGATTATCCGTTCGGCGGCACGGGCAATGGCGCCGCCAGCGACGGCGAGCAAGGCGATCCCGCAGTGTTGATGTTGTCGCAGTGCAAGGGTGCGCACTGTGCGCAAGTCGAGGACATCGGGTGGCCGATGTCGCCCGAGTACAGCCGGGAATTGAAGGCGCGGATCGATGCCGTGATGGTCCAGGCGATGTGCCGGTTTCGCGGAATGTTCGACTGTTTTGACGTCGCGCAGTCCTGGAGCGCGCGGGGCGCATGAGTTCGCCGCTGCTCGAACAGTTGATCGAGGCGTTCCGCATCCTGCCGGGGGTCGGTCAGAAAACCGCGCAGCGGATGGCGTATCACGTGCTCGAACGCGAACGCGCCGGTGGGCAGCGTCTGGCCGACACCCTGCATGCGGCGATTGCGCGGGTCGGCCACTGCACGCAATGCCGCGATTTCAGCGAAACCGATATCTGTGCGATCTGCGCCAGCCCTGGTCGTGACCGCCAACAGTTGTGCGTGGTGGAGTCGCCGGCCGACCGCTTGGCGATCGAACAGGCCACCGGCTATCGCGGGCTGTATTTCATTCTGCAGGGACGGCTGTCGCCACTGGACGGCATCGGTCCGCGCGAACTCGGTCTGGATCGACTCGGCGCGCGGCTGGCGCAGGGCGAGGTCGCCGAACTGATCATCGCCACCAATTCCACGGTCGAGGGCGAGGCCACCGCGCATTATCTGGCGCAGTTGGCCCGCCAGCATGGTGTGCGGCCGAGCCGGCTGGCGCAGGGCTTGCCGCTGGGCGGTGAACTGGAATACGTGGACCGCGGCACGTTGTCGCATGCGTTCGGCAGCCGCAACGAAGTGCCGCGCGGCGGCGTGGGCGAGTAGCGCGCTTTGTGCTGCGCAGCTGCGGCACCGCGCCGGATTGGGCTATAACGGCTCCCCCTCTTTACCGTTTCGGGCATGCTCCATGGATACCATCTTCGGCAAGATCATTCGTCGTGAAATTCCGGCCAACATCGTCTACGAAGACGATGTCGTCCTCGGCTTCAAGGACATCGCGCCGCAGGCGCCGGTGCACGTGTTGTTCATTCCCAAGCAGCTGGAGATTCCCACGCTGGACGATCTGCTGCCGGACCAGGCCACCCTGGTCGGAAAACTGGTGCTGGCTGCGGCCAGCTACGCACGCGCACAAGGTCTGGCCGAGGATGGCTATCGTGTGGTGATCAACTGCCGCGAGCATGGCGGACAGACCGTGTTCCACTTGCACTTGCATTTGCTGGCGGGTGCGCCGTTGGGGCGCTTCGGTACGCCCTGAGCGCGGCTGTAGCCGGATGTCGGTGCGCCGCTGGCGTGTCACTGTGGCGCGCAATGCAAAACGCCGCTGACCCAGCGGCGTTTTGCATTCTTGGTTCAACGCGAGAGAAGGTTCACCACCAGCCCCAGCGCGGACCCCACGGACCCCAAGGTCCCCAGGGGCCATAAGGATAGGCCGGTACCACCTCGACCTGACGCACGACCGGCCACAGGTAAACCACGTCGGCATCCATTTTCGCCAGGCGATAGTCGTATTCGCCGATGTGGGTGTTCTCATAGCCGGCGACGTGGCCGATAAAGGTCACTTCACGGCCAGGTTCGAACACGGCGGGATCGTAGAAGCCGGAGCGGCAGGCGACGAAACGGCCATCGCTGGCGTCGGCCGAGTCGCTGTCCGGTCGGCCGCTGGCGTTGAGTGGACGCGACAGCATCTGGAAGCAGGTCTGGCCCTGGCCGGGCATGGTCTTGATGATCTTGCCGCCCCAGCGCACGGCGGCGCCGACTTGCTGTCCAGTGACCGAATCGCGTGGGGTGACGGAAGCGAACTGGCCTTGCAGCGGTTTGGGGGCGGTCGCGCAGGCGCCCAGGACCAGCGCGGCGAGCATGGGGAACAGCAGGCGGGTCTTCATCGAGATGCTCCTGTTGGCGGACGGTGCCTGCGCAGGTCGCGCAACAATGAAGCGCTGTCCGAATCGGCGCCAGCGTAGCGCGCATCGGCGAAACGCCGGCTGAGCGAAATCAGCCCTGCGTCGCCCACTCTCCGGTGCACGCGTGCGGCCCACGTCAGTGCTGGTTCGTGCATCTGGCGCTCCAGGCCCAGCCGCGCATAGCGGCGACCAAGGCGCCGCCAGGCCCGCAACAACGGGTCGCGCTCGCGTTCGGCACGGGCCAGCCACCAGGCCATCGCGCCTAACAGTAGCGCCGCGCAACCGGCGAACAGGGCCACTAGTTGTGTTGGCTCCAGCCGGGTGATGCCGATATGGCGCAGCAGCAGCTGCTGGCGATTGGCGTCGAAGGATAGGACCAGATCGTTCCACCCACGGCGGGCCCAGTCGGCGACATCGCGCCACTGCCAGATGGCGCCGTCGCCCTGTGTCGTGCCGTCGCCACCGATGCGGTCTTCCAGGGTGTCGTAGATGCGTTCCGGTGCGACCGCTGCGGTCGGGTCCACGCGCACCCAGCCGCGTTGCGCCAGCCACACCTCGGCCCAGGCGTGCGCGTCCATGCGTCGGACCACCCAGTAGTCGCCGAGCCGGTTGCGGGTGCCGCCGGCATAGCCGGTGACGATGCGGGAGGGAATGCCGGCGCCACGCATCAGCACCACGAAGGCCGAACTGAAGTGTTCGCAGAAGCCGGCTTTCTGCCGGAACAGGAATTCGTCCACACTGTCGCGGCCGGGTAGTGGCGTTTGCAGGGTGTAGGCGAAGTCGTGGCGGATCCATTGCAGTGCGCGGGCGACGATTGCCGCATCGTCGCTGCCGGCTTGTTGTCGCCATTGCCGTGCCAGCGCCAGGGTGCGCGGGTTATAGCCCGGTGGCAGCGCCAGTGCGCGCTGGCGCTGCGCGGGTGCCAGATCGGTTTGTAGCCACTGCGGCGGTGCCGAGCGCAGGTGCCAACGGGTCAGTGCGCTGAGCGGTTGCTCGGTTTGCAGCACGGCGTCTGCCGAGAGCCGGGTGCCGGCGGGCGCCTGTAGCGGCAGTTCCAGAGCGACCAGTTGGCGGCGGTCGGTCGGCTCCACTTCGATCTGGTAGTCCCACGCATTGGGGCCGGATTGCATGGTTGGTGCGGGCGCCGTTGCATTGTCGTCCTGAGTGCGCCAGGTGCGGCCGTCGAAATCCCACAGTACCGGTCCACGCCAGTAACGCTCGGTGGGCGGCGGCACCGGGCCGAAGAACTGTACGCGTAGTGCCGGGGTGTCGTCGGCCATCAGGTCCAGCCATTGTCCTGGTGTCATCGTGTCCGACAGACCGGGCCGGCCCAGTGCGCGTTCCGGCACGCCCCACAGAGGCGCGCCAAGGCGCGGAAACAGCCAGAATGCAGCCAGCGCCAGTGGCAGGCCCAGCGCCAGCAGACGGCCGACACTGCGCAGTTGCCCGCGCAGTGGACGGCGTTCGCTGTGCCCTTCCTGATCGGCCAGACGCTGCATGCACAGCAGGGCGAGGATCACCGCGGCCAGCGCCATTGCCATCGTCGCCGGTCCTTGATCCAGCAGGAAGGCGGCGAAAGGCGCGAACAGCGCGAAGCCGAGCAGGCTGCGCGCGTCGCGTAGCGTGTGCAGTTCCGATGGTTTGATCGCCAACATGGCCGCGAGCAGGGCACATCCGGTGTCGCGACCGAAGCGCAGCCCGGCTTGCCAGTACAGCGTCGTCAGCATCGCCGCGACCAGTGCCAGACGCAGCGCGGCGGGTAGTGGGCGCCAGGCCGAACTGGCGCCCACCACAAGCGCGGCCAGTGCGATCAGCCAGGCCAGTGCAGTGGGCAGTTGTAACAGCAGCGGCAGCAGCGACAGTAGCGCAGTGCTCAGTGCCCAGGCCCGGCTGGATGCGCTCAACGCAGGCGTGCGCGACTCAGTCATGCGGCAACAGCGCTAGCGCGCGCAGACACAGGTGTCGGTGCTGCGGGCCACGGCCCGGACCTAGCGTGGGATGCCCCGGCAGCAACAGGCGATAACGGCGGCCATCGCGCTCGGCTTCGTCGACCCAGCGCGCCAGCCGTGCGATGCGGCGCTCGTAAGGCAGTGTTGGCAGCATGCGCCAGTCCAGCACTACGTCCACACCGATTGGGCGTTCGTACTCGCGCACCAGCAGGGTGTCGCGGCGTGCGGAATGCTTCCAGGCGATCGTGCGTGGTGCATCGCCGGTGCGATAGGGACGCAACTGGTGGAGTTCCTCTCCGAGTGCATGCAGCCGGGTTTGCGTGGGTGTGCCGGTACCGGCCGGCACTGGCGGGCCGTCGGCTTCCGGTTGCGGATAGATCAGCAGTGGAGTCTCGGGCCAGAACCAGGCCCAGGCGCGCAGCAGACCCAGTGGCTGGGTGGTGGAGATCTGGATGCGTTGCAGATCCATCCAGCCGCGGCGTTCGGTGGGGATGTTCAGATCGGCTTCGTTGCGATCGTCGTCGTGCAGATCGAGGTAGGCCAGCGCTTCGCCGTAGCGCACGCGCAGGCCGCGCCGGCGGCGGCCGTCGTTGGCTGTCAGCGCCAACCGCAGTCGCAGTCGGCTGCCGGCGGCGACGGGTTGCGCCGATAGGGCGTCCAGGCGCAGTCCCGAGAGTTGCAGATGTGCCACGATGGCACTGGCAATCGCGGTCGCGGCTAGCAGCATCGCCAGCAGCAGTGCCGGATTGTTGTTGTAGTTCAGCGCGCCGAGCAGCATCGTTGCCAGCAGCAGGGCGATGAAGTTGCCGAACGGCGTCGGCAGGATGTAGATGCGGCGCCGGTCCAGTCGCACTGGCAGGGGTTCCGGATCGCGTGGCGTCGCCAGCCGTGCTAGTCGTTGCCGCCAGTCGCGTTGCCGTGCCGGCATCGGTGTCAGTCCACGGCGACGCTGTGCAGGATTGCTTTGGCCAGCGCCTGTCCGGAAGCCGATTCCTGCTCGGCCACCAGCCGGTGCTCGGCCACCTCCACGAACAGTGCCTGCACATCGTCGGGCAGGACATGGCTGCGACCGAGCAGCAACGCATGTGCCTTGGCGGCGCGCAGTAGTGCGATGCCGGCGCGTGGCGACAGGCCCACGCGGATTCCCGGATGCTGGCGACTGCGTGCCATTAATGCCTGGACGTAACCAACCAGCGCGTCACTGGCATGAATCTGCTCCACGCTGTGCCGCAGCGTGGCGATGTCGGTATCACTGAGCAGCGGCTGTGCTTGTGCGATCAAGTCGCGGCGGTCGCTGCCGCTGAGCAGCGCGCGCTCGGACTCTGCATTCGGATAACCAAGCGACAGGCGCAGCAAAAAGCGGTCCAATTGCGAGTCGGGCAGCGCAAAGGTGCCCGACAGATCTACCGGATTCTGTGTGGCGATGACGAAGAACGGCGCCGGCAACGGATGCGTGGTGCCATCCAGAGTGACTTGCTGCTCGGCCATTGCCTCCAGCAGCGCGCTCTGGGTACGCGGTGGTGCGCGGTTGATCTCGTCGGCGAGCAGCACGTGGGTGAACACCGGCCCGGGATGGAACTGGAATTGACGCGATTGCGGGTCGTACACCGAAACCCCGAGCACATCGGCCGGCAACAGGTCGGAGGTGAACTGCACGCGCTGGAAACCCAGGCCCAGGCTCGCCGCCAACGCATGCGCCAGGGTGGTCTTGCCGAGGCCTGGCAGGTCTTCGATCAGCAGGTGTCCACCCGATAACAAGGCGACAAAGGCCATGCGCACCTGCTGCGGCTTGCCCAGCACCAGCGCATTGACCTGCCGCTGCGCACCTGCGAGTGCTTCGCGCAGCGTATCGGTTAGCATTCCCGGTAAGCGGGGCGGAGTCGGCATCGCATTCTCGCAGCGGTCTCGCAACGGTTTGAGGGAGTTTACGGGCAATGCAAGGCGAACAACGTGCACGCAGCATCTTTCTGGTGCTGTGGATAGTGGTGACGGCTGCCAAATTGCTGGTGGCTGCGCATTTGCCATTATTCGTGGACGAAGCATTCTATTGGCAAGAGGGCCAGCATCTGGCCGCTGCTTACTCCGATCTGCCTGGGCTCACCGCCTGGCTGGTGCGGCTGGGCGTGGCCATCGGCGGCGATCATTTGTTGGCGTTGCGCGCGCCCTTCCTGTTGTTGAGTGCAGGGATGCCGTGGCTGATCGCGCGCATTGCCACGCGCTGGTTCGGCGCGGTGGCGGGTTGGCGTGCCGGCAGTCTGACCTTGTTGATGCCCCTGTCGGGGACGCTGGGTATTCTCGCGTTGCCGGACGTACCGATGGCGCTGGCGACGATCCTGTGCATCGACGCCAGCGCGCGTTTGCTACGCAAGGTCGAGGCGATGAGTGCGGTGGAATTGGCGCTGGGTCTGAGCATCGGTGCACTGAGTCACTACCGTTTTGTCGGCGTGATCGGGGTCGGTGCGATCGCCTTGCTGCTGATTCCGCAGGGTAGGCGCATGCTGCGCGATCCGCAGGTGTGGGTCGCGCTGGCGCTGGGCATCGTCGCCTGGCTGCCGTTGCTGGCGTGGAATGTGGACAACGGCGAGGCTGGCCTCAAGTTTCAGTTGATCGATCGCCACCCTTGGAGCTTCCAGTCCGCCGGCATCGGGTTCGTGTTGATCCAACTGCTGTTGGTGACGCCATTGCTGGCGGTGGCGATGGCAAAGGTTGCCTTGATCGCCGCGCGTGGTGGCGGTAACGGTGGAGCACGGGTGCAGTGGCGTTACTTCGGTCTGCTCGGTGGCGTGTCCACTCTGGGCATCTTCCTGCTCGGTTTCTTTACCGATGTCGAGCGGGTCAGTTTCCACTGGCCGTTGCCAGGCTATCTGGCCTTGTTGATCGCCACGCCGGTGATCCTCAACGGCTGGTCCAAGCGGCTGCGTCGCGCGACCTGGCTGCTGACCGGGCTGGGGTTGATCGGCGCATTCGGCTACTATTTGGCGGTGTCGTTACCGGCGGTACGCGAGCATGCTGCTGGCGACAAATATTACCCGCGCAATTTCGCCGGCTGGCAGCCGCTGGCGGCGGCGGTGCGCCGCGAACTGGCAACGATGCCTGCGGGCACACAGGTGTTGGCGGACAATTTCAAGGTCGGTGCCGAACTCGGTTTCCAATTGCACGATCCCGACATTCAGGTGCTGCCGCATCCGCTGAACACCAAGCACGGGCGCAGTGCGCAACTGCGGCAATGGGGGTTGCTCAGCGATGGCCACCGCGACGGACCGCGCCTGCTGGTGCTTTCGCCGAGCGACATGCGATACCGGCTGCTGTTGCAGCGCTACCACGCAGTCTGCGACCTGGTCGGTCCATTGCCGCCGCCGCAGGTGGTGTCCAGTGACCATGGCAGCCAGCGGTTCCTGTTATTTGCGTTGCCGGCTCAGCGCCTGCCCGGCCCGTGCACCACGCCGGCGATGGCCTGGATCGATACGCCGGCTGTCGACGCAGCGGTTGGGCGTCGTGTGGAGGTGTCTGGTTGGGCGTTCAAGGACGGGGTCGGGATCGCGCGCGTGGAGCTGTTGCTCGATGGCAAGGTTGCCGCGCAGGCACGCTATGGCGAGCGCAATGACGTCGCCGCGTTCTGGAATATCTCCACCGATCCTGGCCATCCGAACATTGGTTTCCGTGCCACGCTCGACGCCAGCGCGCTGACGCCGGGAACGCATTGGCTTGGTCTGCGCCTCTAT
Source organism: Xanthomonas albilineans (assembly GCF_002939705.1). Taxonomy (GTDB): domain Bacteria; phylum Pseudomonadota; class Gammaproteobacteria; order Xanthomonadales; family Xanthomonadaceae; genus Xanthomonas_A; species Xanthomonas_A albilineans. The sequence continues at coordinate 62,130 of NZ_MDCB01000008.1, read as the reverse complement.
GGTCGCGACGGTAGCGTCGAGGATTGGCTGGAGCAGTCGATCATTTTGGATGCGAAGAAGTAAAGTCCATTGCATCGTGGAATTGAACGGCGTGAGGCGATTTCTGCGTTCCAGAATCTTAATCTGTCTTATGAAAGCTAGCGAGGCGAGAGTTTAATGCCGATGTATAGCATTGATGCGCAGATGAGTCGTGGTCGCGGCGTATTGTCGACATGTTTATATCGGTTTGGACAGTTGAGGCCGACATAGTGTCTGGTGGTTGTTTGTATTTGGGATTGTCCTCACTGCGTGCCTCGCAATGGCGTGGCGTATCCCGATTCTGCTCTGGGATAACATCGATTTGGTGCCGATCTATCAAGCCTGGGAAGATGGACACTTGGCGAGATCGGATTTCTGGAAAGTTCACGATGGCAGCCATCTGCACACGGCGGCCTATGCGATTTTGCTGCTCACGACTCGTGTATCCGGTGGCCAGACTTGGCTGGATTGTCTTGTCAGTGTGGTATTGCTGAGTTTTTCTGCTGCGGTTCTGCTACGGATGGTGCTGCGCGAATTCGGCGTGTGGCTGCATTCTGGCTGGGGATGCGTGTTCGTGTTCCTGGCACTTTATCCTGGACATTTGATCAACTTGCAGTGGGGCTGGCAGGTCGCTGTATTCGTCAGTTTGCTGGGATGCATCGTGCCAGTCTATGTGTTGACCGATCCCCAGCTTGCTTGGAAGGGTGACTTGCTCGCTGTGGCTGTTACGGTGGTTGGAGTATTGGGTTTTTCCACGACGTTGGTGGCGTTTCCAGTGGCCTTGGGGTTGATTCTCCTGCATCGCGCATCTTCTGTTGCCAAGCGGCTGCTCATGTGTGTTCCATCTGCGGGGCATCTTGGTCTATGCTCGCGATTCGGATCGGCCGAGCCTTTGCAGAGGTCAGGGGAGCAGATAGCCGGCCTCGCGCAGTAGCCCGGCCAGCGCGATCAAGGGCAGCCCGATCAGCGCGGTCGGATCCTGGGTGTTGATCGCGCGGAACAGGCTGATGCCAAGACCTTCGCACTTGAAACTGCCTGCGCAGTCCAGCGGTTGCTCGGCATCGACGTAACGGGCGATGGCATCGGCGTGCAGGTCGCGGAACTGCACTTCGGTCAAGTCGCATGCATGTAGCGTCCGTGCGCCGCGTTGCAGGCACACGGCGGTGTGGAAGCGCACAGTGCGTCCGGACATGGCCGCCAGTTGCGCCCGTGCCGTGACGGCATCGCCGGGCTTGCCCAGTGGTTGGCCGTCCAGTTCGGCGACCTGGTCGGCCCCGATGACCCAGGCGTCGCTGGCATGGGGGACGACGGCCGCTGCTTTGGCGGCAGCCAGACGCTGTGCCAGCGTGAACGGCGTTTCGCCGGGCAGTGGTGTCTCCTCGACCTGCGGACGTACGCAATCGAACGGTAGGCGGAGTCGCAGCAGCAATTCGCGGCGGTAGATGGACGTGGAGGCCAGGATCAGTGGCGGCATCGGCGATGGGGGCGGGATGATGGCGCGGGGCTGGCAGTCTGCGACGGCCGTCGCGGGCGGGCAAGCGCCGGGACGGGGTGGTTTGACAGTGCTACTGGCAATCCTTAACATTCTGCGGCTTATGTCCGCGAACGTGCCCGAACTGTTGGATGCTTGGCGGATGGTCGCAGCGCGCAGGGTCTTCGAGGACCGTCTGCCGCTATCGGCGATGACCCGTCTGCAAGGCAGTCTGGCCGATACCGAAGGCGAATGCCGCTATACGCTGGAATTCGGCCGCGATGCTGTGATGCAAGTGTCCTACGTCGAATTGAGGATCGAGACCGCATTGCCGCTGATTTGTCAGCGCAGTCTGCAGCGCTTTCTGCTGCCGGTGTCGAGCGTGCAGCGGCTTGGGCTGATTCGCAACGCGGCCGAAGAGGCCGCGTTGCCGCCGGAACACGAGGCGTTGCTGGTGCCGGACGACGGTATGCTGCGGCCCGCCGATCTGGTCGAGGACGAACTGGTGTTGGCGGTGCCGCTGGTGCCGGTGGCGCCCGGGAGCGAGGCGGTCGATCGCGATTGGTCGGCGACCGAGGAAGAGATACGCAAGGTCAGCCCGTTCGCGGCGTTGGCCGCGCTGAAAAAACCGTAGTGGCTGGCCTGCCTGCCGCTACCTGAGGTTGTTGCCGGACGCGCGCGTCCTGCGCGACGTAATGACGACAGATGTAAACGAACCGAGTTTGGAGCAATCCCATGGCTGTGCAGAAATCCCGTGTCACCCCGTCCCGCCGCGGCCAGCGCCGTTCGCACGACGCCCTCAGCGCCAAGCAGTTGTCGACCGACCCTACCAGCGGCGAGATCCACCTGCGCCACCACGTCACCGCCGAGGGGTACTACCGTGGCAAGAAGGTGATCGCCACCAAGACCGCGCAGGTCGAAGAAGATTGATGCGTGTCCGTCCACCGCGTTGCGGCGGACGGGGGCACCTCTCTTCACAGGCCGCGCCACGCCGGGCGGCCCGCGTCACCTGTAACAGGAACCAGCATGAGCAAGCGTATCTATTCTAGGATCGCGGGCACAGGTAGTTATTTGCCTGAAAAAGTATTGACCAACGACGATCTGTCGCACATGGTCGAGACCAGCGACGAATGGATCCGTAGCCGTACCGGCATCCGCGAGCGGCACATCGCGGCCCCCGGGCAGACCGCTGGCGACCTCGGTTACGAGGCCGCGCTGCAGGCGATCGAGGCCGCCGGTATCCAGGCCGCCGAGTTGGACATGATCGTTGTCGGTACCACGACACCCGACTTGATCTTCCCCTCTACCGCCTGCCTGATCCAGGCCCGGCTGGGGGCGGTCGGTTGTCCGGCGCTGGACCTCAATGCCGCCTGCTCCGGCTTCGTCTACGCGCTCGGCGTGGCCGACAAGTTCATCCGCAGCGGCGACGCCAAGACCGTGCTGGTGATCGGTACCGAAATTCTCAGCCGCATCGTCGACTGGACCGAGCGCACCACCTGTGTGTTGTTCGGTGATGGCGCCGGTGCGGTGGTGCTGCGTGCCGACGAGGACACCGGCATTCTCAGCACGCATTTGCATGCCGACGGTAGCAAGAAGGAACTCCTGTTGAACGCCACTGGCATCGGCACGGGGCTGGTCGATGGCACCGGCCATCTGGCTGGTGGTGGCATCCAGATGAAGGGCAGCGAGGTCTTCAAATACGCGGTCAAGGCGCTGGATGCGGTGGTCGATGAGACCCTGCAAGCCAACGGCTTGGACAAGCACGACCTGGACTGGTTGATTCCGCATCAGGCTAACCTGCGCATCATCGAGGCCACCGCAAAACGCCTGGATATGTCGATGGATCAGGTGGTGGTCACGGTGGACGTGCATGGCAACACGTCGTCCGCCTCGGTGCCGATGGCGCTGGACGTGGCAGTGCGCTCAGGTCGCGTCCAGCGCGGCCAGTTGCTGCTGCTGGAAGCCTTCGGCGGCGGTTTCACCTGGGGCTCGGCACTCCTGCGCTACTGAGCGGATTCGCGCGCATTCGGTGCCGATGACGTTGGGCTGCCCGATGGTCGCGCGCGGTATGCACGTGCGGTCGGGAGCGCTGCGGTGCGTCCCCTGGGTATGGGGCTGGCGGCCTCCTTATGTTCCTTCCATGGTGGTGGATGTGTCGCATCAATACGCACGGGTACAGACGCACGGCGGATTTCGCCCGTATCATCGCCGCTCGATTTTTGCAGGGCCATCCGTGTGACCGATTCCACACTCGCCTTTGTCTTTCCCGGCCAAGGTTCGCAATCGTTGGGCATGCTGGCGGATGTCGCCGAACAACATCCGCAAGTACGTGACAGCTTCGTCGAGGCCTCCGACGGTGCCGGCGTAGATCTATGGGCGCTGAGTCAGGACGGCCCGGAAGAGATGCTCAATCGCACCGAATATACGCAACCGGCGCTGCTGGCGGCCAGCGTGGCGCTGTGGCGTCTGTGGTTGGCCGAAGGCGGCGCACGCCCGGCGTTGCTCGCCGGGCACAGCCTGGGCGAATACAGCGCGCTGGTCGCTGCTGGCGCACTGTCGCTGCATGATGGCGCGCAGTTGGTGCGGTTGCGTGGTCAATTCATGCAGGATGCTGCTCCTGCCGGGGTAGGTGCGATGGCCGCGGTGATCGGTGCCGAGGATGCGCTGATCGAAGCGGTCTGCGCGGAGGCTGCCGACAGTCAGGTGGTGATACCCGCCAATTACAACGCGCCCGGTCAGGTGGTGATCGGGGGCCATGCCGCTGCGGTCGAGCGTGCGCTGGCGTTGCTGAGCGAGCGTGGCGTGCGCAAGGTGGTGAAGCTGGCGGTCAGCGTCCCCTCGCACACGCCGTTGATGCGTGAGGCGGCCAATCGTCTGGCCGATGCGATGCGTGGAGTCGCTTGGCATGCGCCGCAGTTGCCGGTGGTACAGAACGTCGATGCGCAGGTGCACGATGGTGTCGAGGCCATCCGCCTGGCGCTGGTCGAGCAGTTGTACCTGCCAGTGCGTTGGACCAACTGTGTGCAGGCGCTGGCTGCGCGTGGCGCCACCCGGGTGGCCGAGTGCGGTCCAGGTAAAGTGTTGACCGGGCTGATCAAACGCATCGACAAATCGCTCGATGGTCGCCCCCTGTCGGCACCGACCGATTTCGTCGGTGCGCGCGAGGCCTGGGCTGTTTGACATCCGGTTGTCGTGCGTCGGGCGCTCCGCCCACGCCGGCGTTCATTCCCTGGCGCATCGCGCGCCGTCCGCCTCTGAAGGAAAATGTAGATGAGCAAGCCATTGCAGGGAGAAATCGCTCTCGTCACCGGCGCCAGCCGCGGTATCGGCGCAGCCATTGCCGATGAACTGGCCGCGCAGGGCGCCACTGTCATCGGGACCGCGACCTCCGATGCCGGTGCGCAGGCGATCGGCGCGCGGCTTGCCGCCAGCGGTGGTCATGGCCGCCCGCTGGACGTCACCGACGCCGCCGCGGTCGATGCATTGATCGAGGCGATTGCAAAGGAATTCGGACCTGTTTCGATCCTGGTCAACAACGCCGGCATCACCCGCGACACGCTGCTGATGCGGATGCGCGACGAGGACTGGCAGGCGATCATCGATACCAACCTCACCAGTGTGTTCCGCACCTCCAAGGCGGTGCTGCGCGGCATGATGAAGGCGCGCAAGGGACGCATCGTCAACATCGCTTCGGTGGTCGGGGTGACCGGCAATCCGGGACAGGCCAACTATGCCGCGGCCAAGGCCGGCATCATCGCCTTCTCCAAGTCGATGGCCAAGGAAATCGGTTCGCGCGGCATCACCGTCAACGTGGTCGCGCCGGGTTTCATCGACACCGATATGACCAAGGCCCTGCCTGAAGCGCAGCGTACCGCGCTGTTGCAGCAGATCGCGCTGGGCCAGCTTGGTCAAACTGCTGACATCGCCCATGCGGTGGCGTTTCTGGTCGGTCCCTGCGCTGGTTACATCACCGGCGAGACCCTGCATGTAAACGGCGGGATGTACATGCCGTGAGCCTGTGATGCAACAGGTGCCGCTAAGTTGCTGATTGGCTGACGCTTGGGCTGCGCTGCAACGGGCCGTCGGTTTCCACTACACTATCCAACGTAGCCATCGCAGACCGATGGCGTTTCGAACCACCACCCCTCCATCTGGAGCGATATCCCAATGAGCACCATCGAAGAACGCGTCAAGAAAATCGTCGTCGAACAACTCGGCGTCAAGGAAGAAGAAGTCACCAACAGCGCATCGTTCGTCGATGACCTCGGTGCGGACTCGCTGGACACCGTCGAGCTGGTGATGGCCCTGGAAGAAGAGTTCGAGTGCGAGATTCCGGACGAAGAGGCCGAGAAGATTACCTCGGTGCAGCAGGCTATCGACTACGTCAAGGTGCACGTCAAGAGCTGATGCTCCGTCCCAGATCGCCATCGACGCCCTTGCTGGTCCGATGCGTGTGACAATTCCATGGGGCCGCGTATGCGGCCCTGTGTTTTTACAGTGTCAAGAGGCCGCATATATCGCGGTGAGGAGATTACGCAATGAGCCGTCGCGTCGTGGTAACCGGCATGGGTCTGGTGTCGCCGTTGGGCAATGATCTGGCCAGCAGCTGGGACGGGATCGTCAATGGGCGTTCGGGCATCGGTCCGATTACCCTTATCGATGCATCTCAGTTCGCCACCCGCATCGTCGGTGAAATCAAGGATTTCGATCCGACCAAGTTCCTGTCTGCCAAAGACGTCAGAAAGATGGATTCGTTCATCCACTACGGCGTCGCCGCCTCGTTCATGGCACTGGACGATGCCGGCCTTGAGATCACCGATGCCAATGCCGAACGCATCGGCGCCATCCTCGGTTCGGGCATCGGCGGCGTGCTCGGCATCGAAGAGCAGACCCTCAAGTTGCAGGAGGGTGGCCCGCGCAAGGTCTCGCCTTTCTATGTGCCCAGTACCATCATCAACATGCTGCCGGGCCAGGTAAGCATTATGAAGGGACTGAAGGGGCCGACCTTCTCGGCGGTTTCCGCCTGCGCCACCTCCAATCATTCCATTGGCACCGCGATGCGCATGATTCAGTACGGCGATGCCGACGTGATGCTGGCTGGCGGTGCCGAGCGGGGATCCTCGCCGACTGCGATCGCCGGCTTTTCCTCGATGCGGGCGATGTCCACCCGCAACGATGATCCCGCTGCGGCCTCGCGGCCATGGGATAAGGACCGCGACGGTTTCGTGATGGGGGATGGCGCCGGCGTGCTGGTGCTGGAAGAGTACGAGCATGCCAAGGCGCGTGGCGCGCGCATCTATGCCGAATTGGCTGGCTTCGGCGCCAGCTCCGATGCTTTCCACATGACCTCGCCGAGCGAAGACGGTGAAGGCGCTGCGCGCAGCATGCGCGCGGCGATGCGCGATGCCGGGCTCAATCCAGACCAGATCGATTATCTCAATGCGCACGGCACCTCTACGCCTGCGGGCGATCTGGCCGAGACCATCGCGATGAAGCGCGCGCTCGGCGATCATGCCTACAAGCTCATGATTAGTTCCACCAAGTCGATGATTGGGCATCTGCTCGGCGCGGCTGGTGGTGCCGAGGCGATCTTCTCGGTGATGGCACTCCACACGGGCATCATCCCGCCGACCATCAACCTGGACGAACCGGGCGAGGGTTGCGATCTGGACTACGTGCCGAACGTGGCGCGCGAGAAGAAGATCGACGTGGCGATGTCCAATGGGTTCGGCTTCGGCGGGACCAACGGGACTTTGGTGTTCAAGCGGATCTGACGACCGGGACGCGGCATTTGGAATGGCCGGTGCATCGTGCCTGGTCGTGCGCACAGACAGGTGCATGCCGCGATGCCGACGCGGATTGGACGTCGCGACCAACTGCATGGGCATCGGCCGATTGATGGCCCCGCGCCGCTTTGCGTTTTCATTCTTCCAGCGGATCTTCGATGCTGCTTACCGTTCCCCTGCCGGCCGAGATTGATCTGCTGGCCTTGCATCGTCTGGCGCCGCAGCGCTATCCGGTGTTGCTGGAGTCGGCGGCATCGGGCACCGCGCAAGGGCGCTGGGATTTGCTGTTGGTCGCCGACGGCCAGGGGCTGCGCCTGGATCGCGATGGTGTCACCCGCGAACTGCAGGGGGCGGCCGTCGAGGGCGATTTCCTGAGTGTGCTGGATGCGCGCTGGCACGCCGCGCGCAGCGCGCGCGACGAGCCGCGCTGGCCGTTCCGCGGTGGTTGGGCGTTGCTGCTGGATTACGAACTGGCCGCGCAGGTTGAACCGATACTACCGTTGCCGCAGTCCGCGGCGGCGACGCCCGCGGCGCTGGCCTTGCGTTGCCCCGCCGCCTTGCTGCGCGACCATGTTAGCGGCGATTGCGTGGCGGTGGCCGAGTCCGCGCATGCGGCGCTGTTGGAGACCGTCCTTGCCGATCTAGGTGCCTTGCCCGGTGCGGCCCCGGCGCCTGTCTGGACCGCGCCGCTGGCGATCGAGGAAGACCCGCCGCAACGCTTTATCGAGGGGGTGCGCCGTATTCTCGATTACCTGGGGGCCGGTGACGTATTTCAGGTCAACCTGTCGCGGCGCTGGACGGCGCGCTTCGCTGCGGCGGTGGCGCCGGCGGCGCTGTACGCGCAGTTGCGCCGTGCCAACCCGGCGCCGTTTGCTGGCCTGTTCGTCGGTCATGGTCGTGCCGTGGTGAGTTCCTCGCCGGAGCGTTTAGTGTCGGTGCGCGGCGACGTGGTCGAGACTCGGCCGATTGCGGGTACCCGCGCGCGCGCGCCGGGCGACGACGCTGCCGCGCGCATCCGCGAACTGGTCGGCCATCCCAAGGAACGTGCCGAGCACGTGATGCTGATCGATCTGGAACGCAACGACTTGGGCCGGATTTGCGCGCCTGACAGTGTCGAAGTGGACGAACTGATGACGGTGGAGAGCTATGCCCATGTGCATCACATCGTCAGCAACGTGCGCGGCCGCCTGCGCGATGGGGTCAGCCCAGGCGAGGTGATCCGCGCCACGTTTCCGGGCGGCACCATCACCGGCTGTCCCAAGGTGCGTTGCATGCAGATCATCGCCGAACTGGAGCAAACCCCACGCGGCGCCTACACCGGCGCGTTCGGTTGGCTGAACTGCGACGGCGACATGGACCTGAACATCCTCATCCGCACCGCCGAGGTGGAGGCTGCGCAGGTGCAGTTCCGCACCGGTGCCGGCATCGTGTTCGATTCCCAGCCCGAGCGCGAACTCGACGAGACCCTGGCCAAGGCGCGCGGCCTGCTGCGCGCGCTGGAACCCTGAGTGTCGCTCCCGGCGATACCGGGTGATGGCGGCCACGCGGTATCCTGCATGTCGTTGAATGCGCTTCGAGGTGGTCGTGGCCAGGGCTAAACGCGGGGGTCTGATGCTGGTGGCGGCGGTGCTGGCGCTTGCGCTGCTGCTCGCAGCGGCCGGTGCATGGTGGTGGCAGAGCTATCGCGCTTTCACCGACCGCCCGCTGCAGGCGGCTCAGCCAAGCGTGGAGGTGGCGCGTGGTGCTTCGTTCAATAGCGTGCTGCGCAGGTTGCGCGATGCTGGCGTCAACCAGGGCAGCGACTTGCAATGGCAGGTGTTGGCGCGCGAACTTGGTGTCCCCGGCAAGCTCAGGTTCGGCGAATACGCGCTACAGCCGCCACTTAGCCCGCGCGCCTTGCTGCTGCGGATGCGCAAGGGGCAGGTGATCCAATATCGCTTCACCATCGTCGAAGGCTGGAGCCTGCGCCAACTGCGCGCGGCGCTGAATGCGGCCACGCCACTGCGTCATATCACCGCCGATCTCGGCGACAACGACCTGATGGCCAAACTCGCCCAGCCTGGTCAAGCTGCGGAAGGCCGTTTTCTGCCCGAGACCTATCTCTACCAGCGCGGCGACAGCGATCTGGATCTGCTGCGGCGCGCGCATAAGGCGATGGACAAGGCGCTGGCCGACGCATGGGACAGCCGTGCCGCTGGCCTGCTACTGTCATCGCCGGAACAGGCGCTGATCCTGGCCTCGATCGTGGAGAAGGAAACCGCTCTGGCCGCCGAACGCCCGCAGATCGCCGGCGTGTTCGTGCGGCGCCTGCAACTGGGGATGAAACTGCAGACCGATCCGAGCGTGATCTACGGCATCGGTAGCGCCTACGCCGGCAACATCCGCAAGCGCGATCTGGAAACCGATACGCCCTACAACACCTACACCCGCACCGGCTTGCCGCCGACCCCGATTGCCATGCCAGGGCGCGAGGCGCTGCGCGCCGCGACGCATCCTGCGCCGGGCGACAGCTTGTATTTCGTGGCGATCGGCGATGGCAGCGGTGCGCATGCATTTTCTTCCAGTTATGCCGAACACAACGCGGCGGTGGCGCGTTACCTGCAGCGCTTGCGCCAGACGCGTAGCGACGCGGAGGAGAATCCATGAGCGAGGCTGTGCTGCGTCACCATCGCTTCGTCAGCCTGGAAGGCGGCGAGGGTGCCGGCAAGACCACCGCGATCAATGCGATCCGCGACTGGCTGCAGGCGCAGGGCCACGAGGTGGTGCTGACCCGCGAACCAGGTGGGACACCGCTGGCCGAACGCATCCGCGGGCTGTTGCTGGACATGGCGCCGTCGTCACCGGAAACGGCAGTCGAGCGGTTGTCTGCCGAGACGGAACTGCTGTTGGTGTTCGCCGCACGCGCCCAGCATGTGCGCGAGGTGATCCGCCCGGCGCTGCAACGTGGGGCTTACGTGGTCAGCGACCGTTTCACCGATTCCAGCTACGCCTACCAGGGCGAGGGCCGCGGCCTGGACCGCGCCTGGATCGCCGACTTGGAGCGGCGTGCGGTCGGGCTACAGCCGGGCCTGACCCTGCTGCTGGACCTGGACGTGCAGATCGGCCGCGCCCGGACCAGTGGCCGCGATCTGTGGCCGGACCGGATCGAAAGCGAGCAGGACGATTTCTTCCAGCGCGTGCGTGCCGGCTTCCGCCAGCGTGCCACCCAGGACCCGCAGCGCTTCCGTGTCATTGACGCCAGCCAGCCACCGCAGGCGGTGGCGCAGGCCGTTGCCGCTGCCCTGGCTGCGTGGGTACAGGGACAACAGGGGCCGGCGCCATGAGCGAGTTGCCGTTCGCGCCGTGGCAGCAGCGTGCCTACGACCAGACCGTGGCCGCGCTCGACGCCGGCAGGCTCGGTCATGGCCTGTTGATCTGTGGGCCGGAAGGCCTTGGCAAGCGCGCGGTGGCGCTGAAACTGGCGGCGCACGTACTCGGCCAGGGCGAGCCGGCCGCTAACCAGCGTAGCGCGCAACTGATCGCTGCCGGTACCCATCCCGACCTGCATCTGATCTCGTTCGTTCCCAACCGGACCGGCGACAAATTACGCACCGAGATCGTCATCGAGCAGGTACGCGAAATCTCGCAGAAACTGGCACTGACTCCGCAGTACGGCATCGCCCAGGTGGTGGTGGTGGACCCGGCCGATGCGATCAACCGCGCCGCTTGCAATGCCCTGCTCAAAACCTTGGAAGAACCGCAGCCCGGTCGTTACCTGTGGCTGATCAGTGCGCAGCCGGCGCGTTTGCCGGCGACCGTCCGCAGCCGCTGCCAGCGCCTGGAATTCAAGCTGCCGCCTGCCGAGGAAGCGATCGCCTGGCTGCTGGCACAGGATTTTCCCGAAAAAACCGCGCGCCAGGCGCTGGAGGCAGCGCGCGGTCATCCCGGTCTGGCTGCGCACTGGTTGCGCGAGGATGGGCTGACACTGCGTCGGCAGGTGGCTGCGGATCTGGAGCAGATCGCGGCTGGCAATCTCGGCGCCCTGGACGCCGCACAGCGCTGGAGTGGGGACGACCTCGCCGAGCAGCGTTTGAGCCATGCCGCTGATCTAGCGTTGATGCAGTCTTCGCAGGCCGGCTTGACCGACCCGGCGCGATTGCACAAGCTGGCCGCCTGGTTCGACGCAGCCAACCGCACCCGCGACCTGCTACGTACCACCGTGCGCGCCGACCTGGCGATTGCGGAACTGTTACTGACCTGGCGCGAGGGCGATCGCCCAGCCGGGAGAGAGGCGCGACGATGAGTGCGACGAGTGGGCGCCAGGGCATCCTGTCCTTGGCGGTGAAAGACAAAGCGGCGCTGTACAACGCCTACATGCCGTTCGTGAAGAACGGTGGCATCTTCGTGCCCACGCCCAAGCGCTACCTGCTTGGCGATGAAGTGTTCCTGTTGCTGACCTTGCCCGATTCCAGCGAGCGCTTGCCGGTGGCCGGCAAGGTCGTCTGGGTGACCCCGGTCGGCGCGCAGGGCAACCGGGCTGCGGGGATCGGCGTGCAACTGCCGGAAAACAGCGACGGCGAAACCATCCGGACCAAGATCGAGACCCAACTGGCCGGCACCCTCAACGCCGACAAGCCTACGATGACCATGTAATGGCTCTGCGGCCAGAGCGGTGCCGACGCCGTTGACGTCGGCCGCTGCCGCTCTATAATGCTCGGCTCGCGACACGGGCGGTTAGCTCAGCGGTAGAGCATTGCCTTCACACGGCAAGGGTCACAGGTTCGAACCCTGTACCGCCCACCACTATCTACAAAATAGCCGGCCCAGTGCCGGCTTTTTGCGTCAGCACCGCATGCCAACAGTTAGGCGGTCTGGTAAATGATGCGGATGAAATCAATTGCAAAGGCCGCCAGCACAACAGCCCAGGCCAAGGCGATTGGCACGACAATCCCGAACATTGCTGGATACCATGCCGCGCGCAGCCGTGGCAGCAGGTTTCGCAGGTCATCCAGATTTCGTTGCATGACAGCGTGGAATGCCTCGGCGTCGATTTCTTCGCCAGGCTTTCCGACTGCTGACGCTTGGCGCATAAGTAACCGCTGCCTAAATAGGAAGGCGAACACTTCCCATGCCAGATAGGTTTCAACTGAAATGCACAGCAGTAGACCGATGCCCGACCATAGAACAGGCGGCATTCGGCCTTCGGTCTTGTTCCACAGGAAGAACATCGCGGCATAGCCGACGACGACAAGCCCTTGCACGTACCTGTGAGCAAATTCGAAAGCATCGCGGTTAATTTCACGCTGCGTTTCGATGAATTCGTTGAAATCGTAGCCCATATTTCTGCCTGCCTATGAATCGTACACGGTTCCGTAGATACTGATGGGTCCACCCCCGTTTTTACGGACACCTCCGAGCTTGCCATTTTCTATGGTCATGAGATGTTTAGGAAATACTGGGCGATTCAGACGCCGGGTAGTGGTGGAATAAATGAGGTGATTTGTAGACATCTGTCGCGCCGATCCTTGTGACGTACGAGCGTGAAGGCGTAGCTTAAAACGTGCGCATGCCGTTCATACACAAAGCAGGGCTAACGAATATGAGAAAATTTCTTTTGCGAGTCCTGTTCGCTGCCCAGTTGATCGCTGTCCCGTTTGTGGTGAGCGCGGTCACGACATCTCAGTTGATGGTGACTAAATCAACCTATTCTGCAAATTCTGCGGAAGAGCACGCGGTCATGGCGTGGTTGCAGCAGCACGCTGAGCGGGTGAAAGGGCATCTGATCGGCGAATTCGAACGGGTCGGCGATGTCACGGTGACCTATAGCCGCGAGACGGCTATTGATAGATATGCTGTCCAGTCCCAAGGCGATGCATCGCCTGTCCTTCTTGCTGACAGTGGGCATCCGGGAGACGCATTCTCGGTTTCGTCGTGCTCTGCGGGCGTTAGCCAAATGTGGTCATATGCGTGGGCTTCCAACGCGTCTGGCGGTGGTTGGGTGTTAAACAGCTATAGATACAACACGAAAGCATGTGACTCGGGATCGGGTGGCGTTTGATTCCCAGTGCTGCATTTCATCCAGCGCCACGATCCACCAAACGCGCTCCATCGCTCCTGGATGACGCTCAACTGAAAGGTGCATCGCCGGAGTTGCTCGCTCATGCTGCCGTCGCGTGCTACCAGAATAGTATTCTTTGCAACATCGTGAGCGGCACGCTGGTTCTCGATTGCAATTGGATTTTCGCGACGTGTGTTGCGGTCCTCGATCTCACTCAACCCTGCCCGGATGTATCGCAGTCGATGCTGCTGGGCAGCATTCGATTATGCCCAGGCGCTCGAGAACGTTGCGTTCCATGCGTAGCAGCAACGGTTGCGCGTTCAGCAAACGCAGCCCCGGGAGGTGTTGAGTGTTGTGCGGCACGCCGGGTTTGAAAGCACAGGACATTGATTGGCGCCGAAGATGGTGCCAAATTGGTGAGCAGCGCGGAACGCTCTGCGGGGCCGCGCCTCTACGTCAGGAGTCGATCATGTCCCTCGTTTCTCCCGGTGCCCGTTTCCGCGCCGCGCTCGCCGCCGAAGCGCCGCTGCAGGTGATCGGCGCGATCAACGCCAACCATGCGCTACTGGCGCAACGCGCCGGCTACAAGGCGATCTATCTCTCCGGTGGCGGCGTCGCCGCCGGTTCGCTGGGCCTGCCGGACCTGGGCATCAATACGCTCGAGGATGTGCTGATCGACGTGCGCCGCATCACCGATGTATGCGCGCTGCCGCTGCTGGTGGACATCGATACCGGTTTCGGCCCCAGTGCGTTCAACATTGAGCGCACGATCAAGGCGCTGATCAAGGCGGGGGCGGCCGCCTGCCATATCGAGGATCAGGTCGGGGCCAAGCGTTGTGGTCACCGGCCGGGCAAGGAAATCGTCAGTCAGGCGGAGATGGTGGATCGGGTCAAGGCCGCGGCCGATGCCAAGACCGATGCCGATTTCTTCCTGATCGCGCGCACCGACGCCATCCAGGCCGAGGGTGTGGACGCGGCGATCGCGCGCGCCATCGCCTGCGTGGAGGCGGGTGCCGACGGCATCTTCGCCGAGGCCGCCTACGATCTGGACACCTACCGTCGTTTTGTCGACGCGGTGCAGGTGCCGGTGCTGGCCAACATCACCGAGTTCGGTAAGACCCCGCTATTCAGCCGGGATGAATTGGCCGGGGCCGGGGTGGCGATCCAGTTGTTCCCGCTGTCGGCGTTCCGCGCCGCCAACAAGGCCGCCGAGGCGGTGTACGCGGCGATCCGTCGCGACGGCCATCAGCAGGCGGTGCTGGGCAGCATGCAGACCCGCGAGGAGCTGTACGAGCGCATCGGCTATCACGCCTTCGAACAGCGTCTGGATGCGTTTTTCGCCGGTAAAGGTGCATGATTGGCGGCGGCTTCCCATTCCCAGCCTGAGCATGTCCATGAGCGCACACGCCGATCCACCCTCACCGCTGCGTGGCCGCATCGATCGCCGCCAGACTGCGCGGCAATTGCTCCAGACCGAGTTGGAAAAGCTGCCTGCGGCCGAGCGCGAAGTGGTGGAGCGCTTCATCGCCAAGCGTCGTGTGGCTCGAGACATCGCCACGCAGGCCGAGCATGACCGCTCGCTGGGCGAGCGTATCGCCGACCGGGTCGCCGAGATCGGCGGCAGTTGGAGCTTCATCATCAGCTTTTGTGTGGTGCTGCTGGGCTGGATCGCGCTCAACAGCTTGGTGCTGGCGCACGCCTTCGATCCGTATCCCTACATCCTGCTCAATCTATGCCTGTCGTGCCTGGCCGCGATCCAGGCGCCGGTGATCATGATGAGCCAGAACCGTCAGGCTGCCGTGGATCGGCTGCGCGCGCAGAACGACTACGAAGTAAACATCAAATCCGAACTGGAAATCCTGCAGGTACACGAAAAACTCAATCAGTTGCGCGAGCAGGACTGGGCGACGCTGGTGGATCTGCAGAACCGTCAGATCGCCATGCTGCAGCAACTGATCGAGCGTGCCAGCCCCTGGCCGTCAGCGTCGCAGGCACTCTGATTCACTTGCGTCCATCCGAACGCAGCACCCTGGAGATTTCGCTATGAACGACAGCACCGCTTCGCAGACCGCCTCCGCCTTCAAACCGAAAAAGTCGGTGGCGCTGTCCGGCACCCCCGCCGGCAACACCGCGCTGTCCACGGTGGGCCGCAGCGGCAACGATTTACACTACCGTGGCTACGATATCGTGGATCTGGCGCGCAACAGCCAGTTCGAAGAAATCGCTTACCTGCTGGTACACGGTAAGCTGCCAAGCAACTCCGAATTGCTTGTGTACAAGGCCAAGCTGCGTGCGTTGCGCGGGATCCCGGCTGCGGTCAAGGCCGCGCTGGAGCAACTGCCGCCGTCGGCGCATCCGATGGACGTGATGCGTACCGGCGTGTCGGTGTTGGGTTGCGTGCAGCCGGAGAAGGAAGGCCATCAGCCTCCAGGTGCGCGCGATATCGCCGACAAGCTGCTGGCCAGCCTCAACTCGATGCTGTTGTACTGGTATCACTACAGTCACAACGGGCGACGCATCGAGGTGGAGACCGAGGAGGATTCGATCGGTGGGCATTTCCTGCGCTTGTTGCACGGCTCCAAGCCGCACGAGGAATGGGTGCAGGCGATGCACACCAGCTTGATTCTGTACGCCGAGCACGAGTTCAACGCTTCCACGTTCGCCTGCCGGGTCATCGCCAGCACCGGTAGCGATATGTACAGCGCCATCGCCGGTGGCATTGGCGCGCTGCGCGGCCCGAAACACGGTGGCGCCAACGAGGTCTCGTTCGAGGTGCAAAAACGTTACGACAGCCCGGACGAGGCGGAGGCAGACATTCGGGCGCGCGTGGAACGTAAGGAGGTGATCATGGGCTTTGGTCATCCGGTATACACGGTGTCGGATCCGCGCAACCAGATCATCAAGGACGTGGCGCGCGAACTGTCCGAAGTGCAGGGCAATCGCAAGATGTACCACATCGCCGAGCGCCTGGAAGGCGTGATGTGGGACGTCAAGAAAATGTTCCCTAACCTGGACTGGTTCAGCGCGGTCAGCTACCACATGATGGGGGTGCCGCCGGCGATGTTCACGCCGCTGTTCGTCATCGCCCGCACCGCTGGCTGGAGCGCGCACATCATCGAGCAGCGCATCGACGGCAAGATCATTCGTCCCAGCGCGGATTACATCGGACCGGAAGATCGGGCGTTCGTGCCCATCGATCAGCGCTGACGCGGGGATTCGGCACTCGCTGCGCGTCGTCGTTTGCTTGTGTTGCGCTTGAGCATGGAGACGAGGCAAGCGCGCGCAGATGTCGCGCCGCGCCTTTCCGGGTTGCACGGCCCGATCCGCCTTTGTTTCTCTCAGCCAGGCCAAGCCAGCCAGACATGAACAGCCACTACCGCCTTCCCCTGCCGGGCACGTCGCTGGAGTATTTCGACGCGCGCGCCGCAGTCGATGCGATCCACCCCGGTGCCTATGCCGCCTTGCCGTATGTCGCGCGGGTTTTCGCCGAGAACCTGGTGCGCCGCTGCGATCCGGTGCTGCTGCGCGATGCCTTGCTGCAACTGATCGAGCGTCGCCGCGACCTGGATTTCCCGTGGTTTCCGGCGCGGGTGGTGTGCCACGACATTCTTGGCCAGACCGCGTTGGTGGATCTGGCCGGGCTGCGCGATGCCATTGCCGACAAGGGGGGCGATCCGGCCCAGGTCAATCCGGTGGTGCCGGTGCAACTGATCGTCGATCATTCCCTGGCGGTGGAATGCGGCGGCGCCGATCCGCAGGCGTTCGCGAAGAATCGTGCCATCGAGGATCGTCGCAACGCCGACCGTTTCCATTTCATCGACTGGAGCAAACACGCCTTCCGCAATGTGGACGTGATTCCGCCGGGCAACGGCATCATGCACCAGATCAACCTGGAGAAAATGTCGTCGGTGGTTTACGTGCAGGACGGGATCGCGTTTCCGGATACCTGCGTGGGCACCGACAGCCATACCCCGCACGTGGATGCGCTGGGTGTCATTGCGATTGGCGTCGGCGGGCTGGAGGCCGAGAGCGTGATGCTCGGGCGCGCGTCGTGGATGCGGTTGCCGGAGATCGTCGGGGTCGAACTGCGCGGAAAACCACAGCCGGGCATCACCGCCACCGACGTGGTGCTGGCGCTGACCGAGTTCCTGCGCGCACAACGCGTGGTCGGCGCCTATCTGGAATTCTTCGGCCCCGGCGCCGCAGCGCTGACCATCGGCGACCGCGCTACCATCTCCAACATGTGCCCGGAATACGGGGCCACCGCGGCGATGTTCTATATCGATGCGCAGACCATCGACTATCTGCGCCTGACCGGACGCGAACAAGCGCAGCTCGCGTTGGTGGAAACCTACGCGCGCACCACGGGGTTGTGGGCCGAGGCGCTGACCACGGCGCAGTATGAGCGCGTGCTGCGCTTCGATCTTGCCAGCGTGGTGCGCAACATGGCCGGCCCGAGCAACCCGCACACGCGGGTAGCGACCACGCAACTGGCCGCGCGCGGTATCGCCGACGCCGCCAAGTTGGAGGCTGGCAAGGCGGAGCAGGCGCAGGGGCGGATGCCCGATGGCGCCGTGATCATCGCCGCCATCACCAGTTGCACCAACACCTCCAACCCGCGCAATGTCATCGCCGCCGCGCTGCTGGCGCGCAATGCCAACGCGCGTGGGCTGACCCGCAAACCATGGGTGAAGACCTCGCTGGCGCCCGGTTCCAAGGCCGTGCAGCTGTATTTGCAAGAAGCCGGCCTGCTGGCGGAGTTGGAGGCGCTCGGCTTCGGCATCGTCGGTTTCGCCTGCACCACCTGCAACGGCATGAGTGGCGCGTTGGATCCGCACATCCAGCAGGAAATCATCGACCGCGATCTGTACGTCACCGCGGTGCTGTCGGGCAACCGCAACTTCGATGGCCGCATCCACCCTTACGCCAAACAGGCGTTCCTGGCCTCGCCGCCGCTGGTGATCGCCTATGCCATTGCCGGCACGGTGCGCTTCGACATCGAAAAAGACGTGTTGGGGGTGGATGCCGACGGCCGCCCGGTGCGCTTGCAGGACATCTGGCCCAGCGATGCGGAGATCGACGCGGTGGTGCGCGCGGCGGTGACGCCGGAGCAGTTCCGCCGCGTATACGCGCCGATGTTCAACGTGCGTGTGGAACACGCCGCACCGGTCAGCCCGCTGTACGCGTGGCGCCCCCAAAGCACCTACATCCGCCGCCCGCCATATTGGGAAGGTGCGCTGGCCGGGGAGCGCACGTTGCGCGGTATGCGCGCGCTGGCAGTGCTCGGCGACAACATCACCACCGATCATCTATCGCCGTCGAACGCGATCCTTGCCGACAGCGCCGCTGGCGAATATCTCGCGCGCATGGGCGTGCCGGAGGAAGACTTCAATTCTTACGCCACGCATCGCGGCGACCACCTCACCGCGCAGCGCGCCACCTTCGCCAACCCGACGCTGCGCAACGAGATGGCGGTGGTCGATGGTCAGGTCCGGCAAGGCGCGCTGACCCGCTTGGAACCGGAGGGGCAGGTGCTGCGCATGTGGGAGGCGATCGAGACTTATATGGCGCGCAAGCAGCCGTTGATCGTCATCGCCGGTGCCGATTATGGCCAGGGATCCTCGCGCGACTGGGCGGCCAAGGGCGTGCGTCTTGCGGGTGTGGAGGCCATCGTCGCCGAGGGGTTCGAGCGTATCCACCGCACCAACCTGATCGGCATGGGCGTGTTGCCGTTGCAGTTTCTGCCGGGCACCACGCGCAAGACCTTGGGCATCGACGGCAGCGAGATCTTTGCGGTGCTCGGCGAACGCCGCCCCGGC
Organism: Xanthomonas albilineans; assembly: GCF_002939705.1. Classification (GTDB taxonomy): domain Bacteria; phylum Pseudomonadota; class Gammaproteobacteria; order Xanthomonadales; family Xanthomonadaceae; genus Xanthomonas_A; species Xanthomonas_A albilineans. Next base: position 42,999 of record NZ_MDCB01000008.1, on the reverse strand, counting down.
GCGACCCTGTTGCTGCGTATCGAGCGGAAGTATGGCGATCCGGTGGAGGTGCCGGTCCTGTGCCGTCTGGACAGCGACGAGGACGTGTCCATCTACGAGGCCGGTGGCGTGTTGCAACGCTTCGCCCAGGATTTTCTCGACGCGGCGGCGGCCTGATGGCGCAGTGCGCGCGCGCCGTCGAACGCGGTGGCGGCCTGTGCAGGCCGGTGCAGTCAGCCGCGCTCGCGTTGCGTGTGGTCTTCTAATCAATCGATTCGTCTCTCCGACTGGAACTGCCATGGCTCACGTTGCGCAACTGCGTATTCCCGCCACCTATTTGCGCGGTGGCACCTCCAAGGGGGTGTTCTTCCGGCTCCAGGATTTGCCCGTGGCGGCACAGGTGCCGGGCCCAGCGCGCGACGCACTGCTGTTGCGCGTGATCGGCAGTCCCGATCCGTATGCCAAGCAGATCGATGGGATGGGTGGGGCCACCTCCAGCACCAGCAAGACCGTGATCCTGGCGCCGAGTACGCGTGCGGATCACGACGTGGATTACCTGTTCGGTCAGGTGGCGATCGACCGCCCGTTCGTGGACTGGAGCGGCAACTGCGGCAATCTCTCGGCGGCGGTGGGGCCATTCGCGATTGCCGCTGGCATGCTCGATCCGGCACGGGTTCCGCGCGATGGCATCGCCACGGTGCGGATCTGGCAGGCCAACATCGGCAAGACCATTCTGGCGCACGTGCCGATGGCGGGCGGTGACGTCCAGGAAACCGGTGATTTCGAACTGGACGGCGTGACCTTCCCCGCAGCGGAGATTGCGCTCGAATTCCTCGATCCGGCCGCCGACGAAGACGGTGCCGATGGCGCGATGTTTCCCACCGGCCATCTGATCGAGACGCTGGAAGTGCCGGGTGTGGGGACGTTGACGGCGACGTTGATCAACGCCGGCATTCCGACCATCTTCCTCGACGCGCAGGAACTCGGTTATCGCGGTACCGAATTGCAGAACGCGATCAACGACGATGCGCAGGCGCTGTCCCGATTGGAGACCATCCGCGCATACGGCGCGTTGCGCATGGGCCTGATCGCCACGTTGGAGCAGGCGGCCACGCGCCAGCACACGCCCAAGCTCGCCTTCGTCGCGCCGCCAGCCGACTACGTGGCTTCCAGTGGCAAACAGGTTGCCGCCGCCGACATCGATCTGCTGGTCCGTGCGCTGTCGATGGGTAAATTGCACCACGCGATGATGGGCACCGCGGCGGTGGCAATCGGCACCGCTGCGGCGATCCCGGGCACGCTGGTGAACCATGCCGCGGGTGGTGGCGCGCGCAACGCGGTGCGTTTCGGTCATCCCTCGGGCACCTTGCGGGTCGGTGCCGAGGCGCGCCAGGTGGATGGCCAGTGGACGGTCACCAAGGCACTCATGAGCCGCAGCGCGCGGGTGCTGATGGAGGGCTGGGTGCGGGTGCCGGATGTCGCACTGGGCTAAGAGTCGCTAACAAAACGACGGCGTCGCCGCCGGACGGGCGTGGCAGTGCTCGGAATTCGCATGTGCCACTTGCACACGGCGGTTACTGCGCACTGTCGGTGTCCGCGCGACAGCGACGGGCGACGTTTTGTTGGCCACTTTATGCGAAGGGTCTTGCGGCGCAGCGCGTGATTGTCTTCAACGCGGTGGCGCCGCCAGCGGCATGGCGGCGCCACCGCAGTGCATGCCGACCAGGCATGGGGCAAGGCTGGGCACAGCGGAGTGTGGAACTGCGGCAACACCGCCCAATGGCAGGCAGATGTGCATCATGTGTGCGTTGTGTTAATTGTTGTGCGGCGCGACCACGCGCCGCACCGCGCTTCCCTCCCCCATCCTGGAGTTCTCATGTCCGCCAGTTGCTCGCTGCGCGCAAGCGTCCTTGCCGTTGCCGTCGTTTCCGCGTTCTCGTTGCCTGCCGCCGCGCAGCAGGCGGACAACGGCGATGGAGTTGCCCGTCTGGATGCGGTCAAGGTCACCGCCGAGCGTCGCGTGGAGGATGCCAAGGATGTGCCGGTATCGGCCAGCGTGCTGCGACCGGAGTACCTGGACGCGATCGCCACCAGTGGCTCGGACGTGCGCGTGTTGGCGGGTAAGGCGCCCAGTCTCAATGTTGAATCCTCCAACGGTCGCGTGTTTCCACGCTTTTACATCCGGGGTTACGGCAACACCGATTTCAATACCTATGCCTCGCAGCCGGTGTCGCTGATCTACGACGAGGTAGTCGCCGAGAACGCGTTCCTGAAGGGCTTTCCGATCTTCGATCTACAGAGCCTGGAAGTGTTGCGCGGTCCGCAGGGCACGCTGTTCGGCCGCAACACGCCTGCGGGTGTGGTGAAGTTCAATTCGGTCAAACCGACCCTCGGCGCCAACGACGGTTACGCCAGTCTGTCCTATGGCACCTACGGCACCATGACCATGGAGACCGGCCTGAGTGTGGCGCTGGGCGAGCGGTGGGCCGCGCGCATCTCGGCGCTGGGCCAGCGTCGCGGCGACTGGGTCGACAACACGGTCGATGACCGTTCGTTCGAGGGCTACGTGGATTCGGCGGTGCGCGTGCAACTGCTGTTCCAGCCGGGCGAAGCATTCAGTGCGCTGTTCAACGCGCATGCGCGCCATCTCGATGGCACCGCGCGGCTGTTCCGCGCCAACATCTTCCAACCGGGCAGCAACCGGCTGATCGCCGGTTTCGATCCGGACAAGGTGTCCATCGACGGCAAGAACACCCAGCAATTGCAGACGTATGGCGGCAGTGTCAACCTGACCTGGAACCTGGACGACATCGTGCTGCATGCGATCACCGGCTACGAGGGCATCGGCAAGTACTACAGCCGTGGCGACATCGACGGTGGCTACGGCGCGGTGTTCGCGCCGCCGTCCGGCCCGGGCACGATCCCGTTCCCGGTGGAGACCGCCGGCGGCATCAAGCGCCTTGACCAGTACACGCAGGAGCTGCGGGCCGAATCGCAGTACGCTGGCCCGCTCAATTGGCAAGCAGGCTTGTACTACTTCCAAGATGCGGTGGAAGGCGAGAATTACACCTACGACACGCTGGCCGGCGGTTCTTTGTCCAGCTATCAGTTGACCCGTCAGCGCAACACCGCGTGGGCGGTGTTCGGTTCGTTGCACGATGCCGTCACCGAGCGCCTGGATGTGCGCGCCGGCCTGCGCTACACCGACGACAAGAAGCGGTTCGACGTTTTGGCACTGGACCGCGTCGTTCTCCAGCAGCCGTCCAGCGGCAGCACCGACAACGCCAAGCTCACCGGCGATCTCAGCGCCACTTATAGGATTGACGAAGACGTCAACGTTTACGCGCGTGCCGCGCGTGGTTTTCGCGGTGCCAGCTTCGGCGTGCCGTCGGCGACCGCGCCGTTGACCGTGGCCGTGCCGGAGACCGTGGATTCCTACGAGATCGGCATCAAGTCCGATTTATTCGACAAGCGCGCGCGCTTGAACTTCGACATTTACGATTTCCGGTTAAAGAACCAGCAATTGACCGCGGTGGGTGGCGCTTCCAACGATATACGCCTGCTCAACGCGAACACCTCCAAGGCGCGTGGCGCCGAGTTCGATGGCGAAGCGATGTTGACCCGGAACCTGCGCGTGACCCTGGGCGGTGCTTACAACTGGACCCGCATCCAAGACCCGACGCTGTCGGTCGCCGTGTGCCGCACCTGTACGGTCACCGATCCGCTCAACGCCGCCGGGCGCGCGCTGATCGACGGCAATGTGCTGCCGCAGGCGGCCAAATGGATGGGCAACGCGACCTTGCGCTACGGTATCCCGGTTGGCGACAACGCCGAGTTCTTCCTCTTGACCGACTGGTCCTACCGCAGCGCGATCAACTTCTTTCTGTACGACTCGCGCGAGTTCGTCGGTCAACCGCTGTTGGAGGGCGGCGTCAAGATCGGTTACACCTGGGATGCCGACGCCTATGAAGTCTCGGTGTTCTGCCGCAACTGCACCAACCAGATCCGCGCCACCGGGGCGATCGACTTCAACAATCTCACCGGCTTCATCAATGACCCGCGTATCGTCGGCGCGCAATTCCGCGCCAACTTCTGATTTGCGACGCAGGCGTTACAGTAACGCTGGCCGGCGCTCAGCCGGCTGCTTATCTTGGGGGGACGTGCATGCGCGGTCTGAAGCAATGGGCGGCGCTGGCGCTGCTGAGCATGGTGGTGTGTGCCATCGCGGCGGCGTCTGTGATGGCGACGCCGGTGCAAAAAGTGGTGGTGTCCACCGATATCGGCGATGACATCGACGATGCGTTCGCGCTGGCACTGCTGTTGCGCAGTCCGGAATTGCAAGTGCTCGGCATCGCCTCGACCTGGGGCGACACCGGCTTGCGCGCGCAATTGTTGCAACGGCTGTTGCGGCAGGCTGGCCGCGGTGATATTCCGCTGGCGATCGGGCAACGCACCGCCAGTGCCGTTGCCTTCAGCCAGGCGCGTTGGGCCGCCAAGGGGACGCTGCCGCGCGATGCGCCGGATGCGGCGCAGTTCATCCTGGCGCAGGCGCGGCGCCATCCCGGCGAGGTCAGCTTGCTGGTGCTCGGGCCGTTGACCGATGCAGCGCGCGCGTTGCAGCGCGATCCGGCGGGTTTCGCCCAACTCAAGCAGGTGGTGTTGATGGGCGGTTCGGTGCGCGTCGGTTACGGAAAATCGCGCTACCGCCCGTCGAATCCGCCGGTTCCCGAATACAACATCGTCTCCGACATCGGGGCGGCGCAGCGCGTATTCGCTGCTCGTGTGCCGATCGTGATGCTGCCGCTGGATGCGACCCAGGTGACGCTGGAGGAGCCGGAGCGGATCGCGTTGTTCGCGCATGGCGAGCCGCTGACCGATGCGCTGACACAGCTTTACTACCAATGGCGCGACACCGATCAGCCATGGTCCAGCGCCACACCGACGCTATTTGACGTGGTGCCGGTGGCGCAGTTGCTGGAGCCTGATCTGTGCCCGACCGTGCCGCGGCGCATCGTCATCGACGATCAGGGCAATACGCGCGAGATGCCGCTGACCAACGCAATGGCCGCCGCTGGGGGCACTAGCGGCACGGCCAACGTGCAGGTGTGTCTGGCGTTGGACCGACCGCGACTGATTGCGCTGTACATGCAGCGCATGCTGCACTGATCGCATTCGCCGCAGTAGTGCTGCGTGGAGATCCCCATTCGTTTCTGGAGTCCGTGATGCCGTCGTCCGCTTTGTCCGCCGTATCCAATATCGATACCGTCGTGTTCGATCTTGGTGGTGTCCTGATCGATTGGAACCCGCGCTATCTGTACCGTCGTCTGTTCGCGCAGGAGGCGCAGATGGAGCATTTCCTGCGCGAAATTTGCAGTCCGCAGTGGAACGAGCGCCAGGATGCGGGCCGGCCGTGGCATGAGGCGGTCGCCGAACTCAGCGCGTTGCATCCGGCACATGCGCCCATGATTGCGGCCTACCACGCGCGCTGGCCGGAAATGCTGGGCGGCGCGCTCGATGACACGGTGGCGGTGCTGGAGGAGCTGCGCGGCTGCGATGTGCGCCTGTATGCGCTGACCAACTGGTCGCACGAGACCTTCCCGATCGCGCGCGAACGCTATCCTTTCCTTGCCTGGTTCGAGGGCGTGCTGGTGTCGGGCGAGGAGCGGCTGGTGAAGCCGGATCCGGCGATTTTCGCGCTGCTGTGCGCGCGCTATGCGATCACGCCGTCGCGCGCGGTGTTCATCGACGACGCGCCGCGCAACGTACACGCCGCAGCCGGGATCGGGATGCAGGCGCTGCAGTTTCGCGATGCGGCCACCCTGCGTGCTGCACTGATCGCATTGGGCTTGCCGCTGCGCGCCCGCGACCCGATGGCATGAGCGGCACGCCTGCTGCGTCGATCCGGGAGGGGCGCTCGCCGCTCCCAGGGCGCTGCTGACCCGTGCGCTTCGGTCTGTGCGGTGAGGTATGGGCTTGCTGCTATCAAGCTGTCATATTTTTGGAATTAAATGCCGGGTTTTACTTGATCAGATTCTGATTTTCAGGGGGCCTTGCAATGAAATCATTCCACCGCCGGCAACGGGTATTCTTCGTTTGTGTGTTAGCTGCCAGTTGCCACGCCGCGCTTGCGGCGGAGGTTCTCAGTGGCACTCCAGCAGTGCCTGCCTCACCGGATGCGACCACCACCAACGAGGTCGCTGGCAATACCGCCGCCGCTCCCGAGTCCGACGCAACCAAGACCCTGTCCAGCGTTGTCGTGACCGGGGTACGCAAGGCCAACGCCGCCGCGATCGAGAGCAAGCGCGAGGCCACCAACATCACCGACGTGGTCAGTTCCACCGACGTGCGCGCGCTGCCGGATACCACCATCGTCGAAGCGCTGCGCCGTATTCCCGGCCTGTCCGTGCTGCCGGCGACCGACAACGAGCATCCGCGCGACGAAGCCGCTACGCCGGTGCTGCGCGGTCTCGGTCCGTCCTACAACAACGTCACCATCGACGGTTTGACCGTGGCCTCCCCGGGCACGCCGAACGGAACGCTCGGTTCGATCACCCGTGGCGTGCGCCTGGATATTCTGCCGGCTTCGATGGTCAGCGAATTGCAGGTCATCAAGACCTTCACTCCCGACCTGGATCCCAATGCCACCGGCGGTGCGATCAACCTCAAGACCCGCAGTGCGTTCGAAAATGGCGGCAAGCCGTTCTTCACCGCCGAGGCGTCGCTGGGGCATGCCAACGACGTGGGCAAGCCGCGCGATCAGGATGATCCGGGATATCGCCTGCTTGCGACCGGTAGCCGCACCTTCGGCAGCGAAGGGCAGTACGGCCTGACCTTGTCGGGTAACTATCAGACCCTGAGCAGCTACACCGAAACCCATATGACCACCGATACGGTGCATTACGGGTTCTACGACAGTAATGGCGTGTTGCAGAGCGGCACCAATCTGGGCAACGGTTGGGCCGTGCCGCAGCAGGACAAGTACTGGTACGTGATGGACAAGCGCGACCGCTACGGCCTCACCGGTAAGTTCGAGGCGCACGTGAGCGAGTCGCTGCAGGCCTATGCGCTGGCCGGCTATTACTATTTCCGCGACAACATGGAGCGCAACGAGGTCATCATCGACCCGCGCAACCGCAGCAATGTGTACAACCAGACCGCCACGTCGGGTACGTATCCGGCCGGTGACGTGGAGGTCGGTTACTCCAATCAGATCACCACCACCCGCACCAAGCTCGGTCAGACCGGTTTCGAATGGCGTCCGGACGACCGACAGGTACTGTCGGCGCGCGGCTCTTGGTCCGATGCGACCTATGAAGAGCCGATGCGCATGATCAAGTACGTCACCGGTGCTTCGCGCCCGGCGGCGGTGCCCACCGGGCAGACTGGCCCTGGCGTGACGGTGGTGCCGAATGCGGCCTATGGCTTCAACTACGACACGTCGGGCTTGAATCAACGTTTCCCGATCGCGCCGCAGGCGTACTACAACTACGACAACTACAGCCTGCTGTATTGGCGTCCGGACTACCAGCGGAGTGCGCGCGACAAAGTGCTCACCGGGCGCTTGGACTATGCCTTCAATCGCGGCGAGATGGATCGTGGGCTCGGTTTCGGCACTGGCCTGAGTTACACCCGCGACGAGCCCGGCTTCAACATCTATCGCGTGGAATACCAGCCCAATCGCAGTGCCCCTGCGTTGAACATCGCCGACGTGCTGGCGCCGTCCAACGCGCCGATGCGTTACTTGAACATGAACCTGATCGCGATCGATCCGGCCAAAGCCAACAAGATGTTGAACTCGGTCCCGCTGAGCGCGTTCAACAGCACCGACCAGAGCGCTTTCAGCAACCAGGATAATTTCAGCCACAGCGAAAAGATCTTCGGTACCTACGGCTTGGTCAGTTATCGCGCCGACGCGTTCGACGTGGAGGCGGGTCTGCATTACGACCATACCGACCAGTCCACGGTCGGCCGCCAACGCCAATTGGATGCGGCCAGCGGCAAGTATGTGTACGTGGATGCGCCGACGCATTCGCATTACGGCAATCTGTTGCCGTCGGCGATCATGACCTACCATCTCAGCGATCGCCTCGACCTGCGTGCCGGCGCCAGCCGCACGCTCGGCCGCCCGCCTTACGACGCCTACGCCGCGCGCACCTCGATCGGCTTCGTCAGTAGCAACGACATGGGCAATCCCAACGCTCAGGGCGTGACCGTGACCATCGGTAACCCCGATATCAAGCCGCGCATTTCGACCAATCTGGACCTGTCGCTGGAATGGCGCCTGCCCGACGACTACGACGGCATGCTCGCCGCCGCCGTGTTCGACAAGCGCATCCAGGACGAGATCTTCACCCTCTCGCGCATCGACCAGTTCACCTTCAACGGCACTACGTATTCGAACGTGTTGATCAGCACGCCGGCCAACGCGTCCAAGGCGCATGTGCGCGGCCTGGAACTGAGTGCGGTGTTGAACACCTTATTGCCGGGCGTGCCGGCATTGTCCGGCCTGGGCGCCAGTGCCAACCTGGCGTTGCTCAACGGCGGCATGGACGTGCCGTTCAATACCGGCACCGCACCGAACATCGTACAGAGCCAGCGCTCGGTCGATTACATGGTCGGTCAGCCCGACTACACCGCCAACGCTTCGCTGTTCTACACCGTCGGCGGCGTGGAATTGCGCGCGGCCTACAACCGTCAGGGCAAGGCGCTGCGCTCGATCGTCAGCAACATTCCCTGGCAGGATTTGTACTGGGCGCCGCGTTCGCAGTTGGACCTGTCGGCCACGTGGGCGGTCAGCAAGCAACTCAGCGTGGTGGGTCAGGTCAGCAACGTCACCCACAGCCGCCTCACCAGTTTCACCGGTCCAGGCGAGAACCTGCTGAAGGACAGCTATTCGATGCCGACCACGTATTGGATCGGTCTGCGCTTTACCCCATCGCTCTGATGACTTTCGGAGATTTTCAATGAACGTGCGTATTTTTCGTGGTGGCCTGGTGGCCGTCCTGCTGACCTTCGCCGTCCCGGCCGTGGCGGCCGGTATCGCCCCGATCCAGGCACGCCTGGCCAATCCGGAAGGCGGTATCTTCGTCGTAGCCCATCGTGGTTGCCATAACCCCGCGCCCGAACACGGCTTCGCCGGGCATGCGCCGGAGAACTCGCTGATCGGTCTGGAGCGTTGTGTGGCGGTGGGCGTGGACATGCTTGAAACCGATATCCGTCGCGCCGCCGATGGCACCTTGGTGATGTTCCACGACGCCACGGTGGATCGGACCACCAACGGCAGCGGCAAGGTCGCCGAGATGACCTGGGCGCAACTGTCGCAGTTACGCTTGCGCGATGACGAGGGCGGCGCCGATGCCGCGCTCACCGATCAGCATCCGGTGACCCTGGAGCAGATGCTGGCTGCGGCCAAAGGCCGGATCATGCTCAATCTCGACGTCAAAGCGCCGATCTATGCCGAGGTCGCCGATGCGGTGCGGCGCGCTGGCATGCAGCGCGAGGTGGTTCTCAAGACGGAGGTCGGCGTGCATAGCCAGCCGTTGGCGTCGCTGCCGCCGTTCGACCAGGTGAACTTCACCCCGGTGCTGCTCAACCCACCAGGTACCGACGATCTGCTGCGGACCATGCGCATCCAGATGGGGGGCAAGGTGCGGCCTGTGGCGATTGAACTGCCGCGGATATCGCTCGCGCAATTGGCGTCGCTGGTGGCGCTGGCCAAGCAACAGCACATGCGGCTGCTGGTCAACACATTATGGGAAGGGTTTGTCGCCGGTGTCGGCGGCGATGCCGAGGCGTTACGCGATCCCGATGCCGTCTGGGGACGGTTGTACCACGCCGGGGTCGGTGCACTGCAGACCGACGAGCCGGAGGCCCTGCTGCGTTACCGGGCCTCGCTCAAGCCACACTGAGCATTCGCGATATTGACCGCCGCGGGATATTCCGCGGCGGTGCTTCCGCGCTTAGAGCCTGTTCAAAGTCTCCCTGTGCACGAATGCGCATTCGTGGATGAGAAAGCGCCATCCGAGCGACATAAGCCGTGCGCAATTGGCGATCATCCAACCATTGCTGGAGAGCGCTCGCCGGCAGACCAGACTCCACAATGAGTGGACCTGTAAGAGGTGTTCTGCGGTGTGTTGTATCTGCTCAAGAGCGGCTGCCAGTGGCGCATGCTGCCCGAGGAGTTCCCGCAGTGGCGCGCGGTGCATTCGTACTTTGCCATCTGGAGCGAGTCGCGTGAGGGGGGGCAGCCTGCTGGAGTAGGCTTAAAAAATCAGGTTGGCGAGGCCCGAAAGAAATAAGGGAGCAAAGCATCAAGTACGTTCTTGATCGTGGACGCGCAGACGGACGCGCAGAGCGTGAAGAGCGGGGGCGCGGCGGGGCTCAAAGGCTTATGACGCGGGCAAGAAGGTGTCGGGGATCAAGCGGCATATTGCGGTGGATACGTAAGGACCGCCACATGTGGTGGCAGTGACGACGGACGAAGTGACCGATCGCAAATGTGCGCCGGAAGCGCTCCAGCGCGGCAAGTCAGGGTTGAAGCGGACAAAGCCCTGCTATGCGACAGTGGCTACACCGCAGAGCCGTTCGCCGAAGGCGTACGCGCAGTGCTTGGCGAAAAAGTCAAGGTGCAGATCGTCAAGCGCAGTGAGCTGCACAACTTCAAGGTCATGCCCAAGCGTTGGATCGTCGAACGCAGTTTTGCCTGGCTGGAGAAGAGCCGAAGGTCGTGGAAGAACTGCGAGCGCAAGCGCAATACCAGTCTACAGTTCATCCACCGGGGATTCCTGGCGGCATTGCTCAGGAGACTTTGAACACGTTCTAAGGGACTGCTGAATTTTTCAGGGACGACGACATTCAACGTGGTGAAGCCGCGCCTGCAGTCCTGTTTCGATTTCCATCGGCTAGTCTGGCACGGCGGATGGTGGCGGCGAGGCGATGCAGGATCGCTCACCCGTGACAGGCGTCGCCTGACATCGATTGCGACTGCATGCCGTTCGGTGCGTCGTCTCTGCCGCTGCAGTAGGCCCGAATTGCTTATCCGATCACGTTTGTCTTGTACTTTCGGCGCCACGCGGGAGTCAAGTTTGAAACGCTCGCGGCCGATATTAAGTCTACATACAGATCGGCATTGCCAACAGGATCGCTATGAATCCCGTTCACTTCCTGCGTCTTCGCGTCGCCAATTTGCCGATGGCGCGCAAGTTCGTGGTGTTATGCACGCTGCTGGCAATCGGCGTGATTCTGCTTGCGGTCGCTGCCGCGCGCCTGCAGTACCTGGATTTGGTGGAAGCGCGCAAGCAGACTGTCAAGACGGAGGTCGACATGGGCATGAACGTCATCGCGCACTATGCCGACAAGGCCAAGCGTGGCGAACTGACCGAGGCGCAGGCGCAGACTGCGGCCAAGAACACGCTTGCCGATATCAAGACCAACGGTGGCACATACTCATTTTTAATCATCGATCCGCAGATGCGCATCGTGATGCATCCAAGGCGCAAGGTCGGCACCGACATGAGCGGTTATAAGAGCGATGCCGGTGAATACGTGTACCGCGATATCAAGGCCTCGGTAGCCAAAGGCGACGGCTTTACCTATTACAGCGCATCCAAACCCGGCCAGAAGCAGCAATTGCCGAAGATCAGCTACGCCGAGCTCTACCCGCAATGGAACTGGATATTGGTGATGGGCGTGTACGCCGAGGATATCCAGTTCGAGGCGCTGGGCTTCACCAAAATCCTCACCATCATCGGCGCTGCGCTCGTGGTGCTGATGGTGGGACTGTGCTGGCTGATTGCCAGCGCCATCATCACCCCGTTGCGCGCGGCAACGCGCACCGCTGAGGCCATCGCTTCTGGCCGTTTCGACAACGCCATCAAGGTGGAGTCGCACGACGAGACCGGGCAGCTGATGACCAGCATGCAGCAGATGCAGATCCAGTTGCAGCGCTTCAACGGCGAGATGCAGACCCTGGTGCAGCTACAGCAGGGCGAGGACATCGGCCACCGTATGCCGGAGGATTTCCCCGGTGACTACGGCACCCTGGCGCGGGGCATCAATACTGCGTTGTTCGAGCACCTGGATGCGATCATCGAGGCGATGGCGATCATGGGCGAGTACGGCCGCGGCGACTTGCGCCGCGACATGCGCCGCCTACCTGGCCAGCGCGCCGCGCTGAACGAGGCGCTGGATGCGGTGAAGGCCAACCTGTCGGCGATCAACGGCGACATCGCGCGCCTGGCCGATGCGGCCGCGCACGGGGATTTTTCCGCGCGCGGTGAAGAAGGGCGCTACCAGTTCGCGTTCAAGGAAATGGTGGGAGCGCTGAACCGGCTGATGCGGCAGGCCGAGAGCGGCCTGGCCGACGTGGGCCGGATCATGGGCGCGATCGCCGACGGCGACCTGTCGCAGCGGGTGGATGCACGCTACGAGGGCGCGTTCGGTCAGCTGGCCGAGGCCGCCAACCGCACCGCCGCGCAGCTGACCACCATCGTACAAGGCATCCAGCGCTCGGCCGAGTCGATCAACACCGCGGCCGGCGAGATCGCCAGCGGCAACAGCGATCTGTCGGTGCGCACCGAACAGCAGGCAGCGAGCTTGGAAGAAACCACCGCGTCGATGAAAGAGCTGACCTCCACGGTCAAGCAGAACGCCGACAACGCGCGCCAGGCCAACCATCTGGTGCTAGGCGCCGGCGAAGTGGCCGAGAGCGGCGGCCGCGTGGTCGAGGACGTGGTCACCACGATGGCCTCGATCAGCGCGGCTTCCTCGCGCATCGCAGACATCATCGGGGTCATCGACGGCATCGCGTTCCAGACCAACATCCTGGCGCTCAATGCCGCGGTGGAAGCGGCGCGTGCCGGCGAGCAGGGCCGCGGCTTCGCGGTGGTGGCCTCGGAAGTGCGCTCGCTGGCGCAGCGTTCGGCGGCTGCGGCCAAGGAGATCAAGACTCTGATCTCCGACTCGGTGCAGGAAGTGGAGCAGGGCTCGACCCTGGTCGCGCGCGCCGGCAACACCATGGCCGAGGTGGTGACATCGGTGAAGCGGGTCACCGACATCATGGCCGAGATTTCCGCGGCCAGCGCCGAACAGAGTTCGGGCATCGAGCAGGTCAGCAAGACGGTGATGCAGCTGGACGAGAGCACGCAGCAGAACGCAGCACTGGTGGAGGAGGCCACCGCAGCGGCGAAGAGCCTGGAAGACCAAGCCTTGGACCTGACCCGTGCGGTGGCGGTGTTCCGCCTCGCCGGTGGCGCGCAGTCGCTCGCCACGGTCGTGCCGTATGCGTCGGTACGCCCGATCGCCGCCGCGCGTGCGCCGCTCAAGAAAGCGCCTGCGTCAGTGGCGGTGCCGACCGTGCAGCCGCTGCCGCGCAGCAAGTCCGGCGCGCTGGCGGAAAGCTCGGACTGGGAAGAGTTCTGAGCCTGCTAAACGGCAGCCATGCAGTCACTGGCCGGCCACGAAGCCGATGCGGCAACGCATCGGCTTCGTCGTTTCTGCACGGGCGATCGCTTGCGCTGCGGCATTGTCACCAGCACTCTTGATCTGACTCACTTGCTTGAGCAACTTCAACCTGACCAACCTCTCGTAGTCTTGGGTCTTTTGCAGGGCCATGTGGACCATAGAGGAACACGTGGAGATCAAGGTATTGGCCCGTCAGGGCATGAGCATCCGGGAGATATCCCGGCAACTGCGGGTGTCGCGCAACACGGTGCGGCGCTATCTGCGCGATAGCGCGAAGCAGCCCAACGCAAGCCGCGGTTGGCGCGGGCGCAAGCTCGATCCGTATCGTGCGTGCGTATCTGCAGCAACCTCTGCGCTCGGCACATCCGGCCTGGCTGCCGGCCATGGTGTTGCATCGGGAGATCGTGCTGTTGGATTACCGTGGCCGCATGTCGCGACTGCGGCAGTTCATGCGCAGCCTGCGTGTGGTCCGTATGCAGGAGCCGTTGGTGCGCTTCGAGACGCCGGCAGTGCAGCAGATGCAGTGCGACTGGGGCGTGTTCCGGCGCGGCAGATACACACTGTCCGCGTTTGTGGCGATGCTGGGTTGTCTCGGGCCAGCGACGTGGAGTGCGTCACCGACGAGAAGCTGGAGACGCTGGTGGCCTGTCACGAGTACGCCGTTGAGTTCTTTGGTGGCATGTCGTGGGAAGGGTCGTACGACAAAACGTTGCTGTTTTCCAGGTCCTCGCCAAACGCTATGAAAAAGACGCGTTGTTGCTGACCAGCAAACTTGCCGTTTGGACAGTGGGACCAGGCGTCTGCGGGCGACATCACCAAGGTGGGTCAGGCTGAAGTTGCGGTTGACATGATGCGAAGCAGCGGCATGGCCGCGCAGGGTTGGCTGGCGTGTGTTGCCTGCCAGCAGAGGGGAGGGGATCAGTCGGGGAGGTGTTGCAGCACGTAATCCGCGGCTGAGACCTTGAACTCGCCCGGTGCCTCGACGAACAGTGAGCGCACCACGCCGTTTTCGGCATATAAGGCGAAGCGGCGCGCGCGCAGGCCCATACCGTAGTGGCTGGCGTCCAATTCCAGGCCCAGCGCCTTAGTGAAGTCGCCATTGCCATCTGACAGCATCTGCAGCCCGTCCGGGACCAATTGGCTCTTGCCCCAGGCCTGCATCACGAACGGATCGTTGACCGCCATGCAGTAGACCTCGATGCCGCGTTTGCGGAACTCTTCGAAATGCTCCACATAGCCGGGTAGATGCTTTTCCGAGCAGGTTGGAGTGAACGCACCGGGGACGGCGAACAACAGCGCGCGGCGTCCATCGAAGAGTGTGTGGGTATCGACCTGTTCGACGCCGTCGCGGATGCGCTGCAGCACTGCGTCGGGAATGCGTTCTCCTGCTTGGATCGGCATAGCGGTCTCCTTCAAAGATGAACCAATTCTAGAAACGCAGATGGCAAGGTGACGTCAACGGCTTGAAAAACCACGATGCACGCTTATCTGACGTGCATGGGCGGCGGGCCTGTTCCGCCTCCCCGAACGGCCCCCTTGGGGTGTTCCTCATTCACGTTTCAGGAGACCACGATGAGCATTGTCCGTTATCGCCAGTGGCCGGCCCAGGCCGCATTCCAGAACGAGATCAAGCAGGTGTTCGACCGTTTCTTCGATCCCAATGGCGGTACCGATGAATCGGCCGTCGTCACCGCGCAGTGGGTGCCGCGCGTGGACATCAAGGAGGAGCCGGAGCGCTTCGTGTTGTACGCCGATCTGCCGGGTATGGACCCGTCGGAGATCGAGGTGTCGATGGACAAGGGCATCCTCTCCATCAAGGGCGAGCGCAAGAGCGAATCGGCTGCCGACAGCGAGCATTTCTCGCGGATCGAACGCCGCTATGGCAGCTTTCACCGTCGCTTCGCACTGCCGG
Organism: Xanthomonas albilineans; assembly: GCF_002939705.1. Classification (GTDB taxonomy): domain Bacteria; phylum Pseudomonadota; class Gammaproteobacteria; order Xanthomonadales; family Xanthomonadaceae; genus Xanthomonas_A; species Xanthomonas_A albilineans. The sequence continues at coordinate 27,647 of NZ_MDCB01000008.1, read as the reverse complement.
ATAGTGCCGATCCCGACGGCATTTCTGCCAGCGGCTACCATGGCGTGCTGGAAGTGCGGATTCCCAAGCGTCCGGCGAGTACGCCGCGCCGTATCCAGGTCGATACCGGGGCCACGATCATGCAGTAAGCGCATGTGTACGTCGGCGTCGCCATGGCGGCGTCGCGTTGCCGCGCTCGGCCAGTAGAATGGTCGGGCGATGGCGCAGCGTATGCAACCGGCCCGTTGCCGCAAGGCGGCGGGCCGACTCTTTTTGAGGTGATAGATGCAATTCAAGGATTACTACGCGACTTTGGGCGTCGAGCCCAGCGCGGGCGATGCCGAGATCAAGACCGCGTACCGGCGGCTGGCGCGCAAATATCATCCCGATGTCAGCAAGGAGCCCGGAGCGGAGGAAAAGTTCAAGGCGGTCAACGAAGCCTTCGAAGCCTTGCGCGATCCGCCCAAGCGCGCCGCCTACGACCAATTGCGCGCGCAGGGCTATCGGCCGGGCCAGGAGTTCCATGCGCCACCTCACTACGGCGGAGGTGCCGGCTTCGATGTCGAGGAAGTGTTCGGCAATGGTGGAGCAGCCGGCGGTTTCAGCGACTTCTTCGAGAGCCTGTTCGCCCGCCAGCAGCGCGCGCGCCAGGGTGGCGGCGTCGGTCAGGGTCCGGGCGCACCGCGTGGCGATACCCGTGCCAAATTGGCGGTGCCGCTGGAGGCCGTCCATGCCGGCGACAGCGTGCGTATTACCATCAACGGCAAGCAATTGGACGTGCGTGTGCCCAAGGGCGTGCGTCCCGGTCAGGTGATTCGCTTGAGCGGGCAGGGTAGCGGCGGCAGCAATCTGTTGCTGGAGATCGAGTATGCAGCGCACCCGCAGTTCGAGGTGGATGGGCGCAATATCCTGTACACCTTGCAGGTGACGCCGTGGCAGGCGGCGTTGGGCACCAGCATCAGCGTACCGACGCTCGGCGGTGCGGTGGAGTTGAAAATCCCACCCGACTCGGATGCAGGGCGCAAGCTGCGCCTACGCGGCCGCGGCCTACCTGGGACACCGCCGGGCGACCAGATCGTCGAATTGGAGGTGTCGGCGCCGGCTCCGGAAACCGAAGCGCAGCGCAAGGCCTATCGGGCGTTGGCCAAGGCGTTCGGCGAGAAGTCCTAGAGCTGGCACTCGCGATTCGGTTGTCTGTGGGCGTGCATGCATGATGCGTACGAGTGTAGGTTTTCAACGAGCGCGCGACCCGCTCGCGTTTTACCTGTCGCATGCGGCTACGCTGTCGTTGCAAGAAAAGAGAGTTGGGTAACGGCATGCAGCGCACTGCTGCTTTTCTTCAAAATGCAGGTATCGAAATTTTCGCCGAATCGTGTGATAGCGCTGCTGTCCCCCGGTAACGTACCCCGCGTATGCGCTCAGCGCTGGATTGCATTCTCACCGTTGAAGACCTGTTCGATCGCCTCATGCAGTTCGTGCTCGGAGAACGGCTTGGTGATGTAGCCGCGCGCACCCTGGCGCATCCCCCACAGGCGGTCGGTGTCCTGGTCCTTGGTGGTGACCAGGATGACCGGGATGTTCTGCGTGGTCGGCTCGCGGCTTAGCATGCGGGTGGCCTGGAAGCCGTTGAGGTTGGGCATCACCACGTCCATCAACACCAAGTCCGGCAGTGTCGCCTTGGCCACTTCCACCCCGGCGGCGCCGTCATGGGCGGTGATCGTCTCGTGGCCCAATTTTTCGACGATGCGCTGAATGCCTAACAACTGCGACGGCGAGTCGTCGACGATCAAAACACGTGCCATGTTTCTCCCCCTTGGAGGATCCGAGTGTAGTGGCGGCGGCACGAATGCGGAAAGCCTTTTCCGTCACAAACCTGCGCTCACGCCGTTGGGTCCAGACGCACCACGGTGCGCCCGAACGACTGGCCGGCGAGCATCGTCGCGAAGACTTCCGGTAGCTCGGCCAGCTCCACCTCGCGGGTGCAGATGACATCCAGATGGCGCGGCTTCCAGTCGCTGCCCAGCTGCTGCCAGATGCGCTCGCGCAGGTCGCGAGCGGTACCGGCCGAGCCGATGCCAAGTAGCGAGACGCCACGCAGGATGAAGGGCATCACCGTCATGTTCAGCTCCGCGGTCGCCGCCAAGCCGGCACAGGCGACATTGCCGTAGGGTGCGGTTTGCGCCAGTAGGCTGGTCAGCATCGCCCCGCCGACGTTATCCAGGCCGCCACCGAAGCGTGCCGATTCCAGCGGGCGCGTGGTCTGCAGGACATCGCGGTCGAGGACCTGGGTGGCGCCGAGGGCTTTCAGCGCATCGGCGTGCTCGGGTTTGCCGCTGACCGCGTGCACCTCGAAGCCGGCGCGGCTGAAGATGTCGATCGCCAGCGAGCCGACCCCGCCGCTGGCGCCGGTCACGCACAGCGGGCCGTGCGCCGGGGTCTGCCGGTTGTCGAGCAGGCGCAGCAGCGCCAGCGCCGCGGTGAAGCCCGCGGTACCCAGCACCATGCTTTCGCGCAGGCTCAGTCCGGCCGGCAGCGGCACCACCCACTTGGACTCCAGGCGTGCGTATTCGCTGTAGCCGCCGTCGCGGGTCTCGCTGAGGCCACAGCCGGTGACCAACACCGCATCGCCTTCTTTGAACGCTGGGTCGTCGGAAGCAACCACGTACCCGGCCACGTCGATCCCCCCGACCAGCGGAAAGCGTCGCAGGATTTTGCCTTGGCCAGTGCCGGCGAGCGCGTCCTTGAAGTTCACCGAGGACCAGGCGACACGGATCACGACGTCGCCGGGGTTGAGCTGGTCCAGCGCGAGCGATGCGATGCCGGCGCGGTGGCCGGCCGCGTCCTGGTGGATGTGGAAGGCAGAGAACTGGGCGGGAATGGGCATGGAGCACCTCGGTCGGTCTGTCTGCATGAATGCACCAAAATACCTTTTGCTAATGTCGGTTCTGCCGCATCTTGTAGAATCAGCGACTGACAACCGGTGACCGGCGCGGACCGACCCGTCGGCACCTTTCCTTCTTGGAGTATGCATGGCCTGGAATACACCTGGCGGCAACGGCGGAGACGGCCCGGACAATGGTGGGCGTGGTCCCTGGGCGCCGCGTGGCGGCAATGGGGGGCGTAAGTGGGGTGGGTTGCCCGGTCCGTTGAAGGAGTTATTCGGCGACGGCGGCGGCATCGGCCGTTGGGTGCTGGGGGTGGCGGTGGTGGCGCTGTTGTTCAGCAGCTTCCAGTTGATTGGCGAGCAACAACGCGGGGTGGTGCTGCGCTTCGGTCAGTTCTCGCGGATCTTGCTGCCGGGTCCCAACTTCAAGCTGCCCTGGCCGATCGAGACGGTGCGCAAGGTCGATGCGACCCGGATCAAGACCTTCGACAGCCAGTTGCCGGTGCTGACCGGTGACGAGAACATCGTCAATGTATCGCTCAATGTGCAGTATCGGGTCGAGGATCCGCGCACCTACGTGTTCGGCACGCGCGATGCCGACCAAGTGCTGCAGCAGGCCGCGCAGAGCGCAGTACGCGAGCAGGTTGGACACTCGGATCTCAATACGGTGCTGAACAATCGTGGGCCGATGGCCGTCGCCGCCCGTGATCGCCTGCAGGTGGCGCTGAAGGCCTACCATACCGGCCTGATCGTGACCGGCCTGACCCTGCCCGATGCGCGTCCGCCGGAAGCGGTGAAGTCTGCCTTCGACGAGGTCAACGGCGCTCAGCAGGTGAAGGAGCGGCTTATCAACGAAGCCCAGGCCTATGCCGCCAAGGTGGTGCCGGAGGCGCGCGGCCAGGCGGCACGCACACGTACCGTGGCCGAAGGCGATAAGGATGCGGCGATTGCCCGCGCGCAGGGCGATGCCGATCGCTTCACCCTGTTGCAGCAGCAGTATCAGAACGCTCCGGAGGTCACCCGCAAGCGGCTGTGGCTGGAGACCCTGCAGCAGGTGCTGGCGGAGAGCCGCAAGGTCATCGGCGGCGAAGCTCGCCCGATGATCTACCTGCCGATGCCGGCCGAAGGCGGCAAGGCGGCATCGGCCACGACGCCGACACAGCCGACGACGTTACCGCAAGAGTTCTTGATGCCGGCGTTGAACAGTCGTTCGGCAGAGAGTGTCCGCGACCCGGAGCGCACGTCGCGTCCGACTGGGCGTGAGGATGAGGAGATGCAGCGATGAAAATCTCAGTGTGGGCGGGCGTCGCCGTGATCGCGCTGTTCGCGCTGTTCAGCGCGGTGTTCGTGGTGCCCGAGGACAAGAGCGCGATGGTGCTGAACCTGGGCCGGGTGGTCCGCTCCGATCTCCAGCCGGGACTGCACTTCAAAGTCCCGCTGGTGGAATCGGTGCGCATGTTCGATCGCCGCTTCCAGGTGCTGGACACCACGCCGGCGCGCTACTTCACTGCCGAGCAGAAGGATGTCAGCGTTAGTTTCTTCGCCATCGGCTATATCTCCGATGTGCGTGCGTTCTACCGCGCCACCACCGGCGGCGACGAAAAGGTCGCCAATACCTTGCTGGCGCCGATCATCACCGATTCGCTGCGCAATCAGATCAACTCGCGCACCTTGCAGCAACTGGTGTCGGGCGATCGCAGCGAACTGATTGCCAAACAACTGGTGGCGATCAACGCGGCCAGTAAAACGCTGGGGATGCAGATCGTCGACTTGCGTATCAAGCAGATCGATCTGCCGACCGATAGCCGTGTCATCAACGATGTCTACGAGCGCATGCGTGCGCAGCGCAAGCAGGAGGCCGCGAAGTTGCGCGCCGAAGGCGAAGAACAGGCGTTGACCATTCGCGCTCAGGCCGACCGTGAAAGCACCGTGCTGGTTGCCGAAGCCGAACGCGACGCGCAGAAACTGCGTGGCGAGGGCGATGCCCAGGCCGCCAGCCTTTATGGCAAGGCCGGTGCGGCCGATCCAGCGTTCTATGCCTTTTACCGCAGCCTGGAGGCTTACCGTGGTGCCATGGCCGACGGCAATGGCGTCATTGTGTTGGACAAGAACGATCCGTTCTTGCAGTACCTCAAGAGCGATCGCTGAGCGTCGCCATCCGGATCCGGTCCGGCCAGCGCAAGCGCGGATTCGGCGTTTCGATCGCGTGCGCGTTGGTGCTGAACGTTCTGGGCGAGGGGCTGGTGAGCGTCATCCAAAACCCGGATAATGCACAAAAGCCGGCCGGGCTCGCTCCATGACGAGCGCCTGGACCGGCTTTTTCCGTGTGTGGGTCAGCCGTTGCCGGATCGCTCCCCGATGGAGTGGTCGCGCCGGTCGCGGTCGGTGCCTCGTGCGGCCACTACATTCGCGCGGCCCCGATGGTCGTGCAGCAAACCAGGAGTTACCCAGCCATGGGTCAGTCAGTTGTCGTGCTCGGCGCCCAGTGGGGCGATGAAGGCAAAGGCAAGATCGTCGATCTGCTCACCGAAGAAATCGGTGCCGTCGTCCGTTTCCAGGGCGGCCACAATGCCGGCCATACCCTCGTCATCAACGGCAAGAAGACCGTCCTGCATCTGATTCCGTCCGGCATCCTGCGCGAAGACGCGCTGTGCCTGATCGGCAACGGCGTGGTGATTTCCCCGGCTGCGTTGCGCAAGGAGATCGAAGAGCTGGAGACTTCTGGAGTGGAAGTGCGGTCGCGGCTGAAGATCTCCCCGGCCGCACCGCTGATCATGCCTTATCACATCGCTTTGGATCAGGCCCGCGAGAAGGCCGCCGGTGGCAAGGCCATCGGCACCACCGGCCGTGGTATCGGCCCGGCCTACGAGGACAAGGTGGCGCGTCGCGGCATTCGCATTGCCGACCTGCATTACACGCCGCAACTGGAGGAGTTGCTGCGCACCGCGCTGGATTACCACAACTTCGTGCTGACCAAGTACCTGGGTGTGGAGGCGGTCGATTTCCAGAAGACCTTCGACGAAGCCTTGGCCTTTGGCGAGTACGTGCAGCCGATGAAATCCGACGTCGCCGGCATCCTTCACGACCTGCGCAAGCAGGGCAAGCGCGTCTTGTTCGAGGGTGCGCAGGGCGCGTTGCTCGACATCGACCACGGCACCTACCCCTACGTCACCAGTTCCAACACCACCGTCGGCGGTGCGCTGGCCGGCACCGGCGTGGGGGCGCAGGACATCGACTACGTGTTGGGTATCGCCAAGGCCTACGCCACGCGCGTCGGCGGTGGTCCGTTCCCGACTGAACTGGACGACGCGATTGGCCAGGGGATCCGCGACCGCGGTGCCGAGTACGGTGCTTCCACCGGCCGTCCGCGCCGGTGTGGCTGGATGGACATCGTCGCGCTCAAGCGTGCCGTGGCCATCAACGGGATCTCCGGCCTGTGCATCACCAAGCTTGACGTGCTCGATGGCATGGAGAAGCTCAAGATCTGTATCGCCTACGAATACCACGGCAAGCGCAGCGAATATGCGCCGCTGGACGCCCAGGGCTGGGAAGAGTGCACACCGGTGTATCTGGAGTTTCCCGGCTGGAGCGAGAACACCCACGGCGTCACCGTGTGGGAGGATCTGCCACCTGCCGCCCGCGCCTATCTGCGTGCGCTGGAAGAACTGGCTGGCTGCCCGATTTCGATCGTCTCCACCGGCCCGGACCGCGACCACACGATGGTGTTGCAGGATCCGTTCGCCTGATCCGCGCTCGCGGATCGGTGCGACCCAACCCGCCCCGCCTCTGCGGGGCGGCGCTGCATCAACCGCGCTGAGGATGCGCTGCGCAGTGCCAGTGGCGATCCCTCTGTGCGCAGCGCGAAGGTGTTGGCGACGGTTCGCGCGGGTTTGCTGATGCCGGCCCAAGCCCCTTGGCGGTCGATGTGGCAGTTCTATGGTCCGTCTAGGCCCTGTCAACGTTATTTCATCCGCGGCCGCTAGGCTGACCGACGCTTGAGCGTTCGCTCGTTGTCGGTATGCGTTGCCGTGGTCGAATATAGCCGTCGTCGTTTCCTTGCCCGTGCGTCCCTGGCCCTGGGGGCAGGAGCGGCCATGCCGCTGTTGCCGGGAGCCATCCGCAGTGCGCTGGCGGTGCCGCCGGCGCGGGTCACCGGCACGTTGCAGGACGTGCAGCATGTGGTGATCTTGATGCAGGAGAACCGCTCCTTCGACCATTACTTCGGCTGTCTGCGCGGGGTGCGTGGTTATTGTGATCCACGGCCGCTGCGCTTGCCCAATGGCCGGCCGGTCTGGTACCAGCCCGAGCCGGGTGCTGGAGAGCGCTACGTGCTGCCGTTTCGTCTCGACAGTCAGACCACCAGCGCGCAGTGGATGAAGGACCTCAACCACGATTGGAAGGGCGCGCACGAAACCTGGAAACATCACGATGCCTGGATCGCGCAGAAGAGCGCGATGAGCATGGGCCATTTCCAGCGCGAGGACTTGCCGTTCTACTACGCGCTGGCCGACGCCTTCACCATTTGCGATGGCTACCACGCCTCTGTGTTTGGTCCGACCAATCCCAACCGCATGTACATGTTCACCGGCACCAGCGGCCTGAGCGTCGGCAACGATGGCGAACAGGCGGTGAACAATCGTGATGACGGCAACTGGACCGCGGATATGGCGCGCGATAATCCGCGCTTTCCCGGCTACACCTGGACCACCTACGCCGAACGCTTGCAGCAGGCCGGCATCCGTTGGCAGGTGTATCAGGAGTTCGACAACTATGGCGACAACAGCCACGCGTACTTCGCCCACTTCCGCAACCTGGATCGTGCTTCGCCGCTGTACCGTCGCGGCCGTGCCTGGGTGCCGGGTTCCAGCGCCGACAACGCCAAGGCGTCGCGTGGCGAACATCTGCTCGCCGCGTTCGCGCGCGACGTGCGCGCTGGTACCTTGCCCCAGGTCTCCTGGATCGTCGCGCCTTACCTGCTCAGCGAACATCCCGAGGCCACGCCGGCTTACGGGCAATCGTTGAGCGCGCGCCTGTTGGACATCCTGGCCGGATCGCCCGAGGTCTGGTCCAAGACGGTATTTCTGATTAATTACGACGAGAACGATGGTTTCTTCGACCACGTGCCCCCGGCATTGCCGGCGATCCTTCCGGAGCTGGGGGCCAGCAACGTGGACCTGCACGGCGAGGACTATCACGGGGTCCCGGTCGGACTGGGGCCGCGCGTGCCGATGTTGGTGGTGTCGCCGTGGAGCCGTGGTGGCTGGGTGAATTCGCAGGTGTTCGACCACACCTCGGTGATCCGCTTCCTGGAGCGTCGTTTCGGTGTCATGGAACCCAACATCAACCCCTGGCGTCGCGCTGTGGCTGGCGATCTGACCTCGACGTTGGACTTCGCCGGTCACGATGCGGCGCCGGTGGTGTTGCCGCACACGGGCGACTTCATCGCCCGCATCGATGCCACCGCGACGCTGCCGCCGCCGCAGCGTCCGTTGCAGCAGGCGCTGCCGGTGCAAGAACCCGGCCAGCGCCCGGCGCGTGCGCTGCCCTACGATGTCGATGTGCGTATGCAGGTGCAAGCGCAGGCGCGGGTGTTGCGCATGCGCAACCGTGGCGCCGCCGGGGTGGCGCTCAATGTCTATGCCGATGACGGCGTCGCCGGCCCCTGGTTCTACACGCTGGCCGCCGGTAGCGAACTGCAGGACGCGCGCGCGTGGCGCGGCGATGTCGCCGATGCCGGGTATGCGCTGCGCGTGCATGGGCCGAATGGCTTTCTGCGCGAGTTCCATGGCGACGGCCTGGCCGACGCCGGTTTGCATGCCGAAATTGAATACGACGTTGCGGCGCAATGCCTGCTGCTGGAGTTGGGCAATGCGGGCGCGCAGTCCGCTACGCTGCGGGTTCGCGATGGCTATCGGGACGGTGCGGAGCGGACGCACGTGCTGGCCCCGGGCGCGCGCCGCGTGCTGCGTTTCCCGCTGCAGGCGCAGCACCATTGGTACGATCTGCTGGTCACCAGCGAGGCCATGCCGCCGTGGCGGCGACGCTTGGCCGGACATATCGAAACCGGACATCCGAGCATGAGCGATCCGGCGATCGGGCGCGCGGCCGTCGTCTGACGCGCCGCTGGTGTGCGTGCGGCGCGGGCAGGGATGTCAGGGCCGACCGTTTGCAATGCGTCAGTGCGTCTGCGTAAAAGCCGGGCCGATGGACGTGGGTGTCCGTGGTGGGCGTGGTGATCGTGTCGGCGCGTGCCGTGATCGGCTCATCGATCGGAATCGTGGAGCGGCAGGCTGCGGCCGTGCGTGTCCCTTCCTCATGCAAACAAAACGCCGCCGCTGCTTGCGCAACGGCGGCGGTATTGCCTTCCCGGGCGGTGTGCGTGTCGCTTAGAACTTACCGTTGAAGGTGACGAAGAACTGCCGCGGTGCGCCGGCCATCAAGGTCTGGTTGTAGCCATTGGGGTCGGAGACCACGTAGCCGTTGGTGCCGGTGGTGGCGAAGTAACGCTTGTCGAATAGGTTGGTGACGTTGGCGCTCAGCCCCAGGTTCTGGAACATGCCGACTTGACCGAAGTCGTAACCGGCACTCAGGTCGAAGCGCCAGTAGCTGGGTACCGACGAATCGTTGAGGTAGCTGATGTAGCGGCGGCTGGTGTATTTGCCGTCCAGCGACGCATGCCAGCCGGCGTTTTCGTAGGCCAGGCTGCTGGAGAACATCCATTCGGGGATGCCGACCACGTGCTTGCCGGAGGTCGCCACTACGCCACCGTTGAGGTAGTCGTCCTGGTAAGTGGCGTTGTCGTAGGACAGCGAGTTCAGCCAGCGCAGTTGCTCGATCGGGCGCCAGATCAACGCCAGGTCGGCGCCCTGGCTGCGCACCGAACCGACGTTGTTGAGCGTGGCCGAGCAGGTCTGGATCGCGCTGCACGGCGAGGTCACCAGCAGGCGGTTGTCGAACATGGTGTGGTACAGCGCCAGCGATGCTTCGACGCCGCCACCGCGCACGCGGTAGCCCATTTCATAGGTTTGCGCGGTTTCCGGTTTCAGCGATCCCTTGATGGCATTGAACGCGTTCTGCGATTCCTGAAACGGGGTGAAGCCGAAGCCGGCCATGTTCTTGTTGTAGGACGCGTAGACCTCTTGGTGATCGTCGATCTTGAAGTTCGCACCCACCTGCGGCAGCAGGTCCGAGTCCGCCTTGATCTCGCCGGCGGCGTTGGCCCTGGACGGCACGAGTGAATGCGCGGTGGTGTCCACGATCAGCTTCTTGGCGCCGAAGTTCAAGGTCAGGCGTTCGTCGAGCAGGCGCAGCGTATCCTGCGCGTAGACCATGCGGGTGTCGGTGTCGTAGTGCTGGTCGAAGCCGCGCGCAAACAGCGTGCCGTGCTGGTTGAAGTAATACAGGTCGGTGAATGGACCATTGAGCAGGAAGTAATTGCGTTCCTGCACGGTCTTGGCGTTCTGGTACCAGCCGCCGATCTCGATCTCGTTGCCGCTCACGGTGAAGTTGAGCGAGCCAGTGACGCCGTGCCGGTCGAGGCGGTAGTCGGTGGTGCGCATCGACAGCGGGATGGTCGCCGAAGACGCCGCGTATGGCGTGGTCCATTGGCCTTCGCCATTATCGCTGTGCGAGTAGCCGGTGAGGTTCAGCGTGGCGCTGCCACCCAAATTGAAGCTGCCGCTGAGCGCGGCCAGATTGTCGCGGCGCAGGCCGGCACCGGAGTAATAGGATGCATCGGCCTTGTCGTAGTCGGCAGGCAGGCCATTGAGCGAGGCCGGGTAGCTGCCATTGCCGTTGAGCGCGTTGGCGATCTGCACGGCGCTGTTCCAGTCCGGCATCAGGTAGTCCCAGTTCCAGCCCAGCACTTTCTGCGAGGTCAGCGACAAATCCATGATGTCGTATTCCTTGCGGTGCGAGCTGTCCAGGAACAGGCTGATCCGATTGCCTTCGCCCCACTGGTACAGCGCCTTGGCGTTGGCCTGGTTGTATTCGTTGTTGCCGTAGCCCTTCCACTTGTCTGCCTCGCCGTGGACCACCGAGGTGTACAACGAGAAGCCATGGAGATCACCGGTATCGCCACGCAGGTAGGTGCGGCGGGTGCTGTCCGAGCCGATGGTCTGGCTGAAGCGTAGGCCGGCTTCTGCGTCGGGGGCGGCGGAGAAGTAACGCACGGTGCCGCCGAGGTTACTGCTCGACGCGGTGCCCAGCGCGCCAGCGCCCTGCGCCAGTTCCACCGAGGCCACGTTTTCGGAGATGATCGCGCGGGTCACTTGCAGGCCGTCGGTGACGCCGTAGCTCATGTTGCCCAGTGGTACACCGTCCAGGGTGAAGCCCAGACGGCTCTGGTCGAAACCGTGCAGACTGATCGCGGTCGACCATTCGTAGGCGCCCCAGGCGTCGGCCGACTGGAACTGCACGCCGGGCAGCTTGTCCAGCACCTTCAGCGCGCTGGTGCCGGGTGCGGCGATGCCGATGTCCTGGCCGGTGATGCGCTGCACCTGACGGGTGGTGCCGGTGGAGGCGACCGTGATCGCATCGAGCATCGTCGCATCGCCGCCGCCGGCCGCGTTGGTGGCCGCATCTGCGGTAGCGTTAGCCGTTGTTGGCGCGGTGTCGGCCAGCGCTGCGAAAGCCGGTAGTGCGGACGCGACGGCGAGCACCAGCGCATGCGGGCGCAAGGATCGGGAAGTGGGGAGCATCAAGAGTCACCAATCATGTAGGAGAGACGTGCCGGGCCTGCTGCGCGACGCGCGGGCAGCCCGTGCCATGCCGACGTGCGGCAGGCCCCTCACCATGAACGGGATTTGTGAAAATTTCGGGGCGGTTCTGTGTCGGCGATAGGACAGCGAGTCGAGGTCAGCCGATGAGAGAGGCAGACCTCGCGCGTCTTGCCTGCGCCAGCGTTGCGGCGGTTACAGCGTTGTCGGCGCGACGTATGATGCCCGGCCTGCCACCGTCACCGCGCCTCGATGAAGCTCGCCATTCTGTCCCGGAACAGTAAGTTGTACTCGACGCGGCGCCTAATCGAGGCCGGCCGCGAGCGCGGGCACACGGTGCGGGTGCTGGACCCGTTGCGTTGCTACATGCGCATCGCCTCTGGCACCTTCACCATGCACTACAAAAGCAAGCCGATCACCGGTTACGACGCGGTGATCCCGCGCCTAGGCAATTCCGTGACCCGCTACGGCACCGCGGTGTTGCGGCAACTGGAAATGATGGGCGTGCATACTCCCAATCCGTCCGATGCGATCCTGCGCGCACGCGACAAGCTGCGTGCGCACCAACTGCTGGCGGCCAAGGGCATCGATATGCCGATGACCGTGTTCGGCGACAATCCCGACGACACTGGCGATCTGTTGTCCATGTTGGGGCCCCCGCCGCATGTGGTGAAGTTGAACGAAGGCGCCCAGGGCACCGGGGTGATCCTGGCTGAGAAGGCCAGCGCCTCGCGGGGGATGGTCGAGGCGTTGCGCGGGTTGTCCGCCAATTTCCTAGTGCAGGAATTCATCGCCGAAGCCGAGGGGGCCGATCTGCGCTGTTTCGTCGTGGGCGATCAGGTTGTCGCCGCGATGCGCCGGACCGCGCCGGAAGGCGACTTCCGTTCCAACCTGCATCTGGGGGGGACAGCCGAGCGTTACAGCTCCAGCAGCAGCGAACAGGAGGTGGCGATACGCTCGGCCAAGGCGCTGGGGCTGGGGGTGGCCGGGGTCGATCTGATCAGCTCGCGGCGGGGGCCGCTGGTTCTGGAGGTCAATTCCACGCCGGGTCTGGAGGGCATCGAGTCGGTGTGCGGGCGGGAGATTGCCGACAAGATCATCGCGCATCTCGAAGCTGGCTGCGGGTGAATTAAATCAATGAGTTATCTTGTTTTATCGCCATCATTTCTGACTTAACGCCGGTTTAATTCCGGGCTGCGTATGCTTCTTCTCACCGCAGCTCTGCCCTCCTCAGCAGGAACGGTAATCGGGATAGATACTTTTGGCCCAGGTGGCATTGTCCCCTGGGCCTTTTTCTTGGGCGCGATCGGCGTCGCGGTATCGCGTGCGGCCATGCCCGCGGCGCAACGACAGTGAGGCCCCGGATCCGCCGGGTGGAGGCATCGCGAGGTGGCAGTGATGGCCGGCCGGGCAGGGGAGGCCAGTGCCCGTCGCGCGATGCCGGAGATGAAAGGTGAGGCGCCCATGAACGTGAACGAAGCGTTCGCGCAGGAACTCCGTACAATTCGGCTGAGTGGTTGAGCGCGACCAATTCCGACATCCGTGCGGGCGTAGCGGGATGGGTCTGGCACCAGGGCAATCGTGCCGTGGCGGAAGGCGGCCTCCTGGCAGCTTATCCGTACCCGCACATTGCGCGAGGACCCGTTCGACGAGCCGCGAACGGTGCCGGGTCGGTGGCGCGCAGCCATGTGGTGTGTGTTGCGATGGCGTCGTTGCGCGCCACCACGCAATGCACAGGCCGCGGCGGAACACCGTCGCGAGAACGAGGATGCGCCGGACGTGATGTGGCGCAATCCAAATGGCAAGTACGACTGACGGGGTAAATGTTGGTGCGAATTTTAGTGATCGAAGACAACAGCGACATCGCCGCCAACCTGGGCGATTACCTCGAAGACCGTGGCCATACCGTCGATTTCGCCGCCGACGGCGTCACCGGCCTGCATCTGGCGGTGGTACACGAGTTCGATGCGATCGTGCTCGACCTCAACCTGCCCGGCATGGATGGAATCGAAGTCTGCCGCAAGCTGCGCAACGAAGCGCGTAAGCAGACCCCGGTGCTGATGCTCACCGCGCGCGATTCGCTGGACAACAAGCTCGCCGGCTTCGATTCCGGTGCCGACGACTACCTGATCAAGCCTTTCGCGCTGCAGGAAGTGGAAGTGCGGCTCAATGCGTTGTCGCGTCGTGGCAAAGGGGTGCATACCCGGGTCCTGGTGACGGGCGATCTGGAGTACAACCTGGACACGCTGGAAGTGCGACGTCAGAGCAAGCTGCTGCAGCTCAATCCCACCGCGTTGAAAATCCTGCAGGCATTGATGGAAGCTTCTCCCGCCGTGGTCACCCGGCAGGAGCTGGAAACCCGGGTGTGGGGCGAGGAACTGCCGGATTCGGATTCCTTGCGCGTGCACATCCACGGCCTGCGTGCGGTGGTGGACAAGCCGTTCGGGGTGCCGATGATCCAGACCCGTCACGGCATCGGCTACCGCATCGCTGCGCCCGATGCCTGACGGTTGACTGTCGTCCTTCCGGAAGCCCATGTTGTTGGTTCACGCCGTCTACGCGGTTCTTGAGAGTTGCTTTCTTTCTTTCAGATCAGGTAGGCTGAATCAATCGATGCAAAGATTATTTTGTATCGATAGGTGTTGCCTAACAATCATGTATAGACAACTGAGAGGGGCAAAAAGATGAGGAAGCTGTTTCCCATCGTGGTGTTGATTGGACTGGCGCTGTGTGCTGGTTCTGCATTTGCCGCCGGATCGGCATGCACCATTTGTACTTCGACGACTTACAATTTAGGGTGGCTTGGTCAATGGTCTTTCGACACTGATTGCCAAGAAGTTTCTTCTTGTTCCGATCCATTTTGATTGTCATGATTTGCGATAGCGGCCCAAGTGGGCCGCTATTGTTTTGCGGAGTGTGACTTTCTGATTCGTGTGGTTATTTGCAGTGTCGGTATTCGTATGCCGGTTTTGCCATAGAGGTCCGAATTCGTGGTGCGAATAATGAAGGCCCGTAGCCGGCGGCGTCTGCGCACCCGCATCATCCTATCGTTCTTGTTGTTCGGGACTGGGCTGACGATTCTGTTTGCGCTTGCGACAATCTGGGCGAATCGATACATCGAAACCAAGATGATCGAGGACGTGATGAATCGCAACATCGAAGTGATGGCGCGGTCATATGCGGCGAATCCGGATGCCAAGCCCGCACTCCAGGTCGAGCAGATGTATGCGCGTGCAGTCAATCCGAAAGATCCGGAAGCGATGGCGCGGCTTGCGCGAGATTTTCCGGGGTGGGTAAAGATGCCGGAAGGTATCGAGAGCTACAGCGGAACAGATGAATTCAATAAGCCGCTGGCGTACCAGGTTGCAGTGCGAAAGACGCAAGATGCCTGGTTTTTCCTTGCCTACGATACGACGAGAGCCAGTGTTGCTCAGAATCGTTTAAGGGCTTGGTTGTGCGTTTCGGTTCTGTTGTTTGGTTTTTTTTCACTGCTGATCGGTTGGTGGTCGGCGTCCAAGGTCATGCGCCCGGTGTCGGACCTTGCCGCGCGCCTGCGCGCCTACCGCGGCGGCACCAGCGAGCCCAAGCCGTTGGCGCCGCACTTCCCCGACGACGAAGTCGGCCAGCTGGCCGAGGCGCTGGACGATTACTCCACGCGGTTGACCGAAGTGGTGCAGCGCGACCGTGAGTTCAACGCCGACGTCAGCCATGAACTGCGCACGCCGCTGGCGGTGATCCGTGGCGCCACGGAGCTGCTGTTGACCCGTCCCAATCTCGACGACAAGGTGTTGCAGCGTCTGCAGCGCATCCAGCGTGCCGAACAGCAGTGCAGCGACCTGATCGGTTCGTTGTTGCTGTTGTCGCGCAACGAACGCGGGCAAGGGCATAGCAACGTGGCCAAGGTCGCCGAGCAACTGATCGAGTCGCATCGGGCGCAATTGGGCGGCAAACCACTCCAGTTACTGTTGGAGGGCGAGCGCGACCTGACCATCGACGCGCCCGATTCGGCGCTCTCGGTGGCGCTGGGCAATCTGATCGGCAACGCGGTCAAGTACACCCAGGAAGGCCAGGTGCTGGTGCGGGTGTTGAGCGATGCGGTGCAGGTGATCGATTCCGGTCCCGGCCTCAGCGAGGAAGACGCCGCCAAGTTATTTCAGCGCGGTTATCGCGGCACCCACGCGGGCCATTCGCAGGGCGGCGGCATCGGCCTGTCGATCGTCAGCCGTCTGTGCGATCTGTATGGTTGGCAGGTCAACGTGCGCCCAGGCGCCGCCAAGGGCGTGGTCGCCACGCTGTGGTTCAAGCCGGCGTAGCGGCGGATTCGATGGGTGCCGTTTCAACGGTGGCGGCATGGCCTATCGTGGCGACGGTGGCTTTTACCTCGCGGCCTTGATCGCCGCCAATGCCCGATAGCGCCGATCCAGTGCGTCCACGGCGTCCTGCAACTGCGCCGCCGTGCCGTCGTTGACCACCACGTCGTCGGCAATCGCCAGCCGCGCCGCGCGGGTGGCCTGCGCGGCCATCATCCGTTGGGCGAGATCGGCGCTGATGCCATCGCGCTGCGTCAGCCGCGCGTGCTGTAACGCTTCGGGTGCGTCCACCACCAGGATCCGGTCCAGCCAGGGATAGGCCGTGCGCGCGCCTATTTCTGTCAGCAAGGGAATGGCGGCGATGGCATACGCGCCAGCGGCCTTGCGACACGTTTGCTGCAGCAGCAGGCGAATGGCCGGATGGGTGATCGCTTCGAGGTCGCGCCGCGCGGCCGCATCGGCGAAGATGTGCTGTCGCAAGGCGGCGCGGTCGAGTTGGCCATCCTCGCGCAGAAGCTGCGCGCCGAACCGCGCCACGATCTGCGCCAGTGCCGGGTGACCGGGCGCGACCACGGCGCGTGCGGCCATGTCGGCATCGGCGACGACAATGCCTTTGGCTTCGAAGTGACGGCCGAGTTCGCTCTTGCCCGAGGCGACACCACCGGTCAGGCCGACGATGAACTCAGTCAAGCCGCCGCCCCGTCAACGCAGCCCGGACCAGTGCAGGTAGGTGTCCACGATCTGCCTGCCCCAGAAAAAGGTGATCCACCCGGCAATGGCCAGATAGGGGCCGAACGGGATCGGCGTCGCCCGGTCGCGGCCCTTGGCCGCGAGCCAGGCCGAGCCCAGGATCGCGCCCACCAGCGAGGAGATCAGGATGACCGGCAGGATCCCCTTCAGCCCGCACCAGGCGCCGATGGCGGCCAGCAGCTTGAAGTCGCCATGGCCCATGCCTTCCTTGCCGGTGATCTGCTTGAACAGCCACCACACCGACCACAGCGACACATAGCCGACCGCCGCGCCGAGCAGGGCCGGTTTGGCCGGCATGTACAGATTGTCCATACTGCCGATCAGGCCCAGCCACATCAGCGGCAAGGTCAGTTGATCCGGAAGCAGGCGGGTGCGCAGATCGATCCCCGACAACGCGACCAGGAAGCAACTGAGCACGATCGCACCGAAGCCCTGCCAGCCGAAGCCGAAGCGCCACACGCTGGCGACCACCAGCAGGCTGGTCAACAGCTCTACCAGCGGATACTGGATCGAAATCGGGGTATGGCAGTAGCGGCACTTGCCGCGCAGGGCCAGCCAACTGAACAGCGGAATGTTCTCGTACCAGGCCAGCCGGTGCTTGCAATGCGGGCAGTGCGACGGCTCCACCACGATGCCGGGGGGCGCTGGATCGTAGAGGTCTGGCAACTCCAGAATCTCGCGCGAATCGCGCTTCCATTGCCATTCCATGCGCTTGGGCAGGCGCAGGATCACCACGTTGAGAAAGCTGCCCACCAGCAGGCCCAGCCCCGCCGCGGCCGGGTAGCCCAGGCCGGGGTGTTGATCGAGAAATGCCATTGCGCCTTATCCCACCACCGAGGCCAGCTTGAAGATCGGTAGATACATGCCGATGACCATGCCGCCGACGATGGTGCCGATGAACACCATGATCAGCGGTTCCATCAGGCTGCTCAAGGCATCGACCGCGTTGTTGACTTCCTGTTCGAAGTATTCGGCCACCTTGAACAGCATCGCGTCCAGCGCGCCGGCCTCCTCGCCGATGGCGGTCATCTGGATCACCATGTGCGGAAACAGATTGGTCTGCTTCATCGCCACGTTCACCGGGTAGCCGACCGCCACGTCGTCGCGCATGCGCAAGACGGATTTTTCGTAGACGCTGTTGCCGGTGGCGCCAGCGACGATGTCCAGCGCTTCCACCAACGGCACGCCGGCGCGGAAGGTCACTGCCAGGGTGCGCGAGAAGCGCGCCACCGAACTGTTGTGCATGATCTGGCCGATGACCGGCACTTTCAGGATCAGCCGGTCCATGCCATGCTGCATGGCTGGCGAGCGCTTGTAGGCGAAGGTGAAGCCCACGATGCTGCCGATCACCACGATCAGCATCATCCACCAATACGCGACCATGAAGCGCGAGGCCGTCACGATCATCTGGGTGAAGGCCGGCAGTTGCGCGCCGAAGCCCTTGAACACGTCCTCGAACTGCGGCACCACCCAGACCAGCAGGATGCAGCTGACGATCACTGCGACGGCCATCACCATGGCCGGATAGAACAAGGCCTTCTTGATCTTGCCTTTCAGCGCTTCGATGTTTTCCTTGTAGGTGGCCACCGTTTCCAGCACGGTTTCGAGCACGCCGGCGCCTTCGCCGGCCTTGACCAGGTTGCGGTACAACTCGTCGAACTGCACTGGATGCCGGCTGATCGCTTCGTAGAGCGAGGAGCCGCCTTCGATATCGGTGCGGATCTGCTCGACCATCTTTTTCATGCGCGGGTTCTTGTGCCCGCTGGCGATGATCTCCAACGAACCCACGATGGGCACGCCCGACTTCATCATCGTCGCCATTTGCCGGCTGAAGAAGGCGATGTCCTTGGGGGTGACCTTGCTGCCCGCCGCGCCGAACAAGGGCTTGGGCTTGGGCTTGACCACGGTGGGGGTGATCCCCTGGCGGCGCAGTTCCGCGCGCAACAGGTTGGCGTTCTTGGCCGTCTGCTCGCCTTTCATCTTGACGCCGCGCTTGTCGGTGCCCTCCCAGACGAACTGAATTTGTTGGCTGGTAGCGCGCGCGACCGGTTCTTTTTTGACTGCGCTCTTGACTGCGCTGCGAGTTGCGGACATCAGGTCGTCTCCCCCGTCCGGCCATCCCCGGGCGGACATGCACCGCATGGTATCGGTTTCCGTGGCGCCTGGCATCCGTGCGCTGCTGGAAGTCGCGATCAGTTGTCGATGATTGCCGAGTGACGCAGTGCGTCAGTTTTTGACCCTCGGGGGCGACCAGCCCATCCCGTCGCGGATCCCGAATCTTGGCTACTTCCCGTGCGCCGTAATCGGGCATTATATGTCCGGGGAGTCATGCGGCGAGGTGCGAAAAGTTGGCACGCAGTCTGCTTGGAACCCTGTACGTGGCGCTTCGCCGCGGCGCTCGGGGAGAACGCTCCGCGGGCGAGTGCCTACACCTTATACGCCATACTCTAGGGGTTTGTTATGAAGAAGCAGCAGGGCTTTACCCTGATCGAACTGATGATCGTGGTCGCGATCATTGCTATCCTGGCCGCGATTGCCATACCGCAGTACCAGAATTATTTGGCTCGTGCACAGTTCTCGGAAGCGCTGACACTCACCGATGGGCTCAAGACCCAGGTGGCCGAGTACTATGCCAATCAGGGAGCCTGCCCGGCCAATGGTGCGAATGGGTTCGAAGCCAATACCGGTTATGCCGGCAATTACACCGCAAAAATCGACTTGGGCGGCACAGCTCCGGCTTGCACCATCACTGCGACATTTAACGCCGCGGGTGTCAATGCCAATCTACAAAACAAGACAGTGAAGTTGACCGCGAATAACGTTGGTGGTGCTTTGAACTGGGTCTGCACGACGACGGCCTTGCAGAAGTATGTGCCAAATACCTGCACGGGTGCCTGATCGAAAGAGCGACCATCGGAATCGTCCGCCCCTCATTCCAGTCACGACAAGCCCGCCATCAGGCGGGTTTGTTTTTTGTGGTGATGACGTGGCATCAGTCCTCTGCTCGATACCGCTAAGATAGCGCCTCTGGATACAGGGTCCCGGTTATGAGCGCCATATCAGCCAATCTCGTCGGCATCACCGGCATCGCCCGCCGTCTCGTTCAGGATGGGGTCTTGGAGGAGGCCGCGGCGCGGGCCGCCATGGCCCAGGCCACCGAGGCCAGGGTTCCGCTGCCGCAATGGTTCGCCGAGAAGAAGCTGGTCACCGCCGCGCAGTTGGCCGCCGCCAATGCGGTGGAATTCGGTGTGCCGTTGCTGGATGCCTCGGTGTTCGACGCCAGCCAGAACGCGATGAAGCTGGTCAGCGAGGAGCTGCTGCACAAGCACCAGGTGCTGCCGCTGTTCAAGCGCGGTAGCCGTCTGTTCGTGGGGATCAGCAATCCCACCCAGACCCGGGCGCTGGACGACATCAAGTTTCATACCAATCTCACGGTCGAGCCGATCCTGGTCGATGAGGACCAGATCCGGCGCACGCTGGAGCAGTGGCATTCCAGCAACGATGCGCTCGGCAGTGCGTTGGGCGGCGACGACGAGGGCATGGACAACCTCGATGTGGGCGGTGACGAGGACGGCGGCAGCGGCGACACCGGTATGGACGCCAAGAGCGACGACACGCCGGTGGTCAAGTTCGTCAACAAGGTGCTGATCGATGCGATCCGCCGCGGTGCCTCGGATATCCATTTCGAGCCCTACGAGGACGACTACCGGGTGCGCCTGCGCATCGATGGCCTGCTCAAGAACGTGGCCAAGGCGCCGGTCAAGCTCAATCAGCGCATCGCCGCGCGGCTGAAGGTGATGGCGCAGTTGGACATCGCCGAGAAGCGCGTGCCGCAGGACGGGCGCATCAAGCTCAATCTGTCCAAGAACAAGCAGATCGACTTCCGCGTCAGCACGCTGCCGACGCTGTTCGGCGAGAAGATCGTGCTGCGTATTCTCGACGGCAGTGCGGCCAAGCTGGGCATCGACAAGCTCGGCTACGAGCCGGAACAGCAGCAGTTGTTCCTGGACGCGATCCATAAGCCCTACGGCATGGTGCTGGTGACCGGCCCGACCGGCTCCGGCAAGACGGTGTCGCTGTATACCGCGCTGGGCATTCTCAACGACGAAACCCGCAACATTTCCACCGCCGAGGACCCGGTGGAAATCCGTCTGCCGGGCGTCAATCAGGTGCAGCAGAACAACAAGCGCGGCATGACCTTCGCCGCAGCCTTGCGTTCGTTCCTGCGTCAGGACCCGGACATCATCATGGTCGGCGAAATCCGCGACTTGGAAACCGCCGAGATCGCGATCAAGGCAGCGCAGACCGGTCACATGGTGCTGTCCACCCTGCACACCAACGATGCGCCGCAGACCATCGCGCGTCTGATGAACATGGGCATCGCGCCTTACAACATCACCAGTTCGGTGACCTTGGTGATCGCGCAGCGGTTGGCGCGGCGGCTGTGCAACAACTGCAAACGCCCGGTCAAGCTGCCGGATAAAGCCTTGCTGGCCGAAGGCTTCACCGAAGCGGACATCGCCGCGGGGATCCAGTTGTACGAGCCGGTCGGTTGCGAGGAATGCACCGAAGGCTACAAGGGCCGCACCGGCATCTACCAGGTGATGCCGATGAACGACGAAATCGCCGCGATCGTGCTGCAGGGCGGTAACGCGATGGACATCGCCAGCGCCGCGCAGAAGATCGGGGTCAATGATCTGCGTCAGTCGGCCTTGCTCAAGGCGCGCAATGGCATCACCAGTCTGGCCGAGATCAACCGCGTGACCAAGGATTGATGCGCAGTGGGGCGGCGCGCGACAGGGCGCCGCTCCGCCGTGTGATCTGCGCAACATGCCTTGGATGCCAGGCGATGTCGATGGCAACGCAGGGTGTCGTGTCGGCGTTGCGGTATGCCTTGTAGCGACCGGCCCGCTGGGGTCTATTCCATCCCCAGCTTTTTCAGCTTGTAGCGCAGGGCGCGGAAGGTGATGCCGAGTTGCGCGGCGGTGCGGGTCTTGTTCCAGCGGTTTTCTTCCAGCGCTTTCTGGATCGCCGCGCGTTCGAGCTGCTCGATATAGGAGGGCAGCGCCGAGGAACCGGGGTCGATGTCGACCACGCCGGGCGGCAGCGCCGGGGCGGCCTCGGCCGCCGCCCGGGCGCTGTTGCCGGGTTGCGGGAGGCGTAGATCCGCGGCATCGATCTGGTCGTCGTCGGCCATCGCCAGGGCGCGTTCGAGGATGTTCTCCAGTTCGCGCACGTTGCCGGGGAAGGCGTAGCTGCTCAGTGCGTCCAGTGCGGAGGAGGATAGCAACGGGGCCGGCCGGCCGTGGCTCTTGGCCAGCCGCAACAGAATCGCCGCGGCCAGGTGCGGCAGGTCGCTGGCACGTTCGCGCAGCGGCGGCACGCGTAGTTCGATCACGTTGATGCGGTAATACAGGTCGTGGCGGAAGCGGCCCTCGGCGACCAGGTCGGCCAGGTCCTTGTGGGTTGCCGAGAGAATACGCACGTCCACAGGCACTTCCGTGGCGGCACCGACCGGGCGCACCGATTTTTCCTGGATCGCGCGCAGCAACTTGACCTGCATCGGCAACGGCAGTTCGGCGACTTCGTCGAGGAACAAGGTACCGCCGTGCGCGGCCTGGAACAGGCCGGCCTGATCGGCATGCGCGCCGGTGAAGCTGCCTTTCTTATGCCCGAAGAACTCGCTTTCCATCAGTTCGGCGGGGATCGCGCCGCAGTTCACCGGGACGAACGGTCCGACCGCGCGTGCGCTCTGTTCGTGGATGGTGCGGGCGACCAGTTCCTTGCCCACGCCCGATTCGCCGAGGATATAGACCGGCGCTTGGTTGCGTGCCACCTTGGCGATGGTGTTGCGCAGCGCCTCCATCGCCGCCGATGCGCCGAGCAGGCGGCTGGCATGTTCCGGCGCCGGGGCTGGCGCGGCGGCACGCGTTGCGTTGTTGAGTTCCAGCGCGTGCTTGACCAGGCCGCGCAGAATCTGGATGTCGACCGGCTTGCTGACGAAGTCGAACGCGCCGGCCTTCAGCGCCTCCACCGCCAGATCCATGCTGCCGAAGGCGGTGATCATCGCCACCGGTGTGTGCGGATAGTGCTTGGCAATCTCGCTGACCAGTTCGATGCCGTTGCCGTCGGGCAGGCGCATGTCGGTGATGCACAGGTCGTAGCGATTGCTCGCCAGCAATTCGCGCGCTTCGGCCAAATTGGCGGCGGTGCTGATGCGCAGGCCCATCCTGCCCAGGGTCAGGACCAGTAACTCGCGGATGTCGCGCTCGTCGTCGACGATCAGGGCGCTTCGGGTTTCGTTCATGCGCAAAAAGAGGGTTGATGGTTGAGGAAGAGCGAGGGCGGCAATTTAGCGGTGTTGCTGGCGTGTTGGCGAAGCGATTCTCACCTCTCAGCGCACCAGCATCGCGTGTGGTCCGGGCAGGGTGACGCGAAAGCAGGCGCCTCCCGCTGGGACCGGGACGTACTCCAGGCGCGCCTGGTTGGCGCGGCACAGTTCGCGGGCGATGTACAGGCCCAGTCCGGTGCCGTGCTCGGAAGTGGTGAAGAATGGGCGGAACAGTTGTGCCGCCACTGTCTCGGGAATGCCGGGGCCGCGGTCCATCACGTCGACGATGGCGTTGCGTTCCTGCATGCAGACGCGCAGCCGTACCCGTGCCGGTTCCTCCATCACCCGGCCGTACTTGAGTGCGTTGTGCACCAGCGCACTGAGGATTTGATGCAGATGTTTGGGATCGACCAACGCATGCACGGGGTGCTGCGGAAGGATCGCCTCGATGCTGTCGGTCTCGATCGACAGGCCCTGTTGGCAGTCCAGCACGAAGCGGCGCGAGAATGCACCCAAGTCTAGATTCTCGGGGTTTGAGCGCTCGCGTCGGGCCAGTCCCAGCACACTCTCGACAATGCCGTTGGTGCGCTGGCACTGCTGATGGATGATCTGCAACAGGCGGCGGTCGGCATTGTCGATGGCCGTGGATTCCTCCAGCAACTGTGAGGCGTAGTTGATGGCTGCCAGTGGATTACGGATTTCATGGGCCAGGCTCGCCGAGAAGCGGCCCATTGCCGACAGTGTCAGCGACTCGGCGCGCCGCGAGACTACCGTGGCGTCGTCGAGAAACACCAGGGTGAGCTCGCCCTCGGCCAATAGCCGGGCGAAGCGCGGTTGTACTTCCGGCTGGTCCGGGGATAGTTGCAGCGGGCTTTCCTCTTGGTTCCAGCCATTGCGCCAGCGTTGCAGGCGACGCGCCAACTCCGGCGCGGCACGGAGCAGGTTGAGTTGGCCGTTATCGCTGTGACTGTCGGTATCGCCGAGCAGGAACGAGGCCGCCTCGTTGACCAGAGTGACTCGGTTCTGGCCGTCGACCACCAACACGCCCGTGCGCATGCGACGGATGATCAGTTCGTTGATTTCGTAGAGGTTCGCCACCTCCGCGCCGCGCTGTTCGGCCAGGCTCTGATTGATGCGCGCGCGTCGCCCGATGCGATTGCAGAAGTAAGCCACCGCGAGGTAGCTGGTGGCGAACATCGCCAATTCGGCCAAGCTGCGGCTGTTGTTGCCGCTGTCCAGGATGGTCCAGAGATATTCCGCCAGGAGCGCCGCCGAGGCAGTCAGCGCGATCGCCATGCTCCAGCGCAGGCGCAGCATCATGGACGATGCGGCGATATTGAACAGCAGCATCATGGCGATACCGGCGCTGGCGGCGGGCAGCGCATGCGCTGCCACGGTCGCCGCAGCGATGTCGGTGACCGTGCTGAAGCACACGATGGGGGGCAGGTGACGTTCGTTGCGTCCCCATAACAACAGCGCCAGTGCCACGAAGACATAGACCGTGGCCAGCTCGTTCGCTAGTTGCGGGAAACGCGGTTCGCCGATCAGTGTGCTGAGTGGGCTGAACACCAATGCCGCGATCAACCCGGCGACCAGGATCCGGTACAGCGCAAAAAAATACAGTTCGCGGCGCGGGATGGACTTGATGCGATCGATGAGCGAGGCGCTGGTGGCCAAGCTGGACTCCAGACGTGCGGTGGACGGCGCGAGTATAGGGTGTCGCTGTCGTGGCGGATGGCAGAGGGGGTAGGCTTCGGGATGGCGATCCCGCCGTCATGGTGCGGGCGTGCCAGCCATGGCGGATGGCCGACGCGCATACGCGGCGCTCGACCGGTGGGGTCGGCGCACTGGCGCTTTTGCGCCGCCGCCCAGGGTCGGCGACAATAGGCGCCCCGTCCGTACCGTCTCCGGCTGCCATTCAGGCTCCAGGTCGCTGCGGGACGGTCGTTCCTTCTCCCACGGTGACGCATGAATTTCCACGAATACCAGGCGAAACAACTGTTTGCCAACTACGGCATCCCGGTTCCGGCCGGACGCATCGCGTCCACGCCGGAAGAAGCCGTCGAAGCGGCCAATGCCTTGGGCGATGGCCCCTGGATGGTCAAGGCCCAAATCCATGCGGGCGGCCGCGGCAAGGCCGGCGGCGTGAAGTTCTGCAAGACCACCGACGATGTCAAAGCCGCCGCGGCCAAGATGCTCGGTACCAAGATGGCCACCTATCAGTCCGCAGGCGTGGCACTGCCGGTCAATCTGGTGCTGGTGACCACTGCCGGCGAGATCGTCAAGGAGCTGTATTTATCGCTGCTGGTCGACCGCGACCAGAAGTCGATCACCTATATCGTCTCCAGCGAAGGCGGCGTGGACATCGAGGAAGTCGCCGCCACCACGCCCGAGAAGATCCACACCCTCGTGGTGGACTACGCCGAAGGCGTGCAGCCCTACCAGGGACGCGAGATCGGCTTCAAGATGGGGCTGACCGCCAAGCAGGCCAATCAGCTGGCCAACATCATGGGCGGGCTGTACGCGCTGTTCAACGACAAGGATCTGTCGCTGGTCGAACTGAACCCGCTGGCGATTCTGGACGACCAGAACCTCTATGCGCTGGATGGCAAGGTCAACTCCGACGACAACGCTACCTTCCGTCGCAAGGATCTGGCCGCCATGCGCGATACCACGCAGGAAGACGAGACCGAGGTGAAGGCCAGCGAGCACGACCTCAACTACGTCACCATGGACGGCAACATCGGCTGCATGGTCAACGGCGCCGGTCTGGCGATGGCCACGATGGATGTGATCGCGCTCAACGGCGGTGCGCCGGCCAACTTCCTCGACGTGGGCGGCGGCGCCACCAAGGAACGCGTGACCGAGGCGTTCAAGCTCATCCTGTCCAGCGACAAGGTCAAGGCCATTTTCGTCAACATCTTCGGCGGCATCGTCCGCTGCGACATGATTGCCGAGGGCATCATCGCCGCGGTTAAGGAAGTGGACGTCAAGGTGCCGGTGGTGGTGCGTCTGGAAGGCACCAATGTGGAAGCGGGCAAGAAGCTGCTGGCCGACTCCGGCCTGGCCATCACCCCGGCCGACGACATCAACGACGGCGCCAAGAAGGCCGTCGCTGCCGTCGCCGCCTGAACCCTCCACGAGACTTAGGAAGAATCATGTCTGTTTTGATCAACAAGAAGACGAAGGTCATCGTGCAGGGCTTCACTGGCCAGCAGGGCACCTTTCACGCCACCCAGATGGTGGAATACGGCACCCAGGTCGTCGGCGGCGTGACCCCCGGCAAGGGCGGCAGCACCCACATCGGCCTGCCGGTGTTCAACACCGTGCGCGAAGCGGTCCAGGCCACCGGCGCCGACGCCTCGGTGATCTACGTGCCGCCGCCGTTCGCGGCCGACGCGATCCTGGAGGCCGCAGCGGCCGGCATCAAGGTCATCGTCTGCATCACCGAGGGCATCCCGGTGCTGGACATGCTGCGGGTCAAGAACGTGCTGAAGCAGCATCCGGACGTGGTGCTGGTCGGCCCCAACTGCCCTGGCATCATCACCCCGGGCGAGTGCAAGATCGGCATCATGCCCGGCCACATCCACCAGAAGGGCAAGATCGGCATCGTCTCGCGCTCGGGCACGCTGACCTATGAAGCGGTCAAGCAAACCACCGCCGCTGGCCTGGGCCAGTCCACGGTCATCGGCATCGGCGGCGACCCGATCAACGGCCTGAACTTCGTCGACTGCCTCAAGCTGTTCAACGAAGACCCGCAGACCGAAGGCATCATCATGGTCGGCGAAATCGGTGGTGCCGCCGAGGAAGCCGGTGCTGCGTACATCAAGCAGCACGTCAAGAAGCCGGTGGTCGGTTTCATCGCCGGCGCTTCCGCGCCGAAGGGCAAGCGCATGGGTCATGCCGGCGCGATCGCCTCCGGCGGTTCGGGCACGGCCGAAGGCAAATTCGCGGCGATGGAAGCGGCCGGCGTCAAGACCGTGCGTTCGCCGGGCGACCTGGGCGCGGCGATTGCTTCGCTGGTGAAGTAAGCCGCGAGCACTGCGTCGTCGCCGCAAACCGGTTGCGGCGACGGTGCGGCAAGGCTGTCGGAAAGGCCTCGCGTGTGCGAGGCCTTTTTCGTTGGTGTAGGCCGCGTTCCACATGATCGATTCGCTATGTGGGTGATGGCATGCAGAGGTGGGATGAATGAGCGCTCATCAGCCTGCCCGAACTGACCTGCGCGGGCATCGCGTGTCGCACGGTGACGGATGGCCTGCCTTGTCAGCCTCCCGTAAAATTGATCCAGCCATAGCTAGAGGTCTCCGTGCAGACTAGCCACCGAGGAGACCAACGATGAGCTGGGCATTTCCGAGGCGACGTACTACGTCTGGAAGTCCAAGTACGGCGGCATGGAGGCTGCTGACGTACAGCGCCTTCGAGACCTGGAAACCGAACACGGCAAGCTCAAGCGGATGTATGCCAAGCTTGCGATGGAAAACCATGCATTGAAGGATGTCATCGCAAAAACATTGTAGACCCGGCGCATAAGCGCCCACTTCTTGCCTGGCTCATCGAGCCGCATGGCTGGAGCGAGCGCCGGGCCTGTTCGGTGCTGGGCGTGGCTCGCTCGACGGCACGCTATCGGCGCCGTCCTAATCGGGATGAAGAGGTCATTGCGCTGCTGTCCGAGTTGG
>NZ_MDCB01000007.1 GCF_002939705.1 Xanthomonas albilineans | reverse complement strand
CCAACTCGGACAGCAGCGCAATGACCTCTTCATCCCGATTAGGACGGCGCCGATAGCGTGCCGTCGAGCGAGCCACGCCCAGCACCGAACAGACCCGGCGCTCGCTCCAGCCATGCGGCTCGATGAGTCAGGCAAGAAGCGGGCGCTTATGCGCCGGGTCTACAATGTTTTTGCGATGACATCCTTCAATGCATGGTTTTCCATCGCAAGCTCGGCATACATCCGCTTGAGCTTGCCGTGTTCGGTTTCCAGGTCTCGAAGGCGCTGTACGTCAGCAGCCTCCATGCCGCCGTACTTGGACTTCCAGACGTAGTACGTCGCCTCGGAAATGCCCAGCTCACGGCATACATCCTTGACATGGCGACCGCCCTCCACCTGCTTCAGCGTGGCGACGATCTGGCTCTCGGTGAACTTGCTCTTGCGCATCGTTGGTCTCCTCGGTGGCTAGTGCGCACGGAGACCTCTAGCTATGGCTGGATCAATTTTACGGGAGGCTGACACACCATTGCATGTCTTTTCGTTCCTGGCCACGATCACGGGCAGCGTTAACGCCGCGCGCGTGCCGCAGCGAGTGGCGCTGTGGAACCGCGCGACACCAGCGTATATGTCATCACTTCGTGGATGCCGCGATGCGGTAGGCCGTTGCGGTGCTGGCGGATTTCGTCGAGCAGCAGCGTCACGGCGGTCCGGCCCATCGCGGTGACCGGTTGGTGGATGGTGGTCAGCTCGGGCCAGATCGTGGTTGCGACTGGCGTGTCGTCGAAACCGGCGATCGATAAATCCTCGGGCACGCGCAGGCGCAACCCGTGGGCCACGGCCACTGCGGCGGCGGCCATGTCGTCGTTGCTGCACAGGATTGCGCTCGGATACGGCGTTGTCTGCAATAGGTTACTCGCGGCGAGCAGTCCGGAGCGATAGGTGAACAGACCTTCGGCCAGACGTGTCGGCTCCACCGTCAGTCCGCTTGCGGCCATGGTGTCGAAGAAGCCGCGGCTGCGTAGCGCGCTGGGGGTGTGACTGGGGTCGCCGCTGATGAAGCCGATATCGCGGTGGCCCAGTTCCAGCAGATGCCGGGTGATTGCGCACGCGGCTTGGTAGTCGTCGATGCGCACCGAGCTGACGCCGCGCATTGGCGTGCCGGTGGCCACAGCCACGAGTGGGATGCCGCGTGCGTCCAGCGCTGCGATGGTCTGACACGCATCGCACAGTGGCGGCGGCAGGATCATCCCGTCGGCACCGGCGGCGAGCAGGCGCTCGGCGGCAGCGTGCTGGCGATCGCTGTCCTCGCTTTTTTCCACCAGAACCTGACTGCCCTCCAAGCTGCTTTGCTCCAATATGCCGAGCATGAACTGGTTGAGGTAGGCCGCGCTGGGATTACTGTACAGCACGCCGATCCGCGCCAGACCGGCGGTACGTAGCGAACGTCCGGCCAGATTGGGACGGTAACCCAGCGCCTTGATCGAGGCTTCCACGCGCTCGCGCATGCTGGCGCCCACGCGCGGATGACGATTGATTACACGCGAAGCGGTCATCGGTGACACGCCCGCATGGCGGGCCACATCCAGAAGCGTCACCGCTGAGCCCACGCGATGTTGTCGTGTGGTCATTAGGTGTCCTGGCGTTGTTGCGAAGGGGACTTTGTATGTCATCTGTCGGGGTATAAAAGCTTACTGCCTGTGCGGCGCCGCTGTCTCGGCTTGGCGTCGACCAATTAGCTCCCTGACCGCGATTGGCTTGGTCAAACGCCTAGCCCGCGCGGCGCGAGGCCGTGTCGCGCAGGTCAGGCGGGTGCCTCAGTGGGGTGTCGTGTCGCGCTTGAGGGAATCGCGGATCTCGCGCAGCAATAGCACTTCCTCGCTTGGGGCTTTGGCTGCCGGCGGTTCCTTGCGGGCGATGCGGTTGACCGCTTTCACCAACATGAAGATGGCGAAGGCCACGATCACGAATTGGACGACGGTGTTGAGGAAGTCCCCGATGCCGATCACCACCGCCGGCACCGGCTTGCCGGCCGCGTCCACCGTTGCCGCTTTCAACGTCAATGCCCAATGTGAGAAATCCATGCCGCCGACGAGCAGTCCGATCGGCGGCATGATGATTTTTTCCACCAACGCGGTGACGATTTTGCCGAACGCGGCGCCCAGCACCACGCCGACTGCAAGGTCCAGCACGTTGCCACGCATGGCGAATTCCTTGAATTCGCGGATCATGCTCATCGGAGGTTCCTCTTCTTTGACGCGGGCCCGTCGCCGCAGCGCTAGCCTAGCGCAGTCGGCGGCGTGCTCCGATCATGCCGGCACAGGCGCTGCGAGGCTGCGCTGCCGGTTAGCCGACGATGGTGCCGTGGCGCTCGACCACATTTTCCAGGCGCGCGCTGAAACGGTCGCCGGGTTGCAGCGCGGCCACGCCGGCCGGCGTGCCCATGAACACGAGGTCGCCAGCGCGTAGCGCGAACAGCATAGACAATGCGTGCAGGATCTCTGGCACATTCCAGATCATCTGCTCCAGTCGCGATTGTTGGCGGATCTGGCCGTTGACTTCCAGCGACAGCGTGCGTGTTTCCAACGCGCCGACTTCGCTGGCCGGGACCAGTTCGCTGATCGGCGCGGAGTGGTCGAAGCCTTTGGCGATATCCCAGGGCAGTCCCTTTGCTTTGGCCGTTGCCTGCAGGTCGCGGCGGGTCAGATCTAGGCCCACGCCGTAAGCGAGTACCAGCGCGGTGGCGTTTGCCACCGGCAATACCCCGGCTGGTGCGTTCTGCCCCAATGCCACCACCAGTTCCACCTCGTGGTGCAGCTCCTGGGTCGCGGGCGGGTAGGGGATGGTCTCGGTGCCGATCACCAGCGCATCGGCGGGTTTCATGAAGAACGTCGGCTGGCCGCGCTCGGCCTTCGTGGCCGGGACACTGGCGCCCATCTCGCGCGCATGGTCGGCGAAGTTGCGGCCGACGCAGTAGATGCGATGCACGGGGAACAGACCCTGTCCGCGCACGGGAACGCGCGGAGTCTCGGGGGCGATGAACAGGTCGCGCATGCACGAACACCCTGGCGGCGATAAGAATTGCGGCAGTGTAGCGCCGATGCTTGCGTGCAGAGCGAGGAACGAGCGCGCGCAGGGACCATGCGCGCAGCGCACGCGATGGCTATTTACAGCGGCAGTGCGGGCTTGCGCACCACGCGGTATTCGCCATCGACGACCTGATGGCGCGTGGTTGCCGGACGCTTGCCGCGTTGGCTCACTAATTTAATCGCGATGCCACCGAGGATCATGGCCGCACCCACGAACACGCTGACGAACACCAGCCCGGCCAGAATTGCCAAGCCAATCAGGCCAAGCACCAGTTTGACCAGCGGATGGCGTGGCTTACGCGGCGCGAACACCTGTCGGAGATGGTCGAAATTGTAGATGCGATCACGCATGGCAGACGTCTGTGTCAATTGGAACCGATGGCGCGCAGTATCGGCGCTGTTTTATCCGACGGAGTGAAAAATTCGTTAATAGAAAAATTAACGCTTGCCGCTCAATCGGTTGTATGTCTCGCCTGGGTGAAATGGGCACGCGGCTGCCATTGGGGTCACCATGCAAGAATGGGGGTCTTGTCGCTGCCCGCTCCACGTTCCATGTCCGATTCCCCTGCCGTGCTTGCGTCCTTGCACCATCTAGTCCCCGGCGAACTGATCGAGGTCGAGGCTAGGCTTGGCAGCGAGTCCGAGTCGCTGCTGCTGTACCGCGATGGCGACGATGTCCGGGCCTGGTTGAATGTCTGCCCGCATGCTGGACGACGTCTGGATTGGGCACCGGGTCAGTTCTTGAAAAGTCGCGAAGGTCACTTGGTGTGTGCTGCGCATGGCGCTGCGTTCGACTTGCAGGCGGGCCAATGCGTTTCTGGCCCGTGTCGCGGGGAGAGCCTGCATGCCGTGCCGGTGACCGTGCGCGCCGGGCAGGTGGTCTTGCTTTAAAGCGCGCCCCACCAGTGCATCGACATCAGGTTGACCATCAGGACCACCACTAGGGTATAGATCAGCGACAACGGCCCACCCACACGCCATAGTTCGCGCGGCTGGTAGTTGGCCGGGCCTGTGATCATCGAGATCACCGGGTTGGAAGCGGTCATGAGGTTGTTGGAGGCCGACAGCGCCACGATGAGTGCGAACGCGGTGGGATTGCCACCCGCCGCCAGCGCCAGGTTGACGGCGATCGGCACCATCACGATGGTGGCGCCGACATGGCTGATGACCAGCGAGAATGCGGTGGTGAGCAAGCCCAACGCGATTTCCAGAACCCACACGGGCATGCCCTCGGGTAGCCGTGCAATGGTGTGGCCTGCGACCCAGGCGGCGGTGCCGCTGCTGTCCATTGCCCAGCCCAGCGGGATCAGCCCGGCCATCAGAAAGATGGTCTTCCAGTTGATTGAAGCGTAGGCCTCCTCCATGCGCAGCACGCCGGTCAGCAGCATGCCGGCGACGCCGGTCATCAGGGTCAGTGCCACCGGCAGTTTGGAGGTGAGTGCGATCAAGATGGTCAAGGCGAAGATCGTCATCGCGATCTTGAATTTGTGCGGGCGATGCTCGCCCTTCGGATAGTCGGTGACCACCACGAAGTCGCGGCTTTCCGAGGCCTGTGCCAGATCCTGCCAGATGCTGTGGAATACCAGCATGTCGCCGGCGTACAGGGGCACTTTGCGGACATCCTCGCGGATCACTTGCTTGTTGCGGTTGATCGCCAATAGACTGATCCCGGCCTGCTTGCGCAGGCGCAGTTCGGCCGCGCTCTTGCCGATGAAGCGTGAGGTCGGTGGGATCACCGCCTCGGAAATGCCGGCGCGGCTGGGGTTGAATAGATCCCCTAGGTGACGCAGGCGCGAGGACATGCGCAGGAAATGGTTCTGCGCGAAATCGGTTACCTGCTGGCGCGTGCCCATGACGCCGAGCACACTGCCGACCCAGATACGCATCTCCGTCGGCGGTGCCAGCCGGGTATCGTTGCCGGTTTTCAATGCCAGTAGCAGCGGGGCGTTGTGGATGGTCTCGGCTTCGCCCAGGGTCATGCCGACCAATGGGCTGTCGGCGCTGACGATCAACTCGAACACGTCGCCCTCGATGCCGTAGGTGTGGGCGAAGTAGCTCTCGGTGCGTGCAGGAGTGATGCCGTTGTTGATTAGCTGTTCCTCTTCCGCCAGCACCTTGTCGCCGCGCATCCGGAAGTAGATCAGCGAGGCCAACAACAGCGCCACGCCGATCGGTAGCGGCGCGAACATGCGCAGTGGTTCGATTGTGGCCATGCCCGAGGGCAGGTTGTTGTTGGCCGATTGCAGTAGGTCGTTGAGCAGGATCAGTGGCGAGGTGCCGACCATGGTCAGCGCGCCTCCCATCACGATCGCCGCGGCGATCGGCAGCAGGAGCCGTTGCAGGGTCAGGCTGGTGCGTCCGGCCAGCCGCGCGGCCACCGGCAGGTACAGTGCCATCACCGATGGGTTCTGCATGAACGAGGAATTGAGTCCGGCGATGGCGGTGGTGAACAGCATCAGTCGTTCCTCCACGCCGCGCGCACGGCGCAGCAGCCACGAGGCCAGCCGGTTCAGCGCGCCGGTGCGTTCCAGTCCCGCACCGAGGATGGTGGTAGCGATGATGCTCATCACCGCGTTGCCGGAGAAGCCGCTGAACAGTTCCTCCGGCGCGATCAGGCCGGTGACGCCCAGGACCACCAAGACCACCAGGGCCACCACGTCGGCGCGAATGCGTTCGAACACGAACATTGCCATCGTGAAGCCGACTAACCCGAGAACGAGTTTCATGTCGTTGGTCAGGGTCAGCGCGGTGTCCATGCGGGGTTGTGCTCGGAGATTGTGGTCAGGCGCAATGCGACCGTAGGCGCGATGCGCATGCGGCAGTGTAGGTCGGCAGCGGGATCATGGAGCAGACGCGCGTCATACCTGTGCTGTGGCTCCTGTTTCGGCTTTGTCGTACAGCATGTCCCACACGCCATGGCCCAGGGTTTGACCACGTGTCTCGAAGTGGGTCTGCGGTCGCCAGTCCGGACGCGGCACGTGGCCGCGTGGCCCGGCGCGGTTGACCAGGCCAGGGGTGGCGTCGAGCACGTCCCACATCTGCTCGGCGTAGTCGGCCCAGTCGGTGGCGCAGTGCAGCCGGCCGCCGTCGCGCAGCTTGCGAACCAACAATTGGGCGAATGTCGGTTGCAGCAGGCGTCGTTTGTTGTGGCGCTTTTTGTGCCATGGGTCCGGGAAGTAGATGCGGATTTCGTCCAAAGCCGCGTCGTCGATTTCGTGCTGCAGCACTTCCACGGCGTCGTGGTGGTACAGGCGCACGTGCTCGGCGTTGTCTTCGTCCAGGGCATTGAGCAGGCGCCCTACACCCGGCGCATGCACCTCGATGCCGATGTAGTCGCGTGCTGGGTCGTGGCGGGCGGCATGCCGTAGCGCGGTGCCGTTGCCGAAACCGATCTCCAGCACCTTGGGGGCGCCGCGTCCGAACAGCGCCTCCAGATCGCGCGGCCGACCCTGGTAGTCCAGGCCGAAGCGCGGCCATAACGCATCGAAGGCACGCTGCTGGGCCGGGGTGAAGCGGCCCTGGCGCAAGACGAAACTCCGCACTTGGCGGCGGCCTTCCTCGACCGTGAACGGCTTGGGCGGTGTCTTGGCGCCTGCGCTGGAAAACGGATCGGTCATGCGCGTGCTTTCATCCGATCAGCCCGTCGACAGGCGAGGACGCGCTGGCGTAACGCTTGCGTGGGATACGCCCGGCCAGGAACGCTTCGCGTCCGGCTTCCACGGCCTTGCGCATCGCGCTGGCCATCAGCACCGGGTTGCGCGCCCCGGCGATGGCGGTGTTCATCAGGACGCCGTCGCAACCCAACTCCATCGCGATCGCCGCGTCCGAGGCAGTGCCGACGCCGGCATCGACGATGATCGGCACCTTGGCGTTGTCGATGATCTCCAGCAGGTTGTAGCGATTCTGGATGCCCAGCCCGGAGCCGATCGGTGCGGCTAGCGGCATTACCGCCACGCAGCCGATTTCTTCCAGGCGCTTGGCCAGAATCGGATCGTCGCTGGTATAGACCATCACCTCGAAACCCTCGGCGACCAGGATCTCGGCCGCCTTCAGAGTCTGCACCACGTCCGGGAATAGGGTGCGCTGGTCGCCCAGCACTTCCAGCTTGGTCAGGTTGTGCCCGTCGAGCAACTCGCGCGCCAGCCGACAGGTGCGTACCGCGTCTTCGGCGGTGTAGCAGCCGGCGGTGTTGGGCAGGATGGTGTAGCGCTCCGGCGGCAGCACGTCGAGCAGATTGGGCTCGCCGGGACTCTGACCGATATTGCTGCGACGGATCGCGACGGTGACGATCTGCGCGGCGGCGGCCTCGGTGGCCAGGCGGGTTTGTTCGAGATCGGCGAATTTGCCGGTGCCGGTGAGCAGGCGCGAACGATAAGGTTTGCCGGCGATGACCAGCGCATCAAGTGGGGCGTGAGCGTTCATCGGCGGATTATCGCCCATCGCACATGCGCTGCCGAGTTCGCGATGCGTCGTGCGCCATCGCGATTCAGCCGCCGCCCAGCGCGTGCACGATCTCGACACGATCGCCATCGTGCAGCACGTGGTCGGCGTGTGCGCCTCGCGACACGATCGTGCCATTGACTTCGACCGCGACCCGACGTTGTGCGAGGTTTTCCTCGGACAACAGGGTGGCGACGGTGCTCCCGGGTGACAGCGTGCGCTGTCTGCCATTCAATTCGATATGCATGTTAAGGTTTCGTAGCATGTGCCTCGGTGCGCGATTTGCGTCACGCACAGGCGCCGCGTGAGTGGCTGGATGAGGTTGAAACCACACCATTTTGCCATGCGGCTTCAATTTTCCCTCGTCCACCCTAACGACAAACAATTTAAATGTTCTTGCCCTGGAGGGCATTCATGACTTCTATCCGTCCGCTCCGTTCGTCGCTTGCCATGGCCATCGTGCTTGCTGCCGCGCCCGCATTCGCCCACTCCACCTACAGCCGCACGGTGTTCTTCGGCGACAGCCTGACCGACGCCGGCTATTACCGTCCATTGCTGCCGGCTTCGGCGCAAGCGGTGACCGGCCAGTTCACCACGAATCCGGACTGGGTCTGGGCGCAGTACATCGCTCGCCACTACGGCACCAATGCCGCCGCCAACGGCAATGGCCAGATCGGCGACGACTATGCCGCTGGCGGTGCCCGCGTCGCTGTGGACAATCCCACGGCCCTGGGTGTGGCGCCGTCGCTGGTGACGCAGACCAGCAACTATCTGGCCGCTACCGGCGGCAAGGCTGACCCGCATGCGCTGTATGCGGTGTGGGGCGGTGCCAACGACCTGTTCGCGATCAGCGAGGACGGCGCTCCGGTGGCCGCCACCATCGCCAGTGCGGTGACGGCCGAAGTGGGCATCGTCGCCAGCCTGAAGAGCGCTGGCGCGCGTTACGTGATCGTCAACAATATCCCCGACCTGGGTATTACCCCGAGCGCCATTGCCGCTGGTGGCGATGCGATGGCACAGGGGACGGCGCTGGCCAGCGCCTATAACACGGCGTTGTTCGCCGGGCTGAAGAGTGCCGGACTGCGGGTGATCCCGGTGGATACTTTCCACTTGCTGGAGGAAGTGGTCGCCAATCCATCCGCATACGGCTTCACCAATGTCACCGGGACCGCCTGTCAGCCGCAGATCACCGCGCAGTCGCTGACTTGCAACCCGACCACCTACGTCAGCGCCGATGCCCCAGAAACGTATGTGTTCGCCGATGGCGTGCATCCGACCGGCTACACCCATGAACTGCTGGCCCAGTACACGTTGTCGATTCTGGAAGGTCCGCGTCTGCAACAGGTGCTGACGCATTCGGCGCAGATGGTCGGTCGCTCGCGCGCGGACCAGGTCGCCTGGCATGTGGATGGCCGTCCGGAGGCCGATGGCCTGCGCTGGTGGGGCAACCTGCGCGGCGACATGCAGCGTTATCAGCACGGCGACCTGTACGACGGCATGGCGCCGGCGGGTCTGTTCGGCCTGGATTGGTCGCGTGGCGAATGGGTGTTCGGTGGCTTCGGTGGTTTCGGTCGAGTCGATGCCGATTTTGGCAATCGCAACGGCAAGTACACTCAGGACGATTCCACGCTGGGCGGCTTTGCTGGCTGGTATGGCGAGCAAGCGTGGGTCAACGCCCAGGTCAGCTACAGCTGGCTGCGCTATGACGTCACCCGCAATGTCAACCTCGGTCCGGCCACCATCGCGCACAAGGGTTCGCCGGATGGCAGCAATTTGACCGCCGCGCTGCAGGGCGGCTACGAGTTCGGCGTAGGTCCTTTCAAGACCGGCCCGGTGGCGGCGGCGATCTGGCAGAAGGTCAAGCGCGATGGCTACACCGAGAGCAACCCGGACTTCAGCGCACTGGGCTACAACAACCAGAGTGTCGAGTCCATGGTCGGTCGCATCGGTTGGAAGGCCAGCCTCGATGTCGGGATGGTCAAGCCATACCTGCAGGCCACCTATGACCACGAGTTCAAGAAGAACCATGAAGCCACCGCTTGGTTGCAGACCATGTCCGACCTGGGCACCTTCGCGGTGCCGGGCATCGACTTCGACCGCAATTATGGTTCGGTGGTGCTGGGCGCGCGGCTCAAGCTGTGGGGGCTGGAGAGCAACATCGGCATCGACACCACCACGTCGCAGTCGCGTGCGCACGAGACGTCGGTGTTCTTGAACCTAGGTGGCAGCTTCTGATTGGTCACCGTGTTGCTTGTCGTGTCCGTTGTTGTGTTGGACGCGATGAGGTGACTTAACGCCGTGCGTCGCGTAGACGCACGGTGGCAGCCAGGGCTCTGGTTACGTCACTTCCATGGGAGGCGGCGTGGCCGGAGCCCGTTTATTTTGGGATGCGCCTGCGTTGGATCGACGCTATCGGCGACATGTGTACTGCCTGCGCATCGCGCCGTTTTGTTGCGCAACGACTGGCCCAACGCATAGACTGCACAGGCAATGCGGGCGTAGCTCAATGGTAGAGCTGTAGCTTCCCAAGCTACTGACGTGGGTTCGATTCCCATCGCCCGCTCCAATCGCTGCAATGGTTTCGGCAAAACAGACCGCTCCGCAATTATCGGGGCGCTCCGCAATCTGCGAGTGATAGCGATCTTCCGCGCCCTTAGGCTTGAGTACGTCAATCTCTGTGCGGTCACCGACGCCGGAGCGCTCAGCGCATACAGCGGCTATAAAAAATGAATTCGCAGCATCGTGGCCAAGTCTAGGCCAAGCCAGTGAATTCGGCTGACGATCAGGACGGGCCCCATATAGGAGGTCACCAGCATGTGCTGGAATTGAGGTACATGCACAACCCGCACCAAGCCTCGCAAGATGCACGCCGCAGTACGCGGCCTAAGTCGCTAGCTTATTAACCGCATCACCTGAGTAGGAATCGGTAGGCCATTTACAAACCACCAAGCCTGCGGTTACCAGCCAAATGGCGGTGGGCCGTAGCCCCCTCCTGGATAATAACCACGACCGAATAGCGAACCTGCACCGCGCTCGACGCTGATGCTGATGCCCATCTGCCGTGGTTTGCCGTCGTCGTTGTAGGAGGTCTTGCACATGTTCAGATTGGCCGCCTGGTAGTTGCTGTTGCCGCCCTGCTTGGAATAGCCGATGCCGGTGGCGACGCCGCCGTGGAGGTCGCCGTTGCAGCGGTCCGCTTGCGCCTGTGCCGCTTCGGCCTGTGCCCTGTTCGCAGCTGCCTTCTGGGCTGAGGCCGAGGTGCCGCTGGTATCGCCGTAGTAGGCGCCTGGCGGATCGGCTTTGTAGCCGGGTTGGGAGCCATAGGTGATCGGTGGTGGCTGCGGTACGCTCAGGTCGAGCTTGCGCTTGGCCGCTTCGCTGTCGTTGCCGGAAGCGGCGCTCTGGGCCAGGACCGGGCCGGCGAGCAGGGCGCTGATAAAAAGAAGAAGGCTGCGTTTCATCGGGCGTCCGCCATGGCAAAGAAAGCCGGATGGAGCCGCCACGTGCGAACTCCACCATGTGCCGACGCTACCAAGATGACGTTGAACCCGGCCTGTCGGTGGTGGTGTGGCATGGTTCGTCGGCAGTGCCGCAGAGCAGGCTGCATGACCTGCCGTGCTCGCAAGTCTGGCCTGTTGAACTCTCAGCCCTGCGCACGTACCACCTCGATCAATTGCTGGCCGTAGCGGGCCAGCTTGCTGCCACCGATCCCGCCGACACGCGCCAGTGCATCCAGGCTGGTCGGGCGTTGCTCGGCGATGTTGCGCAGGGTGCTGTCGTGGAAGATGACGAAGGCGGGCACGTTTTGTTCTTTGGCCAGGCCTGCACGCAGATCGCGTAGCGCGTTGAACAAGCCCAGATCCTGTGGCTGCACCGGCAGGCCGGTGCGCGGGCTGCCGCTGCGGTCGCCGCGGTCGCGGCTGCGACTGGGCAGTTCGCGGCGCATCATGATCTGGCGTTCGCCTTTGAGCACCTGGCGGCTGGCGTCGGTGAGGCGTAAGCCGCCGTAAGCGTCGCTGTACACTTCCAGCAGGCCGGTGGCGACCAGTTGGCGGAACACGCCACGCCAGGCGCGCATGTCCAGGTCCTTGCCGATCCCATAGGTACTGAGGCGTTCGTGTCCGAACTGTTTGATTTTTTCGCCTGCGTTGCCGCGCAGGATGTCGATCAAGTGGCCTACGCCGAAGCGCTGGCCGCTGCGGTAGACGCAACTGAGCGCCTTCTGCACGGTCACGGTGGCATCCCAGGCATCGGCCGGTTGCAGGCAGTTGTCGCAATTGCCGCAGGGCTGTGGGTAGGTCTCGCCGAAGCTGGCCAGTAGTACCTGGCGGCGGCACTGCAGCGATTCGCAGTAGCCAAGCAGTTGGTCGAGCTTGCGTCGCTCCACGCGTTTGCGGTCCTCGCCGGCTTCGCCCTGTTCGATCATTTGCTTGAGCAGCACCACGTCGCCCAGGCCATAGCACAGCCAGGCTTCGGCGGCGTCGCCGTCGCGGCCGGCGCGGCCGGTTTCCTGGTAGTAGCCTTCCAGCGATTTGGGCAGGTCGATGTGGGCGACGAAGCGCACGTCGGGTTTGTCGATGCCCATGCCGAAGGCGATGGTGGCGCACATCACGATGCCTTCCTCACGCAGGAAGCGGCGCTGGTGTTCGGCGCGGACGTCGGCAGGCAGTCCGGCGTGATAGGGCAGGGCATTGAGTCCTTCCCGGACCAGGAAATCCGCAGTTTCCTCGACCTTGCGTCGCGACAGGCAGTAGACGATGCCGGCACTGCCGCGGTGTCCGCGCAGGAAGTCCAGCAATTGCCGGCGGGCATTGTCCTTCTGCACTACGGTGTAGCGGATGTTGGGGCGGTCGAAGGAACTGACGAAGTGGCGCGCCTGGGTCAGGTCCAGGCGTTCGGCGATCTCGCGCTGGGTCGGCGGATCGGCGGTGGCGGTCAGGGCGATGCGCGGGGTCTGCGGCCAGCGCTCGTGCAGCACGGTGAGCTGGCGGTACTCCGGGCGGAAATCGTGGCCCCACTGCGACACGCAGTGCGCCTCGTCGATGGCGAACAGAGCGATGCGGCTGCGTTCGATCAACGACAGGAAGCGCGGTGTCAGTAGCCGTTCCGGTGCCACGTAAAGCAAATCCAGTTCGCCGGCAAGTAAGGCGCGTTCGACGCGTTGCGCAGTCTCTGCATCCAGGGTGGAGTTGAGGTATTCGGCGCGCACGCCGACCTGGTGCAGCGCTTCGACCTGGTCCTGCATCAGCGCGATCAGCGGCGAGACCACGATGCCGGTGCCCTCGCGCAACAGCGAGGGGATTTGATAACACAGCGACTTGCCGCCGCCGGTCGGCATCAGCACCAGTGCATCGTGCCCGGCGGCGACATGTTCGACGATGTCCTGTTGCGGGCCGCGGAACTGGTCGTAGCCGAAAACGCGGCTGAGCAAAGCGTGGGCGGGGGAAGGCATCTGCCTAGGATACCGCGTAGGTCAAGCAGCTCAGTGGCGCGCCGGGCGCGGTGCGTCGTTGGGCCAGCATTCCCGAAGGGCCACGCCCGTCTGGCAGACGTGGCTGTGTGCGCTTATTGCAGCAGCGAGCGCAGCATCCACGCGTATTTTTCGTGGGTCTGCAGGCGTTGCGTCAGCATGTCCACCGATGGATCGTCGCCGACGTCGTCGGCGGTCTTGAGCGCCTTGCGCGCGGTGCGGCATACCGCCTCGTTGCCGACGACCAATTGGCGCACCATTTCGCGCCAGTCGGCGCTGTCGCTGAGGCCGGTTTCTTCCGGGATCGAGGTCAGCGCGGCGTACTCTTTGTACGACCCCGGCGCATTGAAGCCCAGTGCGCGGATGCGCTCGGCGACATTGTCCAGCGCCGCCCACTGCTCGGTGTACTGGGTCTCGAACATCAAGTGCAGCGAATTGAACATCGGTCCAGTCACATTCCAGTGGAAATTGTGGGTCTTTAAGTACAGGGTGAAGGCATCGGCCATGAAATGCGACAGTCCCTCGGCGATCTTCTTGCGATCGCCGCCGCCGATCCCGATATCGATGTTGGGCGCGGACGGCGCCAGAGCCGTAAGTGTTTGTTCGGCCGTGGCCTTGCCGGGGGAGTGCTTGATCTTGTCGTGGGTCTTGCGCTTTGCCATGGTGGGATCCTCATGAGGGTTACGGAAGATATGGCGTCACAATAGACAGACTAAAGCATGCACGCTGATTCAATGTCCAATGGCATCTGATTGATGAACGCGATCGAGAAACATCCCCTTGTCGCGCGCCTGCGCGAACGCCGTGCGGCGATCGACGGCGCCCTGACCCGCGACCGTGGGCGTCTGCTCGGCCTATGGTCGCGCTGGCAGGCTGCGCCTGGCAATGCCGCGTTGGAAAGTGCGTTCGAACAGGCGCTGGACGCGTCGCGCACGCGCTGCGCGGCACGCGCGGCGGCGCAGCCGGCCATCGTGCTGGATCCGCAATTGCCGATCGCGCGCGAGGCAGAGCGGATCGTCGCGTTGATCCGCGCGCATCAGGTGGTGGTGATCGCCGGCGAGACCGGCTCGGGCAAAACCACGCAGTTGCCGAAGTTGTGCCTGATTGCCGGTCGCGGCGCCGCCGGCATGATCGGCTGCACCCAGCCGCGGCGCATCGCCGCGCGCGCGGTCGCTGCCCGCGTGGCCGAGGAGTTGCGCACGCCGGTGGGCGAAACGGTCGGCTTCCAGGTGCGCTTCAATGATCGGGTCGGCGAACAGACCAGGATCAAGTTCATGACCGATGGCATCTTGCTGGCCGAGATTGCCAGTGACCGCTGGCTGTCCAGCTACGACACGATCATCGTCGACGAGGCGCACGAACGCAGCCTCAATATCGATTTCCTGCTCGGTTATCTCAAGCAATTGCTGCGCAAACGCCCGGAATTGAAGGTCATTGTCACCTCGGCCACGATCGACACCGCGCGCTTCGCTGCGCACTTCGAGGATGCACCGGTGATCGGCGTGGAGGGCCGCACCTATCCGGTGGAAGTGCGCTACCGACCGCTGCAAGACGAAAGCGGCGACACCGATGCCAACGGCGACAGCGCCGGCGAGCGCACGGTCAACGAGGCGATCTTGGCGGCGGTGGACGAAATCACCCGGCTGGACCCGCGCGGCGATGTGCTGCTGTTCCTGCCCGGCGAACGCGAGATCCGCGACGCACACCAGACGCTGGAACGGCGCAAGTACCGCGAAACCGAGGTGTTGCCGCTGTACGCGCGGTTGTCCGCCAGCGATCAGGATCGGGTGTTCAATCCCGGCCCGCGGCGGCGGCTGGTGCTGGCCACCAACGTCGCCGAGACCTCGCTGACCGTGCCACGGATCCGCTACGTGGTCGATCCGGGGTATGCGCGGGTCAAGCGCTACAGTCCGCGGCAAAAGCTGGATCGGCTGCATATCGAGCCGATTTCGCAAGCCAGCGCCAACCAGCGCAAGGGCCGCTGCGGGCGTATCGCCGAGGGCATCTGCTACCGCCTGTACGCCGAGGCCGATTTCCAGGCACGGCCAATGTTTACCGATCCGGAGATTCGCCGCTCCAGCCTGGCCGGGGTGATCCTGCGCATGCTGCAATTAGGGCTGGGGCGCATGGAAGACTTTCCGTTCCTGGAGCCGCCGGACGAGCGCGCCGTGGCCGATGGCTGGCAGCAACTGGTGGAACTGGGCGCAGTCGGCGAACCCGACCGCCACGGTGTGCGCAAGCTCACCGAGATCGGCCGCAAGATGGCACGGTTGCCGGTGGACGTGAAACTGTCGCGGATGCTGGTGGCGGCGCAGCAGCACGGTTGCCTGCGGCCGATGCTGGTAATCGCCGCGTTCCTGGGCATCCAGGACCCGCGCGAGCGGCCACCGGAAGCGCGCGAAGCGGCGGACAATGCACATGCCAAATTCGCCGATGCGCGCTCGGAGTTCGTCGGCATCCTGCGCCTGTGGGACGGCTACCGGCAAGCGCACGAGGAACTGACCCAATCCAAACTGCGCGACTGGTGCGCACGGCATTTTCTCGGTTTCCTGCGCATGCGCGAGTGGCGCGAATTGCACCGCCAGTTGCACCTGCTGTGCGCCGAGCTGGGCTGGAGCGAGGAACCCGCGGCTGCGTCGCTGCAACCGTTGTTGGCCGCTGCTGCCGCGCCAGCGCCGGCGCGCGATGCGGAAACCGCGGCGCGCATGACCCGAGGACAATTGCATCGTGCTGCGCGGCTGGCGCGCGAGGGACGCGGCGCATCGCAGACGCTCGCACCCACGCCGAGTGACACCCGTGCGGCCGCACCGATTGGAGAGGCCGAGACGCCGCGCGCCAGCGAGCGCGTGCGCGCCGCGGCCTACCAGTCGCTGCATCGCGCATTGCTCGCCGGGCTGCCGACCCAGGTTGGCCACCGCACCGAGAAAGGCGATTTTCTGGCGCCGCGGCAGCGGCGTTTCTCGTTGTTTCCCGGCTCGATGCTGGCGCGCAAGCCGCCGCCGTGGGTGCTGCCGGCGACACTGCTGGACACGCAAAAGATCTGGGGTCTGACCAATGCGGCGATCGAACCGGATTGGGTGATCGCCGAGGTGCCGCACTTGCTGGCGCGCAAGCATTTCGACCCGCACTGGTCGCGTGCGCAAGGTCAGGTGTTGGCCTCCGAGCAGATCAGCTTGTTCGGGCTGGTGCTGGCGCCGAAGAAGCCTGTGCACTACGGGCGTATCGATCCGTCGGCTGCGCATGATCTGTTCGTGCGTCAGGCGCTGGTGCCGGGCGAGATCAACACCCGCGCCAGTTTCGTCGTCGACAACCAAAAGGTGCTGGCGCAGGCGCACGAAGAAGAAGCCAAACTGCGGCGTGCCGGCATCGTGGCCGACGAGGATTGGCAGGCGCGCTGGTACCTGGACCGGATTCCTGCCGAGATTCATTCCGCCACCGGCCTGGACGCCTGGTGGAATGCGCTGTCGCCCGAACAGCGCCGCGCGCTGCACTGGTCCTTGGTCGATTTGTTGCCGGGCGAGGGTAGCGCGGCCGACCGTTATCCCAAGTATTTCGCGTTGGGCGATGCGCGGTTGGCGCTGCATTACCGCTTCGAGCCGGGCGCTGCCGACGATGGCGTGACCCTGGAGGTGCCGGTACACCTGCTCAACGCGTTGGACCCGGCACGGCTGTCGTGGCTGGCGCCGGGCTTCGTCGCCGACAAGGCCGCCGCGCTGATTCGCAGCTTGCCCAAGGCGCTACGGCGCAACTATGTGCCCGCGCCGGACTTTGCGCGCGCCTTCCACGAGGCGTTCGCTCAACCCAGTGCCGATGATCTACGCGGCGAACTGGCGCGGTTTCTGCAGCGCGCGACAGGCGTGCCACTGAGCCCGCTGGACTTCGACGAAAGCGCGCTGGAGCCGCACCTGCACATGCATCTGCGTCTGCGCGACGAGGCGGGCAAGGTGCTGGCCGAATCGCGCGATCTGGAGGAGTTGC
Source organism: Xanthomonas albilineans (assembly GCF_002939705.1). Classification (GTDB taxonomy): domain Bacteria; phylum Pseudomonadota; class Gammaproteobacteria; order Xanthomonadales; family Xanthomonadaceae; genus Xanthomonas_A; species Xanthomonas_A albilineans. Next base: position 151,169 of record NZ_MDCB01000007.1, on the reverse strand, counting down.
GGGCGCGCTTCGGCGACCGTGCCGGGCGTGCATTCGCGGCGCGTGCCGGTCGTGAGATGGCAGCGACCGGGCTGCGCGAGTTTCCGCTGACACCGATCCCGTTGCATGTGCCTGGCGAAGCCGGGGTGCCGGCATATCCGGCGCTGGTGGACGAGGGCGATAGCGTGGCGTTGCGCATTTTCGCCGATTGCGCGCAGGCCGAGGCGGAGCACCCGCGCGGCGTGCGACGGTTGCTGGAGATCGCCCTGACCGATAAGCTCAAACAGGCGCGCAAGCAATTGCCGGTGTCGCCCAAGACCAGCCTGCTGTACGCGGCGATCGAATCGCAGGAGCGGCTGCGCGGGGATCTGGTGGACGCGACGTTGAACGCGCTGCTGGAGCAGGGGTTGGACACGATCCGCGATGCCGATAGCTTCGCCCAGCGTCGCGACACCGTCGCCAAGCAGCTATTCGGCGAAGCGATGGAACGGCTGAAGCTGGCTGAGGCGATCATGAGCGCGGCGGCGGAACTGAAACCGCAGTTGGAATCGCCGCTGATGGGCTGGGCCAGCGGTAATCTGGACGACATGAGGACGCAACTGGCGGCACTGATGCCGCCTGGGTTCCTGCGCGAGACGCCCGCTCACGCGCTGGCGCAATTTCCGCGCTATCTGCGCGCGATGCTACTGCGCGCCGAACGTGCCAAACGCGATCCGGCGCGCGACCAGGCGCGGATGCTGGAACTCAAGCCCTTCGTCGATGTCCTGACGGAGGCTGCCGTGGCTGGGCGCCGTGACGATCCGCAGTGGCAGGCGCTGCGCTGGGATCTGGAAGAATTGCGGGTCTCTGTGTTCGCGCAGGAATTGGGCGCCAAGTCCGGTATTTCGGCGAAGAAGTTGGCGCAGCGCGTGGCGGCTTTGCGCTGAAGCGCAAGGTCGGCGGCATGTTTACTCGTCGTCCACCCGTTCGCCCATCAGTTCGCGCTGGCGCTTGTCCAGTTCTTCGGCATAGCGTTTGCGCACGAAGCTTTCGCTTAGCACGCCCAGTACTTTGCCTTGTTCGTCGACCACCGCCAGTTCGTCGCTCTGGGTCAGGTCGAATTGACGCATCGCGGTGACCACATCGGTGTCGGTGCGCAGGGCGACGTCGCGGTTGCCCGCATAGTCGACGATCGCCGCCTCGGTGTTTACCCCGTCGGCATAGACGGCGGCCAGGGTCACCAGTCCGGCATAGTGGCCGTGCGCGTCCTCCAGCACGACCCGGGTGCCCGATCCCAGCGGGAAGCGGCGGCGGAACTCCGCCAGCTTGGTGTTGGCAGCGAGCGGATGCACGTCCTTCCGCATCATGTGTCCGGCGTTCAGATGCTTCAGCCAGCCCACGTCGCGTGCGCTCTTGATGGTCTCGCCGCGCAGGTGCAGGCGCCAGGTGGAGAACGAGTAACCGAAGATTTGCCGCACGATGGTGTTGGCCACCAGAACCGCGACCATCACCGCGCTGGCCAGCACGAAATCATGCGTGCCTTCGAGCACCAGCATCGCCATCGTCATCGGTGCACCGATCACCGCGGCCGCCATAGCCGCCATCCCGGCGAGCGAGGCGGCGGTGCCGTCGATCAGCGCTATGCCGCTGCTCAGGTTCAACACGCCGGCGAATAAACCGCCGACCAACGAGCCCATGAACAGCGAGGCGAAGAACAGGCCGCCACGGAAGCCGAAACCGAGCGAGATACCCGATCCCAGACACTTGAGCAGCAACAGCACGCCCAACCAGCGTAGCGAGGTCGGGCTGGTCAGATCCAGATGCAGGGCGCCGTGGCCGGACGACAACACTTGCGGAGTGATCATCGCCAATGGAATCAGCAGTGCGCCACCGGCCATCGGCCGCGCCCAGCGCGGCAGCGGGCTGCGATTGATAGTCTGCTCGATCGTGGCGATCAGGCGCATCACCGCCACTGCCAGCAGCGCACACAGCACGCCCAACAGCGCATAGAGCGCATAGTCGCGCGGCTCCAGCGCCGCTGTCGCTGCTGCTGGCAGCAGGTACGGCTGTACTCCGCTCGCCTGGGCCACGAACACCGCGCCCAGCGAGGCCACCGCCACCGGCGCCAGCGCCGATGGGGAGTACGCGCCGATCACGATCTCGAATGCATAGAACGCGCCAGCCAGCGGTGCGCCGAATGCTGCGGCGATGGCCGCTCCGGCCCCGGCGCCGACCAGGGTACGGATGTCGGCGCGGCGCAGGCGCAGGATGCGGCCAAGGTGCGAGCCGGAACCCGCGCCCATCTGCGTGTACGCCGCTTCCAATCCGACCGAAGCGCCGCAGCCATTGGACAGCAGGGTCTGTGCGGAGACGATCAGGTTGTCGCGCATCGACATGCGTCCGCCGTACAGCGCATTGGCCTCGACGGCGTCGATCAACTGGCGTTTGCGCGCGCGTGCGGCCATACCCAACAGGCCGACGACCAGCCCGCCCAGCGGCAGCACCAGCAACTGGCTCGTGCTCAGCTCCGATACCGCACTGAGTCGCGCATCGGTATCCAGGCCGTACAGCCAGGCCTGTGCGCCGTGGGCCAGATTGCTCTGTAGCAGGGTCAGCAGGCCGGCGATCAGACCGACCAGCAGCGCCAGTGCGATGAACCACACGTCGCTGGCGCGTATCCGCCGACGCAGCGCATCGGTCAGGCTGTGCGAGGCATCGGCCAGGCCAGGCGCGGAGGGCAGGCGCACGGTCCGCGTCCCTATTTCACCCGGCGGACTTTGGCCCGGGTGTTGTAGCTGTCGATCTGCAGATACCACACGCCCATGATGCCTGGGACGATTTTCACCTTCGGCGCGCTGCGGTGCACGCCGGGCAGGCTGGCCGGTTCTGTCTGTTCCCATTCCTGGCCGTTGGCCAGCAGGTAATGACGCCCTTTGGCGAAGCCAGTGAATTCGCCGGCCAGCGTGCTTTCGATCGGCTCCTTAGTGCCGAAATCGAAGAAGCCGCGATTCTTGGAAATCACTTCGCGGCGGCCTTCTTCTTTGGCATTCTCCAGCGCCGCGGTGGTTTCCTTGGCGAGGTTGCCTTGCAACCATGCGTTCAGCGCGGCCAGTTCCTGTGGCGAAAGTTTGTCCAGACCGGCGGCCTTGAACGCCTGCGGCGACATCTGCGTTTGCAGGTCGCCGGATACGTTGCGCTGGGCGTGCGCCGGCATGGTGGACACGGCGAGCGCCGCGCACAGGAGCAGGGGAGTCAGGCGCACGAGGGACATGGGGGAAATCCAGCAGTGGAATGCGTTCTAGTGTAGTGGCAAGCCATGATGCGTGCGGTAGTGGGGGTGGATCGCGGCGATCGCCGACGCTGCCCCGGCTCAGTTGTCAGGCGGTCCAGGCTCAGTGCATCGGTCAGGTGCAGCTAGCGGGCGATGTCGCTTTCGCTCTCGGCGCTGCCATTCGTGGTCGACGATGCGTTGACGCCAGATCCGGCGCAGCGCCGGGTCGTCCATTCGCGCAAGAATCGCCGCGTCCTTCGGCGGGATGCAGCGCTGGTATTCGTAGCGGTTGAGCGCCTAGGCCTGGACTTGGCAGCGATTCAGGCATCCGTTGTGCAACAGCGCGTGGAACGGGTGTTGGCCGTGGGACAGGCGCGCATCGATTGCACGCAGTGACGCCTTGAGTTGATCGGGGCCCAGCAATGCGCTTATGCGCTAAGTGCAGATGTTGACGCCGTTCCGAGGATAGGCTTCCCCTGCTGCCGGGCATGTAAAATTTTCGTGAGAACGACCCAAGTCGCAAGCCGGCCACAGTGAGATTGCGGTACGTACATGCTGCCGATGTGGGAGCGGTGGCGATGGCCTTGGGCAGGGCGCAATTGTGAGAACACGGACAAGCGCGCTAGTGTAGACAGCATCGTTTGCTCATTCTCGCCAGGCCTTGAATCACTCACCTCATACCGGTCTGGAAGCGTTACTGCAGCGCCCGGCTGCGGCGACGCTGGCGCCTGCGTTGCGCCAGGCGTTGTTGCAAGCCTGGCAGGCGCAGTCCGAGCCGCTGCCGCGACTGCCCTGGCCGGTGTTGGCCGATACCCTTGATGCGTTGGCGTTGTTGTCGGCGGACGATGCGGCGCTTCTGGCTGCACTGTTGTTCGATGTGCCGGCATTGCGTGCGCACTTGCCGCACTTGCCGGTCGCACCGGCGGCGCGTGCGCAGGCGGTGGCCGCCTTGCTGGATGCCCAGGATGCCGCCGACCAGGTCTGGGCGTTGCACGCCGGGCGCGAGGCGGGGCGTAACAGCGAGGGGCTGCGTCGGCTGCTGTTGTCGATCGTGCAGGACTTGCGCGTTGTGCCGATTTTGCTGGCGCGGCAGCTGGCGCAGATGCGTGTGGCCGATAAGGCGAGCGAAGAACAGCGTCGTGCGCTGGCGCAACTGACCCGCGATATCCATGCGCCGCTGGCCAACCGCCTGGGCATTTGGCAGCTGAAATGGGAGCTGGAGGATCTTGCATTCCGCGACCTGGAACCGGACACCTACCGGCGTATCGCCCGCGAGGTGGACGAAAGTCGGCTGGCGCGCGAACGCTATATCGAAGCGGTCAAGAAGACGCTGTCCAAGGCGCTGGCCGTGCAGGGGCTGCGCGCGGAGATCAGTGGCCGGCCCAAGCACATTTACAGCATCTGGCGGAAGATGCAGAAGAAGCGTCTGGCCTTCGATCAACTATACGACCTGCGCGCAGTGCGGGTGATGGTCGACGATGTCGCTGCCTGCTACGCCGCCTTGGGTGTGGTGCATGCGCTGTGGGTGCCGGTGCCCAGCGAGTTCGACGACTACATCGCCCGGCCAAAAGCCAACGATTATCGCTCGCTGCACACGGCCGTGGTCGGCCCGGAAGGGCGCACGATCGAGGTGCAGATCCGTACCCACGAGATGCATGCGCAAGCCGAACTGGGCGTCGCCGCGCACTGGAAGTACAAAGAGGGGGGCAAGGGCGCGGAAAAGGCTTTCGACCGCAAAATCACCTGGATGCGGCAGTTGCTGGAGCATTCGCAGGACGGCGAGCAGGGCGGGCTGGCCGGCGCACTCGATGCCGAGTTGGTGGAGGACCGGGTCTATGCGCTGACCCCGATGGGCGAAGTGATCGATCTTCCACAGGGTGCGACCCCGCTGGATTTCGCCTATCACGTGCACACCATGGTCGGACACCGCTGCCGTGGCGCCAAGGTCAACGCCCGTATCGTGCCGCTGACCCACAAGTTGCGCAGCGGCGACCGGGTCGAGATCCTGACCGGCAAAGAGGCCGAGCCGCGTCGCGATTGGTTGTTGCCGGCCAATGGCTACCTGGCCAGCGGGCGTTCGCGCGACAAGGTGCGCGCCTGGTTCCACAAGCTCGATCGTGCGCGCAACGTGCAGGCCGGCAAGGAGTTGCTGGAGCGCGAACTCAAGCGCCTGGGGCTGCAACACGCCGATCTGCTGCCGGCCGCCAAGAAATTCCATGCCGATAGCGTCGAGGAGCTTTATATCCAGGTGGCGTTGGGCGATGTCGGCCCCAGCCAGATCGGGCGTGCCTTGCACGAGGCCGAGCGCGCGGCGGCGCAACCGCTTGCGCCGACCTTGCCAAGGCCGACCGCGCGCCGCACGGGCCTGGGCAATTCCAAGTTCACCGTGCAAGGGGTGGGCAATCTGTTGGTGCAACTGGCGCGCTGCTGCCAGCCGGTGGCCGGCGAACCGATTGTTGGCTATCTGACCCGGACCCGTGGTGTCACCGTGCACCGCCGCGATTGCGCCGCGTTTGCGCGGCTGGCCGCCAGCCATCCGCAGCGGGTGCTGCCGGTGGAATGGGGACAGGCCGGAGGCGGTTACGAGGTCGATGTGCTGGTGCGGGCGGTGGATCGGCGCTGGTTGCTCAAGGACATCACCAATCTGATCGCGCAAGAAGAGGCGCACGTGCTGGAGATCAACAGCGACAACCTGCGCGACAGCGGTCGCGCGCAATTGCGGTTGCGGCTGAAAGTCGGCGATTACGGGCAATTGTCCACCTTGCTCGGCAAGCTCGATGCGCTGCCGGGCGTGCACGAGGCGCGGCGATTGGGCTGAGTTGTTTGGCGTTGTGGGTTGGCGTAGTGCCGATTCCGATCGCGTCGCCAGCAAGCACTGTGCGCTGGCGCAGCCGCATGCATAGGCATTCCTCATCGCACCAGCGCTAAGCTTGTGTGGTGAATATGCCGCCGGATCAGCGCAGAGAGGTATCCCCACGCAGGTGGCGGTCGGTGCCGCTGTGGCGCGACCGCCGCATCTGGCGTTTGGCGCTGGCGTTGCTGCTGTTGGCGGCTGCGGCGCTGGTGCTGTTCCGGCGCCCGCTCGCCGACCTGATCTGGCCGGAAACGCGGATCCAGCAATTGCTCGACCAGGGCCGTGCCGCACTGCACGCGGGTCGGCTGACGGCGTCCGATGGCAGTGGGGCACGCGAACGCTTCGAGGCCGCGCTGGCGCTGGACAGCGACCGGATGCAGGCGCGCAACGGGCTGGCCGCGACGGGTCAGGCGGCCTTGGGGCAGGCGCGCACGGCGCTGGCTGCCGGTCGTTATGCGCAGGCGCGCGCGGCGCTGGCGTTGGCGCGCGAATTGCAAGTGCCGCGCGCCGATGCCGATCACATCGAGGCGACATTGCATGCAGGCGAAGCCGCGCATGCCGGAATCGCCCATCTGTTGCAACAGGCGGCACAAGCGCGTCGTGACGGTCGCCTGGACGGCGCGCCGGATGCGGCCCTGCCGTTGTACCAACGCGTGCTGGCGTTCGCGCCTGGGCGCACCGAAGCCCTGGAGGGCCGCGAGGATGCGCTGTCGGAATTGCTGCAGCGTGCCCGCGACGCGTTGGCACGTGGCGATCTGGCGGCGGCCGCGGCCCTGGTGGAGCGCGCCCGTGGTTACGACCCCGGCCACGTGGAGTTGCCGGAGACGGAGGCTGCGTTGAACCAGGCGCTGGACACGCTGCAACGCGACGCCGAACAGGCGCTGCACCGGCAGCATCTGGACGCGGCGGCACGCGCCTTCGTGCGGTGGCGTGAAGCGGTGCCGGATGCCGCAGGCGCGCGTGATGGGATCGAGCGGGTCGCCGCAGCCTATGCGCTGCAAGTGACCCGTGCCGCTGCCGATTTCCGTTTCGTCGAGGCCGAGCGCGCCTTGCGCAAGGGCGAAGCGCTTGCGCCGGACAACCGTGCGCTGGCCGATGCACGGCAGGTGTTGCGGCGGGCGTGGCAGACTCAGGCGACGCGTTTGTCCCCGACTGAACGCAATCGTCGCCTGCAACGCGTGCTGGCCGATCTGCAGGCTGCCGAGGCGCGTGGCGATTGGCTGACACCGCCCGGGGCCAGCGCCTATGACAGTTTGCGGGCGGCGCAGGTGCTGGCGCCGCGCGATGCACAGGTGCGTGCGGCCGAGCAACGCGTGTCGGTGATGTTGCGGCAGTGCTTCGACGATGCATTGCGCGGTAACCGGGTGCTGGCGGCAAGCGCGTGCTACGACGCCTGGCGCGCGTTGGCGCCCAATGGCGCGGGCGTGGCGACGGCGCGGCGGCGTTTGGCGCAGCGCTGGCTTGCGCTCGGCGATGAACGTCTCAGCAGTGGCGATGCTACATTCGCCTACGAGGCATTGCAGCATGCCCGTGCGATCGATCCGGGTACGCCGGAACTGGTTGGATTCCAGCAGCGGCTACGCAGCGTGTTTCCGCAGCGCTAGCATCTTGAGGCTTCTCTTTAGAACGTGTTCAAAAAAGTTCGCACTCAGGTCACCGCCCTGCCGGGTTCCAGGGCTTATTGTGATACAGTCATCGGATATGCATCCTCGCTTTCATTCCCTATGACTGTCGTGGTAATCGGTGCTACCAGCCAAATTGGTCATTTTTTGTTGCAACGGCTGTTCCATGCGGACATAGATGTCTGGGCAGCGAGTCGCTGTAAGCGCGCACCACAGCGGGGCGTGACCTGGGTGCGTGCTTGCTTACCGCAAACGCTGCCATTGCCGGATGCACCCGTGCAGGCAATCGTCAGTTTCGCGCCGCTTGATGCATTGGCGACATGGTTGCAGCAATTCGAGCAGGCGCCTGCGCTGAGGCTTGTCGCAACTAGTTCGATGAGTGTATTGACCAAACGGACTTCGGAGGATGTCGCCGAACGTGCCTTGGTAGCACGACTGAAGGCAGGCGAGGAGAGCGTGATTGCACAATGTCAGCGTTTGGGGATTGCCTGGACGCTTCTGCGCCCAACGCTAATCTATGGTGCAGGCATGGACAAGAGCCTGACCCCGATCGCGCGGCGGGCGATGCGTATTGGCATATTTCCGATTCCCATGGCGCAAGGACTGCGCCAACCAGTGCATGCCGACGACATCGCGCTGGCAGTCATGCAGGCGTTGCAAACGCCTGCCGCATCCAAGCAGATATTGCAGATCGGCGGAGGTGAACGGCTGCCGTATCAAATCATGTTCGAGCGTGTCCGCCGCAGCCTGTCGCAGTGGACCTTGCCACTGTGGCTTCCGCATGTCTTGCTGTGTTGGCTGCCGGTGTTGCTGCCACGCGCCCGTGGTCCGGTGTCGCGATTGCAGCAGGATCTGATCGCCGATAATGGCCCATTGTTGCGCCTATTGGGGGTGCAGCCGCGTCCTTTCCATCCGCAGCCGTTGATGTGGCAGGCGTCGACCGATTCGGTCAGCTCACAGTTGCCACAGTGATTCCGATATGCGCGCCGTGTGTCTATACGGTGCTTGCCAGCGCGGGGGATTGGGTGATCGGCGGATGTGTGGTGCGAATAATCTTCTCTGCTACCATCGTGCTTCGATATTATTTTTTTAACTAATTAGATGATGCCCGCAGCACAGCAGGTTTTATGTCCGCGTGTAAGTGTTGCGCTATGCACGTTCAATGGCGAATCTTTTCTGCAAACGCAACTTGATAGCATTTTGGCGCAGACGGTGTTGCCGGGTGAGATCGTTATCGGCGATGACGGTTCCAGTGATGGAACGCAAGCAATCTTGTGCGGATTCCAACAGCGTGCGCTGGCGCTGTCGGTAAGCGTACGCATTCGCCGTCACCCGCGTAATGTGGGCTATGTGCGTAACTTCGCCGAGACCTTGGCAGATTGTCGTGCCGAGATCGTGTTGCTGAGCGATCAGGACGATCGCTGGCATCCGGATCGGGTGGCTCGCACGCTCCAGCGTTTCGATGTCCAGCCTTCCTTGCTGTTGTTGCACAGCGACGCTTGTCTGATCAATGCCCATGGCGTATCGCTTGGGATGCGGTTGAGTCAGGCGCTGGTGATGCATTCGGTCGAGATTCACTGCATCCATGAGGGGCGCGCTCTGGATGTGCTCTTGATGCGCAACACGGTCACAGGGGCAACCTGCGCCATCCGCCGCAGCTTGCTCGAAATGGCGTTGCCGATCGGCTCCGGCTGGATTCACGACGAGTGGCTGGCGATGGTCGCCGCGGTGTTCGGCCAGATGGATATGCTGGAAGATCCGACGATTGACTACCGCCAGCATGGCCGCAACCAGATCGGTGCGCGTCGCGCCAGTTTGCTGCAGCGGATGAGGCGGCTGGAACTGTTCAATCCGCAGCAGTGGAAATACAAGCGCTTGCGCTTGCAGGCGCTGCTGGCCTTGCTGGAACGCGGGGGGAGGAGCATTGCGCCGGACCAGTATCCTGGGCATGCGGCGTTGCTGTGGCGTATGTGGTACGGGCGGATGGCCATGTACCGGTACCGTGAGGTGGGCTGGGATTGGTTCGGCCACGATCTGCCTAGGCTACTGGTGCGTTCCCTGAGCGTGTGGCTGCGCGCTGAAGGCCGTGTGCGCTGCCTGTGTGCCGCGTGGGCCGGTGCCTGGGCCGGTTGGCGCAGTGCCATAAACTGAATCGAAACGTCGGTTGTGGTGCAGCCTGGGATGAGTCGTTGCCGGCGCAGCTGCGCTAGACTCGGCGGAATTTACATTCTCGCATTCCCGTGCCACGACGCTACGACGACCAAGATACCGACACCGACGATCAGCACGACGATCACGATAGCCCTGCGGCGCTGTGGCGTCGGCGTCTGCTCATATGGGGGCTGGCCGCTGTCGCATTGGCGCTGGGTTTCCTGATCCCCTATACGGCCTATCTGAACAATCAGGTCACGCAACGTTTCGGCGAACTGCGCTGGCAGATTCCTACCCGGGTCTATGCGCGCCCGCTGGTGCTGGCGCCCGATGCGGCGATGGATGCGCCGACCCTGAAGACCGAGTTGGATGCGGCCAGCTATCGTCCCGATGCTGGGGCCATGCGTCCGGGCACCTATCAGCAGGAAGGCAGTCGCTTCGTGATCGCCAGTCGCGGCTATATCGATGTCGATGGCCGGGTGCCGCCACGGCGGGTGGAGGTCGCGCTGGCTGGTGGCCGGGTGACGCTGCTGCGCGATCCGCAGACGCACGCCTCGCTCAACGCGGCGCGCCTGGATCCGGCGCGCATCGCCACCCTGTACGGGCAGAAACAGGAGGAACGGCGTTTGGTGCGGGTGGAGGAAGTGCCCGAGTTGCTGGTCACCGGCTTGCAGGCGGTGGAAGACCGCGATTTCAACTCCCACCACGGCATCGACCTCAGCAGCATGGTGCGTGCGGCCTGGGTCATGGTGCGTTCCGGCGGCAAGAGTCGGCAGGGCGCCAGTACCTTGACCCAGCAGCTCGCGCGCAGCGGCTTGCTCGGCATCGGCAAGGAACAGACGCTCGCCCGCAAGTTCAACGAGATCCTGTATGCGCTGATCATCGAAGCACGCTACGACAAGCGCACCATCCTGGAGGCCTATCTGAACCAGGTGTACCTGGGCCAGCGCGGTAACCAGGCGGTGCATGGCGTGGCCTCGGGCGCGGAGTTCTGGTTCGGTCGCGAACTGGATGCCTTGGCCCCGGAGCAGATGGCCTTGCTGATCGGTTTGGTCAAGGGGCCGTCCTACTATGATCCGCGGCGTTATCCTGAGCGTGCCCTGGATCGGCGCAATTTCGTTCTCGGCAAGCTGCGCGAAAGCGAGCTGATAGACGAACCCACCTATCGCCGTGCGTTGCTCGCGCCGTTGGGCGTGCCGGCCAATCCCGGGCTGGTCGCGGCCAACCGCTTCTGGGCCTATGTCGACCTGGTGCGCCGCCAGTTGGCGCGTGATTACCCTGAGGGCGCGCTGCAAGGCGCCGGGCTCAGCGTGTTGACCGGCATGGCGCCGTCGGCGCAAGCCGATGCCGAGGGCGCGGTCATGCGCACCCTGACCGCATTGGCGACCAACAAGAAGCGGCCGCCGTTGCAAGCCGGGTTGGTGCTCACCGACACCCATAACGGCGAGGTGCTGGCGGTCGTGGGCAGCCGCGATGTGGCGCAGCCGGGCTTCGACCGTGCGATCGAGGCGCAGCGTCAAGTCGGTTCGTTGATCAAGCCGTTCGTGTACCTGTTGGCGCTGGCTCAGCCGAACCGCTATTCCCTGGCCAGTTGGGTCGACGATGCACCGGTCACGGTCGAACTGGGCCGTGGCAAGCGCTGGACGCCGGGCAACTCCGACGGCCACAGTCACGGAACGGTGCGCCTGATCGATGCGCTGGCGCATTCGTACAACCAGGCCACCGTGCGGGTTGGCATGCAGGTCGGGCCGGAACGGGTGGCGCAACTGGTGCATGTGCTCGCCGGCATCGAGGCTGAACCCAATCCCTCGCTGATCCTTGGCGCGACCGACCAGAGCCCGTATGCGATGGCGCAGCTGTACCAGTTCCTGGCCTCTGGCGGCCAAATCCAGCCCTTGCATGCGGTGCGCGGTGTACTCGATCCGCAGGGCAAGCTGCTCAAGCGCTACGACAAGACCCCGGCGCCAGCGCAGGAGGGCGACTCCATCGCCGCCAACCTGGTCGGTGTGGCGTTGCAGCAGGTGGTGAGCACGGGCACCGCGCGGCAATTGTTGAGCGATGGCCTGGGCAAGCTGTACCCGGCCGGCAAGACCGGTACCAGTAACGACGGGGTGGACAGTTGGTATTCGGGTTATACCGGCGATCACCTGGCGGTGATCTGGGTCGGCAACGATCAGAACAAGCAGACCGGCCTTTACGGCGCCACTGGCGCGATGCGGGTGTGGTCGGAGATTTTCACCCGGCTGCCGAGCGCGCCGTTGCAAGTGCAGGGCAAGGGGATGGATTGGCAATGGATGGATCCGGTGGGGTACAACAGCACCGATCCCGGTTGTCCTGGCGCGCGTCGGTTCCCGTTCGTGGTCGGTTTCGCACCCGCTTACGCGCCGTGCACGCCAGCGCAGGCGCGACCCGAATCCGACGCGCCCGCGTCTGCCGAGAGCGAACATCCCGGTGGCGGCTGGCGTAGCTGGTTCGGCCTGGACAAAAAGAAAGACCCGCCCACCCAAGCGGCTCCCACGCCGCCCACGCATTGATTCCTGGATGCCGCTCATGACCCGACAGATCCCCGCCATCGCCGTCCTCAGCCTGCTGCTCGCCTCCTGCGTCAGTGCGCCGCCGCCGCCGCCCCCGCCGCCGGTGGATACCACCACCCCGGCGCAGCGCATTGCCGTGATCGACGCCAGCGGTGGTGTCGACGACACCGAAGTGAACGTGCAGCCATTACGCGATCCGACAGTGCAGGATCTACGCGACAGCGCCAAGCGCAAGCGTGCGGCTGGCGATCTGGCCGGTGCGGCGGCGGCGCTGGATCAGGCGTTGAAGTTGGTGTCCGACGATCCGGCGTTGTTGCAGGATCGTGCCGAAGTGGCGTTGTTGCAAAAGGACAACGCGCAGGCGGAGGCGCTCGCCAAACGCGCCATCGACCTGGGCTCGCAAACCGGCCCGCTGTGTCGTCGGCACTGGGCGACCGTCGAGCAAGCGCGTCTGGCGCTTGGGCAGAAGGAGAGTGCGGCCTCGGCGCATACGCAGATCGCTGGATGCACGGTGCCGGGGATCAAGCGCTATTGAGCCCGGGACGCCGGCGCGGGATGTCCCGCGCCGGCTGAACAGTCTGATCCATGGTGTGTGTTCCAAGAGCGAGGTGTGCCGCGATCATCGTGCTTTCCCAGAGCCGCTTGATCGCGGATAGGCCGTTCCGCAACGCGGCAGCCTTGTCTGCGACCGAGGTGTCATCGAGGCCGCAGGGTTTTTCTGCGCATGCGCCGCGACGTGTTTCGTTCTTTCGCGTGACAGCGATAGGCCTGCCGATCGCCTGTTGCCGTTCCGAGTTTCCTCCCGTTCCTGCCGGTGATCCATGTCGCTCGCCCATGCCAGCACCGAAGCGCTCAGCGAAGGCGGCGCGCTTGCCCGCCAGCTCGATGCCTTCGTGCCGCGTGCAGCGCAGCTGCGGCTGACCGCGGCGATCGCCGACGCATTCGCGCAGCGCGACGTGCTGCTCGCCGAGGCCGGCACCGGCACCGGCAAGACCTATGCGTACTTGGTTCCCACGCTGCTGTCGGGACTGAAGACCATCGTCTCCACCGGCACCCGCGCGCTGCAGGACCAGCTCTATCATCGCGATCTGCCACGGGTGCGGGCGGCACTGGGTGTCGGCTTGAACAGCGCGCTGCTGAAGGGACGCGCTAATTACCTGTGCAAGTACCGTTTGCAGCAAGCCAAGGGCGAGCCGCGCTTCACCGCGCGCGAGCAGGTCGCGCAGTTCCAGCGCATCGTCGCCTGGAGCGGGCGCACCCGCTTCGGCGACATCGCCGAACTGGAGGCGTTGCCCGACGATTCGCCACTGCTGCCGATGGTCACCTCGACCGTGGACAACTGTCTCGGCACCGAGTGCCCGTTCTGGGGCGAGTGCTTCGTGGTGCAGGCACGGCAGCGTGCGCAGGCTGCCGACCTTGTCGTGGTCAACCACCATTTGTTGCTGGCCGACCTGGCGCTGAAACAGGAAGGTTTCGGCGAGATCCTGCCCGGCGCGCAGGCGTTCGTCATCGACGAGGCGCATCAGTTGCCGGAACTGGCGGCCAACTTTTTTGGCGAGGGTTTCGGCATGCGCCCCTTGCAGGAATTGCTGCGCGATTGCCTGGACGAGAGCCGCCATGTCGCGGGCGCATTGGCTAGCGTGCAGGCGCCGTTGCAGGCGTTGGAGCAGACACTACGCGCGCTGCGTGCGGCGATGGAGGGATTGCCCGCACGCGGTACCCAATGGCGCTTGCTGGCCAAGCCGCAGGTGCGCGATGGGTTCGATGCGCTGCTGGCGGAGTTGGCGCGATTGCAGGAAGCATTGGCGGTCTTGCGCGAGGCATCGCCCGGCTTCGATGCGTGCGCGGCGCGCGCGCAGGAGATGCGCACGCGGTTGGGCCGCTGGCTCGGCGACGAAGCGCCGATTCCCGATTTCGATGCGCCGCCGGAGCCACCGTCCAACGATGTGCTGTGGTACGAACTGACCACGCGCGGGTTCCGCTGCCAACGCACGCCGCTGGATGTCTCCGCGCCGCTGCGCGCGCATCGCGAGGCCTCGCATGCGGCGTGGGTGTTCACTTCGGCGACGTTGGCGGTGAAGGGCGACTTCGCGCACATCGCGACCCGCCTGGGCTTGCGCGATCCGATGACCTTGCTGCAACCCAGTCCGTTCGACTGGGCGCGGCAGGCGTTGTGCTATCTGCCGGCCTTGCCGGACCCCAATGCGCGCGGCTTCGGGACTGCGTTGATCGCCGCGCTGCTACCGGTGCTGGAAGCGTCGCAGGGCCGCGCATTTTTGCTGTTCGCTTCGCACCGTGCACTGCGCGAGGCGGCCGAGGCGTTGCGCGATGGTCCTTGGCCGCTGTTCGTGCAGGGCGAAGCGCCGCGTGCGACCTTGTTGCAACGTTTTCGCGCCTCGGGCAATGGCGTGCTGCTCGGCTCGGCCAGTTTCCGTGAAGGCGTGGACGTGGTGGGCGAGGCGCTGAGCGTGGTGGTGATCGACAAGTTGCCGTTCGCCGCGCCGGATGATCCGGTGTTCGAAGCGCGCCTGGATGCGATCCGTCGCGAGGGTGGCAACCCGTTCCGCGACGAGCAATTGCCGCAGGCGGTGATCGCGCTCAAGCAGGGCGTCGGTCGCCTGATTCGCAGCGAGACCGATCGCGGCGTGCTGGTGTTGTGCGATCCGCGGTTGTTGTCCAAGTCTTATGGCCGTACCTTCCTGGAGTCGCTACCGCCGTTCGCCAGAACCCGTGATGTGGATGAGGTGAGGATGTTCTTTGCGCAATCGGCGATGCCATCGGAGTCTGCACGCGCAACAGCGCAAGCAGACCCCGCGGCCACGTATGACGCGCAGGATGTTCCGTGAGTATGCGACAGCTAAGCTGTTGTTGTCGTTGCGGTGATGCCCATGGCCATGGCAGGGCGGTTTTCTGCGAAATGGCGTGCGGTTTTCGGTTGACTCGTTTGAGCGTGTGCGGGCTGTCGAGAGCGGTGCGCAGTTGTGTGTTCCGTGTCGCGGCTTCGTCGTCTCGATACAATCCGCCCTCTTCGCGCTTTTCCCCGGCCACGGGGCCCGAGTTCCGGCATCCCATGAACATCCTCGCTTTCGAAACCTCCACCGAAGCCTGCTCTGTCGCGGTTCACGTCGGTGGCCGCGTGCTGGAACGCTTCGAGCTGGCGCCACGGCGCCATGCCGAGCTGGCGCTGCCGTGGGCCGAACAGTTGCTGGCCGAGGCGGGTATTGGTCGCCGCCAACTCGATGCGATTGCGTTCGGACGCGGTCCTGGCGCGTTCACCGGCGTGCGTCTGGCGATCGCGTTGGCCCAGGGCATCGCTTTGGCGCTGGAGTTGCCGGTGTTGCCGGTGTCCACGTTGCAGGCGTTGGCGCTGCGCGCGCCTGCGACGGCGCCACGGGTGCTGGCGACGATCGATGCACGGATGGGCGAGGTCTACACGGCCACGTATGCGCGGCAGGCCGATGGCACGCTGCAAGCGTCGACCTGCGAGCAGGTGCTGCATCCGGACGCATTCGTGTTGCCGGAGCCGGATGCGGCCTGGAGCGCTGTCGGCACGGGGCTGGGGGCGGTCGAGGCGACCTTGCAGCGGCGCTTCGGTGCGCACTGGCGCAGCGCCGACGCGCAGGCGCTGCCGCATGCCGCGGACGTGCTGGCCCTGGCCGTGGTGGCGCATGCGCGCGGCGAGGCGATCGCGCCGGAGCAGGTCGAACCGGCGTACTTGCGCGACAACGTCGCGCTGACCTTGACCGAGCAACACGCCCAGCGCGCCGCGCGATGAACCTCACCACGCGGCGGCCGCTTCTGCCGCGCTCTGCTATGGCCGCGCTCAGTAGTCGTAACTGACGCTCAGGCGTATCGTCCGCGGATTCTGGCGCACCAGCGCCGCGCCGTACAAGGGATCGCGCTGGCCGGGGTCGGTTTCCGAATACGGGTATTTCCACAGTGGCGCTTGGCCGTTGAAGACGTTGAACACGTCCAGGGCGAAGGAGAGTTTGTGGTCGGCGGCCGCTGGTCGCCATGCCACGCCCAGATCCAGTTGGCTTAACCACGGCAGGCGTCCCTGGCTGCCGGGGGGCGCTGGCTTGCCCTGGTAATAGTGGTAGGTGATGCCATAACCGGACGGGTCGCTCTGCTGTGGGCCGTAAGAACCGAGCGGAATGAACGGCACACCCGACAGCAGCTTGAGGTTGGTCGAGAGCAGCCACTCTGGGGTGAGCTGGTAGTAGCTGTAGAACTTGAACTGGTGGGTGTGGTCGTTGCTTTGCGGACCGTTGCTGTGCTCCATCAAGGGCGCGAAATCCCAGGCTTCGGTTGTCGAGGCCGCGGTCTGGCCGATGTTGGAGAGCAACTGGCCCTCGCTGGTGCCGTAACTACGCGACCATGTGTAATCGATGCGGCCATACCAGCGCTGGTCGAAGGGATGTTCCAGCGACAGGTTGAGCGCGTAGTAGTTGCGTTTGAACTCAGGAAAGCCGAATTGCGCCTTGCTCAGCGGAACACTGACGTGATTGCCCGACGTGTCGACCAGGGTAAAAGTGTTGCTTTTGCCTGGATTGATCAGCCAGCAACTGACTGGGTTGCTGTCCAATGTCACCGTATGCCCTTGCGCGGCGGCGGCGGCGAATACGGTGGCGCTATCGCAATAGTCGTCCACGCCGCTGCGCAGGACGCGGTAGGTGGCCTTGGCGCCGTAGACCCAGGCCTCGCCCCAGGCCTTGTTGAAGCCGAGAATGAACTCGTCCTGGTAAGACGGCGCGATGCCCTGGGTGGCGACTGTCTTCGGATCGGGCAGGATGCCGTAGTAGTTGTTGCTCGAAACCGCGCCGGAGATCTGGGTCAGGCCGGTCGGTTCGCCATGCGCGTCGATGCCGCTGTAGGTGTAGTACGTCGAGGTTGCCAGGGTCGCGCCGGCGGCGTTGAACGCTGGGTTGAGCGGGAGCGCCAGATAGTAGCGGCCGGCGTTCCCGTACACCTTGAAACGCGCATCGCCGTCGACGTCCCAGCTGAACCCCAGGCGCGGCGCCCACTGTCCGCTGGTCTGTTTGATGTAGGGGGCGCCGTCGCGGTTGTCGTTGGTGAACTGGTCCAGACGCAGGCCGAGACTGAGCAGCAGGCGCTCGTTGGCTTGCCAGTTGTCCTCGATGTACTGCGCGCGCTGTGCCGCGCGTACCGACGCCAAGGCGCTGTAGACGTAGCGGCGCACGTAGTAGCCGTCCTGGCCGTTGGGGTAGCCGCCGGTGGCGGGGACGCCCAGTCCGGTATTGATCGGCACCTGCGGATTGGATTGGCCATAGATCCAGTAGTAGCCGTTGCCCGAGGCCACCGAGCCGCGGTTGAGGGCGCTTGCGTTCTGGTTGTCGATACCGGCGGTGAGGGTGTGCGCGCCGATGACGTAGTTCAGTTCCAGGCGCAGGTTATCGGTGCGGTTGCCCCGGCGCGGATCGATCAGTAGCGCGGTGGTCTGCGCGTTGGTGATCGGCGTGCCGCCTGTGTACGCGGGATTCTGGAACGAAGCCCCGGAGATATAGGTCAGGCTGCCGTCATAGCTCGGATTACCGGTGTAATCGTCGGTGTGCTGCTTGCCGTACTGGGCGCTGAAGGTCAGGTGGTCGGTGAGGTAGTTGGTGTACTTGGCGGTCCATAGATCGCCGCCGGTCTTGGTGGTGTCGGCGCTGCCGCGCAGCGCGCCGATGTCATCCCCGCTGTAACTGTAGTACGTGCCGCGGGTGATGTAACGGCTGGAGGCGCCGGTGATTTCCAGCAACTGATGGTCGCTGATGTTCCAGTCGAGCTTGGCGTACCAACTGGGCTTGCGGTACTGATAGTCGTAGTAGGACGGGTTGGGGTCGCGTGCGCCATAGAATTGGCCGCCGTTCTGGTGCTGTAATTCGTAGGATCCGAAGAAAAACAGTTTGTCCTGGATCAGCGGGCCGCCCGCGTACACGCTTTGGGTGAAGAGTGTGGTTCTGTTCTGGCTATCCGGTCGGTACAAGGCGCCATTGTCGGGGAAGGTGGCGTCGCGCTGCGCGCTGCGCAGGCCGTTGGGTTCCCAAGTCGTCTGGCCGCCGAAATGCCAGGTGTTGCTGCCGCGTTTGCCGACCGCGTTGATCACGCCGCCATCGGAGCGGCCGTATTTGGCGCTGTAGCCACCGGTGTACACCTCAAGTTGTTCGATGCTGCCGTAGGGCAGGGTCAGTCCGCCCAGCCCCCGCAGCGGATCGGTGGTGTTGAAGCCGTTGATGTAGTACGCGTTCTCCGCCGCGGAGGAGCCGCCGAAGCTGAGTAGTTGCGCACCGTTGGGGCCGATGTAGCTTCCGTTGCCGCTGTTGCCGGCCACGCCGGGCGCCAGTTGCGCGATCGCCTCGGCGGAGTGCCCCAGCGGCAAGCGCTGCAATTGTTCGGCGTTGATCACGGTGCGCGAGTCGACGCTGCCGGTCTCGATCGTGGCGGCGGCGCGGTCGACGCTGACGTTGACGCCGGCCAGGCGGGTGACGGCGGCGAAGGACACATCGGTGACCGTGCCGACGGTCAGGCTCACGCCCTCGCGGCGGTCGAGCACGCTGCCGTCGGCCGCCTTGGCGAGGAGAGTGTAAGTGCCCAAGGGAAGTTGGCCGATGCTGTAGTGGCCGTGCGCATCGACGTCCACTTCGCGACTGAGGCCGCTGTCGTTGCGGACGAGGATGCGCTGTGCGTTGGCGGGGGCCTGGCCGGCGAGTGCGCCGGTCGTGGACTGGGCCTGGACCAGCGGTGCGGTCAGGGCGGCGCTCAGCGCCAGGGCGAGCAGGGCGGGCCGACGCAGGAGGTGGGGCGTTTTCATGAAGGCAAAGGCTCGGAGGGCGGGGACGGTGACGTGTCCGCCAAGTGCCGCTCCACTCGTCTGTCGGGAGGCGTTGCACGCGGTAACGTTCTCGCATTATTAACCTCAAGACGACGCCTGTTCAGAAATGCCGCGTGGTGATATGAACGGTACGAATGGTTATCTAGGGTGCGTCATGAACGGGCGTGCCACGCCGCGGAGGGGCGGCGCAAGCGCGCAATGCCCTTCGATAAGGGCAGTCAATGAGGGTGGCGCAAAACACCGGCTGTTCCTCTGTGCTGAGTCCTGCGCGACTTCGATGTATCCCGCATGCGTGTGCCGCTCAGCGGTCGTCGCGCAGGCTGCCACCGGGCAGAAACACCCAGGTGCGGGTCACCTGCAGGATGTCGATGTTGTCGTGGGTGTGCGGCAGCGGTGGGTATGGCTGCGCCAGTCGGACGATCCGCAGTGCGGCGGCATCGAGCATCGGCACGCCGCTGGAGCGCAGGATGCGGCTGCTTTCGACGCTACCGTCGCGGCGCACGCCGACGCTGATCACCACCTGGCCGCCCAATTGGCGGCGGCGGACGTCGTCGGGATAGTTGAGGTTGCCGACGTGTTCGGCACGATCGACCCAGGCGCGCAGGTAATTGGCGTAGGCGTACTCGCGGGTGCTGGCTGACACGAATTTGCGGTTGGGGCGCTTGGCGTACTGTTCCGAGCGCAGATGAACCTCGGCGGCCAGTCGTGCCATCTCCGCGTCGCGCTGTTCGCGCTGCGCGTCCACCGGGCGCAGCGGATCGTCGGTCAGCGGTTGGGTCTGCGCCAGCGGGAGCGGCTCCTCGCCACGGACGCTGCTGACGACTCGCGGTGTCGGCTCTGGGGCCGCAGCTGCGGTTTGCGCGCGCAGCGCCTGCGGGGCCACCCCGTCCTCCTGCTGCGGTACCACGCCTGGCTGGCTCTCGCGTGGACGCTGTGGCGTGGCGTGGTCGCCGCCGCCCTGTTGATTGGCTTGGGCGAGGAAGTCCGCCTGCTTCGGGGTCAGCGGGGTACTGGTCTGGCTGAAGATCACGTCCAGCGTGGGCACCAGCGGGGCGTCGTCGTCGATCGCAAAGCCGATGCCGAGGATCAGCAGACCATGCACGATCAACGACAGCACCAGGGTGACGCCGAGCCGTTCACGCTCGCCGATGCGCGGCGCAGGCATCGCGATCCCCGCCGTCATCGCGCCGGGTAGGCTTCGATGGAGTCGAACAGCAGTCCGGCGATGTTGAGACCGTATTGCGCGTCCAGCTCACGCACGCAGGTGGGGCTGGTGACGTTGACCTCGGTGAGGTAATCGCCGATCACATCCAGGCCGACGAAGCGCATGCCGCGCCGCTTCATTTCCGGGCCGACCTGTGCGGCGATCCAACGGTCGCGTTCGCTGAGCGAGCGGCCTTCGCCGCGACCGCCGGCGGCGAGGTTGCCGCGGAACTCGTCGCCTTGCGGGATCCGCGCCAGACAGTAATCCACCGCCACCCCGTCCACCAGCAGGATACGCTTGTCGCCAGCGCTGATGGCCGGGATGAAGCGCTGCGCCAGCGCCAACGTGCGCCCGCCGTCGGTCAGCGTCTCCAGGATCACGTTGAGGTTGGGGTCGCCGTTGCCGCTGCGGAAGATCGAACGTCCGCCCATCCCGTCCAGCGGTTTCAGCACCGCCTGGCCGTGTTCGAGCACGAAGGCTTTCAGCGCCGCCGCGTCGCGGCTGACCAGGGTCGGCGGGCAGCATTGCGGAAACAGCAGCGCGGCCAGCTTCTCGTTGAAATCACGCAATCCTTGCGGATCGTTGACCACTTGCGCCCCGACGCGCTGCGCCACGCTCAGCACGTGGGTGTCGTAGAGGAACTGCGCATCGAACGGCGGATCCTTGCGCATCAAGACGACCTGTCCGGGGCCGAACGCCAGGTCGGCGAACGCGTCCAGCTCGAACCAGCCGGCCTTGTCGTCGCGCACCCGCAGCGGCGCGGCCTGGGCCAGGGCGCGGCCGTCGCGCAGACTGAGTCCGCCGGGACGCACGTAGTGCAGACGATGGCCGCGGCGCTGTGCTTCCAGCAGCATCGCGAAAGTCGTGTCTTTGGCAATTTTGATGCTGGCGATGGGATCCATCACCACGATGACATCGAACGGCATGGCGGCACTCGGGAGACATAACAGAGAATGGTAGCGGGTCGGTGGCGATGCCGCGCAACGACCGCTGCGCGGGTCAGTGCGCTGTTATACTGTATCCGTCAAAATGTGACGTGGTTAGCGCTGGGAATTGCTTCAATGCAGACCTGTGATGGCAACCTTTACAGTCATAGCCGGTCCTGTGAAGCATGGCGTTTTGCAGCGATGCCGGATCCGATGCAGCATCGCGGTTCAGGGGCAAGTAAATGAGTGAAAACACGACTGCGGGGCGGGCGCTCGCAGGGCTTCGGGTCATGGTAATCGACGATTCGAAAACGATTCGTCGTACCGCCGAGACATTGTTGAAGCGCGAAGGCTGCGAAGTCGTCACCGCGACGGACGGCTTCGAGGCGCTGGCCAAGATTGCCGATCAGCAGCCGCAGATCATCTTCGTGGACATCATGATGCCACGCCTGGATGGGTATCAGACGTGTGCGCTTATCAAAGGCAACACGTTGTTCAAGGCGACCCCGGTCATCATGTTGTCTTCCAAGGACGGTTTGTTCGACAAGGCACGCGGTCGCATTGTCGGATCCGAGCAGTACCTCACCAAACCCTTTACACGTGAAGAACTGCTGGGCGCGATACGTACTTACGTCAACGCCTAACCAAGGGAAAGGAAGCATGGCCCGAATCTTGTTGATCGAGGACTCACCGACCGACCGAGCGGTGTTCACGCAGTGGCTGCAGAAAGCCGGTTACGAGGTGCTGGCCGTCGACAACGCCGAGGACGGGCTCAAACTCGCCCGCGAGCAGTTGCCGAATCTGATACTGATGGATGTGGTGCTGCCGGGCATGAGCGGCTTTCAGGCGACCCGTGCACTGTCGCGCGACGAAGCGACCCGGCATATCCCGGTGCTGATCATCAGCACCAAGAGCATGGAGGCCGACAGGGTCTGGGGTATGCGCCAGGGCGCTACCGACTATATTGTCAAGCCGCCGCGGGAAGATGAACTCATCGCGCGCATCAACCAATTGGTCGGCTGACGTGCGCTCCGCATTCGATATCCTCGAAGCGTACGAGCGACGCAGCTTGGCCCACGCGGTGCAAATGCCCGAGCTGGCCTTCGACGAGAACGTTTGGCGTGGCGTTGGCTTTCGCGTCGGCAAGCGCCATTTGGTATCGGATTTCCGCGAAGTGGTGGAGATCGTGCGGATGCCGTCGGTCACCCCAGTGCCTGGCGCGCAGCCGTGGCTACTGGGTGTTGGTAACCTGCGCGGCAATCTGTTTCCGGTGATCGATCTGAAACAGTTCTTGCAAGGCGAGCGTACCGCGCTGCAAGAAGGTCAGCGCGTCCTGATCGTGCGTCAGAGTGGTGGCGACGTCGCCCTGACCATCGATGAACTATTCGGTCAGCGCAGTTTCACGGCTGCGCAGGCGATAGAGCCGGGCGATCTGGCACAGGGGCGTTATGTGCATTTCATCGACCGCGCTTTCCGTAGCGACGCTCAGGACTGGGGCGTGTTCTCGCTGTCGCTGTTGTCGCGCACCCCCGAGTTCCGTCAAGCCGCCGCCTGAGCGCGTGGCCTGCTTCCGCATCGAAGATTGAGGTCGCATCATGAGTAGTGCTTCGGACGCCCGCAAGGCCAGCAAGTTCGGCAGCGTAGGCACGAGTTCCTGGCTGGGATTGCTGACGTTGTCGCTGATCGTGTTCGGCGCCAATACCGGTGTCGCGACCTGGCAGAGCAATCGTCTGGCCGGCGCCAGCACCGGTGCGGCCGATTTGCAGGTGTTGTCGCAGCAGCTCGCCAACCAGAGCCGCGACGCGGTGTACGGCAACGCCGATACCTACAAGCAATTCAAGCAGACCAAGCTGCGGGTCGAGAACACCGTCGCCGAGCTCAATGCGCGTTATGCCCAGGAAGCTGGTGTGGCGGGGCCGTTGCAGACGCTTGACCGCATCTGGGCGCCATTGGCCAAGAATGCGCAGCAGGTGGTGGACAGCGAACCTGCTGTGCTGGCCTTGGCCGGCAATGCCGAACGCTTCGTCGCCAGCGTGCCGCAGCTACAGGCGCAATTGAACGAAGTGGTGCGCGCGATGACCGTCGGCGGCGCCCCCGCCGCGCAGATCTACAACACACTGCAGCAGGTGGTTGTGGCCGGCACCATGGCACGCCGCGTCACCGAAATGCGTGCCGGCGGTCCCCGTGCGGTCAACGCGGGTGACGCGCTGGCGCGCGACGCGGTGGTCTTCGGGCAGATGCTCGATGGTTTGCGCAACGGGAACCAGGAATTGGGCATTGTCCCGGTGCGCAACGCCGCAGCCTTGTCCGCGTTGGAGCAGTCGCAGACACAGTGGATGGGAATGAAAAAGGATCTGGACGCGTTACTGGCGAGTTCGCGCAGCCTGTTCGCTGCGCAGGCCGCAGCCGAGGCACTGACCGACGGCTCGGATAAAATGCTGGACGACAGCAAGCAGCTGTTCGACGCCTTTTCCGCGTTCGGCTCCATCCGCGACACGCGTCTGTTTCCGAATTTCTGGCTGGGCGTGATCTCCGGCCTGTCGGTGCTGCTGTCGATCGTCGGCTTCGTCTGGACCAGCGTGCGTGGTCGTAGCCGCGAGCAGGAAATCCGCTATCAGACCCAGGTCGAATACAACAGCCGCAACCAGCAGGCGATCATGCGCTTGCTCGACGAGATCAGCTCGCTCGGCGAAGGCGACCTGACGGTCAAAGCGTCGGTGACCGAAGACATGACTGGCGCCATCGCCGACGCGATCAACTATGCCGTCGACGAGCTGCGGCATCTGGTCACTACCATCAACGACACTTCGGCCAACGTTGCCGTGTCCGCCGAGGAAACCCAGGCCACCGCGCGCCAACTGGCCGAGGCCGCAGGTCGCCAGGCCGAGCAGATCGGTTCGGCATCCGTGCGCATCAACGACATCGCCTCCAGCATCGAACAAGTCTCGCGCAACTCCAGCGAATCGGCCGAAGTCGCGCAGCGCTCGGTGGTGATTGCCGCCGAGGGTGCTGGTGTGGTCCGCCAGACCATCCAAGGCATGGACCAGATCCGCGATCAGATCCAGGAAACCTCAAAACGGATCAAGCGCCTGGGCGAATCGACTCAGGAAATCGGCTCCATCGTCGAACTGATCAACGACATTTCAGAGCAGACCAATATCCTGGCGCTCAATGCCGCTGTGCAGGCCGCCTCTGCCGGCGAGGCCGGGCGCGGTTTCGCTCTGGTCGCCGACGAAGTGCAGCGGCTTGCAGAACGTACTTCCGGTGCGACCCGCCGGATCGAAGGTCTTGTGCAGACCATTCAGGCCGACACCAACGAAGCGGTCAATTCGATGGAGCAGACCACCTCCGAAGTGGTGTCTGGTGCGCGCCTGGCCGAGGACGCCGGCACCGCGTTGACCGAAATCGAGCGCGTGTCCAACGCGCTCAACATTCTCATCAAGAACATCTCCATCGCCGCCCATCAGCAATCGGCGGCGGCGATCGACATTACCCAGACGATGGACGTGATTCGTCGCATCACCGGGCAGACCTCGCAAGGCGCCGGGCAGACCGTCGAATCGATTGGCCGGCTGGCGCAGTTGGCCGCTGATCTACGGCGCTCCGTCGCCGACTTCAAATTGCCGGCGTGAGCGGATTGGAATCGGGTGGAAGGAAGCGCACATGACGTACCGTGAACAACTCCCGCACATGGTCTCCGTCTTGATACGGCTTCGTGCATGCCGCGCTGCGGAGACACGGCAATGAGTGCGCTGCGCGATACCATGACTCATGCCGCGCTGGGCTGGGTCAAGCCGGAACTGGACGAAATCCTGCGCCAGGTGCGTGGCGAAATCGAAGCATTCGTCGAGGAGCCAAACGATACCGGGCGCATGGGCTTCTGCGCCCGTTACCTGCACCAAGTGCAGGCTACCTTGCGCATGGTCGAGCTATACGCCTCGGCGATGGTGGCCGAAGAGTTGGAGTTGCTGGCGGTCGCGGTGCAGAACGGCCACACGCTCGACCGCGACGAGGCCTGTGCCACGTTGATGCGCGGTACTGTGCTGCTGCCGGATTATCTGGAGCGTCTGCAGGACGGGCACCGCGACATTCCGATCGTGCTGTTGCCATTGCTCAACGAGATCCGCACCTTGCGCGGCGAAAGCGGCTTGGGTGAAAGCGCGTTACTGGCGTTGTCCCCGGATGCCTCTACTGCCTCCCAGGCCGAACTGGATCATGCCCGTGGCAGTATCAGCGGTCGCAACCGCGAATTGCTGGACACCGTCGGTACCGCGGTCAAGGAAGAACTGTTGCGGGTCAAGGATGCGCTCGATCTGCACCTGCGCACCGGCGCCGATATCGCCGCCTTGCAGGCCCAGGTTGCCGAACTGGCCAGTGTTGCCGATACGCTTGGAGTGATGGGGCTGGAGGTGGCCCGCAGCGTGGTGGTGCAGCAGCGCGATGCGCTGCGCAGCATCGTTGATGGCGAGCGCCAGGCCGATGAAGCCCTATTGTTGGATATCGCCGGCGCGCTGCTGTACGTGGACGCCTCGCTCGACGATCAAGTGGCCTACCTGGGCGCCAGCGTCGACGTTCATGACGATGCCAGCGCTGCCGAGGCGCGGCGCACGCTGGAAGCGCTGGCACAAGAGGCGATCGCCAATTTCGGCAACGCCCGCGAGCATGTCGTCGCATTCATCGAAACCAATTGGGACCACGAACGCCTGGTCGAGGTGCCGCGTCTGCTCGCTGAGGTTGCCGGCGCCTTGCGCATGCTGCAACTCCCGCGGCCGGCCGATTACCTGGAGGGCGTGCGTCGCTACGTTGCCATCGAACTGATCGGTAAGCGCCGTGTGCCCAGTGGCCGCCAACTCGACACCCTGGCCGACGCCATGGCCAGTCTGGAGTACTACCTGGAGGCGCTGCGCGCGCGTCGCCCTGGGCGCGAGGAGATTCTCGACATCGCCCATAGCAGTCTGGAGGCGCTGCGCTACTGGCCGTTGCCGAGTGTTGTGTCGACGCCGCAAGGTGAATCGACGCCCTCGCCCGAGCAAACGGTTGTGGAGGCTGTCGCGCCGCCGTCGATATCTGCCTGGAATCTGGCCCCGGTCGTGGATACGCCGGTGCCGGAGATACCGTCGTCGGTACCACAGTGGACGTTGGATGCGGCCAATGGACAGGCCGACATCGACAGCGACGTCGACAGCGGATCCGGCGTGGTCGAGGGCGTCACGCTCATGATGACGCCTGCAGGCAGTGTCGATGGCAGCTCGGAGGCACGGCGCTTCGATCCGGTCGCCGCCGAGCAGGAGGCGTGGAACGGCACGTCCGAGCCGCTACACATTGACCTCGAAACGTTGGAGTTGGAGCACGCGGCCTTCCGCCCGCAGGCCACTCCCTCGGCGGCACGCGCGGATGGGTTGTCGCTGCCGCCTGTCGTTGGCTTCGATCCGGTGGCGGCCGAATATGCCGGGCCTCCCGTCTATACGCCCGATCCCGATCTGGGCGAACAGGACGATCCGAGTCTTGTCATCGTCCAGACGCCTGTCGCCATGTCGGTGGCGACCGATCCATCCGAGGACACGCTGACGATCGAATTGGACGATGCGCTGGCTTTCGCCGACGTGCCGATGGTCGCGACCGACGAGGCGTATGGGCTCGATTGGCACGAGGCGTCGCAGCCACCGGTAATCGATACGGAGGCTGGGGCGCAGCGTATTTCCGGCGACAACGTGCATGCCGACGCCGACGCCGACGCCGACGCCGACGATGCGGTGCCTGCGTCGCCGCACACTGTCGCCCTCGACGCGGATGAGCCGGATAAGGTGGCCGCTGCGGCTCTCGTCGATGCGGAGATCGCTCTGGCGCAGTTCGATCTCGTCACCGCCAACACTTTGGCGACGCGCGGTACCGATACGGCTCCGCCAGCCGCCACGGCCGCCGAGGCGGGCAGCGCAGGCCAGTACGCGTCCGCCGCTGCCGCGACGACTGTCGATGCGGGTTTCATCCAAGGCGATGATGCCATCGACGACGACATCCGCGCTGTCTTCCTCGAAGAATTCGATGAAGAACTGGTCAATCTCGGTCAGCTCCTGCCGGCCTGGCGTGCCGCGCCAAGCTACATGGACAGCCTGCGGCCGATCCGGCGCGTGTTCCACACGTTGAAGGGCAGTGGCCGCCTGGTCGGTGCCTGCGTGCTCGCTGAGTTCAGTTGGAAGATCGAAAGCATGCTCAACCGCGTGCTCGACGGCGCCCGTCCGGTCAGTCCTGCGGTCGTGGCGATGGTCGAGCAGGCCTACGCGCTGCTACCGCAGTTCAACGCGGCGTTGCGTGGGGATGGCGTACTCCACGCCGACCTCGATGCGTTGCAGGCGGTCATCGAGCGGATCGCCGCTGGCGAAGAGGCTTACTACGCCGTCGCGTCGCCAGCCACGGCCGATGCGCCGCGCGTCGGCACGCCGGCGTCGGTGGACAGCGTGCTGCTCGAAATCCTTGATGCCGAAGTTGCGACCCATCTGGAAACGATCCACGCCTGGTTACAGGCGGCGCCACAGCCGGCGACCGAAGCGCTGCTACGGGCCGTGCACACCATGAGCGGCGCGTTCGCGATGACCGAAGTGCCGGAAATCACCGCCGTTACCGGGCCGGCCGAAAGCTACGTCAAGCGTGCGTTGGCGGCCGGTATCGTGGTCGATGCCGAAGGCGTGCGCGCGCTTGCCGATGCCGGCGATGCTATCGCCGCCACCATCGAGGAACTACAGGCACCATCGCCGCTGATTCCGCGTTTCACCGAATTGGCGCAGCGCCTGCAAGCGCTGGTGGACACACTGCCGCAAGTGCAGTGGCCGACCATTGCTGATGACGAAGACGAAGACGCACCTTCTGCGCAGCATGAAGATGGCCTGGATCCGCAGTCGCTGCCGGTGGTGGAATTCACTGCCGCCGACGATCTGTCGGCGTTTCTGGACGATACCGCGCATCTGCCCGACACCGCGCGCGTGGCCGATACGGTAGCGCACGATTGCAGTGGTGTCGCGGAAGCCGACGCGGCGCCGAGCGCGCAGTTGCAGCACACGGTTGACGTCGCACATGCACATGCCAACCAGTCGGAGCAGGACCCGCATGTCGCATCGTCGATGCCGCAGGGCGACGATGCATCCGCTGCCGCAGTGATGACGGGAGCGCGCGGCGAGGACATCTTGCCGGTAGCGACCGTCCCCGATATCGCGGCGATGCCGGCCGGTCGCGAGGCCGGCGATCAGACCGTGTTGGTGCAGGACGACCAGCTCCACGAACCGACCGTGGCGATGCCGTTGACCGCTGGCGAAGATCAAGTGACCGTATCGCTCGCCGTCGTTGCGGAGATGGAGACGGCGCTGGAAAAAGCATCAGACACAGACACGCCGCAGTCAGGACGGTCCGATGTTGCGCCGGCCGAGCTATCGGCTGCCGATCTCGGTCCGCTGGATTTCAGCGACCTAGATCGCGAACTGGTCGATATTTTCGTCGAAGAGGGCAAGGATCTGCTCGATCACTGCGACCGCCTGGTCGCGGAGCTGCGGGCTGCGCCGCAGGACCGCGATCTGCTGGGCGGCCTGCAGCGCGACCTGCACACGCTCAAGGGCGGTGCGCGCATGGCCGGCATCAACGCCATCGGTGACCTCGGTCACGGCATCGAATCGCTGCTGGAGGCAGTCGCGGCCAACCGCACTGAGCTCGACCGTCGCGACGTGCAGTCGCTCGAGCGCGGCTTCGACCGCCTGCACCAGTTGCTGACGCTCACCGGCAATCACCGTGCGGTGGCTAAGCCCGTGGACCTGATCGGCGCGTTCGCCGCGCGCACCCGCGCGTACGGCGTGATGCGGGCGTCCGAAGCCGACTATTCCGTCGCCGAAGCCGACCATGCCGCCGAGCCGGCCACTTCCACCGGCAGCCAAACGTGGTCGGCCAGCGTTGCACCTGCAGCGTTGTCGGCACCGTTGCCGCTGGAGGGCGCGCTGGAAAACGAGGCGACCATCGCGCGACCGATGCAGGAGCAGGTCCGTGTGAGCGCCGATCTGCTGGATCGCTTGGTCAACCAAGCCGGCGAAGTGGCGATCTATCGGTCGCGGCTGGAGCAGCAGCTAGGTGCGTTCCGTGGTGCGATGGGCGAACTGGAGCGCACCAACGCGCGTCTGCGCGATCAGTTGCGGCGTCTGGATCTGGAAACCGAGGCGCAGATCGTCGCCCGTTACCAGCGGGAACAGGATCAGACCCAGCAGAATTTCGACCCGCTGGAACTGGACCGCTTCTCCACGCTGCAACAGCTCAGCCGTGCGCTCAACGAATCTGCCGCCGACCTCGGCGGCCTGCAAAGCGTCCTCGACGACCTCGCGCGGCAGTACGATAGCCTGTTGCAGCAGCAGGCGCGCGTCAGCTCGGAATTACAGGATGGCCTGATGCGCGCGCGCATGGTGCCGTTCGACGGACTGGTGCCACGCCTGCGTCGCGTGGTGCGCCAGGCTGCCAGCGAAACCGGCAAGCACGTGCATCTGAGTCTGGACGGCACCCACGGCGAACTCGACCGCAACGTGCTCGATCGCATGGTCGCGCCGCTGGAGCATATGCTGCGCAACTCGGTCGCCCATGGTCTGGAGATGCCCGAACAACGCCTTGTCGCCGGCAAGTCCGAGGACGGCGAGATCGCCATTCGCCTGCGTCGCGAAGGCTCGGAAATCGTGCTGGAA
The DNA here is from genome assembly GCF_002939705.1 of Xanthomonas albilineans. Classification (GTDB taxonomy): domain Bacteria; phylum Pseudomonadota; class Gammaproteobacteria; order Xanthomonadales; family Xanthomonadaceae; genus Xanthomonas_A; species Xanthomonas_A albilineans. The sequence goes on along the minus strand of NZ_MDCB01000007.1, from coordinate 121,109 downwards.
GTGGCCGACGATGGCGCCGGGCTCGACCGCGAGGCGATCCGCCGACGTGCCGAACAACGTGGCTTGATCGCCGCCGAAGCGGTGCTGTCCGACGCGCAACTGGATGCGCTGATCTTTGCGTCTGGATTCAGTACCTACGATCAGGTCAGCCAGTTGGCCGGCCGGGGCGTGGGCATGGATGTGGTGCGCAACGAGGTGCGTCAGCTCGGCGGTTCGGTCGATATCCATTCGGTTCGCGGCCAGGGTGTCACCTTCACTCTGCGCTTGCCGCAGACATTGGCGGTGACCCAGGCGGTGTTCGTGCAGATCGGCGACACCACCTTCGCTGTGCCGGTGGCCTCGGTCAGCGGCATCGGCCGTATCGGTCGCGAGCGCTTCGAAGCGGCCCATGGTGGCTACCGTTATAGCGGCGAGGAATACACGCTGTACGACCTCGGTTCGTTACTCGGGCAGGCACCTGCGCGCGCCGAAGGCCTGGCGCAGGTGCCGCTGCTGTTGGTGCGCGCGGGCGATTTGCGCGCGGCGGTGGCGATCGACCAAGTGCTGGGCAACCGCGAAATCGTGGTCAAGCCGGTAGGCCTGCAGATCGCTTCGGTACCCGGCATCTACGGCGCCACCATCGCCGGCGACGGCCGCGTGGTGGTGATCCTGGACATCGCCCCGCTCGTGCGGCGTTATTTGGCGCAGCCGTTGTGGCCGTCGGTGCAAACAGCGCCGACGGCCCAGCGTCGCATGCCGCTGGTGATGGTGGTGGACGACTCGCTGACCATGCGCAAGGTCACCGGACGCGTGTTGGAGCGGCACAACTTCGATGTGGTCTCCGCACGCGATGGTGTCGAGGCGTTGGAGCTCATGGAGGAGCGCGTCCCCGATCTGATGCTGCTGGACATCGAAATGCCACGCATGGATGGCTACGAACTGGCCGCCGCGATGCGCGCCGACCCACGCTACGCTGCTATCCCCATCGTGATGATCACCTCGCGCAGCGGCGAAAAACACCGCCAGCGTGCCTTCGAACTCGGCGTGCAGCGCTATCTCGGCAAGCCATACCAAGAGTTGGATTTGATGCGTAACGTATACGATTTATTGGGGATCGCTCGTGTTCGCGACTGACGGCGACGCGAGCGCTCCGTCGGTTGCGTTGCTGGCGCGTCCGGGGATGGCGCGCGAACGCCTGCGCGAGGCGCTGCATCTTGCTGGCGCGGCGATCGTGCTGGAGGACACCCCCGAGGCGGTCGATGCACAGACGCTGGCGGACGCCGCGCCTGCTGCGGTGCTGATCGCGCTGGAACCGGCGATCGAGCAGGCGTTGGAGCGACTGGAAACCGCGTTGGAGCGGCCAGGCATCACTGTGATTTTCGACGAGGCCGAATTGGCCGCGCGTCGTGAAGGCTGGGAAGCCCAGCGTTGGGTACGGCACCTGGCGGCCAAACTGCACGGCCACCAGGACGTGCTGCCGCCGGGGGGCGAGATCGACGGCGACCTGTCGCCCGAGTCGCAAGTGCCGGCGCCTGCTGTTTCGACGCAAGCGCCGGATAACGCGTCGATCCGCGTGCATCTCGAAGAATCCGCCACTCCTGCGCAGGTGCCTGACGCTGCGTCGATCCAGTTGCATCTCGAAGAAGCGGCCAGTTTTGCCGAGAGCATCCCGAGCGATGCCCTGTATACCTGGCAGCCGCCGGGCAATGCCGCACCGGGCTTCGAAGACCTGTCGTTCGCGGATAACACCGAGCCCGTCGCCGATCCTGTCCTCACGCCACCGCTGGTCCGCGCTGCGCCGTCCTCGCCCGCCGCGCCGCCGTCGGCCAGTGCATCATGGTCCTTGGTCGACCACGACACTGCGCTGGTCACGCCGCCACCGCGCCCACCCGCGGAGCGGATCGCGATCTCGACCGAAGGGCTGTCGCTGGTTGCGTTGGAAACGGAGGCCGGCGCCACGACGGCCAATGCTGGCGCCGTCGCTCCGACTCCGACTGGCACTGGCACTGGCACTGAGACTCCTGCTGCGAATGTGGCAACTGCCGCGCCGGGAGCTGTCCTGGTGATGGCGGGCATCGGCGGTCCCGACGCGATTCGGCGCCTGCTTGCCGCGTTGCCATCGCATTTCCCGCTGCCGCTGCTCGTGCAACTGCGCCTGGATGGTGGCCGCTACGCCAACCTGGTCAAGCAGATCGCGCGGGTGTCCGCACTGCCGGTCTTGCTGGCCGAAGCCGACGAACCGGTTTGTGCCGGTCACGTCTACATCCTGCCCGAGGACATCGGCGTGCGCAGCGTCGACGCTGCCGGTCTGCGTTTCGTGGTGCAGGCCGCTGGCGCCTGCGTTGTCGATGGCCTGCCTGCCGCGCATAGCGCCGTCTTGCTGCTCAGCGGGAGCGACCCGCAACACGTGGACACCGTGCTGGCGCTGGCCGAGCACGGCGCCTGGGTGGCCGGGCAGTCGGGCGAGGGCTGCTACGACCCCACCGCTGCCACGCAGTTGATCCTTCGCGGCCATCCCGGTGGCGAGCCGGTGCAACTTGCCCAAGCCTTGTGCGCGCGGTGGGGCGGCTGAGCCGCGCCCGCGCGTTTTTCCCGGTTCCAAGACGACCTACTCCATGAGCAGCTACGCCAGCAACGACGAAATCCGCGGTGTCCTCATCCAGGTGGGCAGCGAGCGCCTGCTGATGCCCAACGCCACCATCGCCGAAGTGATGTCGCGTGCCTCGGTGCAACCGCTGGCCGACGTCCCGCCTTGGTTGCTTGGTCAGATTGCCTGGTACGGTTGGAACGTCCCGCTGCTGTCGTTCGCGCACCTGACCGGCCTCGGCGGCGAAGCGGTGGCGGCCAACAACAAGGTTGTCGTCCTCAAGGCGCTGGGCGGTAATCCCCAACTACCGTATTTCGCCCTGCCCACCGAATCTTTCCCGCAATTGATTTCCGTCCCACGCGACGGCCTGCTCGCCGACGCTTCCGAAGAAACCCTGCCTCCCGGCGTGCACATGCGCGTATTACTCGGCGAACAAAGCGCGTTATTGCCGGATTTGGATGCGATTGAGTGGATGGTGGGGGAGCGGTTTTTGGGGCGAGTGTAGAGCGTTTGCAGCATTTGATTCATGCACGTGCGCACATTCTAAAAATCATGTTTAAAGACTTTGCTTTGAAGATAGTCGTATTGAATTTATAATTTCTGGAGACCGGGATGATTTCCTTTTTTAGACGCATATTTATTCTGATTTATTTGAGTTTATTTTTTGTTTCAGTGGCGCTTGCTTCTGATATTGTTTGGTTTAGCTTTCCTGCCATAACAAAATATTCCATTCAAATCAATGATGATTTTTTTAGCGGTTATCCTTCTTTTAATGACGGTACGCAGGCGTGTGAGTTGGCGTTAGCGCCATTGCAGGGTAGTGATGGTTCGGTTCGAATAAATATTAATTATACTGGTGACGCCAGCCCGGGCTGCGATCACGAAGTTTTATATACTGGACCAAATCAATCCGGATCTCCTGTTGGCTCTAGCTATGAGAATCTTGGGCAGAATTGGGTCATCCCGGTGCACTATTGTCCATCTAGTTATACGCTTGTTGCAGACTATGATGCGTCTGGAAAAACGAAGTGGAATTGTGGTCGGTGGTCGAGTGCTGTCGATAGTTCGAAGCCGCCCCAGTGCGGGGTTGAAGTGGGTAACCCAATTTCGTGCTCTGGAGGGAACAAGGTGGAGCGTCGTTCAGATGCATTGTTTGAAGGATTTTCCCTGGATCAGACCTTCTCTTCCAATAGTTCTCGGACCACGCCATTGGGGATGGGGTGGAGTAGTATCCTTAATTCCGAAATTGTTGGCGACAGAGCTGGCGGTGGATTTATTTTCGCATTGACGCCGAATGGAAATAATATTCTTTTTGTGCGATCAGGAAATGGTGGTTGGGTCAGCCAGCAATCAGATCTCGCGATGTTTGATTTATCTGAAGTGAAAAGCCCGGATGGCATATTCCTCGGCTGGAGGCTGAAGAATGGAAGCGAGACGGACGTGTTCGACGACAAGGGGCATCTGACAGCGGTTGAGCGAAGTGGAGTACCGAAAATTTTGGTGGTCCACAATTCGGCAGGGCAACCGGTGAGCTTGGTCAACCCAAATGGACGAGTAGCATCCATCCATTATTTAAATTATGTGAAAATTGATCGAATTGATCTTCCGGATGGCGGATCAATTGCCTATGGATATGATGACGGCAATCATTTGAATTCTGTCAGTCATGATGGCGACGTTGTTGCTTACGCTTATTCCTCGAATGGCAATGCCATTGAATTGACCAAGAAATTTGATGAGCTGAATGTCGAGTATTCCACGTTTACATATGGTAACGCTTCAAGAGCAATATCGACAGAGCATGCGCTTGGAGTGAATCGTTATCAACTAAGTTATGACGATTCTGGCAATCACGTCTCGGTCATCGATCCGCTTGGGGCGAACAAGGATTTTTATTTCGAAGTCTTCAATAACGGAAGAAGGTTGATTAAGTCTGTTGATTCATGCAGTGGTTGTGCTGCGTCAGTGGTAAACTACGATTATGATGCATCTGGATTCATAGCGGGGATTTCTCGCAATCGATCGAATGTGACATATGAGAAAGACCTGAAAGGGCGGATTGTAAAAAAACATGAAGATTTAGGAGGCGGAAACGAACGTGTGACGGAGACGGTTTGGGATGACGTCCTGTCAATGCCGACATCCGTTTCTTCTCACGCAGGCAATGCTGGGAATAGTCTGATCCAGTCTTTCAGCTACAACGCCCGCGGCCAAGCGCTCACAGCCTCCAACACCGATCCGGCAACGGGGATTACCCGCACGTCCACCACGACCTACTGCGAGCAGTCCGACATCGATGCCGGAAGCTGCCCGCTGCTGGGTTTGGTGACCTCGGTCGCCGGCCCCCGCACCGACCTCGACGCCACCACCAATTACACCTACTACCCCTCCGACGATAGCGCCTGCGCCGCATCGCCGACCACCTGCGCGCACCGCAAGGGTGACCTGTGGAAAGTCACCAATGCCCTGGGCCAGGTCACCGAGTATCTGGCCTACGACGGCGCCGGCCGCGTACTGTCGGTGAAAGACGCCAATGGCGTGATCACCGACTCTACCTACCACCCGCGTGGCTGGCTCACCGCCCGCAAGGTGCGCGGGAGCGACGACAGCAGCGAGTCCGACGACCGTATCACCCGCATCGACTACTGGCCGACCGGGCTGGTCAAGCAGATCACCCAGCCCGGTGGTGCGTTCACCGCCTTCACATACGACGCGGCGCATCGCCTTACCGACATCGCCGACAATGCTGGCAATACGGTCCACTACACCCTGGACAACGCCGGCAACCGGCTCAAGGAAGACACCCAGGACGCGTCGGGCACGCTCAAGCGCACGCTCTCGCGCGTGTACAACCAACTCGGCCAACTGGCCACGCAGGCCACGGCCAGCGGCAATGCAACCGGCTTCGGCTACGACGCCAACGGCAACACCACGAAAGTGACCGACGCGCTCGGCCACATCACCCAGAACGACTACGACCCGCTCGACCGCCTGGCGCACACGTTGCAGGATGTCGGCGGCATCGCCGCGCAGACCACCTTCGCCTACGACGCGCTGGACCACGTCACCCAGGTCGCCGATCCCAAGGGCCTGGACACCACCTATGCCTACAACGGCTTGGGCGACCTGACCACGCTCACCAGCCCGGACACCGGCACCACCACCTACACCTACGACAGCGCCGGCAACCGCGCCACGCAGACCGATGCGCGCGGGGTCACTGCCACCTACAGCCACGACGCCTTGAACCGGCTGACCAGCGTGGCCTATCCCGATGCTGGCTTGAACGTCAGCTACAGCTACGACCTCAGCCCAAGCACCTGCGCCAGCGGCGAGACGTATGCGGTCGGCCGGCTGTCGCACATGCAGGACGGCAGCGGCAGCACCGATTATTGCTACGACCGCTTCGGCAACCTGGTGCGCAAGGTACAGACCACCAACGGCAAGGTATTCGTGCTGCGCTACGCCTACACCCCGAGCGGGCAGTTAAGCCAACTGACCTATCCGGATGGCGCTGTGGTGGATTACGTGCGCAACGCGCAGGGCCAGACCACTGAGGTCGGGGTGACCCCGGTGGGCGGCACGCGGCAGGTGCTGTTGACCAATGCCAGCTACTACCCGTTTGGCCCGGTGGCGGGCTGGACCTACGGCAATGGTCGGCCGATGCAACGCGTGCTGGATCAGGACTACCGCCCGCAGGCGATCAGCGACACGCGCAGCGACGGGCTGGCGGTGGGCTTCGCCTTTGACCCGGCGGGCAATTTGAGCGCGCTGACCGCGCCGGGCAATACCGCGCCGGTGGTGAGCCTGGACTACGACGCCCTGGGCCGGTTGAGTGCATTCAAGGACGGCCCGACCGGCGCGGTGATCGATGGCTACACCTATGACGCCACCGGCAACCGGCTCAGCGCGCAGGTCAACGGCGTGACGCAGCACTACGTCTACCCGGCCGACAGCCATCGTCTGGCAAGCGTGGATGGCGCCAATCGCAGTTACGATGCGGCGGGCAACACCACCAGCATCGGCGGCAGCGCGCAGCAGTTCGTGTACGACGACAGCACCCGCCTGCGCCAGGCCAAGCGCAACGGCGCGGTGGCGATGGAATACCGCTACAACGGTCGAGGCGAACAGGTGCAGCGTTTCTTGGGTACGAACAGTACCTACACGCTGTATGACGAAGCCGGCCATTGGCTGGGCGACTACGACGGGAATGGCGCACCACTGCAACAGGCGATCTGGCTGGATGATCTGCCGGTAGGCGTGTTGGCAGCAGGCACCACGTTGAACTACATCCAGCCAGACCATTTGGGCAGTCCCCGCGCGGTGATCGATCCGGTGCGCGACGTGGCGATCTGGCGTTGGGATTTGAAGGGCGAAGCGTTCGGCAACACCGCCCCGGATCAGGACCCGGATCATGACGGCACCGCGTTCGTGCTCGACCTGCGCTTCCCGGGGCAGCGGTATGATGCGGCGAGTGGGCTCGATCAGAATTACTTCCGGGATTACGATATGAACGCTGGCCGCTATGTGCAGAGTGATCCGATTGGGTTGGGTGGTGGTCCTAATACCTATTCATATGTATTGGGGGATCCGCTAAGCGTTATTGATCCCCTGGGATTGGAAACTGGCGTAACCATATGGCAGCCAGTTGGCTGGGGTGAGTCTTCATTTGGGCATGTATCGACAGACGTCAATGGTACTACTTACTCTTTTGGTCCTGGTGGCATGACAGTCATGCCGACGGTGGACTATGTTAAAAAGAATTCGTTCCGTGATGGCGAGGAGGTATTGATTAAGTTGATGCCGGATCAGGAGGCGAAGTTGGAGCAGTGTTTGTCAAAGCCTCGCGATAAATACAATTTTGCTACTAATAATTGTGGAACCCCTGTTCAGGATTGTTTGAAGGGGATGGGGGTCGATACCGGTAACCAGATAATGCCTGTTTCTCTGGGTAACCAGTTGCTTGATATGTCCATCTTTAATGGTGTTAAATCATACCCGGCAAGAATTCCTTCTAATGGAGGTAGTGCGCCATGGGCACATTAAAGCGTATGTTGGCTGGTTTTTTTACTGCAATGGTAGTGCTCTCGTTAATATATTTGTCCGTCAAATCATTTGCGAGTTTCCGAAAAGGTTACTCTTGGTCTGAAATGGACTGGGATCAAAAGGGAAGCACCTCACTGGGCGACTTTTGGAGGGCTAGTGATATTGGAAAGCGTGAAATCATCAAAGATGGCAGGAAGTGCGTGGAGTATTACGCCTATAAAGATGGCCTTCCAGTGAAAACTATGTGTGCAAAAAGGAGTCTGTAAATTGAACTTTGGACACAACCACAGCCTAAACGTTGTACGACGAAGCCGGCCACTGGCTGGGCGACTCACATGGCCTCCGCCCTCAGTTGTTATAAAATAACAACCATCGCCACAGCGACACGCCCATCGTCCCCACAACTCAGGACTCCCCCATGACCGCCGATGCTGGGCCTGTCGATCGCCGTTCCGCTGTTGTCGAGCGCACCGCCGCGTATTGCTTGACCGAGGCGGGCAAGGTGCTGATCTGCTGGGCCGAGACAGTGGGCCGCCGCGACATCGATGCCTTGCTTGCCTTGTACGCGCCCGATGCCATTCTGGTGCCGACGCTGTCTGACGATATCCGCGGTCGCGACGAGGATCGTCGGACGTACTTTGCGTCCTTCCTCGCGGCCGATGGGATCAGTTGCGGCATCTCCGTGCAGAATAAGCGGGTCAGCGCCAAGCTCGGCACGGTGGTGATCGGTGGGCTTTACACCTTCGTGTTCGAGCGCAACGGGGCCAGCGAGCCGGTCAATGCGCGTTTCCTGTTCACCTTCGAAGAGATCGAGGGGCGCTGGCTCATCACCGGGCACCATTCCTCGCGCTGTTCCGAGGGCGTCTAGTCAATCCTGGCGAATCATCGCGTGCGCCGCCGCCGCGCGGTCGCACGCAGCCGCTTCACTGCCAGAATCGTCCCGGTCAGGCTCAGGCACCAGCCGGTGGTCAACAGCAGCAGTTGCAGGGCGATGCGCAGACGTGGGTATTCGACCAGCCCCGGAACGCGCGTCGTGTGCAGGGCGAAGTACAGCCAGGCATAGGCTTGGCGACTGGCGTCCAGCAGCAGCAAGGGGTGGCCCGAGTGCGTGTCGATGTATAGCTCGGCGTCTTGCGGGGCCACCAAGCTGATGCGCAAGGCATCCGTTGTAATGGCATCGGCTTCGCGATACAGCGCGTCGTCGCGTGGTCTGGGCGTTGCCGCCACCGACCAAGCATGCTGGGCCGCGCTGCGGATGGCGCGCGCGCGCTCCGGCGATGACAGCAGGCGTGCATCGCCGGTATCGGCCTGGATGCCGAGCGTGGCGGTTGCGGTGCTGCCGCCATATCCGCTCGCCCAGGCCTGGCCGCCGACGACTTGGAAGTCGATCTCGCTGCTGCCGTCCAACGCGCGCAGCATGGCCGGCGTGGCCTTGGTCAGCGCTGTGCGCAGGTCGGTCATCGCGTAGCGTTGCAGCGCTTGCGCCGAGGGTTGGCCGCGCGAGAACAGCCGGCCATGATCCATCGACAGCCAACCGCTGAAGATCCAGGCGAGCACGATGACGGCGCCCGCCAGGCCCAGTCCATGATGCCACTTCAACATGCCGCGGTAGGGCGACCAGCCGTCAGCGTTGCGGTGGCGATAGTGCCAACTGCGGTACAGGCCGAGTGCGGTGCCGGTCAGTGCGCCGACCAGGGCGGTCAGTCCCAGCCACCACACGCTGCGATCCCACGCGCCGAAGTCGTGCCGCAACACCGTGAAGTACACCCAGTGCGGGATGGAGCCCAGCCAGTTCCAACGACGCTCGACAGCACGGGTGCGCTGCATCACCTCGCCGGTGCGTGCCGAGATGTACAGCGTCGTGTCTTGCGAGTCGTCCATATCGACGCGATAGAACGGCCGCCAGGGATCGAAGCGTTGATGCACGATCCACTGGTCCGTTTCCAGCGGGCCGGTTAACCGACGCACTGGCGCATGCCCGAAACGTGCCGCCACGAGATGGGCCTGCGTGGCGCTCAACAGCCCCAGCGGGGCGCCGGTGCGCCCATCAAGGCTACGTAGTTGTGCGTCCTGCGCAATCACATAGCGCGGCTGCCCCGCGACGGAAAGCAAGCGCAAACCCGCATCGCTGTGGCTGTGCGCCAGTGCCATCGCCGGCGCGATCCGGACCTGCGCCAGCGCCAGCGGTTCGCTGTGCGACCAACGCGCCGTGTCCGGCAGCGATGGAAATGGCACGAACAGCATCACCATCCCGCTGCTGAACCAGACCATGAAGGACAGGCACAGCAGCACGCCTAGCCAGCGGTGCAGCCAGGCCAGTCGTGCCCAGACGCGCCGACTAGAATGTGGCACGCACGCTCAGCGCGTAACTGCGCGGTTGGCCCAGCATCACTTGCTGCGGATAGTAGATATCGGCCCACTGCACGTAGGGTTTGTCGAACAGATTGTCCACATGCAAGCTCAGCGTGAGCGACGGCGTGAACCGATAGGTGGCGTAGGCGTCGGTGAGCAGGTAGTGCTCCAATTGCAACGTGTTGGCGAGGTTGCCCGCGCGTGCGCCCACGCGATGCAGGTCGAGCCCGAGTTCCAGTGGCAGGCCGCCCACGCTGTCCACGTGGGTGCCGACGTTGAAGACGGTGCGTGGCACGTTGGGTGGACGGTTGCCCGAGACGTCGAGTCCGTTGTTGTCGATGAAATTGTGGTAACGGGCATCGGTGTAGGCCAGATTGGTATCCACCGCCCAGTGCGCGCCGAGCCGTGCCGTCAGCGACAGTTCCACGCCGCGCGAGGTTTGCGCGCCGACGTTGTCCAGCGTGTCTTGCCCGGTCAAGGTGAGGATGTTGTCGCGGCGGATGTCGTACACGGCCAGGGTGGCACTGGCGCGTTGCTCGCTGCTGGCGGCCTTGATCCCGGCTTCGTACTGGCGTGCGTGGCTGAGCCCAAAGTCCTCGCCGGCATTGACCAGGAAGATATTGGAGCCAGGCGGATCGCTGCCGGTGGTGTAGGACAGGTAGGGAGTCAACGAGGGGCTCAGTGCATACACCAACCCGATGCGCGCGTTGTTGGGGCGATAGCGGCGGGTGAAGCTGCTCGCGGCCTGGAACTGGCCATTGGCATCGAAGTTACGCCGGTCCAGATCCAGGATTTCCCAGCGTCCGCCCAGCACCAGTTTCAGGCGTGGATCGACGTCCAGCGCATCTTCCATGAAGAGTGCGGTGTTGTTCCACGTGGTTGGACTGCGCCGCGGTTGGCGGATGCCGAACACCCCGGTTGGTCCGGGTAGTGTGGGATCGACGCTGTCTCCATCCGGGAAGCCGCGCTCGCGCACAAAGCGCAGGTGGTTGTGATCCAGCCCGACCACCAATCGGTTGGGTAGTGCGCCCAGGGGTTGGTCGAAGGTCACGCTGGTCTGGCTGCCCCACAGGTGCTGTTGGTGGAAGACGAAGAAGCGATCGCGGTCGATCTGCCCACTGGCGGGGTTGTAGGCGTAGTTCTCCGCGTCGATCCAGCGCCGCGATGCGTCGAACGCGAACAACAGGCTGCGCACGGTGATGTGTTCGCTTGGCGACCAGACCAACGTGGCCTGCGGCCAGAGTTGCCGGGAGGAAATCCGCGCATCGGTGACGTTGTAGTTGTTGTAGCGCAATGCCGCATCCACCACCCTGCCGTCGGCGCTGTGCAGGATGCCGCGCAGCGGTGCGTGGGCTGCGGCGACCGGGACCAACGGTGTGCCGAAATAGGTGCTCGGGTGATCGTTGGCGTAATCGACGGTCAGTTGCAGGCTGAGATTGTCGCGTGGCCGCCACAGCACGGCCGAACTGGCGTTGAGGACGTTCGAGCCCGTGGCATGCACGAAACCGTCGGAGGACAGTCGGCTGATGTCGGTCCGGTAGGCGAGCACGTCGTTGAGTTTTCCGCCGCTACCCAGGCCGAACTCGCGACCACCGAAACGCGATGCGCCGGCAAGCAGGTCGTTGCTGATCGGGTCAAAACGCGGTTGTTTGTCGATCACGTTGACGACGCCGCCGATCGCGCCTTGCCCATAGAGCACCGACGCGGGGCCTTTGAGCACCTCCACCGATTGCAAATTGAAGGTGTTTTGCGGGCGCGTGACCATGTCCGATGGCCCCAGATACAGGCCGTTGTGTAGCATGGTGATCTGGCTGCCGGTGAAGCCGCGCATCGACAGGTCGGACAGATCGCCCGGCGAACCGCCTGCGGTGATGCCAGGGAGCGCCAGCACCGCACGCTCCACGCTCTGCACGCCGCGCGTTTGCATGGTCTCGCCATCGATCGTATCGAGCGTGGCGGGCGTTTGTGCGGGCGGCAACCCGAGCCGACCGGCGGTCGGCAGAAACGGGGCGGTGTCCGCGCCAACGGCACGGACATTGACCTCGTCCAGGGTCTGCAGCTTCGTGCCGGAGTCCTCTCCCGCCATCGCGATCGAAGGCAGCAGAGCGAGCATCGTGGCGAGCGCGAGACGCTGCATGGGCATGCCCATGCAGCGGGCGGCGAGCGGAGAACCTTCAACAGCAAGGAGGCAGTCAGTCATGGGCGTGATCGGAGCGGAGGAGGTAGGTGTCGGTCGCGCATTGCGATGGCGGCGAAGTTGGCCGACGACAGTTGCAGACGTGGGCGGCGCGCTCATGGCAGCAGCAGCGGCATCCACAGCGCCTGGCCGTCGTCGTGTACGACGAGCAGCCAATGCGGTTCCGGCAGGATCGCAAGCAGCGCGACCGCTGCGTTGCCGGGGGGGCGCAGCACATGCCAATGCTCCGGTGTGGCTGGCTCGCCGAGTAGGACGCTGCCATCGGTTCTGCCGGCCAGGATGCGCGGTTGATCGGGGAGCGTGCATAGCGCGCTGACCAGATCCTGCTGTGGGGTATCGAATAAAGTCAGCGGAGCGCGTTGCATCGGGCCATTGATGCCATCGAATGGCCACAGCACGGCCGACGTCGCGCCGCTGCTGGCGAGCCAGGGCTTGGTCCCGACCCAGCACCACTGCCGCACCTTGGTCGCATAGCCGGCGATGTGCAGTTGCAATGCATCGCTCACGCGCCAGCCGTGCAGCGCGGTTTCTTGCATGCTGCTGACGACGAAGCGGCCGTCTGGCGACCAGGTGACACCGAGATGGCTGCCACGACACGCCAGCGGCGTGGGTGTCCAGTCGCCGGGGGCGTGTGTCCAGACGGTGGCGCCGCCGTAGTGCGTCACTGCCAATCGCTGGCCATTGGGATCGAAGGCAATGCCGCCGACGCTGGAGGGGTGGTCCATGACCTGCGTGCTGCCGTCTGTCCGCCACAGGTGCACCTGACGACCGACGGCGCAGGCATAGTGGCCGTCGGCACTTGCGGCGACGTGCTCCACCCATTGTCCGGGGAAACGTGCCAGCACCTGCTGGCCGGTGGCATCTAGATGCGCGAACACGCCATCGTCGCCGCCGCTGAGCAGGCCGCCTGTCGCATCGGCCGCCAGTGTCAGGATCGCCCCATCGTGGACCTGCACGCGGTCTGGCGCTTGCTCCCTGGCGAAGCGGCGAACACTGCCATCGCCCCAGGCGGTGACCAATCGCGTGCCACACATCACCGCGGCCACTGGCACCGCGTCGACCTGCATGGTGAAGCCGGTGGCCGACTGCGTTGGGATGGAGGTGGAGGTGCGTTGCTGCGACGGCATCTTCATGCTGTCGCGCAGGCGCTGAATCCCTCCCGCAACTGCATGCGTTCGAGGTTCCTGCCGATGAACACCAGTTTGGACACGCGCGGCTTCCCGGCCGGCCAGGCATCGAGGAAATTGCCGTCGGTCAGCATGTGCACGCCCTGGATCACGTAGCGGCGCGACTCGCCGGCCAGCTCCAGAATGCCCTTGCAGCGCAATATGTCGGTGCCGTGCGTGCGCAGTAGGTCGCCGAACCACAGTTCGAATCGCAACGGATCCAGCGGGGTCTGCAATTGCAGCGACAACGAGCCGATATCTTCCTCGTGCACATGCGCGTGGTCTTCGTCGAGGAAGTCCGGTTCGATCTCCAGGACGCGTTCCAGCGTGAACGCATTCAAACCCAGGACTGCATCCAGCGGCACATCGCTGCGCTGACTGTGATGGATGCGCGCGTAAGGATTGATGCTGCGGATGCGCGCCTGCACCGCTTCCAGGTCTGCTGCCTGGACCAAATCGATCTTGTTGAGCAGGATCACGTCGGCGAAGGCAATTTGTTCGGCTGCCTCGTGTGCTTCGTCCAGATGCGTGGCCAGGTTGACCGCATCGACCACAGTGACGATCGCGTCCAGCCGGGTTTTGGCGGCGACGTCCGGGTCGACGTAGAACGTCTGTGCCACTGGCGCGGGATCGGCCAATCCGGTGGTTTCGATCAGGATGCCATCGAAATCGCGCCGCTTCATCAAGCCATCGAGAATGCGGATCAGATCGCCGCGCACGGTGCAGCAGATGCAGCCATTGTTCATCTCGAAAATTTCTTCGTCGGCGTCGACGACGAGTTCGTTGTCGATGCCGGTCTCGCCGAATTCATTGACGATCACCGCATAGCGATGCCCATGCGATTCGGTGAGGATGCGGTTCAACAACGTGGTCTTGCCGGCGCCGAGGAAGCCGGTCAATACGGTGACGGGAATTTGAGTGGCAGTCATGGGGGGGGCCTAGTGGTGCAAGTGCGTGGGGGAATGGCGAGATGGCGCAGGTGCCCATGGCAACCGAGCGAGGGGCGCGAACAAACTGGCAGCGTTGCGTGCGGCGATGGGCCGCAACCTACCTGCTGGAGTGCGATGACGGTGCTGGCGCACACTCGCGCTTTGTGCCTGGACGTCGGCATGACGCGCGCCGGTGGCCATGGCAATGCGAGGGGCAAGGCGAAGCGTGGCAGGACGCCAAGGACGACGCCGACGCACGGTGATAGCGTTGACGTGCGGTGCAACGTCACAAAGAGCCGGGATGGGGGCGTTGGCGGAGCGTGATACGCGCATGGATGTTATAAAGTAACACAGTGTATCCGGGGCTTCGCACACCGCGAAGTGCGCATGGGCATGCCGATCCTCGTTGCCAGGAACGCGCTATGGGCGCGCCTGGCAACGTTCAGAGCAGGGCTTTGAGCCGGTACAGCGCTTCCAATGCCTGCTTGGGGGTCAACTCGTCCGGATGCAGTGCCGCCAGGGCTTCCTGTGCGGCCGAGGGGGCCGCTGCGAACAAGCCGAACTGCTGTGGCGCGTCCAGCGCCTGTGGCGCCATCTGCACAGCATGGTGCTCGCCGCCGCGTTGCTCCAGTTCGGCCAGCCGCCGTCGCGCCTGCGCCACCGTGGCCTTGGGCAGGCCAGCCAAGGCGGCCACTTGCAGGCCGAAGCTGCGGTTGGCTGGGCCATCCTTGACCGCGTGCATGAACACCAAGCGGTCGCCGTGTTCGACTGCGTCCAGATGCACATTGGCGATGCCGCTGGGCCCGCCTTCGACCGGCTCGTCGGCCAGCGCGGTCAGTTCGAAATAGTGCGTGGCGAACAGGGTGTAGCAGCGGTTGTGCTGGGCGAGGTGGCGCGCCACCGCGTCGGCCAGCGCCAGACCGTCGTAGGTGGAGGTGCCACGGCCGATCTCGTCCATCAGCACCAACGACTGCGCGGTGGCGTGATGCAGGATGTAGCTGGTCTCGGCCATTTCGACCATGAAGGTGGATTGGCCGCGCGCCAGATCGTCGCCGGCGCCGATGCGGGTGAGGATGCGGTCGATCGGGCCGATCACCGCGCGTCGCGCCGGCACGTAGCTGCCGATGTGCGCGAGCAACACGATCAACGCGTTCTGGCGCATGTAGGTCGATTTACCGCCCATGTTCGGGCCAGTGATGACCAGCATGCGTCGACCCGGATGCAGGTCCAGGTCGTTGGGTTCGAACGGTTGTTCGCGCACCGCTTCCACCACCGGGTGCCGGCCGCGTTCGATACGCAGGCAGGCGTCGCTTTGCAGTTCTGGCTGGCTCCAGTCCAGCACCTGCGCGCGTTCGGCAAAAGCGGCCAATACGTCCAGTTCGCTGAGTGCGGCGGCGGCGCGCTTGAGCGGCTCCAGGCACTCGCCCAGGGTGTCCAGCAGGCCTTCGTAAAGCAGCTTTTCGCGCGACAGCGCGCGTTCGCGCGCCGACAACACCTTGTCCTCGAAGTTCTTCAGTTCCTCGGTGATGTAGCGCTCGGCGTTGGTCAGGGTCTGGCGTCGACTGTAGTGCACCGGTGCCTTGTCGGCTTGGCCCTTGCTGATTTCGATGTAATAACCATGCACGCGGTTGTAGCCGACCTTCAGCGTGGCGATGCCGCTGCTGGCGCGTTCGCGTGCTTCCAGGTCGATTAGGAATTGGTCGGCGTTGGTGCTGAGCCGGCGCAGTTCGTCCAGTTCGGCGTCGTAGTCGGCGGCGATGACCCCGCCGTCGCTGAGCTTGAGCGGCGGCTGTTCGGCGATGGCCGAGGCCAACAGGTGCGCGATCTCCTCGTGCTGGCCCAGTTCCGCCGCCAGTGCCGCCAGCCGCGGTGAATCCAGCGGCGCCAGAATCGCGCGCACCGCCGGCAGCAGGCCGAGGCCATCGCGCAAGGTAGAGAAATCGCGTGGTCGTGCCGAGCGCAGGGCGACGCGGGTGAGGATGCGTTCGAGGTCGCCGAGTGCGCGGAATGCATCGCGCAGGTCGGTATCGGCGCCACGGTCGATCAAGGTGCCGACCGCGTGGTGACGCTGCATCAGCACCTCGCGCAGACGCAGCGGACGGTGCAGCCAGCGTCGTAGCAAGCGCCCACCCATCGGTGTGATCGTGCTGTCGAGCACGCCGAGTAGGGTGTTGCGGGTGTCGCCATCCACGCGGGTGTCCAGCTCCAGATGGCGGCGGGTGGCCGCGTTCATCGCGATGGCTTCGCCAGCGGTTTCCAGTGCGATGGAGGTCAGATGCGGCAGGCGCTGCTTCTGGGTTTCTTCGACATAGCCGAGCAGCGCGCCAGCCGCGGCGATGGCGCGTGGCCGGTCGTCGATCCCGAAGCCGGTGAGGTCGTGCAACTGGAAGAACGCCAACAACTGGCGGCGGCCGCTGTCGGCGTCGAACAGCCACGGCGGGCGTCGTCGCACACCGCGTCGCTCGCGTAGAAATGCTGGCCACTGGTCCTCGTCCGGTACCAGCAGTTCGGCCGGTTCCAGCCGTGCCAGTTCCGCTTCCAGCGCATCCTCGCTGTCCACCTCGTTGACCAGGAAGCGGCCGCCGGCCAGATCGGCCCAGGCCAGCCCGTAGCCGTGCTTGGTGCGCGCGATGGCCATCAGCAACGTATCGCGGCGTTCGTCCAGCAGCGCCTCGTCGGTGACCGTGCCAGGGGTGACGATACGCACCACCTTGCGCTCGACCAGCCCCTTGGCCAGCGCGGGATCACCGATCTGCTCGCAGATCGCCACCGACTCGCCCAACGCCACCAGCCGTGCCAGATAGCCCTCGTAGGCGTGCACCGGCACGCCGGCCATCGGGATCGGCGCGCCGCCGGAGCTGCCGCGCTGCGTCAAGGTGATATCGAGCAGGCGCGCGGCCTTGCGCGCATCGTCGTAGAACAATTCGTAGAAATCGCCCATGCGGAAGAACAGCAACAAGTCCGGATAGTCGGCCTTGGCGGCGAAGAACTGCTTCATGAGGGGGGTGTGTTCTTTTAACTCGCTGTTCTGCATGGATGTTCTGTGAAGTGCAAAGGAGCAATCGTGCCGCGCGGACACGGTGGGGTAAGGTCGGAGCACGCTGGTTCACTCAACGTGTTCATGCTGCGTGCGGTTGTCCACCGCCCAGGGTGTGGACCCCATCGGAATAAGACAATGGTACGGGAGTACGGGAGTAACGAGGATGAGTCAGCGCGGATTCCCTGTGTCCGAGAGGCAGTTGTGAGTACTCAGCCTGGTCAGGCATTGGGCGCTTCATCGGTTTCTCGGGCATTGGACGAAAAGCACGATGGAAGCGCCTGCCCTTCAGTGGCGAGAAAACGACAGGTTGCACGGTGCGTTTGACAGCACCTCTCTACTGCCTTCTTGCCCATCGTGGGCGATGCAATGCCGCAATGCCCATTCAATCCGGCAGCACTCTATCGCATGATGCGCGCTTGGCCGCGCGCGATTGCCGCGCGGCGCCTGTCCATTGCCGCGCTGGAGCTGATCAATGCACGAACGTCGTCATTTCCTGAAAACCGCCGCTTTCGGCGCCCTGGCCGCCGGGGTGGGCGGTGTGTTGCCTGGGGCGCGCGCTGCGGCCAAGGCCAAGGCCGGTGTCGCGCCGCTGCCGCGCGGCGCGGCGCGGGTGATCTCGACTTGGGATTTCGGTGTGCCGGCGAATCAGGCCGCGTGGCAGGTGCTGGCCCGCGGCGGGGCGGCGCTGGATGCGGTGGAAGCCGGGGTGCGGGTGCCGGAGGCGGATCCGGACAATCACACTGTCGGGCTGGGCGGCTATCCCGATCGCGATGGCCGGGTCACGCTGGACGCCTGCATCATGGACCACACCGGCAGTTGCGGCGCGGTCGCGGCGCTGGAAGACATCGTGCACGCGATTTCGGTCGCGCGGCGGGTGATGGAGAAGACGCCGCATGTGATGCTGGTTGGCGACGGCGCGCTGCAATTCGCGCTGGCGCAAGGATTTGAGCGCACCAGATTGCTGACGCCCGCAGCGGAAAAGGCGTGGAAGGAGTGGCTGAAAACCTCGCACTATGCGCCGGAGGCCAACATCGAGAACCACGCCTATCGCCGCGGCACGCTGCCCGGCGGCAAGGACAATCACGACACCATCGGCATGCTGGCGCTGGATGCGCACGGCAATCTGTCCGGCGCCTGCACCACCAGCGGCATGGCGTGGAAGATGCACGGGCGGGTCGGCGATAGCCCGATCATCGGCGCTGGGTTGTACGTGGACAACGAGGTGGGCGGGGCGACGTCCACCGGCGTTGGTGAGGAGGTGATCCGCAATGTCGGTAGTTTTGCGGTGGTGGAAATGATGCGGCAGGGCAAGAGTCCCGCCGAGGCGTGTCGCGAGGTGGTGATGCGCATCGTGCGGCGCAAGCCGCAGCTCACGCGCGATCTGCAAGTGGGTTTTCTGGCGATGAATCGACGTGGCGAGATCGGGGCATTCGCGATCCAGCCCGGCTTCACCTACGCGGTTTGCGACGCGCAGCGGCAGGATTTGTTGCTGCCTGGACAGAGCCATTTCGCCGAGCCGGCGGCATGAATCGGCCCACGACCCCGGGCCTGGAAGTGGCCGCCGATGCGATCGGCTCGGCGTTGGCGGCACAGGCTGGCGGGGCGATGCGGGTGGAACTGTGCGGCGGGCTCGATGGCGGCGGCTTGACCCCATCCTTCGGCACGCTGGCGGTGGTGCGCGATCGCTTGCGGATTCCGTTGTACGTGTTGATTCGCCCGCGCGTGGGCGATTTCGTGTTCGATGCGGCCGAGGTCGAGGCGATGTGCCGCGACGTGGAGCAGTGCGTGCGGCTGGGCTGCGATGGCGTGGTGCTGGGCGCGTTGGATCCATCCGGCGAGGTGGACATGGCGACGATGCGCGAACTGATCGCCGCCGCTGGTCCGTTGGGCGTCACCTTCCACCGCGCCTTCGACGTCAGCGCCGATCCGCGTCGTGCGTTGGAGGACGTGATCTCGCTGGGCTGCGAGCGTGTGTTGACCTCTGGCGCGCGCGAGACGGCGCAAGAAGGCGCGGCTTTGATCGCCGAGTTGGTGCAGCAGGCCGGTACGCGGCTGAGCGTGATGCCCGGTGCGGGCGTCACCGATGCCAATCTGGCGCAGCTGCGCGCACGCACGGGCGCACGCGAATTTCATGGATCGGCGCGCGGGCCGCTGGCATCGCGCGCGCGCGCGACGCATCCGCATGTGCGCAGCCTGGGCGGTGATCGCCTGCAGACCGATGTGGCGCTGGTGCGGCGGATGGTGGCGTTGTTGCAAGAGACATAAGCCGGTTGAGCGGCTTGCCGGGGCGTGTGTGTTGGTGTGTTTGTTATTGGTCTTTCAGCGTTCTGGCGTGACGTCGTGGTTACGTCAACGCGGCGCGATTTAAACCAAACAGCCTCGGGAAATCCCAGGGCGTTTCGCTTTTGTTATTTTGAATTGGATATGGACGAAAGGCATAAAGAAATCCATTGGTCCGCGCAGAATGCTCTACTTGCTAGTAATGGCCGGAGCCTTAATGTTTTTTTCTGGTTTGACTATTCATCGGGGTGGTGTGGCGTATTTGATTTTTGGAGGAATGATCGGCCTTGGTACTTTCTTGATGTTGGCAGGTTTGATGATTTCTTTCTTTAAAGAGATGCGTCAAAGAGCGGTCTGATGCGTGCGCCGGCATGCTTGGTATGCCGGCGGCTTGATCGGTGTACGGCGCGATAGTCACCCGTTGTCGGCGCTCTGCCAGGTCGCGATGTCCAAGCGCTTCGGATCCAACACCACATGCTTGATGTGGGTGCGCTTCCACGTGTAGCTGATGTGGATCTGGCCGTCGCGGGTCTGGATCACCGCCGGGTAGGAAAATTCGTCCTTGGGGCTGTTTTCCAGGGTCAACACACGGGTCCAGTGCAGACCGTCGTTCGATAAGGCGACGGCCAGGATGCCACGGCCGTCCCACCACTCCTTGCCGGCCTCGGTGGGGTTGTAGACCAGTAGCGAGCGGCCGTCGGCCAGCACCACGGCGTCGGTGCCGGAATTGGGATTGGCCAGGTCGAGCAGGGTCATCGGTTCCCAGGTGCGGCCCTGGTCGTGCGACCAGGTGCTGAACACGTGGTTTTGCCGGCTGCGGCCGACAGCCTGCACGCGCCCGTTCGCATGCACCAGCACGCTGGGCTGGATGGCGCCGATCTTGGCCGGATCGTTCATGGCTGGGCCACGGGTCCAGTGCGCGCCGTTGTCGTCGGACCATTCCATATGCGCGACCCAGCCGGCGTCCTCGCTGCTGCTGGGGCTGAGGATGCGGCCGCTGGCCAGTTGCACGGGTTTGTTCTTGATCGGGCCGAGGATGCCCGTGGGCAAACGCTCCGGTGCCGACCAGTGGCGGCCGCCATCGCTGGAGGTGATCTGCATGCCCCACCAGCCCTTCGGGTCTGGACCGACTTTGTAGAATAGCCGCAGTGGCCCCTGCGCCGGTTGGAATAGCACCGGGTTCCAGGCGGGCAACGGCGGCGCGC
Source organism: Xanthomonas albilineans (assembly GCF_002939705.1). GTDB lineage: Bacteria > Pseudomonadota > Gammaproteobacteria > Xanthomonadales > Xanthomonadaceae > Xanthomonas_A > Xanthomonas_A albilineans. The sequence continues at coordinate 100,328 of NZ_MDCB01000007.1, read as the reverse complement.
CGTGCGCTTGCGCCCCGTCGGCCACGCGTTGCGCCGGCAGCCAGCCATGTGCGTCGCGCCGCGCGACCCAGATGCCCACGTCGTCGGCACCTTCGTGCTGGCCGCCGAACCAGGCCGCGAGCAGGCCATCGTCGGTTTCCACCAGGGTGGAGGCATGGCATTGCGCGGTCGGTGGTTTGGCGTTGACGAACTCGCTGTACACGATCGGCGTGAGTGTGGTCACGGGGGCGGCGACGGCGTGCAGTGCGAACAGCGACAGCAGGGGGAACAGCGTGCGCGATATCATGTGGTCGGTCCTGTGCCGGAGTGCGGGGATATCTATGTATCATCAATTGAACACCCTATGCTGACGGCGCTGGCAGCGTCGTTCGTCTGCTCGATGATTGTGAGGATCTGCGATGCCGTGCCGTGTGCTTTCTCCGTTCCGCTGCTTGGCCGTGCTCGGCTTGACTGCCTTGGCCGCACCGCATGCGCTGGCCGAGAACTTCGCCGAGGTCAAACCTTCGCCGCAGCAAGTGGCCTGGCAGGATCTGGAGTTCGGCGTGATCGTGCACTTCGGCACCAACACCTTCCTGGATCGCGAGTGGGGCGACGGCACCGCCAGTGCCAAGGTGTTCGCCCCGGATCGGGTGGACCCAGCGCAGTGGGCGCGCGCGTCCAAGGCGGCCGGCGCCAAGTATCTGATCCTGGTGGCCAAGCACCATGACGGTTTCGCCTTGTGGCCGACCGAGGAAAGTGCCTACTCCGTGAAGCAGAGTCCGTGGCTGGGCGGCAAGGGCGATCTGGTGAAAATGACCAGCGAGGCCGTGCGCCAGCAAGGCATGGGCTTGGGCATCTATCTGTCGCCATGGGATCGCCACGAACCCAAGTACGCCGATCCCAAAGCCTATGACAAATTCTACGCCGCGCAATTGGTGGACTTGGCCTTGCATTATGGTCCGTTGACCGAATGGTGGCTGGATGGCGCCGGCAGTGCCGGTCACGTCTACAACTTCGACAAGTATCTGGAGGAGCTGCGGACCTATCAGGCCAATGCCATGGTGTTCGCCGATACCGCGCTGTTCGAGTATGGCGATGTGCGCTGGGTCGGCAACGAGGCCGGCGCGATCGAGGGCGAGAATTGGAATACGATCGATCGTCACGGCGTGCTGCGCTGGCGTCCGGTCGAGGTGGATACGCCGCTGCACAAATTGCAGTGGTTCTGGCATCCCAATAGCGATCAGACGCTCAAGAGCGTCGACGAGCTGGTGCAGATCTGGGAAGACAGCGTCGGCCGTGGCGGGCAATTGGTGCTGGGCATCGCCCCGGACAAGCACGGATTACTGCCGCAGGCCGATGTCGAACGGCTCGAAGCGATGGGCCAGGCGTTGCAGGCGCGCTATGGCGCCGATCGCAATCTGGTACGCGGCCAACTCAAGGCCGACGACGCAATCGCTGCCGCGGTCGATGGTGATCGCGATACGTTCTGGAGCGCACCCGCCGGCTCGCATCACGCCACGCTCGAACTACAGTTCAAACAGCCGGTGACCTTCGATACGGCGTTGTCGATGGAGTGGCTCAACGATGGCCAGCTGGTGCAGAAATACGCGGTGGAAGTGTTCCGCGATGGCGCCTGGGTCAAGGTAGCGCAGGCGCAGGCCATCGGGCATATGAAGATCGATCACTTCCCCGCAGTCACTGCCTCGCGCGTGCGTCTGAATATCCTATCCAGTGTGGATGCGGCGCATATTCGCGAGTTTCAATTGTTCGAGGTTGGCGCTGCCTCCCTGCGTTGAGCCGGCAGGTCAGCTACAGGTATTTACCAGTCTTTGTCCGGCCGTGCCCCTGGCGCCGTGTATGGCGTCGGATACGTGTTCGTGCGCGAGCCGAGTCGCATCATCCCGTTGCATGGGTTTGGCAAGATAATAACCTTGCGCATAATCGACGCCTAATTGTTGCAGCGTTTCCAGTTCGCTGGCGGCTTCGACGCCTTCGGCGACGACCTCGCTGCCAATTTCGTGCGCGAAGTTGATCAATCCCTTGGCGAGAGCTTTGCGGTTTTTGTCGTGGTCGATGGACTGGGTCAGGCTGATGTCGAGTTTGATGAAGTCCGGCTGCAGGTTGAGGATATGCCGCATGCTCGAATAACCCGCGCCGGCATCGTCCACTGCCACGCGCACGCCCAGTGCTCGCACAGGGTTCAATGCTTCCGCCAGCGCTGCATAATCGTTCACGATGTCATGCTCGGTGATCTCCAGCACGATCCGTGAAGCATCCACGCAACCCAATAGTGGCAGTAGCCTGGACGAGATGATCAGCTCCGGCGAGCAATTGAGGTTGAACGAGATGTTGTCCGGGAATCGCGCCAGTTCCTTCAATGCCTTATCGATGGCATGCAATTCCAGGTCCAGGCCGAGCCCGACGCTGTGGGCGGCGTTGAACCACTTGTCCGGTGAACGGCAGGGCTGCATGTTGAAGCGCGACAGGCATTCGAAGCCATGGATGTGCGGTTTCGCGATACCGTACACAGGCTGGAAAACGATGCTCAATGCATCGTTCTGCATGGCGGCGCGGATATCCTGGGCCACGGATTCTTGCTCGCGTTTCTGCCGCTCGACACTGTCGAAATAGAAACCTAGGAACTCGGAGAATGCACGTAGCATATCCATGTCGCGTTCGGTGAGCGAGGCGACGGGGTGGTGGCTGAAGCAGCACAGCGTCCCGAACACGCGCTTGTCTTCCAGGACGATGGGCGTGCTGAGGTGAGAGCCGATGGGGATGGCGTGCGTTTCGGGGATGGCGATGGCGGCGGGAATATGCGCTGTGTTAGGGATAAACTCCGGTAATTCTCCGTTCACCACCTTCATGCAGTAGCCCGCATCTATCGGGATGGATTGTCCGCGGTTGAGCAGTGGATATCCTTCGGAGTCGACGTGATCGAGAATCCGCGTATCGCCCTGGAAGCGCGACACGAAGGCCACGTCCATCGAAAGGTGCCGCCTGACCACCCCCAGAACCCGATCCAGTCCGGAGGCTCCCATGGAATGTTCGAAGAAATTGGCCAGCTGGCCTGCATCGTCTGGGGGGTCAATCATTTCCATAGAACAATCACGATCAGAGGAAGTCGCTTTGCGGAAAGAAGGGAGACTGGCGATTGCGATGACGCCGTGTCATTCCTAGCCGCAGGCTATCGAAGTCTTTGACTAACTCTATCAGGGGAAATTTTGACGCACGTCACATATGCATCACGTGTGCAGATCTGCGCGAGCAGCCAGTGCGCGGCGATCCTGTGCGCCGCAAAGGCAGGCCCAGCTTGGATTTGAGCATGCGCAAGCTGTGCAACAGCGGTGAGCTGATATGCCGTCCGACCGCGGTTGGTCCCACAACGGTGGATGAATTGCAGTGCGCTGCAATCGTGGGCGTCAGCCTGTAGTTGGCCCGACCGCACGAGCGCCCATGCGGAGGAGGGGATGAGGCCGTGACGGGTAGACCGGATTCAGCCGCCTGGCTGACTCCACACCTGGGTTTTCCCGCCGCGAACGCTTGCATGCCGGGAGGTGTCCAGATCGAACACGATCACGCTGTTGTCGCCCTGGCGCTGCCACGGCGCCGGGAAGTACAGCGTGCGCTGCGGGCCGATGTTCCAATGACGGCCAAGATTGTGGCCGTTGGCCCAGGCGAAGCCTTTGCCGAAAGCGCGCATGTCCAGAAAGGTGTCGGCCGGGGCGGCGATCTTGAGTATGCCGCGGTGGAAAGCGGGGCCGTCCACCTTGGCGGAGGTCCAGCCGTGGAGTGTGCTGGCGTCGTCCATCGGCAGCGGGAAGGTTTGCCAGCCGCTCAGGGACTTGCCGTCGAGCAGCACCGGGTCGACCAGGCCGGCGCGACCGTCGGGCAAGTGCGTGCCGTAGTTGATGCGGCCGCTGTTTTCGACCAGCACGTCCAGCGTGTGGGTGCCGGCGGGAATGTCCACGTCCACGGCGACCTGCTGTCGGCGGCGGTCGGCGCTGCCGGCGAGCGCGTGATCGACGTAGACGCGCGCATAGTCCCGCACCTCACCCAGGTATAGGCTGCCCTTGCGCGGGCCGGTGACGGTCGTGCGGTAGAGGATGTAGCCGTAGGCTTGGCCGTAGCGTTCCATCGGTTGCGGGATGTCGGTGGTGGCGGCTGCCGGTGGCAGGTTGTCCCAGAGCGATGCCGATTCGCGCAGCGGTGTGTCCGCCAGTTCGGCGAAGTGCTGCGGCGCGGGCAGCGCCGGCGGCTGGATGCCGGTGACGCGGGCGATGGCGTCGCGGAACAAGGCGAACTTGGGCGTGGGACGGCCGGCTTCGTCCAGGACCGCGTCGTAGTCGTAGCTGGTGGTCTGCGGGGCGTAGTGGTCGGTGGGGTTCTTCTGGAAGTTGGCCCCGTTCATGAAGCCGAAGCTGGTCCCGCCGACGAACATGTAGATGTTGGCGGAATGGCCCTGGCGCAGGATCCATTCGAACTCGCTGGCTTGTTTGGCGGCGTCGGTGGCGGCATGTTTGTCGCCCCATTGGTCGAACCAGCCAGCCCAGTATTCGCCCACCATCTGTGGTTGCCCGGGGCGAAACTTGGCCAAGGTCTGGAAGGCGGTTTTGGCGTCGCCGGGGCCGAAGTTCACCACGGCCAGCGTATTGGGCAAGGTGCCATTGGCGAGCACGTCGGGACCGTCGGCGGTGAACAGCACGGCCTTGTCGAAGCCGGCCTGGACGTACATGGCACGGTTTGCGCGCATGTAGGCGTGGTCGTCGTTGTAGGAGCCGTATTCGTTCTCCACCTGCACGGCGATGACCGGGCCTCCGTTGCCGTTGAGCCGTGGCTTGACCTGCGCGCCGAGCGCATCGAGATAGGCCCGGCTGGCAGCGAGGAAGCGCGGGTCCTGGCTGCGCACGCGCATGCCCGGTTCGGCGAACAGCCACGCGGGATAGCCGCCGGCCTCCCATTCGGCGCAGACGTAAGGGCCGGGACGCAGGATCACGTTGAGGCCCTGCGCGGCGGCGGCGTCGATGAAGGCGGCGATGTCGTTGTTGCCGCTGAAGTCGAACTGGCCAGGACGCGGCTCGATCAGGTTCCAGAAGACATAGGTCTCCACCGTGTTCAGGCCCATGGCGCGGGCTTTTTGCAAACGGTCGTTCCAGTAGGCGCGGGGAATCCGCTGGAAGTGGATGGCGCCGGAGATGATCTGGTAGGGCGTGCCGTTGCGGGTGAAGTGATCGCCCTGGGTGGAAAACGCGGGCCAGGCTGGCGTGTGCTTCGGTTCTGCGGAGGCCGTGAGCGACAACAGCAGCGACAGGGCAAGCGGGGGTAGGGAGCGACGCAGCATGTGGAGTCTCCGGCAATCGCGAAGGTGATGTGTTGGCGCCGCGCCCATCGTGGGGCGTCAGGCGAACGAAGGCGGCAGGTCGTCCTTGGCAGCGCCGAAGGTGGTGTTGGGGGTTGGCCCCATGTCCAGTTCGAGGGTGCCGCCAGTGGCAAGATCGGCGTGGCGCAGCCAACTGCGTGTGTACGGTTTGCCGTTCCAGCGCGCGCGCTGGATGTACACATTCGCCGGGCTGTTGCCGTGGGCAATGATGCGCAGGGTGCGGCCGTGGCCGACATCCAGTTCGGCGCGTTTGAACAGCGGGCTGCCGAGCACGTAGTTGGCGCTGACCGGATCGACCGCATACAGGCCCAGCGCGCTGAGCACGAACCAGGCGCTCATCTGTCCGCAGTCCTCGTTGCCCGACAGGCCGTTGGCGGCGTCGTGGTACTGCTCGCGCAGCAACCGTCGCACCATTGCCTGGGTCTTGTACGGCTGCCCGGCGTAGGCGTAGAGGTAGGCGACGTGGTGGCTGGGTTCGTTGCCGTGCGCGTACTGGCCGACCATGCCGTCGATGTCTGGTGGCGCGTCGGCGGGCAATGCCGAACTGGTGGAGAACAGTTCGTCGAGTTTGGCGACGAAGTGGTCGCGGCCGCCGAACAGGTCCATGTAGCCGTACAGATCGTGCTGGTTGAGGAAGGTGGCCTGCCAGGCGTTGGATTCGGTGAAGTCGCGCCAGCGCTTGCTGTGGCCCATCGCGCGCGGGTCGAACGGCGTTGCCCAGTGGCCATCGCTCAGGCGCGGCTGTACGAAGTTGCTGTCGTGGTTGAACACGTTGCGGTAGTTGCGCGAGCGTGCGCGCAGGCGTTGCGCGTCCTCGTGGGCGCCTGCGGCATCGGCCAGATGTGCCACGGCCCAGTCGTCGTAGGCGAATTCCAATGTGCGGCTGGCGGATTCGTCGACCTTGTCGCAGGGAATGTAACCCAGTTGCCGGTACAGCCCCAGGCCGTGCACGTCGTCGTCCATCGCGCGCTTGCGCCACGCCGGCCATGCCGCCTTCCAGTCGATGCCGGTAAAGCCCTTGGCATACGCTTCGGCCAGCACCACGGCGGAGTGGTAGCCGATCATGCAGTCGGTTTCCACGCCTTGCAGCGGCCAGATGCCGACGCCTTGCGGGCATTCGTTGGCGCCGCGCACCAGGCACTGCACCAGATCCGGGACGCGCTCGGGCTGGACCAGGGTCAGCAGCGGATGCAGCGCGCGGTAGGTATCCCACAGCGAATACGTGCTGTAGTTGTGGTAACCGGCAGGTGCCTGGTGGATCTGCAGATCCATGCCGCGATAGCGGCCGTCGGTGTCGCTAAACAGGCTTGGCGCGAGCAGGCTGTGGTACAGCGCGGTGTAGAAGATGCGGCGCTGTGCGTCGTCGTCGCTGTCGATGCGTACCCGTCCCAGTTCTTTCTCCCACGCGGCCACGGCGGCGGCGTGCACGCCGGCGAAATTGAAATCGGGTAATTCGCTATCCAGGTTCGCCAGCGCGTTCTCGGCGCTGACTGCGGACAGGCCGACCTTGACCAGCAACGGCGCGTCGGCGGCGTCTGGATAGTGCAATGCCAGTTTCAGCTGCGTGCCGTCGGCCTGCCGCGCGGATGCGGCCAGCGGTTTGTCTTCGGAATACAACTGCGCGGTGGCGAACGGCCGCGACAGGCGCAGCGCGAAGTAGATGTAGCGGCCCTTGGCCCATTGGTAAACGCGGCGGCCGCCGGTCACGGTCTGCGCATCGACGATGCGCAATTGCGCGTCGCTGATCCGGGTGGGGATGCCGGGTTTGTCCTGCATGCCATGGCAAAAGTCCAGCAACAGGTGCGCCGGTTTGCCCTTGGGAAAATGATAGCGGTGCAGGCCGGCGCGCGCGGTGGCGGTCAGCTCGGCGTGCACGCCGCTGTCTTTCAGGCGCACGCGGTAGTAGCCGGGCGAAGCGGCTTCGTCGGCATGGTCATAGCGCGAGCGGTAGCCGGCGTCTGGATTGTCGAGCGTACCCGGCACCAGCTTGACCTTGCCGGTGCCTGGCACCAACAGCACATCGAGCATATCGCCGATGCCGGTGCCGGACAGGTGGGTGTGCGAGAAGCCCATGATCGAGCTGTCGTCGGCGTGGTATCCCGAACACGCGTCCCACACGGCGTTGTAGGTGTCCGGGCTCAGTTGCACCATGCCGAATGGCAGTGTCGCGCCGGGGAAGGTGTGACCATGGCCGCCGGTGCCGATGAAGACATCGACGTGGCGGGTGAGTTCGGCCTTGGCGCGCGCATCGGCCGGCAGCGCGTAGTTGCCGGCGCGCGCCCGCGCCAGTCGGGCGATGCCGCTGCTGCCGAATAGAGCCAGGGCGATGGCGCCCTGCAGGAAACCGCGTCGTGTGGCCATGATGCTGTCCTTGGAGGTGTGCGGTGAAGAGGAGGGGAAAGCGGATCAGGCGTTCAACAAGTGCGGCTTGCGCTGGTGCAGATCGATGATCAGTTCGCCGAACATGGTGTTGGCCCAGGCGAACCAGGAACGGGTGAAGTGCGCAGGATCGTCTTTGTCGAAGGACTCGTGCATGAACCCGCTGCCGGCGTCGGTGCTCTTCAACCATTGCAGGCACTGGCGGATCTGCGCGTCGTCGTCGCTGACCAGCGCGTATTGCATCAGCGACATCGGCCAGATCGTGTTCAGCCCGCTGTGCGGGCTGCCGACGCCCTCGGCGGCATGCCCGCGACAAAAGTACGGGTTGCGCTCGCTCCAGGCCAACGCGCGGGTGCGCAGGAACAGCGGATCGCGGCGGTCGCAGCAGTCCAGATAGGCCAGGCTCAGCAGCCCCGGTGCGTTGGCGTCGTCGATGAACAACTGGTTGCCGTAGCCGTCCACTTCGTAGGCCCAGAACGCTTGGCCGTCGGCATCGCGCATCTGCCCGAAGCGGCGTGTAGCGGTCTCGACTTCGTCGGCGAAGGCGCGGCACTCCGCCGCGAAGGGGGCATCGTGGTGCAGGGCTTCGCTCATCGCCGCCAACTGTCGCAGGGAGGTCACCGCGAACAGGTTGGCCGGGACGAACAGCGGATACACGCAGGCATCGTCGGACGGACGGAACATCGAGTGGATCATACCGTTGGGCCGTGTCGGTTGACCGTAGCCGTCCAGCACCAGGGTCTCGGTAGCTAGCGGCGAGGGGCGCTGGAAGCTGTACGGGCCGCGATCATGCAGGCGCTGCTGTTCGCGGAAGGTCCTGACCACCACGTGCATCGCCTCGCGCCAGTCCTCGTCGAACGGTGCGGCGTCGCCGCTGGCGCGCCAGTAGGCGTGCGCCAGGCGGATCGGATAGCACAGCGAATCCACTTCCCACTTGCGCTCGCCGACGCCGGGCTTCATCTCGGTGATGTCGGCCACCGACCACTTCAGGCGCTGGCTGCTGCCATCGGGCAGGAACGCGTTGGCATACGGATCCAGGCGGATGCACGCGGCCTGGCGCTGGATCAGGCCATGGAACATGCGCTGCAGCGCCGGATCGTGCTTGGTCAAGGCGATGTATGGATGCACTTGCGCGGAGGAGTCGCGCAACCACATCGCCTCGATATCGCCGGTGATGACGAAGGTGTCCGGCTTACCGTGGCGGGTGCCGATTTCCACCGTGGTGTCGAGGGTGTTGGGATAGCAGTTTTCGAACAGCCAGGCCAGAGACGGATCGGCGATGTCGGCTTTGATGCGGCGCAGGTGTTTTTCCACTGTGCTGCTGACGAAGCGGCGCTTGCTCGGCGGCGGGCGCTTGCTGGTCAGCCTGGTGGATGCAGCCGCAGTCGTGGCGGCAAAACCCGGTGCCACGGCACCAAGCAGGCTGGCGCCGGCAGCGCTGCCGATCAGGTGGAGGACGTCGCGGCGGGAGGGCATGATGAAATTCCTGGTGTGTTTTTGTACGAATGTGCGCAGTGCATGCGCGTCATCGTGGCAATGGCGTCGTGCCCTGAATCGAAAACGCCGCTTCACTGCCAGACACTTGCGTGTCCGGCTGACCACCACCGACGAATAGCCGGTAGTCGCCGGCCTCGACCGCGCGCTGGCCACTGCGATCCACGTCGCTGAGCTGGCGCGGCTCCAGGGCGAAGCTCAGGGTGCGTGCTTCGCCAGGTTGCAGGCTCACCCGCTGAAAACCGACCAGCGCCCGCAGCGGCGACTGTGCACGCGGCGGATATTGCAGGTACACCTGTACTACCTCGTCGCCGGCGCGTGCGCCGGTGTTGCGCACGGTGGTGGTGACGTGCAAGGTGTCGCCAGCGCGCAGCGTGGTGCTGGACAGCTTTGGTGTCGTGTAAGCGAACTGGGTATAGCTCAGGCCGTAACCGAACGGGAACAACGCTTCGCCCTTGAAATAGCGGTAGGTGCGGCCCTTCATGTCGTAGCTGACGTAGGGCGGCAGATCCTTGGTCGAGCGGTAGAAGGTCACCGGCAGGCGCCCGCCGGGGTTGATGTCGCCGGCCAGCGCCTGTGCGATCGCGGTGCCTCCAGATTGTCCGGGATACCAGGCCGCGAGGATCGCATCGGCGTGTTGCTTGGCCCAGTTCAGCGCCACCGCGCTGCCGCTCATCAGCACCACGATCAACGGCTTGCCGCTGGCTTTGGCGCGCTCCAGCAGCGCCTGCTGCGCCGCGGGCAGGGACAGGTCGTTGCGGTCGCCGCCGTCGAAGCCGGGCACGTCGATGCGCAGTTCTTCGCCTTCCACATCCGGCGATAGACCGACGAAGGCCACAACCGCGTCGGCCTGCGCCACCGCGTGTTCGACCTCGGCCAATTGCGCCGCTGGTGGTGCCAGCCATTCCAGGCGCAGTCCCTGGTCCTGGCCACGGTGTTCCAGTTCCAGACGGATGCGGTGTGGCTGGGTGTCGTCGAAATGCAGCACGGTTTCCACGTTGCGGCCATCGGCGTTATGCATGCCGGCTGGCACGTGCTTGTCTTCGGCGTTGCCGGCGACGATTAATTGATCGTCGATGTACAAGCGCACCGGATCGTGGCCAGCACAGTCGAAACAGCGCGCCACCCGCACCGCCAGGGTGTAGTCGCCCGGGCCGGGCGGCAGCAGTTCGCCGCTCCAGCGTACCGAGTAGCGATCTTTGTCCACGCCCTTGGCCGGCGCCACGTGGTCCCAGTTGAAGCCGATCACCCGATCCTGGCGTTGCGCGCGCGGGCGACCGACCAGATCCAGGTTGTCGAAATATTCGCCACGCAGACCGGGCTTGCCGTCGCTGCGTAGCGCGGTCTCGGGGATCGTGCCCGGTACGCCCGCAGCCAGCGGCGCGCCCTGCGCATAGTGCACTTGCGTGGTGCCAAAGCGCGCACGCAGGCCTTGCAGCGGCGTCACCGGTGCCACCGAGGTGCCTTGGTAGTTGGCTTCCAGTGCCGCCAGTGCATCGGCATTGGGGCCGATCACCGCCAGACGCAGCCCTGGCCGCAGCGGTAGGGTGTCGTTGCGATTTTGCAGCAGCACCAGCGATTGCTGCGCCGCTTGCAGCGCCAGCGCGCGGTGCGTGGGGCTATCGATGTCTTTGGCGCCGAGTCGCGCATACGGATCCTTGCTGCGCGGCTGCAATTCGCCCAGTCGGTAGCGCGCGGCGAACAGCCGCACCAGCGAGCGGTCCAGCATGGCCTCCTCGGCCTCGCCGCGGTCGAGCGCGATGCCGAGATCGCGGTAGGCGTAGCCGCAGTTCAGATCGTGGCCAGCCTTGAGCGCGGCGGCGGCAGAGCCGGCGTTGTCGGCGCGGTAGTAATGGAACTGGGTCATGTCGTCGATGGCGTCGCAATCGGAGACGACGAAACCCTTGAAGCCCCAGTTGCCGCGCACGCGACCGTCGATCAGCCAGTCGGCGGCACAGGCCGGGATGCCGTGCAGTGCGTTGTAGGCGCACATCACCGAGCCGGCATGACCCTCGACGATGGCGGCGCGGAATGCGGGGGAATACGTGGCTTCGAAATCGTGCGGCGAGACGTCCACGTCGAAACCGTGACGGCCGGATTCCGGCCCGCTGTGCACGGCCAGATGCTTGGGCGTGGCGATGGTGCGCGGATGCGTCGGGTCGTCGCCTTGCAGGCCGTGGATGAAGCCCACCGCGAGCTGCCCGGTGAGATAGGGGTCCTCGCCGTAGGTTTCCATGCCGCGGCCCCAGCGTGGGTCGCGGAAGATGTTGATGTTGGGCGACCAGATCGTCAGCCCGCCATAGCGCGCATGGTTCTTGCCAGGGCCGCCAGCGAGGTTGAATTTGGCGCGTGCTTCGGTCGAGGTGATGGTGCCGACTGCATGCAGCAGGTCGGTGTTCCAGCTTGCCGCCAGGCCGATGGCCTGCGGGAACACCGTGGCCTCGCCGTTGCGGGCGATGCCGTGCAGGCCCTCGCTCCACCATTCGTAGGCGGGGATGCCCAGGCGCGGGATGGCCGGGGCATCGTTCATCGCCTGGGCGATTTTTTCTGCGCGGGTCATCTTCGCCACCAGCGCGGTGGCGCGGTCTTCGGCGTCGTCGGCATGGGCCAGTGGCGAGACGAGCAGCCCAAGCAGGCACAGCGCTTGTGGTATGTCGCGCAGGAGCGACGACAGTGGCGATCCGGCGCTGCCGGCATCGCGTCGTTGCGGTTGATCCGCTGGCGTGTGCAGTGCCGTGCGCGGCATGCTGGGCGTGGTGATCTTCGGCATCGGTATCACTTGTTTTCCATTGGTTCGGCCGGTGCGCCGGCGAGGGTGCTGGCTAGGTCGCGCACCTGCAGCGCAGCGCGCAATTGTTCCAGTGTGGCCTGGCTGCGCAGATGCACGGTCAGTGGTTCGCCGGGCAGCAGGTCGAAGGCGTTGTCGGAGAGGGTGACGTCCAGATCGCCGAACGCCAGCCACACTTCGCTGGCCAGGGTGGGGCTGCTCAGGGTCAGCGCATAGCCATCGCCGTCGGCGCGCAGGTCGGTGCGGATGTCCGTGCGAGGCCATTGCAAGCGCTTGGCGGTGTCGAAGAACACCAAGTTGCGCGACAGCACGCGTTCGCCGTCGAGCAGTTCGAACACCGCCACGCTGCGCGCGGGATCGGCGCGGCGCAGCAACTGCGCATCGCTGAAACTGCCGACGCGCAGGCTGGACAGCGGTGCCAGCGTCACCGGTTTCTCGCTCTTGCTTAGCACCTTGCCGGCCATGTCCATCACCCGCATGCGCCAGCGTGCAGTCAGTGGCGTGGTGCGGTCGGAGACCAGCGATACAGTGGTATGGCCGCTGTCATCGCGCAGGGCGGCGATCAGTTCCGGTGCGTAGAAGCGCCGCGCGCGGTAGTGCAGTGCTTTCCAGCGACCGAAGTAATCCAGGCTCGACCACGAGGCGCCCGGCCAGACGTCGTTGAGCTGCCAGTACATCGAACCCATCGCCTGCGGCCGCGCCGCGCGTAGGTGTTCGGCCGCCAGGGCGATGCCTTCGGCTTGCATGATCTGGCTCAGGTACACGAAGCTCTCGAAATCCTTGGGCTCGCCGAACGCGCGGCGGATGTACAGCAACAGACGCTGGTTGCCATTGCCCTTGTCGAACTTCTGGTGCGCGCGCATCACCGGCGATTCCGGTTGCAGGTCGCCGGGCTCGGCGAAGGCGCGGATGGTGCGCATGTCCGGGAACGATTGCAGACCGTATTCGGACATGAAGCGCGGGGTCACGTTGAGGTATTCGGTGACTGGCAGCGCCGGGCCGCCCCACACTTTCCAGTAGTGCATGTCGCCATCGTTGGGTTGGTCGGCGGCGCCATCGAAATCGGTGCCGGGCGAGGTGGCCCAGTACGGCGTGTCGCTGTCGTAGTGGCGCACCGCGTCGCGCAGCACGCTGCCGAACAAGGTGGTCATGCCGCGCACGATGCGCTCGCGCTCTTCCGGGTCGATCGACTGCTTGAACTTGATCCGGTCGCCCCAGTTCTCCCAGCCGGTCTGCACTTCGTTGTTGCCGCACCACAGCACGATGCTGGGATGGTCGCCCAGGCGTTTGACTTGCGCTTCGGCCTCGGCACGGGTGTTCTCGCGGAAGGCCACGTCGTAGGGCGGGATCGCGCCGCCGAACATGAAATCCTGCCAGATCATCAGGCCCAGGCGGTCGGCGTCTTCGTAGAAGCTGTCCGGTTGATAGTGGCCGCCTCCCCAGATGCGCAGCATGTTCATGTTGGCCTCGCGCGCGGATTGCAGGAAGCCGTGCATGCGCGCGGCGTCGACGCGGCTGGGGAAGCTGTCGAACGGGATCAGGTTTGCGCCCTTGGCGAACACTGCGATGCCGTTGACCACTAGGGCGAAGCTTTTGCCCCACCTGTCCTGTTCGCGGCGCAGTTCGATGCTGCGCAGGCCGGTGACGCGCTGGGTGTCGAGGCTGTCGCCGCTGGTATCGCGTAGGTGGGTCTTGAACGTGTACAGATCCTGCCGGCCATAACCGACCGGGAACCAGCGCTGCGGGTTGGCGATGCGCACCGGTACGGTGAGGATGTTGTTGCCTGGGTCGAGGACCGCTTTCTGCGAGAACTGCGCCACCGGCTGGCCGTCGGGGCCGAGCACGTCCAGATCCAGTTGCACCGCATCGCGATGGTCGGCTTGCACCTCCAGTTGTGCCAGCAGTTGTGCCGCGTCGGCGTCCACCCGCTGCTGGGCGATGTGCAGGCCTTCCACACGCAGGGCGTCCCAGGCTTCCACGCGCACGTCCTGCCAGATGCCGGCGGTGACGATGCGCGGACCCCAGTCCCAGCCGAAATTGTAGGGCGCCTTGCGCACGTAGGTGGAACTGTGCCGCGCCACCGGCTCGTCGCCGAAGGCCGAATCGTAGGCGCCGGGCAGCGCGTAGGGTTGTTTGGCCAACCATGGTTGGATCTTCTTGATCGGCGAGGACAGCCGGACTTCCAGTACGTTGTCGCCGCGCTGGAGCAACGGTTTGGCATCCACCCGCCATTGCCGGAACATGTTGTCGGCCGAGAGCAGTTTCTTGCCGTTGAGGTAGACCTCGGCGAAGGTGTCCAGGCCGTCGAAGATCAGTTCCACATGCGCACGCGCCAGCAGCGCTGCGTCGGCCTTGAACCGGGTCTTGTATTCCCAGTCGCTCAGTCCGACCCACTGGATCTTGGCTTCGTTGTCGCGATAGAACGGGTCCGGGACCACGCCAGCGGCGATCAGGTCGGTCTGCACCGTGCCCGGCACCTTGGCCGGCAGCCACTGCGCTGCTTTCGGGTGAGTGCTGGCCGAGGCATCGCCCGGCGCCAGCCTGACTTGCCAGCCCTGCTGCAACGACAACGACGATGGTGGCGCTGCCTGGCCCAGCGCCGGTAGCGCCAGCGCCAGTAAGAGCCCGAGCCGCGCGGGAAGGCGCGTGCACGGCGCGGAGCGGAAGTGGCGATGCGACAGGGTCATGCGGGGTCTCCGGGGGTCAGTGCGCGGCGGCGGTTGGCGCCTGCGCGGCGCTGTCGATCAAATGGACGGCGCCGATGGCGTAGTACGGGCCTGCGATCGGTGCGGTGGAGCGCAGGCACAAGTCGTGTACGCCGGTCTGCGCCGGCAGCCGCGCTTGCAACGAGAACTGTTCGCCGAGGGTCTTGCCGGCCGGCAGCGGCAGCCGTGCCAGGAGCTTGCCCTTGCAATCGCCCAGATGCACTTCGAACTCGCCATGCGCGCTCTTGGCCGGATAGCGCTTGACCTTGGCTTGGTCGTGCGCCAATCCATAATTGCGCGCCAGCCGCGCCGCATCGATGCGAATGCGGGCGATGCCGTCCAGGCGCGCGTCGGCATAGCGCCAGCAACTGGTGAAGAGATCGATGTTGAATACAGGTGTGTCTTTGCCGGGCAGATCGGGCAGCAATGGCACGCGCAGGCCCAGCGAGCCGTCTGCGCACGAACCCAGGCCCTGGGTGTCGCGGCTGAGCAGGTTGGGGCGGTCGAGGATGCGGCTGCGCGCTGCGGCGAGCACGCGGCCGTCGTCGGCGAAGGTGGCCACCCGCACCGTGGTCGGCAGGGGCACGGCGAACGGCGCGGTGTAGTGCGCCGAGTCGGCCTTGGGTTCGCTGCCGTCGGTGGTGTAGCGGAAGTTGCCAAACTTGGCCTGATTGCTCAGCACGATGGTGGCCTTGCCGCTGTCGAGCGCGGCATTGTCGCCGCCCTGCACCGCGATGTCCGGCGCGAAGGCGCCGTCGCTGGCGTCGATGCCCTGAGTGCGATAGCGGTCCAGTTGTGCCGGCAGGCGTTGCAGGAAGCTGTTCCAATTGCGCGCGGCCATCGGCGACCACGCGGCTTCGGCCACCGCGCTCAGCCGTGGGAACAGCGCATGGTCCACGTGCCATGCCGAGGGGATGTACTCGGTCCACAGCGCCGCTTGGGTGCCGAGCACGTGCTTGCTCTCGTCGGCGCTGAGGGCGGCCGGCACTGGATCGAAGCTGTAGACCTTCTCCAGCGGCAACACCGACAAGCGGCCATTGGGTTCGTCGTTGCGAGCGCTTTGCAGGTTGTCCAGGTACATCCAGCCGGCGGGTGCCAGGACGACGTCGTGGCCTTGCTTGGCCGCGGTGACCGCACCTTCCACGCCGCGCCAGGACATTACCGAGGCGCTCGCGGGCAGGCCGCCTTCGAGGATTTCGTCCCAGCCGATCAGGCGTCGGTTGTGTTTGGTCAGATAGTCGGCCAGTTGCGCGTTGAACCAGCCTTGCATCGCATGCGCATCCTTGACGCCGAGCCTGCGCATCTGTGCGCGTACCGCCGGCGAGTGTTCCCACTGGTCCTTGACCGCTTCGTCGCCGCCGATGTGGATGTAGGTCGAGGGGAAGAGTTGCAGCACTTCGTCCAGAACGCCCTGGATGAAGGTCATGCTCTTGGCGTCGGTGTTGAAGAGATAGGGGTTGACGCCCCAGTCCACCGACACCTTGGGCCGTTGCCGGGTGACCCCGACCAGTTCCGGATACGCCGCGACCGCTGCCTGCGCATGTCCGGGCATGTCCAGTTCCGGCACGATGGTGATGTGCCGGTCGGCGGCATAGGCGACCAGGTCGCGGATCTGGTCCTGGGTGTAGAAACCGCCATAGCGGTTGGGCAGGTCGTGGCTGCCGGCACCGGGCGGGGTGCGCCATGCGCCGATCTGGGTGAGCTTGGGATAGCGCTTGATCTCGATGCGCCAGCCCTGGTCGTCGGTCAGATGCAGATGCAGGACGTTGAGCTTGTGCTGCGCCATCGCGTCGATGACGTGCTTGACCGTGTCCGGGCCATGGAAATGCCGTGCCACATCGAGCAACAGGCCACGCCAGCCGAAGCGCGGCCAGTCGCGGAGATGCACTTGCGGCACCTCCACCTCGCCCTTGTCGGCATTCGGGGTAAGCAGTTGCCAAGCGCTGATCGCACCGTAGAACAAGCCGGATTCGTCGCGGGCCTGGATCAGCATGGTGTGCGAGTCCACGTCCAGCGTGTAGCCCTCCGCTTGCGCGACCGCGGTGTTGGGGTTGAGTTGCAGGCGGATGCTGCCGTCGGCCGGGATGGTCTCCTCACGCACCTGCACGTTCAGACCGCGCGTCTTGCGCAGCAGCGCGGCTAGTTGTTGGGCCACGCGCATCGCCGCTGCGTCGTCGATGGCCACCGAGAGCGCGCTGTCGCTGTCGAAGGTCAGCGTGTCGCCGTCGCGTTCGGCCTGCGCCGGTGCCGGGATCAGCGGCAACGGTGCGTCATCGTCGTGGTGGTCCCGCGGCTTCGGTGCGGGAGCCGGTTTCGATGCAGGTTTGGGTGCGGCCTGTGGCGCAGGTGGTGGGGCGCGATCGCAGCCACCGAGCAAGGCGCCAAGCGCGATCAAGGACAAGCGCAGCCAGGCGGTGCGGGAGGCCGCCGCGATGCGCGCGCAGGCGGGCATCGGGCGGTGCGGCAAACGGGAGTGGTCGCCCACGACGGTCATCGGTCTATCTCATACGATCCAGACGCGTATCGTAGTGGATCGCCCCTCGTGGATCAGCGCGATGCAGCCGGTAGCTCGTCCCAGACCTTGGGGTCTTCGGCGCCCAGCACCCAGCAACTGAAGCCTTCCAGGCCATATTGCTTGGTCAGGTCGTAGCGTGCGCGGAAGCTGCGTGCGTCCGGGCGGAACACCCACTCGCGCATGTCGTCGCGGTAGAAGTAGAACCACGATTCCTGCTCCACCGGATCCCATTGCACGGTGGCGTTCTGTTCGATCGCCAGCGGGAAGGATTCGTCGGCGTCGATGTAATCGGCGGTGATGTTGGAGGCTTCGGTGCCGTCGGCCTTGACCGGGTCGCCGGTATACCAGCGGTAGCCGTAGGTGGCGATGCCCAGCGACAGCTTTTCCTTCGGCACCTGGGTCAGCGCGTACTCCAGGTGTTTCTTGATCCACGGCATGCCGTCCACCGGACCGGGCGTGGTCCAGCGGGTGTGCTGGTCGTAGGTCATCAGGCTGATCAGGTCTGCCGACGCGCTCAGTGCCTTTAGATCGTAGGCACCACGCCAGTATTCCCACATCCACTTGGCGAAGCGTCCGCCCTCGGCGTAGCCCGGCGCGTTCGGCACCACCGCCACCGACATCTTGAAGCCGGCCTTGTGCAGTGCCTCGGCGGTCTGCTTGACCATCAGCGAGTAGGCATCGCGGTCGGTCCAGGCGATGCTCTCGAAATCGAACTGGAAGCCGTCATAACCGTGTTTTTTCCCTTGGACCAGCAGCGCGGCGATCATGCGCTTTTTCGCATCCTCGTCGTGCAGCAGCTTGTGGAAGCCATCGCGGCCTGCGGTCATCGACAGGATCGGCATCACCCGCAGTTTGTGCTGCTTGGCGATGTCGTACAGGTACAGGTTGGGCGTGCCGTTGACCAGTCCGCTCTGGTCCACGCCGTACCAGGTCGGCACGACCACGTCGATCTTGTCGAGGTGGGCCAGGAACGCGTTGGTCGATTTCTGCGTGCTCATCAGATAGAACAACGCGGTCGGATTCTTGGCCATGGCCGGAGAGCAGACCAGGGCCAGGGCGAACAGCAGCCCTGCGAAGCGTTTCATCATCGGGAGGTATCCGTTGGCGGGGTGAGGGAGGGGAGATCGATGCGGAAGACGTAGGCGTGCTCGCCCACCGGTTTGGTCGGCAGACGCAGGTGCAGACCGTCGGCGCGTTGTTCGAATGGCACCGGCTTGCCGTTGGCCAGCAGGGTCACGCCGCGTACGTGGTCGGCCGGGGTCAACGAGCGGATCACTGCCTTGCCGTCGGCCGGCCAGCCCAGTTCGATCGCATACAGCGCGCCATGGCCGGTGGTGAAGCGGAAATCCTTGGCGGTGTAGGGCTTGGTCTTGGTGTCCTGAAAGGTGCCGCCGACCACTTCGGTCGGGCCTTCGCCGTAGGTGCGCCAGGGTCGGCTGGCGTAGATGGCCTCGCCGTTGGTCTTGAGCCAGGTGCCGATCGACAGCAGGATGTCGCGCTCGCTGTCGGGGATCGAGCCATCGGCGCGCGGGCCGATGTTGAGCATCAGGTTGCCGTTTTTGCTGACCACGTCCACGAGCATGTGCACGATGAACGTGGGGGTCTTGTAGGTGTCGTGGTCGATATAGCCCCACGAGGCGTTGCTGACCGAGGTGTCGGTCTGCCAGTGGGTGGGGTGGATGCCGGTGAGTTGGCCGCGCTCGATGTCCAGTGTGCCAGCGCCCTCGGGGAACGCGCCGATTTTATAGTTCACCACCACGCCACCCTTGGCGGCGCCGTGGTTGTAGTAGTACGCCAGCATCGTCGGCAGGGTGCCGCGGAAGATCGGGTGTGCGATCCACCAGTCGAAATAGATCAGGTCCGGGTCGTAACGGTCGATCAGCTCGGTGGTGCGTGCCAGCCAGTCGTCCAGCCACGCTTGCGAGACCGGGGTCCAGTCGTTCTGTACGTCGGCGTCGTCCTTGCCGGCCAGGCGCACCTGTGCCGGGCCGTACAGGCCGGCATAGCGCGGATCGTTGACGTCCGAATCGAAATGGCGCCCGCCGTCGAAGAACCAGTCGTGTTCGGCACGGTGCGAGGACAGGCCGAAATGCATGCCTTGGGCGCGGATCGCCTTGGACAGCGCGCCGATCACGTCGCGCTTGGGGCCCATCTTGGTCGCGGTCCAGTCCGATAGTTGCGAGTCGTACATCGCGAAGCCGTCGTGGTGTTCGGCCACCGGCACCACATAGCGTGCCCCGGAATCGCGGAACAGCGTGGCCCAGGCCTGCGGATCGAACTTGGACGCGGTGAACAGCGGGATCAAATCCTTGTAGCCGAAGCG
This sequence comes from Xanthomonas albilineans, assembly GCF_002939705.1. GTDB lineage: Bacteria > Pseudomonadota > Gammaproteobacteria > Xanthomonadales > Xanthomonadaceae > Xanthomonas_A > Xanthomonas_A albilineans. Next base: position 80,765 of record NZ_MDCB01000007.1, on the reverse strand, counting down.
CGATTGCGGGCCGTATGTTTCCCGGTGGTGGGCATATTCCTTGGTGTCTTGCAGGTACATGTTGCGCGAGTACCACTCGCTGCCAAAGGCTGGCACCGAGAACACGCCCCAGTGGATGAAGATGCCGAACTTGGCGTCGTCGTACCAGGACGGCGAACGGTAGTGTTTCAGCGAGGTCCAGTCGGGCCGGAAGCTGCCGCTGCGCGCGCCGGTTGCGGCCTCGCGCACCAGTCGAGCGCGTTCGGGCGCGTATTTGGCGGTGGCGTGCAGCCACTGCTGGTCGATCTGTTCCGGGCTGAGGGTGGTGGCGGTCGGCGCGGTCGGCGACGGCGCATCCGCGGCGCTGCTGGGCAAGGCGGCCAGCGCGAGCATCAGGGCCATTGCACTGGCCAAGCGCTGGCGTGCAGTTCCGGCGTGGCGGGATCGGTCCGCGCGCAGGCGGGTCTCGGACGTCATGGCACTGCACTCCTGCGTAAAAGACGATGTCGGCGCAACAATACGCAGACAAAGAAAAGCGCGCCACCGTGGAGGAACGGTGGCGCGCCGTTGTTACATCAGAACTTGAAGTTCAGCTGTGCCTGGTAGCCACGGCCGTTCTTGTACATGCCGATCGGCGCGTACTTGACCTCGTTGTACCAGTAGTACGTGGAGTCGAGCAGGTTGGTCGCGCTGAAGCTCAAGCTCAACTGGTCGTTGATCTGATACGAAGCGGTCAGATCCAGTTGCTTGTACGCGTCGGCGAATACCTGCGAATTCAGACGACCGACCTGGGTGAAGTACTTGGTGCGATAGCTGTAGTTCAGGCGCACCATCCACGGACCGTTTTCCCAGTAGGGAATCACGTTGTAGGTGTTCCGCGACAGGTAAGGCATGTTCAAGCCCTTGCTTGTGTTGGCTTCGGCGTAGGTGTAGTTCGCCTGCAGGCCGAAGCCGTAGCCGAACGCCTGCTGGTAGTTCAGCGACGCGCCCTTGACCTTGGCGTTGGAGGCATTCACCGGCGAACTCACCGAGTACAGGCCGCTCACCCCGGAGACCGCGTCGGTCAGCTGCTGATTCGTGGTGGTGGTGACGATGTACGAACTGATGTCGCGGTAGAACAGTTCCGTCGACAGCATGCTGGACGGGGCGAAATACCACTCGGCAGCCAGGTCGTAGTTGGTCGACTCGTACGGTTTCAGGTCCGGGTTACCACCGCTGGCGGTCAAGTTGCCGTTGCTGCTGTTGATGGTGAACGAGCCGGCCAGATCGCCGTAGCGCGGACGCGCCATGACTTTGGCCACGGAGAAGCGCAGCACCTTGTCCTGATCCAGGTCATAAGCCAGGTTGAGGCTCGGCAGCGGCTTGTAGTACTGCTTGGTCGCCTGTGTCTGGTTGTAGGTGTTGCCGCCATCGCTGCTCTGCCAGTACAGCGACTTGTCCTTGGTGTCCACATAACGAAGGCCCAGGTTGCCGCGCCACGCACCCGATTCGAAGTTCAGCTGCGCGTACAGGTCGCTGGTGATTTCCTTGACGTCGAACGAGGAGCCGTAGTCGGTCTTGTACGGACCCTGCGGCAGTGAGTGCAGGTAGTTGATGACCGAATTGAGGTTGGCGGTCGACCAATTGGTCAGGTCGCCGCTTGCGCCCAGGCCGTCGTACAGGCCGCTCGGCGTGGTGCCGGGCCTGAAGTCGGTCAACGACACCGGGTTGGTGGTGTTGATACGGTTGCCGCGCGCATCGACGCCGTTGTCGTGGTTGATGTACTTGTAGCCGACCTGCAGCTTGTTCAGCGGGCCCCAATCGAGGTCGCGTGCCGCGTCGAACTGGAAGTACTTCTCCTTGTCCGTGCTCCGGGCATAGTAGATGCCGCCAGCCTGCATCGCAGATTTGTTGGTGGAGCCAGGTGCCAGGCCCGCAGGTGAGCCGACCAGGCCCCAGTTCGACGCGCTGGGGTCGTCGTAGTTGACGCTGGTGTGCTTGCCGTCGTACGCGAAGTTGTAGCCGCCATTCTGCAGCAGGTACTTCATCAGGTATTCGGGATCCTTGCCGCCGGTTGCCTCGGTGGCACCCACCTGGGAGGTGAACACCCACTTGTCGCCATAGAAATCATGGCGCAGATTCAGGCTCTTGGTGGTGACGATGCTCTCACGGTAGTTGGTATCCAACTGCGCGTAGGGCTGTTTGCCGTTGCCGGCGCCGTCGGTGACCGTGGCCTGGGTGATGTAGCCGTTGTTCACCGTGGCGCTGGTGATCTTGTCCTGGTCGCCGCAGCCCGGACAAACGTAGCGCGATTCGCTGAAGTTGTTGTACTTGCCCTTGATGTAGATGCCGGTCAGGTTGAGTTCGTTCTGCTCGTTCGGCTTCCACTGCAATGCGCCCTGCAGACCATTGCGCTCGCGGGTCTGCTGGAAGAAAGCGCTGTTGATACCGACCGGAATCTTGGCGGTGGCAACGTTGCTGCCATCACCCGAAATGCGGGCAGTCGGCGGAATGCCGGCGCCGGTGTTGTAACCGAAGAACTCGATACCCGCGCGGGCCAGGTCCTGCTTGTCGTGGGTGGCGGAGATCAACGCGCCGAAGGTCTCGTCGTCGTTCTTCCAGCTCCACAGCGCCGAGCCGCGCGGATTGCCATCCTTCGAACGGTCGTTGTAGTTGTAGCCGACCGAGCCACGGATGGTGTTCTTCGGCAGGTCCAGCGGCTTGCGGGTGTTCACGATCACGGTGCCGCCGATCGAGCCTTCGTCGATGCGCGCTTCCGGGGTCTTGTAGACCTCCATCAAGCCGATGATTTCCGGCGACAGCAGGGTGTAGTTGAAGGTGCGGCCGCTGGTGTCGGTGGGGTTGCCACCCCAGTCGCCGGAGGCGATGGTCTGGCCGTTGAGCAGCACGCGGTTCAGCGCCGGATCGGTGCCGTTGATGCTGACTTTTTCGCCTTCGCCGAACTGGCGGTCCACGCTGATCCCGGGCAGGTGCGCCAGCGATTCGGCGGCGTTGGTGTCCGGGAACTTGCCGATGTCCTCGGCGCTGATCGCATCGACGATGGAGTTGGCCGAGCGCTTCACCGACTGGCTCTTCTCCAGCGATGCGCGGTAACCGGTGACGGTGATCGCGTCCAATTGCTGGACGCCCTTGGAATCTGCATTGCCGGAAGCGGCAGCTTCTTGCGCAGCGGCGTTACCGGACAGGTACAGCGCGGCCATGATGCTCAGGGCTAAAGTGGTGGTGCGGCTATTCATTGGCTAAACCTCTGGGTGGGTACATGGGCAGTTAAGGTGCCGCCGATGTTCCGGTGGCTGGCCGCTGCCCGGCCTTGTGTATGCGCAGTGCTCTTGCAAGCGCTGCGTGTATCGCAATCTCGATGCGCGTCGTCCGGTTGCTGACGCGAAGTGGCCGGACGGCGGCATCGAGTACGCCGTTCCTTCCTGTATTGCTGCAGCTATAACGACCAAGTTCAGCAAAAATGTAGCGTGGCCCCAGGCGGTGCTCGATCCTCACACTCACACTCACACGCCCGTGCTCGACATGCGGGCAAGAGGCGATGTGGAGTTGGTGGGGAGGCCGGACGCCGCCTCAGCGTGTGCACTGCCACAGGGCACGGGAGGAGCGGCAGTGAGTCGCTGTTGATAGGTTCCCTGAATGTGGCATGTCTTTAAGTTGTAAAACTTGTGTGAGTTGAGTCTGTCGTAGCGCTGACAGCGTTGTCAACATATTGCTCCAGGGTGGCTTTATCGGGATGTACAGGGCGCCATCGACGCTTACTGCGCACACTTCGGAGTGAAGCCTTGATGCACGTCTAGGTCTTTGTCTACAAAAAGAAAATTTGCATCGGGTCGCGTTGATCACGATTGTCGGCGCATAGCGCAGGCTTTGCGGTCGTGACGAAACAGGGGCGATATGCGCGGCAAGAATTTGTGCATTGCGGCGAAATTTTGCGACACGTTGCGGTCTTGGCGATGCACTGCAACGACGGTGCGAAGAGAACTGCCCCAAACCATGTCGCGATGCCCGATCTCCCTTAAAATGCGATTACGAAAGTGGAGTGACAGTTCGGTGAATTCCATCGGGCGAATTCCACCTTGACAACGTTGTCAGTGTGATCGGACACTCAATTGATCACTTTGGCCGAATCGGCAGGCGCCTGCTCTGGCGCAACGGGAGAAGACGTGCCCTCAACCAATTCACAAATGGCAGCGGCTGTGCCGTGTGCCGAACCTTTCATTGCTGCCGATGTCGGCGGAACCCATGTGCGGATCGCACTGGTTGCGCGCGCCACGACCAGCGGTACGGCACCGGCGGTGGAATTGCTGGACTACCGCAAATACCGTTGTGCGGACTATCCGGGCTTGGCCGAGATCATCGGCGAATTCCTGTCCGGCGTGTCCGGCCCCATGCCCACCCGTGGCGTGATCGCCAGCGCCGGCTATGCGTTGGAGGATGGACGGATCATCACCACCAATCTGCCGTGGACGCTGTCGCCGCCGGAAATCCGCGAGCGCCTGGGGATGCAGGCATTGCATTTGGTCAACGATTTCGAAGCGGTGGCGTATGCGGCGGCGTCGATGGATGCCAGCGAAGTGTTGCACCTCACTGGGCCGCGTCGTGCGCAACGCGGTCCGGCACTGGTGATCGGTCCGGGCACCGGGCTCGGCGCTGCGGTGTGGATTCCGACGGGTCGCGGCGCGGTGGTGCTGGCGACCGAGGCCGGGCATGCGGCGCTACCGGCGGGCAGTACGCTGGAGCTGGAGTTGGTGCAGCGCCTGCTGCGCACGCGCGGCTACGTGCATGTGGAACACTTTCTGTCTGGTCCGGGCTTGATCAATCTGTATGGTGCCTTGTGCGAATTGCGTCAGGCCACGCCGGTCCACACCGAGCCGAGTGCGGTCACCGCTGCGGCGCTGGCCGGCGACGATGCGCTGGCGCACGAAGCCTTGTCGACGTTCTGCGGTCTGCTCGGCAGCGTGGTTGGCGATATGGCACTGCTGTACGGAATCCACAGTGGCATCTATCTGGCCGGTGGCTTCCTGCCGCAGATCGCCGATTTCCTCGCTGCCAGTGCGTTCGTCGAGCGTTACTTGAACAAGGGCGCGATGCGTCCGGCGCTGGAACAGATCCCGGTGAAGTTGGTCGAACACGGTCGGCTCGGCGTTATCGGCGCGGCGAATTGGTTCCTGCAGCAGCAAGGATGACCGCCTGCGCAGGCGCATGCCTGTGCTTGCGATGTTGGCCTTTCCCTGCGTTGCCCTCAGTGCACCATATGCAGCGTGGCCGATGGGAACGGTCGATAAGGTTGGCTACTGCGCATGCACTTTCCCGGCATGCCCGACCGATCGTGCGTGTGATGCCGGGCGCGCGGTGCATGCCGCGCGCCATGACGGACCCGTGCATAGCCGCGATGGCGGCCGCGTTTACAGGGTGACGTGCAGGCTTAGCAGATAGCTGCGCCCGTTCTTGTACAGATAGTATGGCTCGCTCGTCTGGCCGGCATAGCTGTAGTAGGTCTCGTTGAGTAGATTGCTCGCCTCCAACTGCAGCTTGATCTTGTCGGTGAACGCGTATCCCACCGAGGCATCGAGTTGGGTGAAGGCATCGGTCATCTGGTTCGCTCCCAGTCGTCCGATCTGGGTGAAGTAGGCCGAGCGCCATCCCAGGGTCACGCGCGCTTCCCAAGGGCCTTTTTCGAAATACGGGCTGAGGTTGTAGCTGTTCTTGGAGTTGTAGGGCAGGTTGTAGTTGCTTTGCGTGTCGGCCTTGGAATAGGTGTAATTGGCTGCTACGCCGAAGCCGCCGCCCAGTTCCTGCTGGTAGCTCAGCGACACGCCCTTGACCTTGGCTGCGCCGGAGTTCTGCGGCAGCGTGACCTCGTAGACGTCCTGGCGATCATAAGTGTTGTTGTGCAGCGGTTGCTGTACCAGTGTTTGCAGGATGTAGTTGGAGATGTTGCGATAGAACAGTTCTCCGGCGAGGACGCTGTTGGGCGCGAAATACCATTCCAGGGATGCGCCGTAGTTGGTCGAGCGGTAGGGGTCCAATGTTGGATTGCCGCTGCTGGCGGTGAGCTTATTGTCGTCGGCATTGATGTACGGCGTGAGGTCGGCGTAGCGCGGACGTGCGATCACCTTGGCCGCTGCCATGCGCAGGATCAACGCATCGGAAAGATCGTAGGCGAAGTTCACAGCGGGCAGCCACTGGCCGTAGGATTTGGCGTAATGCACCGGTGTGTATGCGTTGCCCGCGTATTGGTAGCCGCCGATTGCGTCGCGGGTGTTGACGTAGCGTACGCCGATGTTGCCGCGATAGTTGTAACCGGCGAAATCGGCTTGCAGATAAGCGGCGCGGTTACGCTCGATCACGTCGAACGTGCTGGTGTAGCTGGGGATGAAGGTGTCGCTGCCGGGCAATCCGTCGATATACCCGACCAGCGCGCTCGGACTCTGCCGTGGCCAGTGGCGCATGTCGTCGCTGACCGACAGCCCGTCCAGGTAATCGCTTGGCGTAGTGCCGCCGTACAGAGCGCTCAGCGTGGTCGCGGGGTCGGCGGGGAAACTGTCGTAGTAGGAGGTCTGCGCGGTGCGGTGCCGCGTTGCTTTCACTCCGGTACGTAGTTTGGTGATCGGTCCCCAATCCACGTCGTGGTCGAAGTCGAGCTGTGCGTAGCGTTCCTTGTCCAGGTTCGGATAGCGGTTGACCGTGCCGCCGATCACCGACATTGTCTGAAGGTCCGAGGGCGGCACCGCATAGTCGACGCTGACGTGGCGGTGGTCGATGGCGTAGTCGTAGCCGCCTTTGCCACGCAAGGTCAGCCCATAGATGCGATCCGCGCCGCCGGTCGAGCGCGTTGCGCCTGCCTGGCTCGACAGATTCCAGCCGTCGCCGTGCCAGTCGCCGCGCAAGGTGTTGCTGCTGGTCTTGACCGAGGTGTTGCGCACATACGAGTCCAGGATGGTGTCGGTGTTGTCGCCGTAGGCGCCCGAGGTGGCCACGCCATCGACCACGTTCAGGGCGGTGGCGCTGGACGGAACGACATTGGCGAAGCGGCTTTGGTTGATATTGTTGAAAACTTCATCGACGTACAGGCCGGTGTAGCTCAGTTCGAACGTGTCGCTGGGCTTCCATTGCACGGCGCCGGTGACGCCATCGCGCTTGCGCGTCTGCGTGAACAATGCGCTGTTGATCGCACTCGGATACACGCCTTGCTTGCCGTTGGCGACCGCATCGGGAAAACCTGCGCCTTGAATGTTGCTGTAGCCGAAGATCTCCACGCCATCGCGACGCAGCATGCGCTCGGAATGCATCACCGAACCGAGCACGCCGAATGTGTCGTCGGCGCTCTTCCAGTTGTACAGCAACGAAGCGTTCGGTTTGCCCTTTTCGGAGCGGTCGTTGTAGCCGTAGCTGACGTTGCCGGTCAGCAGGTTCCGTTCTAGTTCCAGCGGCTTGCGTGTGTGCACGATCACGGTGCCGCCGAGGCTGCCCTCGTCGATGCTGGCCTGCGGGCTCTTGTACACCTCGGCGTTGCCGATGACTTCCGGTGCCAGCAGCGAGTAGTTGAACGAGCGGCTGTCGGGGTTGTTCGGGTCGCCGCCCCAACTGGTGGAGGCGATGCTCTGGCCGTTGAGCAGGATACGGTTCAGGGCCGGATCTGTGCCGAGGATCGAGACCTTCTCGCCTTCGCCGAACTGGCGGTCGACGCTGACGCCGGGTAGATGCGATAACGATTCGGCGACGTTGGCCGCGGGGAACTTGCCGACGTCCTCGGCCGAGATCGCGTCCACGATCGCATCGGCGTTGCGCTTGATGTTGAGCGATTTTTGCAGGCTGGCGCGATAACCGGTCACCTTGATCGCATCCAGTTCCTTGGTCGGTGGCGCGGCGGTGGCGTCGCCGCTGTTGGCCGGTGGTGCAGAGGCATCCTGGGCGAGCGCAGCGGGAACGGCGAGCAGGGTGGCAAGGGCAAGGGCCAAGGGAGCGGGGTGAACATGGTTCAAAGCGGCGTTCTCCGAATAGTGCAACAGGACGCATGAGATGCGCCGGGACGGCGGACGAATCGACAGCGCGGGCAGCGTCATGTGCAGGGGCGTGACCGACGGTGGCGGCCGCGATGCGGTCAGCGGCGAGTCGCGTGTGCGACCGCTGCATGATGATGTGCAGCAGCGCGTACGTCGGTGTGCAGCGAGGCGCCGTTGTTGCGGTCGATTCCTTGGCCTGTTCCACCCGCGTGAACCGGATGCATCCCGCGTGCTGGTTCAGATGGCAGTGACTGTGTCGCGCCTGTTCTTGGTTGTCAACGCATGTGCGGCGCAGTGGGACGAAATGAAAAAGCGTTGATTCCACCCGTGAATCTGCGGTTTTTCTCCGTCGTGCGGGATATGCCGATAGTGTGCCGGATTAGCGATGTCTACAAGATTGTATGCGTTGACTCACAAATCGCCGCCGTGTGCTTGCAAGGCCGCGATCGCCGCCAGGCTGGCGGTTTCGGTGCGCAGGATGCGCGGGCCCAGACGCAGGCCGAGGAAACCGGCGGTTTCCAGCGTGGTGCGATCACGTGGCGACCAACCGCCCTCCGGGCCGATCGCGATGGTGACCGTGTTGCCGATGAAATCCAGTGTTCGCAGGCGCTGTTCGCCCTGTGGATCCAAGATAAGGCGACATGGACTGTCCGCGGCGGCGCGCGCGGCATCGGCCAGCGCCAGCGGTGCGCTCAGCGCTGGAACTCGGGCGCGGCCGGATTGTTCGCAGGCCGACACCACCACGCTGCGCCAGTGTGCGACGCGTTTGTCTGTTCGCGTCGCATCCAGCTTCACTTCGGTGCGCTCGGCCCAGATCGGTACGATCGCGGACACGCCGAGTTCGGTCGCCTTTTGCAGGATCAGATCCATCTTCTCGCCACGTGCCACGCCTTGCAGCAGCGTGATCGCCAGTGACGATTCGTTGTCGACCGGACGTGCCACGCCGATGCGTGCGCTGGCGCCACGCTTGCCGGTCGGCAGCAGTTCGGCGTCGTAGTCGCAGCCATTGCCGTTGAACAGCACGCAGCGGTCACCTTCGCGTAACCGCAGTACTCGCAGTAGATGCCCCGCGACATCTTCCGGCAGGGCCACTTCGGCTCCGGTGTGCAGTGGCAGATTCACATGGCAGCGGGTCAGGCGCATGCCACGGCCTCATCGATCGCCGCCAGCGTGATTTCGGCCAGAAGCGCCAGTTGCGTTGCGTCCACACAATACGGCGGCATCCAGTACAGCACGTCGCCCAGCGGACGCAGCACCACGCCACGCCGCAACGCGGCGCGGTAGGCGTGCAGGCCCACGCGCTCGGATGCGTCGAATGGGGTGCGCTTGTCGCCGTTGCGGGTGAGTTCGAACGCGACCACCATCCCTGCCTGGCGCACATCGGCCACATGCGGATGCTCGGCGAACGGCGCCGACAGCGCGCGCAGGGTGTCGGCGGTGCTGCGGTTGCGCGCGATCACATCGTCCTCGCGCAGGATCCGCAGCGACGCCAGCGCCGCTGCGCAGGCCAGCGGGTTGCCGGTGTAGCTGTGCGAATGCAGGAAAGCGCGTTCGCGGCTGTCGTCGAGGAAGGCATCGTATAGATGCTGGGTCGCCAGGACCGCCGATAAGGGCAGGAAGCCGCCGGTCAGGCCCTTGGACAGGCACAATAGATCCGGCATCACGCCGGCCTGTTCGCAGGCGAATAAGGTGCCGGTGCGACCGAAGCCGGTGGCGATTTCATCGGCGATCAGGAACGCGCCATGCGCATCGCACAGCGCGCGCGCGCGGCGCAGGTACGCCGGGTCATGCATGCGCATGCCACCGGCGCATTGCAGCCGCGGTTCCAGAATCACCGCGCAGATTTCGCCTGGATGGCGTTCGAACAGCGCGGCCAGTGCGTCGGCGGCGACATCGGCGCGTTCGCGTGCGGTCTGTCCCGGCGCGGCCAGGTAGGCATCGGGCGAGGGCGCGAACAGCGCTTCGGCGAGCAGCGGGGCGTACACCCGCCGGTATAGCGGGATGTCGCCGACCGCCAGGGCCCCGATGGTCTCGCCGTGGTAGCCGTTCTCCAGGGCGACGAAGCGGGTGCGCTTGGGTTCGCCACGGTTCTGGAAATAGTGAAACGCCATCTTCAGCGCCACTTCCACGCCGGCCGAGCCATTGTCGGCGTAGAACACCTTGGCCAGCGGTGCGCGGCCATCCTGGCGCGGGGCCAGAGCGAGCAGTTGTTCGGCCAGCAGCACCGCCGGTTCATGGCTGAAACCGGCCAGCATCACGTGTTCCAACTGCGTGGCCTGGGCGGCGATCGCGGCGGCGATACGTGGTTCGCTGTGGCCGAACAGGTTGGTCCACCAACTGCTCACCGCATCCAGGTAGTGGCGACCGCCGTGGTCGATCAACCAGGCGCCTTCGCCGCGTGCGATCGGGAGCAGCGGTAGCGTGTCGGGATGCTCGCGCATCTGTGTGCATGGGTGCCAGAGGACCGACAGGTCGCGCTTGCGCCACGCGTCGGTCGTCTGTGCTGCGGTCAGGTCTGTTAGCATCTCGCGCTCATGAACAGGTTCTTCGCTCTGCGCATTCTATCGATCGACGCCCTGGTACGTCGCAGGGTGCCGGCATGACCCGTCCGTTGCCGATCATTCACGCGCGCCGCGAACGCAGCGCGTCCGACGTGGAGCGTCGGGTCGAGGAACTGGATCTGGAGTTCAGTAACGGCGAGCGCCGGGTGTTCCACCGGCTCCAGGCTCCCGGCCATGGTGCGGTGGTGGTGGTGCCGATGCTGGACCCGCAGACCGTGCTGCTCGTGCGCGAATATGCCGCTGGCGTACACCGTTACGAACTTGGTTTGGTCAAGGGCCGCATCGATGCCGGCGAAACGCCGTTGCAGGCAGCCGACCGCGAGCTCAAGGAAGAGGCCGGCTACGGCGCGCGGCAGTTGCGCGTGTTGCGCGCGATGACGCTTGCGCCGACCTACATGACTCACCAATCGTGGCTGGTGCTGGCCCAAGAGCTCTATCCCGAGAAACTGGCTGGCGACGAGCCGGAAGAATTGGAAGTGGTGCCGTGGAAGCTCGCTGAACTGGATCGTTTGATGCTGCGCGAGGATTTTTCCGAAGGGCGTTCGCTGGCGGCGTTGTTCATCGCCCGCGAGTGGCTGGGGCGTGCCCAATGATCCCTCTGAGCAGCAATCTGCGCGAGAACGTCATCGCCATCGCCTGCGATGCCGCCGCGGCAATCATGCAAATCTACGCCACCGGTTTCGAGGTCGAGCATAAGGCCGACGCCAGTCCCCTGACCCAGGCCGATCTGGCGGCGCATCAACTCATTGTCCAAAGCTTGGAGCGGTTGACCCCGGACTTGCCGGTGCTATCGGAGGAATCGGCGCAGATCCCGTGGGACGTGCGCCAGCAATGGACGACATATTGGTTGGTGGATCCGCTCGATGGCACCCGCGAATTCGTCAAGCGCAACGGCGAGTTCAGCGTCAACATCGCCCTGATCCATCGGGGGGTGCCGGTGTTCGGTGTGATCCAGGCGCCGGTGGATGGTCGCCTCTGGCATGCGGTGCATGGTGAGCAGGCGTACCGCCGCGATGGCCTGCGCGACACCGCACTGAACACGCGGCGGCCGGCGGCAGCTCCGCTGCGGGTGGCGGCGAGCCGTTCGCACCGCGATCCGCGCACCGACGCGCTGCTGCAACGGATGGGCGAGATCGAACTGGTCGGGCAGGGTTCCTCGCTGAAATTCTGCCGCCTTGCCGATGGCGAATTGGATGTGTACCCGCGTTTCGGGCCGACCTCGGAATGGGATACCGCAGCCGGTCAATGTGTGCTGCAAGCTGCCGGCGGAGTGCTGTTGGCTGCCGACACCGGCAAACCGTTCCGTTACAACCGGCGCGATTGCCTGCTCAATGGCGACTTTATTGCGCTTGGCGATCCCGCCCTGTCTTGGCGCGAATGGCAGGGCTGAGCGGGACGCGATGCGACGCGAGGCCATAAAACATCCGCGACGCGCCGGAATGGTGCTCTGCCATATCTGCCAAACTAGACGCTAGACGGCAGCGGTGCCGTCGCATCGGATTCCACCCGTGCCCCCTGCCCGTGACGACCTTTCCGCTCTGCTCGATATCATGGCGCGCCTGCGCGATCCGGCGCAGGGCTGTCCGTGGGATCTGCAGCAGGATTTCGCCAGTATCGCTGCCTACACCATCGAAGAGGCCTACGAAGTTGCCGACGCGATCGATCGCCAGGACCTGGCGGGGCTGAAGGACGAACTCGGCGACCTCTTATTGCAGGTGGTCTTCCATGCACAGATGGCGCACGAGCAGGGAGCGTTCGGCTTCGACGCGGTGGTCGCGGCGATCTGCGACAAGATGGTGCGCCGTCACCCGCATGTGTTCGGCGACAGTCCGGTGGCCAATGCGGCGGAGCAGACGCGACGTTGGGAGCAGATCAAGCGCGCCGAGCGCGCGGCCGCCGGCGAACCCGACACCTCGGCGCTGGCCGGGATCGCCCGTGGCCTGCCCGAATGGCAGCGCGCGTTGAAACTGCAGACGCGTGCGGCACGCATCGGTTTCGATTGGCCGGGGCCGGAGGCGGTTCTGGACAAGGTGCGCGAGGAAATGGAAGAAGTACGTGCGGAACTGGCGCACGCCGCGACCGAGGATCATCAGGCGCGCCTGCAGGACGAGATCGGCGACTTGCTGTTCGTCTGTGTCCACTTGGCGCGGCACGCGCAGATCGATCCCGGTGCGGCGCTGCGTCATGCCAACCTCAAGTTCGAGCGCCGTTTTCGCGCGATGGAGCGGTTGGCGCAGCAGGATGGCACCGTGCTCGACGGCCTGTCCCCGCAGCGACAGGAGGCGTACTGGCAGGCGGCAAAGCGCGAGGAGCGCGACCCGGAGCAATAGCGCGATTGCGCTGCACCGCGGCGAATGCGGTTGACCCGCGGCGCTTGCCGAGCAGAGCGTATGCATTGCTTCGGTGGTGTTCGCGGGTTCTACCGGTGGTCGGCGTGCGAACACGGCGGTCGGTTGTTGCCGCGCTTGCATGGCGGGGGTGGTCTGGCGGTGTCGCTGACGGTCCTGCCGTGGATCTGCGCTGGTCAGTCGGGTTGACTGTGCGCGGGGGCCGCTATGCGTCGATGGCGATGCCAGGGTCGATCACGGCATTCTTTAACCCGTCGGTGACATGGCCTCATCCGCTGGGCTCGCTCGCCAGCGACGCAGGAATGTGCGAGTACATCTCGCCGAAGTGTTGCGCTGCGCGACCGGCGGGCATGCGCTCTGGCGCTCGCTATACTGATGGTTCGATCCTCTCTGGTTAATGGAGCAACCGATGTCGTCCACGTATTTTTTTGCCTTTCTCCTTCTGTTCGTCGGTGTGATCGCGGTGTTCAAGACCGTGCGTATGGTGCCGCAGGGGTTTCAATGGACGGTGGAGCGCTTCGGTCGCTATACCCACACCCTGTCGCCGGGTCTGCATTTTCTGTTTCCGTTGGTCTATGGCGTGGGGCGCAAGGTCAACATGATGGAGCAGGTGCTGGACGTGCCCAGCCAGGACGTCATCACCAAGGACAACGCGGTCGTGTGCGTGGACGGCGTCGTGTTCTTCCAGGTGCTGGACGCGGCCAAGGCCGCCTATGAGGTGGCCAATCTGGAAATCGCCACCATCGCGCTGGTGCAGACCAATATCCGCACGGTGATCGGCTCGATGGACCTAGACGAGTCGCTGAGTCAGCGCGAGACGATCAACGCGCAACTGCTGAACGTGGTCGATCACGCCACCAACCCGTGGGGGATCAAGGTCACCCGTATCGAGATCCGCGATATCCAGCCGCCGCGCGATCTGGTCGATGCGATGGCGCGGCAGATGAAGGCCGAGCGCGAGAAGCGCGCGCAGATTTTGGAGGCCGAGGGCTCGCGGCAGTCGGAGATCCTGCGTGCCGATGGGCAAAAGCAGGCCGCGGTATTGGAGGCCGAAGGTCGCAAAGAGTCGGCGTTCCGCGACGCGGAGGCGCGCGAACGGCTGGCCGAGGCCGAGGCGCGCGCGACCGAGATGGTGTCCAAGGCGATCGCCGAGGGCGACGTGCAGGCGATCAACTACTTCATCGCGCAGAAATATGTGGAAGCGTTCAAGGAACTGGCCACCGCTCCGAACCAGAAGTTCGTGCTGATGCCGATGGAGTCCAGTGGCATCATCGGCTCCATCGCTGGCATCGCTGAACTGGCGCGCGAGGCGTTGAACAAGCAGGTGACCTCGCCAACAACGGTACCGCATGCGCCACCGCGCAGCGGAGGCTGAGTCATGCGCCTGGAGTGCATGGCCTGGGGAGCGTTGACCTTGCTGCTGTTCGGGATCGAGGTGCTGGTGCCCGGCGCCTTCATGTTATGGATGGGGTTGGCCGCGGCCGTCGTGTTCCTTGCCGTACTGGTCGTGCCCGGCATGCCGTTGCTGCTGCAGATCGGTGCGTTCGTGGTGCTGAGCTTTGCCGCGATGCAGGTGTACCGCACCTGGTTTCGTGCGCGTGGTCGCGGCAGCGACCGGCCGCTGCTCAATCGTCGCGCCGAGCAGTTGATCGGCCGGTGGGTGACGTTGGATCAGCCGATCCAGGGCGGTCGCGGTCGTGCCAAGGTCGACGATGCCTTCTGGGTCGTCGGCGGTCCCGACCTGCCGGCGGGCAGTGCGGTGCGCATCGTCGGCGTGGATGGGATGACGTTGCTGGTGCGGGCGGATTGAGGTCTGCGACCGGCGATTTTCGTAAAGGCGTGATGCGTCCACTTTTGCTGGAGGAGCGAGCGGCGTTCGCGCTGACGCATTACTAATAAGGAGTCATGGTGGAATCGCTCCTGTGCGCAGTGCCATGTCAGGCCGAGGCACGGCTGCTCCGAACGGTTGGCCACGTTCACTGTCGCATCGCTTCTGCTTCGGTCATCGGTGGCGCGTCCCGCGCCCCTCCCCATTTCGCGATAATGGGGCACTTTTCTCACGGACCCATGCCATGACCCAGAAGACCATCCTCAACGACAGCCATCGCGCCCTCGGTGCCAAGATGGTCGACTTCGGCGGCTGGGACATGCCGATCCATTACGGTTCGCAGATCGACGAGCACCATCAGGTCCGCCGCGACGCCGGCATGTTTGACGTCAGCCACATGACGGTGGTCGATTTGCATGGTGAGCAGGTCCGCGCGTTCTTGCGCCATCTGCTGGCCAACTCGGTGGACAAGCTGAAGGTGCCGGGCAAGGCGCTGTACACCTGCATGCTCAATCCACAGGGCGGGGTGATCGACGACTTGATCGTGTATTACATGTCCGATGCCTTCTTCCGCCTTGTGGTCAACGCGGCCACGCGGGTCAATGACCTGGCCTGGATCGGCGCTCAGGCGCAGGCGTTCGGGGTACAGGTGCGCGAGCGCGACGACTTTGCGATGGTCGCGGTGCAGGGGCCGAACGCACGTGCCAAGGTGATCGGCCTGTTGCGCGAAGGCGACCGCGCCGTGGCCGAGAAATTGACCCGTTTCGCTGCGGTCGAGGTGGTCTCGCGCGAAGGTGTGCCGTTGTTCGTGGCGCGAACCGGCTACACCGGCGAGGATGGTTTCGAGATCGTGTTGCCGCAGCAACAGGCGCCGGCGTTCTGGGCGGCGCTGCTCAGTGCAGGTGTCGCACCGGCGGGCCTGGGCGCGCGCGACACGCTGCGTCTGGAAGCCGGAATGAATCTGTATGGTCAGGACATGGACGAGCGCGTCTCGCCATACGAAGCGGGATTAGCCTGGACCGTTGCGCTCGACGAGGGCCGCGCTTTCGTCGGTCGCGAGGTGCTGGAGGCGCAGAAGGCCGGCGGTGCGCCGCGACAGATGATCGGCGTGGTGATGGACGAAAAGGGCGTGTTGCGCCACGGGCAGAAAGTGCTGACCGCGCAGGGCGAGGGCGAAATCCTGTCTGGTACCTTCTCGCCCACGCTGGGCAAGGCGATCGCATTCGCGCGGGTACCGGCGGGCGAGCCGGGTGCGGTGCGGGTGGATATCCGTGGCAAGGGCGTGCCGGTGCGGGTGGTTAAGTTCCCGTTCGTGCGGGAAGGCCAGGTCCAGCCCGGCGTACTGGGTTGAGGTGCGCTTGCCGCCGTGTGTTGTACGACTTCTTCCCAACCTGCGCGGTTCGCTACACTAGCCTTCCACCCTTGATACCGTCTTCTTCCGGAGCAGCTTTATGAGCGAGATCCCTGGCGACCTCAAATTCCTCAAGTCCCATGAATGGGCGCGCGTCGAAGGTAATGGTCGCGTCACCATCGGCATCTCCGACCATGCGCAGAGCCTGCTCGGCGATTTGGTCTACGTCGAACTGCCTAACGTCGGCGATCAGATTGAGGCCGGTAACGGCGTGGCCGTGGTCGAGTCGGTCAAGGCCGCCTCGGATGTTTACAGTCCGTTGAGCGGTCGGGTGGTCGAGGTCAACACTGCACTCAGCGACAAGCCGGAGACGATCAACGAGGATGCTTATGGCGAGGGCTGGATCTTGGTGTTGGAGTTGGACGACGCGGAGCAGTTGAACGACCTGCTGTCACCGGACGAATACGCCGAGCTGCTTGAGGAAGACGGCCACTGAGCTTTCCGCTGTCTCGCGACACCCGAACCGGCCGCCCAGTGCGGCCGGTTTTTTTTGGCGTTGGCCTGCTTGCATCCTGCCTGTGCCCTGTCCATTCATCGTCGCAGCCGTAGTGCGAAGCGTGCATCCGGGCGATGTCGTTCTCAGGATGGCGCGTGCGATTGAACGGTGTGCCGGTTTCGGTGTGCGCATAGTGTCGGTGGCGTCAGTTTATTGGCGTTAGTTCCGTCGCCCACGACGATGTCAGGTAGATGGCTTGCGCGTGTGATCGCCGATATCGGTCGAGACTGGATGTGGACTGTTGAACGTGCGGAACATTGCTCGATTGGCGCGCTGCAGACAGCGGCGATGCGTTCGACTTCAGTGCATGGCGTGCGTTGTTCTGGCCAATTGAGTGGTGACGGATGGTGTCGTCGTGACCTAATGCGTGCATGCCATCGGTCTTGCCGGATACCACCACGACCGACCTCGTCGATGTCTGCAGGAGGCCGACAGACGGCAAGAAAGTTCGCGCAATTTTGCGCATTTGGGCGTGTTGGATCCAAAAATTGCATGTGGCGTCGAAATTTTTTTCAGCTGGCGGACAGGCTCGGGTGTGCGCATCGCATCCTCGCTTCCGGGTCTCGCATGCGTGCCGATGATCAGCCTGCGATGATGCGATTTTGCAAAAAACCTCGGAAATTTTCGGGTTTTTCTTCAGGCCTAGAGTTGAGTGGATGCGCCGCCCATGGCGCCGACGGCGATGTCATCGCGATCGATGTGGCGTGCCTCCGCGCCGCACGGCACATCTTTTTGAAAAAAATTTGCGCGGAAGTGTTGACAGTAAAAAAAACCGTGATTAGGTTTCGCTCAGCAGACGTTGCTGTGTAACCGAGTGAATCGGATCGACATCAAAGCGCAAAGCACAACTTGGACATCCGCCACAGAACCGACGATGGTGGAGTTGGGGTCGCTTCCCCCCGAGAAATGCAACGTCTTCCCTGGCAAAGCACCCGTATCGACATTCGGTACGGGTGTTTCTGTATCCGGTCCGGCTCGTAGCGCGAGCCGGTGGGTCATGCAGGCAGATCATCGCCGCGTGTTTGCTTTAACTGGGCGTTTTCAATCCATAGTTCACTGACGAGGAGCCATCTCATGGCCACGAAGAAAGCTGCGAAAAAACCGGCCGCCAAGAAAGCGGTCAAAAAGACTGCTGCCAAGAAACCGGCAGCGAAGAAGGTTGCGGTAAAGAAGGCGGTCAAGAAGGCCGCCAAAAAGGTGGCAAAGAAGGTCGCCAAGGTAAAGAAGGCAGCCAAGAAGGTTGCCGCCAAGAAGACGGTGAAGAAGGCCGCCAAGAAGAAGACCGCTCCTAAGAAGGCAGTGAAGAAGGCCGCAAAGAAGGCAGTCAAGAAGACCGCCAAGAAGGGTGCTGCCAAGAAGACGGTGAAGAAGGCCGCGAAGAAGGTTGGCGCCAAGAAGACCGCTGCCAAGAAGACGGTGAAGAAGTCGGCAGCCAAGAAGCCGGCCGCGAAGAAGGCCACCGCCAAGAAGACTGTGGCGAAGAAGAAGCCGGTCGTCCGCAAGAAGAAGGCCGCTCCGGTCGCGCTGCCGGCGACGCCTGCACCGCTGATCTGATTTATCCCGATAGCCGTTCCTAAGCTCTCTCCCCGGTGCCCAGCGGGGAGGGAGCTTTTTTATTGTGGTAACCCTCTGTTCTGTTGCGATCGGCTCAACGTACTGCGCCCATGGCGTGGCATCGGCTGTCGGCGCAACGATGCTCTCGCCTGCGAAGGGAATGTCGGTTGGCGAATGCGCTCAGTGCGCGGTTGTTAGCTGCTGATCGCAGCGCAATGTTTCCATCGGATCCCGCCTCTTGTGCCCACAGCCTCTTGCCCATCGGTCACGGCGTTTGTTGTAGCGTGTCCACGCATCAGTAATCTTTTCCAAGCCAGTGGCTCGGTGTCATGCCGGCGCCCTCGCATGCGTGGCGCGAGCGGTTGGCGCGCGCGCGAATGGCGGGTGTCCCGCTTCGGGATCTTGCGGGGCAATGTGTGGCCGCCGCCATTGGGTGTATAGGCGTTGGATAGCAAGAAGGCGGCTTGCGCCGCCTTCCGCGATAACTCAATCGTGTTTTCGGTCAGTGTGGCGAAGCAACCGAGGTGGACGAAGACACGCCCTTCTTCTCCTTCGGGTCTGCATGCTCGGTCAGCAGATTGTCGCTGCCGAAGTCGGTGTCTATATCCAACCAGCGCTGCGCCGGTAGCCCGATTGCCCGATCAATGACGGTCGGCAGCAGGCCTGAGGGGAGGCCGCTTTCGCCGTTCCATAGGATCACGACGCCCAGGTCGCGTTCCGGCAACAGCGCGATCAGGCCGCGATAACCCTGCACCGCACCGGCATGGAACATCACCTGGTGTCCGGAATAATCCAGCACGCGCCAGCCCAGCGCATAGCTGGCCGAGTTGACACGGGCGTGGCGCCAACCCGAGCGCATTTCGCCGGGGGTGGGGATGAGCGGGGCATGCAGCGTTGCCAGGAGCGGCGCAGGCAATACGTCAGGACGGTGTCCGGTCTGGGCGATCAGCCACTGCGCCATGTCGCTGATGCTGGCATTGACGCCTGCCGCCGGTGCCAGCCGGTAGTAATTAGGCTTGGGCATCAGCGACACCCAGCCGTTACGATTGCGCACGTGCGGGTGCGCCCAGCGCGGGCTGGATTGGATGCCTGCCAAGCCCAGGCTGGCGTCGTTCATGCCCAGCGGTTTGAAGATGCGGCGCTCCACTAACTGTTCGTAGAAGGTGCCGGATGCGGCGAACACCACGTCGCCGATCAGACTGAAGGCGACGTTCTGGTACGCATAGCATGCGCCCGGTGCGCACTTGAGTGGCGCATAGGCCAGCTTGTGGCTGAGCGTGTAGTAATCGACATTGGATTCGACATCGCCGTCGTAGGCGTTGAAGGTCAGGCCGACACGGTGGCTGAGCAGGTCGGCCACGTTCAACTGGTGCGTGGCGGCCGGATCGCTGAGCTGGAAACCTGGGACATAGTCGACGACCTTGCTATCCCAGCGCAGGATGCCGTCGTTGACGAGCAAGCCGGTCATGGTGCCGGCGAAGGCCTTGGATAGCGAGGCGAGCCGAAACACGGTGTGTGCATCGACCGGTTGGGGGTGGTTGACGTCGGTGACGCCGTAACCGCGTGCGCTGAGGACTTCGCCGTTATGCACGATCGCCATTGCCAGGCCCGGGACGCGTTCGCCATAGGTCAACTGCTCGGCGATTTTTTCCAGGCTCGCGACATCGAAATCCTTGGCCAATGGCAGAGCATGACTCTGCGCCAGCGAGTCGCGATTGGACAGTGGCGCTGTCGGCGAAGAAGGTTGGTGAGCCTGGGGAGAAAGGGGCGGCGGTAACGGTTGCGCGGGTGCCGGAGTTTGTGCGGTGGAGGACATCGCAAGGGGCAACAAGGCCCCGAGCAAACCGATTGCCACCGGTCGAATAAACCGGCGTCTGCTGTTCTGTGTCATTGCGCCTGATGCCTGTGAGGTGCTGCCCGGGTCGATTCTAGCGCTGCTTTTCGCTATTGCACAAACTGAGAGAAGATGAATAGGCATGAGGTTGATCCTGAAGAAAATTTCCCCGCCAAAATGGCGCCTGTGCAGTGTCCCCCGGGCGCTCAGTCAGCAGCCGCGCTGGAAGTGTTGTGCATGCAAGCGTCATGCCGTTCGTCGGTGGCGGCAGGTACCCGTCCTTCTCGGTGAGGCGTGGGCTCGGCTGGGTGATGGCGTGTCGTTGACTGCGATCGCAGGCAGGTTCGCGATCGCCTGTCGCGCTTGGTCCTGGCCGGTGTTGCGCTTGGTTGTGTTGCGGTGCTCTTGACCGCTCAGGCGTCGCGTAGCAGGGGGCGATCGCGGATCATGTCGGCGGCGCGCTCGGCGATCATCATGGTCGGACCGTTGGTGTTGCCGCCGATCAGGTGCGGCATGATCGACGCATCGACCACGCGCAGGCCATCGAGTCCGCGCAGGCGCAGTTGCGGATCGACCACCGCTTGCGCGTCGTTGCCCATCCGGCAGGTGCCGATCGGGTGGTAGATGGTTTCTGCCTTGGCGCGGATGAAGGCGATCAGGCCGGCCTCGTCCAGATCGTCGCGTGCGGGCAACAGTGGTGCGCCACGCATGCTATCGAACGCCGGCTGTTGCAGGATCTGTCGGGATAGACGCGCGCATTCCACCAGCATGCGCAGGTCGAAGCCATCCGGGTCGCTGAGATAGTTCGCCTGTATTCGTGCCGGTGTGCGTGGGTCGGCGTCGTTGAGCATGATGCGGCCGCGGCTACGCGGCTGCAGATGGCAGGCGTGCAGAGTGAAGCCGTCGCCGGGCAGGCGCTTGCGACCGTGGTCCTCGAGCATTGCCGGGACGAAATGCAGTTGGATGTCGGCGCGTGCATCCGTTGCCAAAGGCGAGCGCACGAAGCCGCCAGCTTCGGCGATGTTGCTGCTGCCGACGCCGCGGTGGCCGCGCAGGAAGTAATCGAAAGCGACCTTGAGTTGGTTGCGGCGGTCGTAGCTGATCCCTGGGCGGGTGCGGTACAGCGTGCACACGTCCAGGTGATCCTGCAGGTTGGCACCGACCTGAGGTTGATCCAGGCGCACCGCGATGCCGTGACGTTGCAGTGCATCGGCTGGGCCGATGCCCGAGAGCATCAGCAGCTGAGGGGAATTCACTGCTCCGGCGCTGAGCAGCACCTCGCGCTCGGCGCGCGCCTGTACTTCGCGGCCGTGCTGCGCATAGGCGACACCGACCACGCGCGTGCCCTCGATCAGTAACCGTAACACCAGTGCCTCGGTGATCACGTGCATGTTTCGCCGTGCACGCGCCGGCGCCAGGTAGGCGACCGCGGCCGAGCAGCGTGCGCCATCCTTCTGTGTCACTTGGTATAGCCCAACGCCCTGTTGCTGCGGTCCGTTGAAGTCGCTATTGCGCGGGAAGCCGGCTTGCTCGCCAGCGGCGATGAACAGATCCGACAGCCGGTTGTGATAGCGCAGGTCGGACACATGCAGCGGGCCGTCACCGCCGTGCAGCGCATCGCCGCCACGGCTATTGCATTCGCTGCGCCGAAAGTAGGGCAGTACGCCGTGCCAGTCCCAACCCTCGGCGCCATCGGCGGCCCAGTTGTCGTAGTCGGCAGGTATGCCGCGCACGTAGCACATCGCATTGATCGAACTGGAGCCACCCAACACCTTGCCGCGTGGCCACCACAGGCGGCGACCGTTCAAGTTCGGCTCGGCCTCGGTGAGATAGTTCCAGTTGAAGCGAGGATCGCGGGCCAGACGCGCCAAGCCCGCCGGCATGTGGATAAAAGGATTGCGATCGCGTGGTCCTGCTTCGATCAGTAGCACTGTGCAGTTGGGGTCTTCGCTGAGACGATTGGCGAGGACGCAACCTGCCGAACCCGCGCCAATGATGATGTAGTCGTACACCCACAATGCCCCATGTTCAAGAGTACCGACGCTAGTCGCCAAGGATAGAGCATATGCTCGGCGAACAGGTTCTGCGTGTCGTGCAGGGCCGGTATGGTGCATTTGCACCAATAAGGCTGTCGTCTCGTCGCCGTTGCCGTGCGCGCTTCCGCTCGGGGAGCGGTAATTCCGCGACTGGCTGCTTGCCTTAATTGGAGGCTATGCTGGATATTATTTCCGCTGTCTCGGAGCGTGCGATGACCCTGTTGGCGACGGTCTTGGTGGGCGCGGTCTCGTTGTTGCACCTGTACATTCTGGTGCTGGAGATGTTTCTGTGGACGCGCCCGTTGGGGATGAAGGTGTTTCGCAATACGCCTGAAAAAGCCCAGGCGACTCGCGTGCTGGCTGCCAATCAGGGGCTCTACAACGGTTTTCTGGCCGCTGGTTTGGGCTGGGGTGCGGTTGCGCAGCGGGTCGATGTGATGCTGTTCTTCCTCGCTTGCGTGGTGGTGGCCGGTTTTTATGCCGCGTGGAGCGTCAATCGTCGGATTCTGTTCGTGCAGGCGCTGCCTGCGCTGGTGGCCATGGCGATGTTGTTGCTGGCGTCATGAGTGCGGTTGTTGTATCGCGTGCGCGGCGCAGGCTGTGGCTGCCTATTCTTCTGCGGGCACATGTTCCTGTCATCGACCATGTGCGAGTGTTCCCGATGTTGGCGCTCGCGAGACGGACGGTGGACCGAGATCCACCGTCTTGAGGTTGTCTGCTGCGCAGGATCAGGCCGCTTCGCGCGAGTGGTCGTTACCGCTGCTCATCCGGTTGGAATAACTAGCCGAGCGGAGTTCGTTGGTGTCGAAGTCGTCGACGCTGATCGTGTCCATGGTGATGTCGCGCAGTTCCTCTAGCTGATGGCGCTCATCGAGCGTGAGCATGCCTTCGCGGACTGCTTCGTCCAGTTGCGAGGTAAAGTCCAGGGCCTGGATTTTCTTGCTCTTGAGTGCTTTCAGGAACTTGCGTTCCACCGGCTCGGCTAGCACGGCCTTGGTCAGGTAGCTGGCGATGCGGCCACCGGGGTTGTTCTCGCAGGGGGTCAGGAACACGTCTTGGCCCAGGCGATCGCGTGCTTCGTTCGGGGTCATCAGCAGCGCGGCGACGCGGTGGCCCAGGCGGTCGCCCGGCGCTTCGGCGCGACGGCCCCAGGGGAAGATCAACGCCCACATCAGCCAGCCGACCGGACGAATCGGGAAGTTGCGCAGTGCCGCCGACAGGGCCAGTTCGATCTTGTGTACGCTGTCGTGGAAGGCCCACGCCAGCAGCGGCTGGTCGCTCGCCGGCGCGCCATCGTCGTGATAGCGCTTGAGCATGGCGCTGGTCATGTAGATGTGGCTGAGGACGTCGCCGAGGCGTCCGGACAGCGATTCCTTGAATTTCAACTTGCCGCCGAGCATCAGCATCGACACGTCGGCCATCAACGCCAGGTTTGCCGAATACCGGTCCAGTTTGCGGAAAAAACGCCGGGTGTAGGCGTCGCCGGGGGCGGCGCCGATGCGCGCAGCGGTCAGGCCGAACCACAGCGAACGTACCGCATTGGAGAGGGCGAAGCCGATATGGCCGAACAGGCTGCGGTCGAACGCGTCGATGCCTGCGTTGTGGTCGGGATTGCTTGCGGCCTTCATCTCCTTCATCACCCAGGGATGGCACAGGATTGCGCCCTGACCGAAGATCAGCAGGCTGCGGGTCATGATGTTGGCGCCCTCCACGGTGATCGCGATCGGCGCGCCCTGCCAGGCGCGCCCGGCGAAGTTGCGCGGGCCGAGGATGATGCCCTTGCCGCCAATCACATCCATCACGTCGCTGATTACCTCGCGGCTCATCGTGGTGCAGTGGTACTTGGCGATCGCCGACGGCACCGACGGTACGTCGCCGCGATCCACCGCCGCCGCGGTGGCCTGTGCCAATGCGCTGATCGCGTAGGCTTTGCCGCCGATCCGCGCCAGCGCCTCTTCCACGCCCTCGAAGCGGCCGACCGACAAGCCGAACTGCTTACGGATGCGCGCGTACGTGCCGGTGACCACCGCGCCGAATTTGACCCCGCCGCTGGCAGTGGAGGGCAGGGTGATCGAGCGGCCCACGGCTAGACACTCGTTGAGCATGTTCCAGCCCTTGCCGACCATGTCCACGCCGCCGATCAGTTGGCTCAGCGGGATGAAGACCTCGCGGCCGTGGATCGGGCCGTTCTGGAACGGTGAGTTCAGTGGGAAATGGCGGCGTCCGATCTCCACTCCCGGGGTCTCGCGCGGCAACAACGCCAAGGTGATGCCGACGTCCTGGGTATCGCCGATCAGGCCATCCGGGTCGTACAGGCGAAACGCCAGGCCGATCAGCGTCGCGACCGGTGCCAGAGTGATGTAGCGCTTGTCGAAGGTCAGCTTGACGCCGAGCACATTGGCGCCGCTCCACTCGCCCTTGCAGACGATGCCGTAGTCGGGAATCGACGTGGCGTCCGAGCCGGCGAATGGGCCGGTGAGGCCAAAACACGGTACTTCCTGGCCTACCGCCAGGCGTGGCAGGTAATAGTCCTTCTGTTCCTTGGAACCGTAATGCACCAGCAATTCGCCTGGGCCCAGCGAATTGGGCACGCCGACGGTCGAACTGACCACGCTTGATGCGGAAGTAATCTTCTGGATCACCTTGTGGTGGGCGAGTGCGGAGAAACCCAGGCCGCCGTAAGCCTTGGGAATGATCATGCCGAAGAACTTGTGTTCTTTGATGAAGTTCCACAACTCCGGTGGCAAATCGGCATGGACGTGGGTGATCTCCCAGTCGTTGATCATCCGGCACAGTTCTTCCACCGGGCCATCTAGGAACGCTTGCTCTTCTGCGCTGAGCTGCGGCTTGGGATAGTTGAGCAGCTTCTGCCAGTCCGGATCGCCGGTGAACAGTTCGCCTTCGAAACCGACCGAGCCGGTTTCCAGGGCGATGCGTTCGGTCTGCGACAGCGGCGGCAACACCTTGCGGAATACATTCAACAAGGGCGTGGTCAGCAGCGGTTTGCGTACGAACGGCAGCAGCAGCGGAACCGCCACCAGCCCCAGCAATACCGCCGCGACGATGGTGGCGACGTGACTGGCGCCGAGTAGCCAACAGGCGACCAGTAAGGTCGCACTCGATGCGGCCCAGAGCGCGAGCCGCATGCGGTGATAGGCGGCAAAGGCGCCTGCCAGCAACAACACGAGAAAGGGAGTGGCGATGCTCATGGATGTGCTCCGGTAATGGACTCGGTAACGGCGGACGGTGCGCCGGCGCTGGCTGGTGACAGGGCGTGGAGAAAGTGCAGCACAGCCGTGATCAAGCTGGTGTTGGTGGCCCGGCCATGGAGGGGCAGGTTGCGGCCGTGCGCAGACAGAGAGCTGCCCGCCTTGCCTGCGACCATGGTGATCGTGGTCAGTCCCCCGGACCTGGCGTCATCAAGCCTGCTGTGAGCGCGGTGCGGGAACGTGGCCGTCGATGAGTCCATACTTAATCGTATGGATTTCCCGTCGGTGATGTCAATACCCTCTGGTATGGGGACGAAAAGCCAGCGCCGCCGGGCATGTGTGCGCTGCTTGTCCAAGCGACATCCTGCAACTAACCCGCCCGTATGGTTAAATCCGCTGATGAATACTGTGCCTGCCCCTTCTTCCGACGATGGCCCTGTACCACCCAGCGGTAGCCGCAATAGCCGGCTCAGCGCTGAAGACTGGGCCCAGGCGGCGCTGGACTTGATCGCCGAGCAGGGCGTGAATGCGGTGGCGGTTGAGCCGCTGGCGCGACGTTTGGGGGTGACCAAGGGCAGCTTCTACTGGCATTTCCCCTCGCGTGATGCGCTGTTGCAAGCGGCGTTGGAGCGCTGGGAGCTGGTCGAGCAGCAACATGTTTTCGGTAGCCTGGAGGAGGTGGCGGATCCGCGCACGCGTTTGCGTGCCCTGTTCCAGCTGGTGGCGCACGAGGTCAAGCCGCACATTATCTACAGCGAGTTGCTTAAAGTGCTCGATCACCCTGCGGTGCGGCCGATCATCGACCGGGTTTCGCAGCGGCGCATGGACTACCTGATCGCCTCGTTCCGCCAAGCTGGACTCAGTCGCACCGATGCCCAGCACCGTGCGCGGCTTGCTTATGCCGCCTATGTCGGCTTTCTACAACTTTCCTTGCAATTGCATCAGCCCAAGCAGGCGCGCGATGAATTCGAGGCCTACGTCGAGCACGTCATCGTGACGCTGATTCCTGGCTGATTCGTGGTGAGCGGCAAGCGAGTGTTCGGGCCTTGCCCGCAACAAGGCTGAGTCTTGTCTGCTGTGGAAAACCGCAAGAACACGCTTTGGATCGATAAGCGTCGAGACCGGCGCGTTCGTGTATGCGCCTAGGGCCATTCTGGCCGTGTGTGTTTGCACAAGGCCAATTCGTTTCATGTTCGCGACGAAGCGCGATCATGGAGTGATGCGTCGCGTATCGATCGCACCCTATCGCTTCTGCTGTGTCCATTCTGAAGAACTGGACACAGGCGGGGGGCGTAGCTGTGCCGCGTCTCTCGTAACGTGCGGGATTTCTGCCGCGCGCAGATACAAAAAACAACGGCCCCTTGCGGAGCCGTTGTGGTGACGCATCGGTGATCGCGAGGCGATCAGAAGCGCTGCTGGTACTTCATGTAGATGAAACGACCGATGTCGTAGCCGCCGTAGTACGAGTAGCCGGAACTCGGCGCCGAGTACGATGGGGCGGCATAGTGATCGAACACGTTGTTGGCACCGACCGCGACGGTGGCATTCCACGGGGTGTTGTAGCTGACCTGCAGGTCGTGGAAGGTGTTGGCACCGATGCGGTTGACCGGGTAGGTCGCGCCCTGGTACTCCGGAGCGGTGAAGTTCGGATTGCTGCAACGATCATCGAAGAAGCAGCGTTCCTTGGCGCCGGAGTAGTAACGCGTGCTCCAGGTGACCGCCCAGTCGTTCATCTGCCAGGTCAGGCTCAAGTTCGAACGCACCCGGAAGTAGCTGCCGCCCGAGTTCTGGTAGCCGTTCTGCTGGCTCGGCGGATTGCCCGAGTTATCCTGCTTCAGCTCGTTCTTGGACACGTAGGTACTCTGCCACATGGTGGTGAAGTTGCCGAACGCGGTGTCGAAATGGTAGCTGAGGTCAAGATCGTAGCCCTCTGTGTCCTGGTAACCGGCGTTGCGCAGCCCGAAGGACAGTGAGGTGATGTTGCCGGCTGCATTGCGCGTGAAGCCCGTGCAACGCGAGGCAATGCCACGCAGGTAGCAGTCTTCCAGCAAGGTGCTCGGGTCATCGCTGACGATGGTGTTATTGATGCGGATCTTCCACCAGTCCAGCGAGGCGTTCAGGCCGCTGACGAACTCCGGGCTCCATACCAGACCCAGGGTCTTGGCGGTCGAAGTCTCCGGTTTCAGTGTCGGCGTGGAGCCGGATAGGAACGGAACGTTGCTCTGCTCGCCGGGGCCCGGCGCCGGGGCCGTACCGGAGGCGTTGAGCTGACGGAAGCCCGCCGGCACCGCCGCCGCGCAGCGCGCATTGCCCGCCGCCGTGCCGAACTTGGTATCGCAGGGGTCGGTGTAGTTCTCGAAGCTCTGCGACAGGCCACCGTACAAGTCGGCGATGGTCGGCGCGCGGAAGCCCTGCGACCAGGTGCCGCGGAACATCAGCGAATCGATAGGCTTCCACTTGAAGCCGAATTTGCTGTTCACGGTATTGCCGAAATTGTTGTAGTCGGAGTAACGGCTAGCCAGCGACAGACTCAGCTCCTTGGCGAACGCTATGTCGGCCAGCAACGGTACCTGGAACTCGGCATAGACTTCGTTCAGGCTGTACTTGCCGCGGGTTGGGCCGCTTGCCAGGTTGGTGGAGATGCCCGCTTGCGCCATCGCATCCGGAGAGAAGTAGCCGCTTTCCTGGCGATGTTCGGCACCCAGCGCCATGGCCAGATCGCCCGCCGGCAGGCTGAAGAGGCTGCCGCTGATGTTGGCGAAGAAGTTCTTCGTCTCGGTCTTCGACACGGCCTGACCGTTTTGGTACAGGAATTTCTGTACGTTCGGGTCGCCAAGGCTGTTAGGCGAGTTGTAGCCGAGCGGAATCAACGGATTCCACGGTGTGCAGTTGCCTGCGGAGCTGCCCAGGGAGATGGGATTGCTCGCGCTTCCGCACTGAGCCACGCCATTGGCATTGATGAAAGACGGACCGGTTGCTTGGCTCACCGCAAGGGTGTTCAAGTTGCCCGTGGTGATTTGCACGCCCTTGTTCTGGTTGTACAGATAGCCTGCGTCCCAATCCCAGAACTTGCTTTCGCCCAGCTCGAAGGTGCCGCTGAAGGCGCCGGTGAAGCGGTAGGTGGAGAGGTTGTTGCGCACTTCGCGCGGCACTTCCCAGCCACGGCGCACGTATTGGATGGCTTGCGGGGCGGCGCCCGGGGGCAGGCCGCCGGTGGCATCGTTGCCGACCGGATTGAACACGCTATTGGCCGACAGACCGCCCTGGGTGAGGGCGAAATCGGTACTCTTGAACGGATAGCCTGCGTTCTGCGCGAACGAATCGCGATCGGTGTAGAGGAGGCTGGTGTCGAAGTGGACGTTCTCGGAGAAGTTGAACGTGCCGTTCATGAACGCCGATTTGCGCTTGATGCCGCTGTAAACGGTCGAGGCCAGCGCCGGATTGGAGACATCGGAGCTGTTCAGTGCCCGGTAGCTGTTGATGTTTGCCGGATCCAGGCCGGGGGTGTCGCGGCGCAGGGTGCGGGTTTCCTTGCCGGCGCTGTCCGTGTAGGTGAAACGGCCATACTGCGTGGTGCCGGACAGGCCTCCCTGGCGCGGGGCGGACTTCTCGCCGGTCGGGAAGCGGTCGCGGCTGAACCAGCGGTTGCGCGCCCATACCGGATCTTCCTGGGTGTATTCGACGCCGGCGGTCAGCGAGCCACGATCGCTGCTGCTGCCCATCATGAAGTCGTAGACTTGGCGCTGGCCGTCGCCCTTGCCGTACTGACCAATGTAGGCACCGGCTTCGGCGCCGTCGAAATGCTTGCGGGTGATGATGTTGATCACGCCGGCGATGGCGTCTGAACCGTAGATCGAGGAGGCGCCGTCCTTCAGCACTTCGATGCGCTCGACGGCCACAGCGGGAATCGAAGACACGTCCTGCAGGCCGCCGTTGGTGGTGCCCAGGCGCTTGCCATCGACCAGCACCAGCGTGCGTGCGGCGCCGAGGTTGCGTAGATCGATGTAGTAACCGCCGACGTTCTCACCGTTGGCGAGGGGTGAGGTGCGGCTGATTGTTGGAGAACCGGCGGTGGGAATGTTCTGCAGGATGTCGGCGACGGACTTGAAACCTTGCTTCTCGATCTGGTCGCGACTGATCAGCATCACCGGTTGCGCGGTCTCGGTGTCGACCTGACGGATGCGCGAGCCGGTGATTTCAATGCGATCCAGGGTGGTGGCGCCGGCACTGCCCGCGTCTTGAGCGATGG
Organism: Xanthomonas albilineans; assembly: GCF_002939705.1. Classification (GTDB taxonomy): domain Bacteria; phylum Pseudomonadota; class Gammaproteobacteria; order Xanthomonadales; family Xanthomonadaceae; genus Xanthomonas_A; species Xanthomonas_A albilineans. The sequence continues at coordinate 51,254 of NZ_MDCB01000007.1, read as the reverse complement.
CCGCACCTGCCGTGCCGCCAGCTCCCACGACCAGTGCGAGCACGACTGCGTCGCGCAGTTGGTTGGTCTTGCAATTCATTTATCTCTCTCCAAATGAGAATTGGGGCATAGCCCGAGGTATGCCTGTCGGCCGAATCGAAAGGGCGACCCCAAAGAGCCGTCAGGGTGCCGGGATGGTAGCCCGGTTGGAGGAAGAATTAAAGTACCGTTAAAAAATCACTTATTTAAAGTGAATTCGTACTTTGTCCGCTCGCTGTGCAATAGATCAGGTGCGACCGCTTGACCCATGTGTCGCGGATGGTGGTGTGCTACAGATCCTGCTCGTACCGCACGTAGGGGATGGTGCCCTCTTCGGTGCTGATGTTGTTCGGGGCGAAGGGGTTCTTGCCGCGGGTGATGACGTTCTCTGCGCCAACGGTGAGCTGTCCACTCCACGGAGTGCGCCAGGTCAGTCCGACCCCCAGGCCCGACCACTTGCCCGGCTGGCCCGGGGCGTCGACGACGCGACCGATGATGTTGGCGCTGAAGGAGCGGTAGCCACCACCTATGCTCAGGCTCTTGCTGTCCCACTGATCGACCAGGGCGGGCGAAGCGTCGGCGATCGGCACCAGGCGCGCGCGGGCATAGGTACCGCCAATGGAGACGAAGCCTTCGCGGCCGATGTTCTGCTGGGCGAACACGGTCAGATCGTTTTGCTCCATGCGCATCGACGGCGTTTTGTTGGCGCCTGCCAGCCATGCCGGGAGGTTCTCGCGTCCGCTGCCGGCGGACAGCGACAGGCGCCCACCGGGACGATTGAAAGAGGTGGTGGCGGCAACGTGGTGGCCGATTGCGCCATCCTCGTCGCCCAGGCTGGCGAGCATGCAGTGGCTGGCCAGTCCGCTGATGCTGCTGCCGCTGGCGCTATTGCATAGTAGGCCGAGCGAGTCGCCGGAGGACAGCCCAAACGCCGCATCCAGCGAGTTGCCACCGAAGTGCCAGCGCGCGCCGACGGCTTGTTCGCCGGTTGGCTCAAGGTATAACAGCGCCTCGACCTTGCCGCTGCCCTTGTTCCAGATCGGCAGCACGGTGTGATCGTTGGGGTTGCCGGCTTTACTCTGCGCGTGCGCGCCCGTCATCGCCGACAAGGCGATCAGTAGGGCTAGCGGCAGGCGCAAGAATGCTCGCATCAGATCTTTGATACTCATGGAGGGAACGAAAGTTCCCGCCTGGCGGGTGGATAATGGTAGTTGATTTATGTTTATTTAACAAGTTGAGTGTCCGGTTCCCGACGCGCCTTCCAGTTACTGCATGCGCTCCGATGACGGGAGTTCAGCCTGCGTTATGGCAAACAATACGCCGAATTCTGCCAGTGGAAAATCGTAGCGGTGTCCGCAGAATTCGCAGCGGATCTCGACCTGCCCCGTCGCCTCGGCTGCGGCACGCGCCTCTGCTTCGCCCAGTGAGCGGAGCATTGCCGCGACCCGCTCGCGCGAGCAGGAGCAGCCGAAGCGCAGTGGGCGGGTTCCGAGCAATTGCGGTGTCTCTTCGTGGAAGAGTCGATGCAGCAGGATGTCCGCCGGGGTGATGAGCAGTTCTGCTGCGGCGAGGGTCTCGAACAGGGCGCCGACGCGGTTCCAGCCGTCGGCGTCGCCGGCATCGCCGGGCAGTTTCTGTAGCAGCAGACCTGCCGCCTGGGGTCCGTCGGCGGCCAGAATCAGCCGGGTCGGCAATTGCTCCGACTGGCGGAAGTAGTCCTCTAGCGCCTCGTCCAGTTCGGCCGACGACAAGGCTACCAGACTCTGGTAACGCTGCGGTTCGCGCGGGTCCAGGCCGGGGTTCTCGATGGTGATCGCCAGTAGGGCATCGTCCCCGAGCGTGCGTAGGTCGCGCGGGGCATCCAGTCCCTCGTCCAACTGGGCAATGCCGCGTAGGGTGCCGGCGGCGGTGCATTCGGCGAACAGAGTGCGTAGCGCGCCTTGGCTGCGGAGTTGCACCGATAGGCGCCCATCGACCTTGGTGTGGCCGGTGAACAGGGCGGCGGCGACACAGGCTTCGCCGAGCAGTTCGGTCGCAGCAGCCGGATAGTGCGCCGGTGCCTGGATCTCGCGCCAGGTGTCCTGCAAGCGCACATGTACGCCACGCACGCCGGCATGGGGCAGCAGGAAGCGGGTCAGGCGATCGTCGGAAGAATGCATTGCGGCCTCGCTGGGCATGGGAAGATGGTGATCGCTAGAGAATGGATCATCGCGGTGGACCAGATCGAAGAACGCATTGCAATGGGGGCGACACGGCATGAAGCAAGTGCCATGCCGGCGCGCAGATCGCTTGCGCGACGTTCGTTGCGCGGGTTGTTGTTGTTGCCGTTGATTTTCGGATTGGTGAGTGTCTCGCAAGTGCTGGCACTGCGCTTCGTGGATCCGCCGCTCTCGGCGATGATGCTGGAGCGTCAGGTTGGCGCCTGGGGCAGCGGCGAGTGGTCGTTCCGTATCGCCTATCGCTGGCGCGATAGCGCGCAGATCGCGCCCAGCTTGCCGATCTCGCTGGTGGCGGCGGAGGATCAGCGCTTTCCCCGCCACCATGGCTTCGACCTGGAGGCGATCGAGAAGGCGCGCGACCACAATGCGCGCGGCGGGCGCCTGCGCGGCGCCAGCACGATCAGTCAGCAGGTGGCCAAGAATCTGTTCCTTTGGTCTGGCCGCAGTTGGCTGCGCAAAGGGCTGGAGGCCTGGTATACGGTGCTGATCGAAGCGCTGTGGTCGAAGCAGCGGATTTTGGAGGTCTACGCCAATGTCGCCGAGTTCGGCGACGGGGTGTACGGCGCGCAGGCGGCGGCCAGTCGCTTCTGGGGCAAGGACGCGGCGCAACTGACACCGACGCAGAGTGCATTGTTGGCTGCCGTGTTGCCTGCACCGCAGCGCTATGACGCCGCGCGACCTGGGGCGTATGTGCAGCGCCGCGCCGACTGGATTGAACGCCAGGCTCGACAATTGGGTGGCCCAGCTTACCTCCTACAGGCGCCTTAGAGTGGCCAACAAAACGTCGCGAGTTGCTGTCGGGCAGGCGCGGACAGCGCGCAGGAACCGCAGTATGCAGGTTGCATATGAGGATCTCGAGCCACTGTCTGCACCCGCCCGGCGGCGCTGCAGTCGTTTGGGTGGTTGTTAGCGACTCATTGCGCGCGTGATGCGGGTGGCTCGGGGGCGTTTGATGTCGGCGCTGCGGCGCTGATGTTGGATTCTGCGTTCATCGTCCGAAGCGCGCGGGATCGCTGGTGCAGTCATGCCATCCTTCGTACCATTCGCCGATGGAACCCGAACGTCTCACCGTTGTCGTCACTGCGTTCAACGAGGCGCAGACTCTACCGCTGTTGCAGCCGCGCATCCTCGCCGCGCTCGATGGACTGGAGGGATTGCAAGGCCGCGTGCTGTATGTGGACGACGGTAGCCGCGATGCGACCTGGGACACGATCCTGGCGCTGACCGAGTCCGATCCGCGGATCGGGGCGCTGCGCTTGTCGCGCAATTTTGGCAAGGAATTGGCCTTGACCGCTGGGTTGGATTTCGTCGAGCGTGGCGCGGCGGTGTTGCTGGATGCCGATGGACAGGATCCGCCGGAATTGATCGGGCAGTTCGTCGCGCACTGGCGTGCCGGCTACGACGACATCTACGGCACGCGCATCCTGCGCGAGGGCGAAAGCTGGCTCAAACGCGGCACTGCTGCGTTGTTCTATCGGGTGATCGGGCGCCTGTCGAAGACGCCGATCCCCGCCGACACCGGCGATTTCCGCCTGCTGTCGCCGCGTGCGCTGGCTGCGCTGCGGCAGTTGCGCGAGCGCCACCGTTTCATGAAGGGGCTGTTCGGCTGGGTCGGCTTCCGCCGTCTAGCGGTGCCGTACCGGCGCGCGCCGCGTCTGGCCGGGCGCAGCAAATTCAGCTTGTGGCGGCTGTGGAATTTCGCCCTGGACGGCATCACTGGTTTCTCCACTGCGCCATTGCGGGTGGCGACGTATCTGGGTCTGGTGACTGCCGTCGCCGCATTTGCCTATGGAGCGGTCGTGGTGGGCAAGGCCGCGCTATGGGGCGATCGGGTTGCCGGCTGGCCGACGATGATGGCGGTGATTCTGTTCCTGGGCGGTGTGCAACTGATCGCCTTGGGGCTGATCGGCGAGTATCTCGGTCGCTTGTACGAGGAGTCCAAACAACGTCCGCTGTATCTGGTCGATACATGGCGTGCGCCCGGCAAAGGAGTATGCTCTGACCCGCGATCCAGCGAACCGGGAGGCAGCGATGCGTACGGTACGGCATGTGTTGAGCGAGAAGGGCGGTGAGATCCACGCGATTGCACCGGATGCGGCGGTGATCGAGGCGTTGCGCTTGATGGCCGACAAGGGCATCGGTGCGGTGCTGGTGATGCAGGACGGGCATCTGGCCGGGATCCTGTCCGAGCGCGACTACGCGCGCAAGGTGGTGTTGCAGGAGCGCTCTTCGGCGACCACGCCGGTGCGCGACATCATGAGCGACAAGGTCCACACCGTGGATCCGGCGCAGAGCGTGCAGCAGTGTATGGAACTGATGACCGGGCGCCGCATCCGCCACTTGCCGGTGGTGGAGGCAGGCACGGTGATCGGGTTGATCTCGATCGGCGATCTGGTCAAGGCGGTGATTGAAGAACAACGCCAGGAACTGGATCAGTTGCAGCGCTATATCGCCAGTTGAGTTGCCTGTCTGTTGGGAATTCGGGATTCGGAAAGGCAACTGTGCGGTCTCGCGCAGGTGTTTCAGGTTTTTGTCTTTCCGCGTTCCTGAGCTATGTGCAGCGGCTATGCGCAGCATGGATCCCGGTAAAGTGTCGCGCTATCCGTGAAGCGCGGTCGCTTGGGCGGTGCCATGTGCAGAGCGCGAAATGCCGTCGCGGCGACCTCAGAGCACTTGCCCGGTCACCGCGACGAAATGGCAGACGCTGCCTGCGAGGACGAACAGGTGCCAGATCGCGTGGAAGTAACGCACGGTGTCGCGTTGATAGAAATAGGTGCCCAGGGTGTAGAACAGGCCGCCGGCCACTAGCCAGCACACTGTCCGGGTATCGATCGCGCGCAACAGTGGCTCGATCGCGACCACGATCAGCCAGCCCATGGCGATGTACAGGAAGGTCGAGAGCAGACGGAAGCGCCCGGTGAAGAACAGCTTGAAGATCACTCCGGCCACGGCGATGCTCCAGATCGCCGCGAACAAGCCCCAACCCCATGGGCCGCGTAGTCCGATCAGGGTGAACGGGGTGTAGGTGCCGGCAATCAGCAGGTAGATCGCGCAATGGTCGAAGATCTGCAGGCGCGCCTTGGCACCGGGATGCGAGATGGCGTGGTACAGAGTGGATGCCACGTACAGCAACAGCAACGTCACGCTGAACACGATGGCAGTGGCCAGTTGCCAGCCATCGCCGTAGATTGACGCGAGGGTGATCAGTACCGAGCCGCCGGCCAGCGCCGCGATTGCGCCCAATCCGTGAGTCAGCGTGCTGGCGAGTTCGTCGCGCCAGTCTGTTGAGGGGGACGCATCTGCGTGTGTGGAGGCGGGCGAGTGATCTGCGTCCATGGCAACATACGTTAACGCAATTGCGAGTGGCTCGCATCCATCGTGGTGCAACATGGCGCCGCTGGTTGTGCGTGCGCTCAGTTGTCGTCATGTTTCGCCGCGTTTGAGCGGTTTAGAGTAGCTGATGAAACGACTGCTTCACCGCCGGACGGGCGCGGGCAGTGTTCGGAATCCTCATGATGTACCCCTGTAGACTGCGGTTCCTGTGCGCCGTCCGCGCTCATCCGACAGCGACTCGCAACGTGTTGTTAGCCACTCTTAGTCCAGCACCATGCTGTGCGCGTGTTCGCGGGTGGCGGCGAAGCGCACGTCCGGCGCGCGTTCCTGCGCCAGTTGCAGATTGACTCTGCTCGGGGCCAGGTAGACCAATTCGCCAGCGGCGTCGATGCCGAGGTTCATCGCGTTCTTCTCGCGGAATTCCTCCAGTTTCTTGGCATTGTCGCAATGCACCCAGCGCGCGGTGACCACGCCGACCGGCTCGAAGCTGGCGTCCACACCGTATTCGTCCTTGAGCCGGTAGGCGACCACATCGAATTGCAGGGTGCCGACCGCGCCGAGGATCAGGTCGTTGCTCATCAGGGGGCGGAAGAACTGCGTGGCACCTTCCTCGGATAACTGTGCCAACCCTTTCTGCAATTGTTTGAGTTTGAGCGGATCGCGCAGCCGCGCGCGGCGGAACAGTTCCGGCGCGAAATTGGGAATGCCGGTGAACGATAGGGCCTCGCCCTCGGTGAAGGTGTCGCCGATGGAAATGGTGCCATGGTTGTGAATGCCGATGACGTCGCCGGGATAGGCTTCGGCGGCGATCTCGCGGTCGCTGGCCATGAAGGTCAGCGCATTGGCCAGTTTCACTTCCTTGCCGGTGCGCACGTGCAGGGTTTTCATCCCGGCGCCGAAACGGCCAGAACAGATGCGCATGAATGCGACCCGGTCGCGGTGTTGCGGGTCCATGTTGGCCTGGATCTTGAACACGAAGCCGCTCAGCTTGTCTTCGTCGGCCCGCACCTGGCGGCCGGTGGTGGCGCGTGGCTGCGGCGGCGGCGCATGTTCGGCGAAGAAGTCCAGCAACGGCTGCACGCCGAAGTTGTTGACGCCCGAGCCGAAGAACACAGGCGTCTGCTTGCCGGCGCGATAGGCGTCCAGGTCGAATGCATGGCTGGCGCCTTGCACCAGTTCCAGTTCCTCGCGCAGTTCGGCCAGCATCTGTTCGCCGATTGTCTCGGTCAAGCCGGGCGCGTCCAGCGACGGGAAGATGGTCGAGTCCTGGCGGGTGAAGTTGCGACCCTGCTCGTACAGATGCACTTCGCCGCTGATCAGATGCACGACGCCCTTGAGTCGTTGACCCATGCCGATCGGCCAGGTCACCGGCGCGCACTGGATGCCGAGCACGGTCTCTACTTCATCGAGCAGGTCGATCGGGTCTTTGCCCTCACGGTCGAGCTTGTTGATGAAGGTCATGATCGGCGTGTCGCGCAGCCGGCACACTTCCATTAGCTTGATAGTGCGTTCTTCCACGCCCTTGGCCACGTCGATCACCATCAGCGCCGAATCCACCGCGGTGAGCACGCGGTAGGTGTCCTCGCCGAAGTCGGCGTGGCCGGGCGTGTCGAGCAGGTTGATGATCTTGCCTTCGTAGGGGAACTGCATCACCGACGAGGTCACCGAGATGCCGCGTTCCTTTTCCAGCGCCATCCAGTCCGAAGTGGCGTGGCGTGCGGCTTTGCGGCCCTTGACCGAGCCGGCCATCTGGATCGCCCCGCCGAACAGCAAAAGTTTTTCGGTCAGCGTGGTCTTGCCGGCGTCGGGATGGGAAATGATGGCGAAGGTGCGGCGACGCGCGGTTTCGGTGGCGACTTCGGACATGGGTAGCACGCCCGACGGGCGTCATCGGAAACTGGAAAGCCGGCAATTATAGCGGGCTTGTCTGCCGGTCCGTTCAGTTGTCGTGCCGGACTCTGTGCGGATCGGGATGGGCGAAGTGCAGTTCGCCGAGCGGACCCGCCATGCGGAACAGTACCGATTCCAGGCGCAGGCCACGATTGAGCTGCACCGCGAAGTGCAGGTGCGGTGCGGTCGTCAGGCCGGTGTTGCCGGACAGGCCGAGCCGCTCGCCGCGCTGTACGCTCTGTCCAACCCGAACCTGCACGCCGCCGGCGGCCAGGTGGGCGTAGAGCGCCATGCTCCCGTCCGCATGCACGATACGCACCAGGTTGGCTGCGTGCCCCAGGCGTGCGACATCGGTGCCGGACTCGCGAAAGTCGTCGCGGATTTCCATCACCACGCCCTCGCGCGCGGCCAGGATCGGGGTGCCTTCGGGCAGCGCGAAGTCCAGTGCGTAGGCGTTGGCCGGATCGTGGTGGCTGAAGGTGCCGCCAAAGCCCTGATCGATGCGGACTGGCACGTCCTTGAAAGGCAATTGGTAGAGGACAGGCTCGGCGTGAGCGTGCGGCGAACCGGGGGTCGCCTCGATGCGCAGGTCCGCGCTGGAACCGCTGGCGTCGGTATCGCCGTCGAGCGGATACAGGCAGCTCGCCAGGCGGCGTTCGCCCGCCGCCAGTTCGATGTCGCGCGGCATTGCCGGGACGGCCTTGAATCCGGTGACGTCGCCGTATAGCCGGATCTGCACGGGCCCCCCCAGCGGATTGCCCAGCCAGATTTCACGCAGGCCGTTGCGGCGAGGGGTGACCGTCAGCCAGGTTGGGGCCGCGTGCGCGACCGGGTGGGGCGCGTTCCAACGCAGTAGTGTTTGCCCGCACGTGCTGGACGCAAGCGTCAGCAGCCAGACCATTGCAAGCCAGCGGTGTGAGTGGTGTCGGCGCACGTGGAGCGGTGCTTGGTCAGGAATTCGGAGTGATGGTCGATACGGGGAATTGGAGCATTCATTATCGCTTCATCCGAATAAAGCGATTGACATTACCCAAGGGCGCTGGCATTGTAGCCTCACCATCGAGACCGGCGGAGGGACAGGCCCTTTGATGCCGGGGCAGCCAGCGGGCGCGTAAGCGCTCGTGTCGGTGCCAAATCCTGCGGGGATCCACGCGTCCGCCGAAAGATGGTTCGATCCATGCCCTCTGCATGGCGAACGCGAGCTCCGCGAAGCTCGATGGCCGTTCCTCACTGGATACCGCCGTGCAACTCGTGAATACGTCCCATCGCTCTACCCCCGTCGCCGCGCCTCACGACCGCTACCCTGCATCGGCGGCGCCGGTCGATGGTGTGCGCGTCATGCGTGGCGAGATCGCGGTGGCGCTGCCGCTGCGCCATGCGGGTGTGCAATTGTTGCGCTTGCGCTATGAGTTGAGCGGCCCGGCCAGCGCGCCGGTGGTGTTCGTGGCCGGCGGCATTTCCGCGCATCGGCATCTCGCCGCCAATGCCACGTTTCCCGAGAAGGGGTGGGCGGAGGATTTGGTCGCGCCGGGACGCGCGCTGGACCCAAGCCAGTTGCGGTTGCTGGCGTTCGATTTCGTCGGCGCCGACGGTAGCCTGGACGCACCGATCGACAGCGCCGACCAGGCCGACGCGATCGCCGCATTGTTGGATGCCTTGGACATCGTCCAACTGCATGGCTTCGTCGGTTATTCCTACGGTGCCCTGGTCGGCCTGCAATTGGCGGTGCGCCATCCGCAGCGCCTGCGCAAGCTGGTTGCGGTCAGTGGGGCACATCGCGCGCATCCGTATGCCGCTGCATGGCGCGCGTTGCAGCGCCGCGCGGTGGCGCTGGGTCAATTGCAGTGCGCCGAACACCATGGACTGTCGTTGGCGCGGCAGTTCGCGATGCTCAGCTATCGCACGCCCGAAGAATTCGGCGAACGCTTCGATGCGGCGCCGGAAGTGATCAATGGCCGCGTGCGCGTCGCCGCCGAGGATTACCTGGATGCCGCTGGCGCGCAGTACGTGGCGCGCACCCAGGTCAACGCCTATCTGCGCCTGTCCGAATCGATCGACCTGCATCGCATTGATCCGAGCGCCGTTGCCGTGCCCACCGTGGTGGTCGCGGTCGAGGGCGACCGCCTTGTGCCGTTGTCCGATCTGGTGACCCTGGTCGAAGGGTTGGGGCCGCGCGGCAGTCTGCGCGTGCTGCGTTCGCCTTACGGACACGATGCATTTCTGAAAGAAACCGATCGCATCGACGCGATCCTCGCCACCGCCCTTCGCCCCACCGGAGCTGCCGCATGAGTACCGCCCACGACACCGACCTGCCTTGTAGCACCGCCACCGCCGCGGTGCGTGCTGGCATCGACCGCGACACTGCTTATGGTGCCGTGACCCCGCCCATCGTGTTGTCGTCGAATTTCAGCTTCGATGGCTTTGGCAACAAGCGCCAGTACGATTACACGCGCAGCGGCAACCCAACCCGCGACCTGCTCGGCGAAGCGTTGGCGGAGCTGGAAGGCGGTGCCGGCGGCGTGGTCACCGCTACCGGCATGGGCGCGATCAATCTGGTGCTCAACGCGCTGCTGCAGCCGGGCGACACGTTGGTGGTGCCGCACGATGCCTACGGCGGCAGCTGGCGGCTGTTCGATGCGCTGGCGAAGAAGGGCCACTTCGTTCTGATTACCGTCGATTTGACCGATCCGCGCGCCTTGGCCGAGGCGTTGGCGCAATCGCCACGGCTGGTGATGATCGAGACCCCGTCCAATCCGCTGCTGCGCATCACCGATCTGCGTTTCGTCATCGACGCCGCGCACAAGGCTGGTGCGTTGGTGGTGGTCGACAACACCTTCCTGTCCCCGGCGCTGCAGAAGCCGATCGCTTTCGGTGCCGACCTGGTGGTTCATTCCACCACCAAGTACGTCAATGGCCATAGCGATGTGGTCGGTGGTGCGGTGATCGCCGCCGATGCCGAATTGCATAAGCAACTGGCATGGTGGGCGAACGCACTGGGCCTGACCGGTTCGCCGTTCGATGCGTTCTTGACCCTGCGCGGCCTGCGCACGTTGGATGCGCGCTTGCGCGTGCACCAGGAGAATGCGCAGGCGGTGGTGGAACTGCTGCAGACGCACCCGGCGGTGCGGCAGGTGTACTACCCAGGCATTCCCACGCATCCCGGCCATGCCATCGCGGCGCGTCAGCAACAGGGCTTCGGTGCGATGATCAGCTTCGAGTTGGCTGGCGCTGAGCCCGAGGTCCGCGCCTTCGTCGACGGACTGCGTTATTTCACCCTGGCCGAATCGCTGGGCGGGGTGGAAAGCCTAATTGCCCATCCAGCGTCGATGACGCATGCGGCGATGACGCCGGAAGCGCGGACCAACGCCGGTATTTCCGATGGCCTGTTGCGTTTGTCGGTGGGCATCGAGTCCAGCGCCGACCTGCTGGCCGACCTGCAAGCGGGTCTGGAGCGTGCGCAGCATGCCAGCGAGGCGGTGTCGCGCAAACGGATTGACGCGTGAGCAACGCGCTGGCCGATGCGTGTCCGTTGCCGGTGGCGCACGCCGCAGTGGCGCCACCGCGGCTGGGCTTGCTAGGGACTGGCACCGTCGGTCGCGCCTTCGTCGCGCGCTATCAGGTGCTGCAGCCGCGTCGTGCCGATCTGCCTGCGTTGGCCTGGTTGGCCAATTCGCGCACAGTGATCGAATGCGCGCACGCGCACGCGCACGCGCCGGCGCAGGCCCTTGCCCGCGCCAATGCCGCCACACGCGGTGTGGCGGCGGTGGTCTTGCCGGAGGATCTGCGCCACGGCGATATCGTGGTCGATGCCACGGCCAGCGAGGCAGTGGCGCAGCGCCATCCCGAATGGTTGCAGCGCGGCGTGCATGTCGTCACCACCAACAAGCTTGGGCAAGGTGCGGCGCTGGCCCGTGCCGAGCAGATCCATGCCGCAAGGCACGCCACAGGCGCGCACTACGGCGACAGCGCCACGGTCGGCGCTGGGTTGCCGCTGCTCAATAGCCTGCGTGCGCTGGCCGCTGGCGGCGATCACATCCATGCTGTGGAAGGTGTGTTGTCCGGTTCACTGGCGTGGTTACTGAACCACTACGACGGTAGTCGCGCGTTTTCCGAATGTGTGCGCGAGGCGATGGCCGCCGGCTATACCGAACCGGACCCACGCGATGACCTGTCCGGTGAGGACGTGCGGCGCAAACTGCTGATCCTGGCGCGGGTTGCCGGAGTGCCGCTGTGCGTCGATCAGGTGCAGGTTGAATCGCTGCTGCCGGCCGCGTTGGCGGTTGCGCCGCGCGCGAACCTGGATGCCGCACTGGCGGTCCTGGACGCACCGTTGGCGACGCGTCTAGCGCAAGCGCGGTCGCGTCGCGCCTGTCTGCGTTTCGTTGGTCGTTTCGATGCGCATGGTGCGTCGGTGGGGCTGCGTGAACTGCCGTTGTCGCATCCACTGGCCAGCGGCACCGGCACCGACAATCGCGTTGCTATCCACAGCGATCGTTATCGGCAACAGCCTTTGCTGATCCAGGGGCCGGGCGCGGGCGCCGAGGTGACCGCGGCGGCATTGCTCGACGATGTGCTGCGGATTGTGATGTCCGAAAGGTGGCGCTGACCAGTCGCAGCGCCACCGCAGGCTTCAGCCTCAGTGCAATCCTTCGTACAACGCATTGAGGAGGCCGCCTTGTTCGTCGTCTCCGCTCAACTCCCAGAAGAATGCCCCGCCTAGCCCTAACGCTTTGACGTAGCCGCCCTTGATGTTAGCCATTGCCGGGTCGTCGTAGCTCCAGAAGGTGGAATTGACTTTATCGTATTTCCAGTGGGCGAAGGCGTGGTGGTCGTAATAATCGTTGCCGGCGTGTGTTTTCAACACGTTGTATTTTGATACGCCGGCATTGTTGCCCGCCTGATAGAGGCCATTGTTGATATTGGCGACGTCTTTCCAGCCCTGCCCGTAGAAACCGATGCCAAGATTGAGCTTATGCGCAGGAACCCCGCGCTTGAGGAATGCCAATATCGCGTCGGTGCTGTTGTAATAGCGCTTATCGCCGGTTGAGGGGTCGAACGGCGAGTGGAACAGCGCGGAGTGATGGTTGGTGGTCGCGTCTGATGATCCACCGTGGAAGTCGTAGGTCATCACGTCGATGTAGTCCAGGTAGCGTTGATACACGCCCGGATCGGTGACTCGGATCTTGTCGATGCCAGCGCCTGCATCCACGGCCAACAACAGCCCAGGACGTACCGCGTCAAGCTGGCGGCGGAATTCTGCGATCAGCCCGGTGTAGTTCGCCCGATCTTCGGGGGTGCCGCAGGTCAGTCCGCATACGACCGGGAATTCCCAGTCGAGGACAAAGCCGTCGAACACGCCAAGCGCCGCGCCCGGCCCACCTGCGCCATCAACGACGGGCAGGTTGCCGCGGATGTAGGCATCAATGCATGAAGCGACGAAGGCTTGACGGTTTTCCGGACGCGCCGCGCTGGCGAAGCCGCTTGACCAACTCCAGCCGCCAAGTGCCATTACCACTTTGAGATGGGGATACATTGCCTTGAGTTTTCGCAACTGGTTCCAATTGCCGCGCAGCGGCTGTGTATCGGTGTCGGCGACACCATCCACGCTTTGCGCTGCATTGACGTTGCGAGTGTAGTCGGCATAGGCGTCGCCGCCTGCACCTGTGCTCGGATCGCTGGCTTGGTTGACGCCGACTTCGCAAAGATTGTTGCGCACGTTGCCGAATGCGTAGTGCAGATGGGTCAGGCGCTGTGCCGCGCCGCTGGTCGCGATGTCGCGGACCTGATAGTTGCTACCGTAGATGCTCCACTGGGTGAAGTAGCCAACCAGCCGCGGGCTTTGGGCGTTGGCCGCTGCGGCATGCGTACAGGTAGTGAAGAGAACGAGCAGAACGAGGCTGTAATGCAGGTATCTCAGGGGGGCGCGTATGAAAGAGTGCATGAGAGATTTCCTTACTCGATTGATATGGCGAGGTTGGTGCATGCTCTGGATATAATCATGAAGTGTCACTCTGGTTGCTGGAATCGAGAATTTCCATGCGGGGCGCATTTAATTGTGATTCGAATCACGCCCATTTTTTAATTGTCTACATAAATTTCTTTATGTGCGCTGTTAAATTCTTCAGGTACGTGTTAATTCGCCTTTTCCCGTAGGCGTGAGGATCTGCGAGTGGTTGCCTTCAATCACGTTTGTGTAATGAACCACCAGTTTCTACTCAGGTCATGCGATTAATGTAGCGGCATAGACTGCATTCTGGTTCATCTCTTCAGCGACTGATGCGGGCGCTGCTGGTTGTAGAATTGATTGGCCGTAATATGCGGTGCGGCGTGCCACGCCGAACCAGCGGCACAGCTTGGTCATCGGCACACTCCCCCCCTTCTGCCTGTAGCCCTGCTGGACCCAGCGCATCAACTCTCGTCCTTCACTAGCAGGGAAGCCATTTTTTCGCGGCGGATCTCCAGTATGGCCTCGCTGTGGGCCTCCTGCTGGTCCTTCAGTTGCCACTTGTACTGCTCGCCCACGTCCTCGGGTTTGGCGCGTAAGGCATTCTCATGACGCGTTTACCGTCCTCGAACCGACTCTCGATCTCCACTGGCGTCAGATCAAACTGGCGGTTGGCGGCCACCATGCTCGTCTTGCCCTGGATGATCTCAAGGACCAGCGCCGACTTGCGTCGGGCTGTCCACCGCTTGATCTCTTCTTCCATCATTTCGCTCATCGGTGTCTCCTTCGAGAAAGTCACACCTGAGCAGGATTTCAGTTGGCCATTACAGATCTGTGCAGGTGCGATGGCCCGGTGCGCAACGTATCGTGCATCCGTGTAACTTCAAGGGGTGTCGCTGCAGTTGTTGTGGACGAGGGTCAGGCAGGTGTGATGCGACATACGTTCTGATGGCTCCTGCAGCGCCGCCAGGACCTGTTCGGCTTGGGTGCCGGGCAGCGGTCGGTACGCTGCCCAGCCGTTGCGGCCTCTGGCTTTGGCTTGGTATAGCGCGCGATCGGCTAAAACCAGCAGTTGTTCCCAGCCGAGTTGATTGTCCGGATCGTGCACGAACGGGAATTCGGCCATCCCGATCGAACAGGTGACCCGCCCCTGATTGCCGTGGTCGAACACGAACGGATGCGCGGCGATCGCATTGCACAATCGCTCGGCCGCAACGGTCAGGTTCTCGTGTGGGGCCGAGCGCATGACCAGCAGAAATTCCTCGCCGCCCCAGCGCACCACGTGGTCGCTCTTGCGGGTCAGCTTTATCAGTAACTGCGCCATCTGTTGCAGGATGGCGTCGCCAGTGTGGTGCCCGCTGTTGTCATTGATTGCCTTGAAATGGTCGATGTCGATCAACGCGAACAGCATGCCTGGGCATGCCGGGGACGATGCCATGTCTTGATCGTCGTCGGCCATGCGTCGGTACAGGGCGATGTCGCTGGAAATGTGCAGGGACAGGTAGCGGCGGTTGCGCAATTGGGTCAGTTCGTCGGTGAAGCTGGCTTCCTGCAGGCGCTGATTGGCTTCCTGAAGCGCTTTTGTGCGCTCGCGCATCTGTTGTTCCAGTGTCTCGCGCTGACGTCGATTGTGCAGCCGCGCCAACTGTATGGTGAGCAAGACCAGCCCAAGCTCGCCCAGTCCCAGTAACAGCTTGAAATACGGTGTTTCCTGCAAACGTGGCTGAATCCGCAACGGCAATCGCGCCGGTGCCACCGCCCACACGCCGCTATTGTTGCGGGCGGTGACTTCGAAAAGGTAATTGCCGCCGGGTAAATTAGTATAGGTTGCCACGCGCTGGCGGATGTCGTCGGGCGAATGCCAGCGGGTGTCGTAGCCGAGTAGCCGGTAGCGCAATTCGATGCTTTCCGGGACCTGAAACGAGGCGGCGGTGAATTCGAAATCCAGATCGCGCGCTTGTTTCGGCAGGGGTGTGGGCAGTGCCTGCGGGTTCAACCACTGTCCTAGTACGCGCAATCGCTCCACCACCGGCAGTGGCGCTACCGGATTTTTGACGATGCCGGTGGTGTTCATGGCCACCACGCCATCGCGGCTGGGCAGCCACAGCGTGCCGCCTTCGATGAACCCCTTGCCATTACCGATACCATTGCAGCACATCCCGCGCATGCCGCCATGGCGCTGCGCGCGTTCGGTGATCATCCATTCGGCTTGTAATGCTACGGATGGCGTGGCGGCGTGTTGCAGCAGATTGTTCAGGTACAGGCGGTAGATGCCGCGCAGCCCGGCAACCCAGACATTGCCTTGAGGGTCGTCGGTGATGAAGAACGGGGCATTCGCCGGCAGTCCATCGGTTTCGTCGAGCATGCTCCAACGCTTGCCGTCGAATAGCCACAATTCCTCGGACAGTGTGCCGACCAGCCATTGCCCGCCAGGTAACTCGTGGATCGCGGTGATATCGGCGTTGGCGAGCGCGCAGTCGGGCGTTGCGAGTGCGACCAGGCGTTCGCCGCGCAATTCGTACAACCCGGCTTGCGAGCCCACCAGCAAGCGTCCGTCGCGGGTTTCGTGAAGCAGGCGGATGCGGGCGTCGCGCAGGCCGTCGCCGATCCCGTAGCGGCGCAGATGCTTGCCATCACTGCGGAACAAACCATCGTCGCTGGCGAACCATAGACGTTGCGCGTGATCGCGCACGATGCCGCTGATCTGCAGTTCGTGCAGGGGCGCCAGCAGCCGCGGTTGACTGAGTTGTCCGTTGCGGTAAAGGGCGATCCCGCGACGTGTACCGATCCACAGTTGGCCTGGTTCGGTGAGTAAGGTATAGGGCGCGTCGGTCGGCAACTGATCCATGCGCAGAACCTGTTGGTAGTGCCCATCGCGCAATCGTGATAGGCCACTGCCGGTCCCGACCCACATCGATCCATCGGAATCGCGCGCCAGGGTCCACACCAGTGGGTCATTCAAGCCTTGGGGCACGCTGTAGCGCCGGGTCAAACCGTTCCACAGGCGGCTGATGCCGTTCCAGTTGCTGCCCAGCCACAGGTTGCGTTCGCGATCTTCGAAGATTGCGCTGGTGGCGGCGTTCTGACTGGTTTCGTTATTGCGCTCGACGACCTTGCCATTGCGCACGCGTAACAGCGAGCCAGACAGACCAACCCAAAGATTGCCGTCGCTGTCCTCGAACAGGGCATGCACCGCACGTCGGGTCAGACTGGCGTCGTCAGCCAGTCGCTGCCAGCTTCCGGCGTGGAGATACAGCAGGCCGTTGCGGGTACCGACCCACACTCGCCCTTGCGCTTCCAGCAGTTGCTGCACTGGCGCATCGCGCATGTCCTGCGGCAGCGGCAGCGGCAGCGGCGTTGCGCTATCCGCGCCGAGGCGAAGGACCGCGCCGCGCGTGCCGACCCAGAGTTGGTGTCCATGTGGCAGTAGCGCATACGCGCCGCTAGCGATGTGATAACGCAGGCGCAGGCGTTCGCCTTCGACCGCGTAAACGCCGTTCTGCGCGGCGACCAGCACCGTACCGTCGGTATCCACGGTGATCGCTTCGATGTTGAGCAGCGGCGCCTGCGGGTCTTGCGGCAACACATTGGAGAAATGACCATCGCGATACCGTGCCAGCCCGCGGTAGGTGCCGATCCACAGTGTGCCGCTGGCGTCCATGCGTAAGGCCTGGATCAATGTGCCTGGCAGGTGGGCCGGCGCTTTGTCGTTGAACGAGGTCATGCGCACGCCGTCGAAACGCGTCAGCCCGCTCATCGTGCCGATCCACAGATAGCGTTGTCGATCCTGTGCAAATGCCTGGATGCTCACTTGCGGCAGCCCCTGGTCCAAGCCCCAGGTGTCGCGTGCGTAGTGATTGAACTGCTTGTCCGCTTCCAACGCTGTGGCGTCTGGGGCGTAGCCATTGCACGCTCCCAGGAGCATGACCAGCCCTAGCGCGCGGCTGTGCCAGCGAGCATGGTGGAAAGGCCGCAACATTCCACTGCCCCAGTGACGTCGCGTGCTCGTACCGATCTGCCGTACCGCATGACGCGTGATTTGTCCGGCGACAACACGGATGGTGGTATAGGCGATGGCCATCGTCGGCAGCATCGGCTCAGCACTCAATGACGTTGACCGCGAGCCCGCCGCGGCTGGTTTCCTTGTACTTGTCCTGCATGTCGCGGCCGGTGTCGCGCATGGTCCGGATCACTTTATCCAGCGAAACCTTGTGCTTGCCGTCACCGCGCATGGCCATCCGGCTGGCATTGATCGCTTTCACCGCGCCCATCGCGTTGCGTTCGATGCATGGGATCTGCACCAGCCCGCCGATCGGATCGCAGGTCAGGCCGAGGTTGTGTTCCATGCCGATCTCGGCGGCGTTCTCGATTTGACCGGGATTGCCGCCGAGTGCGGCAACCAGGCCGCCCGCGGCCATCGAGCAGGCCACGCCGACTTCGCCCTGACAGCCTACTTCGGCGCCGGAGATTGAGGCGTTTTCCTTGTACAGGATCCCGATCGCTGCCGCGGTGAGCAGGAAATCGAATACGTGTTGTTCGTCGCTGCCTGGGCAGAACCGGTCGAAGTAGTGCAGGACCGCCGGGATGATTCCGGCCGCGCCATTGGTCGGTGCGGTGACGACGCGGCTACCTGCGGCATTTTCCTCGTTCACCGCCAGCGCATAGAGATTGACCCAATCCAGTGTGGTCAAGGGATCGCGCATCGCCGCTTCCGGTTTGGAGGACAGCTCGCGATACAGTATGGGTGCGCGTCGCGTGACCTGCAGGCCACCGGGCAGTGCGCCCTCTTCGCTGATGCCGCGTGCCACGCACGCTTGCATCGCGTTCCAAATTTGGCGCAAACCCGAGCGGATCTGCTCTTCGCTGCGCCAGCATTTTTCGTTTTCGAACATCAGTGCGGCGATACTCAGGCCGCTGCGCGCGGCCTGAGCTAGCAGTTCGTCGCCGCTCTTGAACGGGTAGGGCAGTGGCGTCTGGTCGGCGACGATGCGGTCGTCGGCGGCATCGTCCTGATTGACCACAAAGCCGCCGCCGATGGAGTAATAGTCGCGGGTGGCGATCATCTCGTCGTTGGCGGCATAGGCGGTGAAACGCATGCCGTTGCTGTGATGGGGCAGCTTCTGGCGTTTGTTGACAGCTAGGTCGCGCTTTTCGTCGAAGGCGATGCTGTGCTGGCCGAGCAGTTGGATGCGCTTGCTGCTGCGGATGCGTTCCAGTGTGCTGGGAATGATGTCCGGGTCGATCAGTTCTGGACGCTGGCCTTCCAGGCCGAGCAGCAAGGCCTTGTCGGTGCCGTGGCCGCGTCCGGTCAGCGCGAGTGAGCCGAACACCTCGACGCGCACGCGCACCACGTTCTGCAGCGTCCCCTGATCCAGCAGCCAGCGATGCACGAAGCGCTCGGCGGCGCGCATCGGTCCGACGGTATGGGAAGAACTCGGCCCGATGCCGATCTTGAACAGGTCGAAGATGCTGACAGCCATGTGTGCCGGTGAGGGGGGGGGCCAAAAGGACGGTTATTCTATGCCCCCGTGTGTCGTATTGGTTCGCTAATTCGTATCCAATCCAACGTATGTCTCTGATCCTCTACCAGCGCGACGATTGCCACCTGTGCGACCAAGCGTTGCGGGTTCTGGCACAGGCCCGTACAGCCGAGCCCGACAGTGTGTTCATCGACGGCGATGTGGCGCTGGAGGCCCGCTATGGCATGCGTGTGCCGGTGTTACGTGCCGCCGATGGTCGCGAGTTGGATTGGCCGTTCGATGCGAATGGTGTGCGGTGTTGGCTGAGCGGACTGGACTGAACATCACGGTCGAGCCACCCGTGTAAAAAAGCGGCGGACCCGACGAGGAAATCCGCCGCTCAGCGGCAGTGCGTCACGGCTTGTGGCGAATCACTTCGCCTTGAACACCACTTTGGTGCTAATCGCGGTTTCGTTGGGGATGGTTTTGGTATCGGCCCAGTCGCCGGCCCCCACGCCGAAATCTAGACGCTTGACCGTGGCCTTGCCGGTCAGCACCGGCTGCGCGCCGGCACTCCAAGTGAAGGTAAGGGTTACCGGTTTGGACACGCCGCGCAACTCCAGCATACCATCGGCCGCGTATGTGTTGCTGCCGAGCCCGCGGAATTTGTCTGCTCGGTAGTGCGCGGTGGCGAACCTGGCCACATCGAAGAAGTCTGCGCTCTTCAGCGTGGAATCGCGGTCGACGTTGCCGCTCTTGGTGCCGGCCAACGGGATCGTCACCTCAAGTTTAGCGCTGGCCAGATTGGCAGGGTCGAAGCTGAGCTTGGTGTCGAAGCCAGGAAACTGCCCGGTGAAAACTTCGCCATCGTACTTGCTGGCGAAGACCAGGGTCGAGCCGGGTGCTTGCACGTAATCGGCGGCGAACCCGGGGGCGGCAACGAACATGGCCACCAGGTTGGCGGCGACAGCGGCTGGGGAAGCGAAACGAAACGACATGGGACAACTCCTCAGAATCTGGACGAGGACAGCCAACCGCGCGGGAGCATCCGCGTCAGGGTGGCATCGCGTTGAAACAGGTGGTGGTACAACGCGGCGCTAGCATGCACCAGGACCACCGCGATCAAGGCCCAGAAGCCCCATTCGTGCACGCCGTGCGACATTGCGTTCAACTGTGCGTCCGGCGCGCTGAGCTTGGGCACATCGATCAGCCCAAACCAGCGGAACGGGCGCAGACCGCTACTTGAATCGTACAGCCAACCGGACAGCGGTATCGCGAAGATCATCAGATACAGCAGCGCGTGTGTGGCGCTGGCGATGCGGGCCTGCCAGCCGGGGATTCCCGCTATCGGCGCGGGTGTGCCGGCGTACACGCGCCAGCCCAGCCTGAAGACGACCAGTGCCAGCACGGTCAGGCCCAGCGACTTGTGCGCGGTATACACCCAGAAGTATCTGGGGGTCCTCGGCAACTCGCCCATGGTCAGGCCGACCACCCCCAGCAGCAAGATCAGCACAGCGATCAGCCAGTGCAGAGTCTGGCTGACACTGCCCCAGCGGTCTTTGGTGTTCTTTGCGGTCATGGCGTGCGGTCCTGTTCGGCTGGGCTGGTCGCTTTGTCGGACGACGGTGCCGTGGCTGGTGTCGGCGTAGCGTCGGTGTCGGCGCGGCCTTCGCGGGTCGCTTCGGCCTCGATGTGCAATTCGACCGTCGCACCGATCACCGATGGCCAGGAACTGATGCCGAAGTCGGCACGTTGCAAGGTAGTGGTGGCCGAGAAGCCGACAGTGCGACGGAACGGCGGCAGCGGGTGCCGCTTGATCGCGTTCATGGTCACGTCCAGGGTCACCTCGCGGGTGACGCCGTGGAGGGTCAGCTGTCCGATCACCTTGGCGTGGCGGGCATCCACCGGTTCGATTCGGGTGGAGACGAACAGCGCTTCGGGATAGCGTTTGCCGTCGAGCAGATTGTGCGCGAGTGCGGCGCGGTTCCAGGTGTCATCGCCCAGTTCCAGTCGCTGCAAGGGCACCCGTGCTTGCAGGCGTGCGTTGCGCCAGTCGTCCGGATCGAACACCAGGGTGCCGGTGCTGCCGGACACCGTGCCCAAAGCCTTGGAGAAACCCGCGTGATCGATTGCGAACAGTAACCGCGTATGCACCGGGTCCAGCGCGTATTGCGCCGGGGCGGCCAGAACCGTGCCCGGCAAGGCCAGCAAAACGGCAACGAGGCCGTGTCTGAACATGAAAGCACCTGTGCTGTAAGGGTCGTCCGATTCTAGAGCCTGCGATGTGGTTTGAGGTGAGATGCGTTGCCTTGCGTTGCCGTGCGTGCCGCGCAGACGCGGCCTGTGGCGCATGACGAGGGGTCAGCACGGGCAGCCGATGGTTGCCATGGCGAGTGTTTATCGTCGACGATGATGACTGCGCAGCGGGGACCGACGCCAGCCGGGAGAGTGACACGCGATGTGGTCGAGATGGATCTTGGGATGGCTACTGTTGGCGTGGTCTGCGGTTGCAGGCGCGGCCGTGCCGCTGACGCCGCAACCGCGTCAGTTGACGGTGGCCGATGGCCTGCCGTCCAACACCATCAATGATCTTACCGAAGACAAACTCGGCTATTTGTGGATGGCGAGCAGCGATGGCCTGGCGCGGTTCGATGGGCATGGTTATCGCATCTGGCGGTTCGAGGACGGGCTGCGCGACAACAACATCTTCAGCGTTCATGCCGATGCGCAGAACCGGATCTGGTTCGGTACCGGCACTGCGGGCCTAGGCATGCTCTCGGCGGACCGACGCACGTTCCGCTACTACGACCACAGCGTCTACCCGCAAATCGGCTCCAGCGCGGTGTTGGCCGTCATTTCCACTTCCGACGGCAGTATCTGGTTCGGAACAAGCAATGCCGGCCTGTACAGGTTGCAACCAAATGGCCGCCTGACCCGCTTCATGCCCAAGCCTGGCGACGAGCGCAGTTTGCCATCGATCAATGTGAGCAGATTGGCGATGGCGCCCGATGGCACCCTTTGGATCGGTACCCGCAATGGTGCCGCGCGCTGGAACGGGCACGGTTTCGAACGCCTGTCCCTTTCTGGGGTTGATCACTATGTCCTTGGACTGAAGCCCGAACACGACGGCGTTTTCTGGGTGGGTAATCAAGCTGGAGTGCGCCTGTTTCGTGCCGACGGCACGGCAATTACACCTTACTGGCGTAACCTGCCGAGCCGGAGCGTGATGGCGATGCTGGCCCACGATCGCAGTGGTAATCGCTGGTTCGACACCATGCAGGGCCTGGGTCTGGAGAGCGAGACGGGCCTGATCCGTAACGTGCCTCTATACAGCAACTCCGCGCACGGGTTGGTCAAGCCGAACTTCGTGTTGGGGTTCGAGGATCGCGAGGGCGATCTATGGTTTGCCACTGCCAATGCTGGGCTGTGGTATCTGCCGGCCAAGTGGCGGCAGTTCTCGGTGTTGTCTTACCGGGTGGATGATCCGGAATCGATGTACAACCCCTACGTGGTGGCTACTGCGGCTTCGCGGGATGGCGAGGTCTGGTTGGCAGGTACCCGTGGCGTACTCGACAAGCTCGACCCGGCCACGGGTGCGGTTCGCCACCACATGCTGGCGATGTTCGGAATCGATTGGCCGCAAGCCATCGTCGAAGATACACAGGGACGCGTGTGGGGTGCAGGTCCCAAGGGTTTGCTGCGCTACGATCCTGTCAGTGGCGAAGTCATGCGCTGGGGCATGAACGACGGGGTCGATGCATTGACCCTGAATAACACCAATTTTGCCACGATCAGCGGGGATGCACACCTGTGGTTGTTCAGTGATCTTGGCGGTGCACAGATCCGCGATCTCGATGGTCACGTACTGCGCAACATCGCGCTGGGCACCGACGGTTTGCCTGCGGAATTCGTTGCCAATGCACTCAAGCCTGGGCCGCAGGGCCAGCCCTGGTTGCTGGGCTCGTATGGCGTGCTGGCCTGGAACCCGGTGCGCGCGCGTTTCGAGCCGGTGCCGGGCGCGCCGCGGCGGCTATTGAGTGCTTTCGCGATCAGTGACGGCAATGTGGTCTGGTTGGCCGGTGTTGGTTGCCTGGAGCGTTATCTGTGGGACGGTACCCGACTGAGCCTGCTCGACCGCATTGACGATGGCCATGAGCTCCCAGGGCTTGCACCGAATGGCCTGGTGGTCGATGGCAAAGGTGTAGCCTGGTTGAGCAGCGTGCGTGGGTTGATTCGGGTCGATCCGGCAAGCAAGGCGATTCGCTCCTACGGCGTACACGATGGCTTGCCCAATCAGGAGTTTGCAGGACAGACGCTGACTCAGGCGCGTGGCGGGCAGATTCTCGGCGGCACCACGGATGGCGTGGTGTTATTCGAGCCGTCTCAGGTGATACCGTCGCGGCGGCAGCCACCGCTGGTGATCGAGCGGGTCAGCGTACGGCGTGGCGATGCCTTGATGGAGCTGTCGCACGCCGGTATGGTCGTTCTGCGGGAAGGCGATCGAGATCTGAACGTGGTCGCGCGGCTGCTGTCGTTTTACGACACCGAGTCCAATACCTACCGCTTCCGTCTGAGCGGCTACGACACGGACTGGATCGATGTCGGTGCCAATGGCGAACGGTTGTTCTCGCGCTTGCCATCGGGCTATTACACCTTGGAGGTGCAGGCGCGTACCGCCGATAAGGTGTGGTCGCGAGTGGTCGCCATGCGCTTTCACGTGTTGCCGCCGTGGTGGCGCAGCACGTGGGGGCTGGTCGGGTGGGCATTGCTGGCGTTGTTGATTGTGTGGCGGTTGTCCTATCTTTACCGTCGGCGTTTGCGTCGGCGCAACTCATGGCAACTGGCGCTGCACAAACAGGAGGTGGCTGAGCAGGCCTCGCTGGCCAAGACCCGCTTCCTGGCCACGCTGGGACATGAGGTGCGCACGCCAATGACCGGCGTGCTGGGGATGAGTGAACTGCTGCTGGCCACGCCGCTGGATCCAAAACAACGTGGCTACACCGAATCGATTCGCGGCGCCGGTACGCATTTGCTGCGCCTGGTCAACGATGCGCTGGATCTGGCGCGCATCGAGGCCGGGCGTCTGGAGCTGGATCAGCAGCCATTCGATCTGGGGCAACTGATCGCTGAACTGGCGGCGATGATGGAGCCGATGGCGCAGGGGCACGGCCTGACGTTCGTATTGGACAATGCGATGCCGGAGCAGGTCACCGCCACCGGCGATGCCACGCGGGTGCGGCAGATCCTGTTGAACTTGCTCAACAATGCGATCAAGTTCACCGAGCGCGGCAGCGTGCAGTTGTGGGTGGCGCCGTTGCAGGAGTTTCATGGTGTGCGCTTCGAGGTTGTCGACACCGGCCCTGGCATCAACGCCGAACAACAGGCGCGGTTGTTCCAGCGTTTCGAACAGGCCGATGGTCCGCGCACCGCCGCGCGTTACGGCGGCAGCGGTTTGGGGCTGGCGATCTGTCAGGAATTGGCGGTGGCGATGGGAGGACGCATCGACCTGCAGAGCCGGCTTGGTGCTGGCACTCGCTTTGTCGTCGATCTGCCGCTGCCGTGGGTGCCGTCGTCGCTACCGCGTCCCACCTCTGGCGTGCGTGAGGTCACGTCCGTATTGGCACCGCAACGGGTGCTACTGGTCGAGGACGACCCGACCGTCGCCGAGGTGGTCAGTGGTCTGCTCGCCGCTCGTGGTCATCGGGTGATCCACGCCGCGCATGCCCTGGCGGCGCTGACCGAGGTCGCGGCCAATGTCTTCGACGTCGCCTTGCTCGACCTCGATCTGCCTGGCATGGATGGCCTGGCGTTGGCGCGGCAGCTGCGCGCCTTCGGTCACACGATGCCGCTGATCGCGGTGACTGCCCGCGCTGATGCCGACGCTGAACCCCAGGCGCGTGCGGCCGGTTTCGATGGTTTTCTGCGCAAGCCGGTGACGGGAGACATGCTGGCTGAAGCGCTGGAAACGCCAGCACGTACAATGCGCAATTCGGAACTGGCGAACAGCCATGTCGATGGCGCATAAGCGTCGTGCTCAGCTGGGCGGGTTCCGTGCCTTGCGTTTTTGCAGCGTTGGATCACCTGTCCATGCAAGCCGCAGTTTGCTGCAACTCCGGATCGCGCTTACTCGGCCACCGCCACGTCCTCGACTTGCCTCGGATGCGATGGCGTATCCGGCAACTGCCAGAAAATCAAGGTGGAGGTCAGCGTCATGGCGCCGACGCAAACGAAGGTCGCATGCAGGGCGGTGACGGCACCGTGGCTGTCGCCGAAATAGTCGCCGAAGGCCGTCAGCAGACTGCCAGAGGCCGCAGCGCCGAAGCCAGTGGTCAGCATCATCACCATCGACAAAAGACTGTTGCCGGCGCTGGCTTGTTCGCGTTCCAGATCGCGCAGTGTCACCGTGTTCATCACGGTGAACTGCAACGCATTGACTGCGCCGAACATGGTGAGTTGCAGAAGCTGCCAGCCCAAGGCATTGCCCGGATCCAGTAGCACGAAGCTGGCCATCGCGGTGCCGACCAGCACTGTATTGGTCATCAGCACACGTCGGTAGCCAAAGCGCTCGACCAGCTTCACCGCTGCGCGCTTGGATACCATCCCGGCCAGTGCCACCGGCGTCATCATCAGGCCAGCGTACATCGGACTGATGTCCAGGCCGACCTGCAGCAGCAACGGGATCAGCAATGGCATGCTGCCGCTGCCCATGCGCGAGAACAAATTGCCGAGGATGCCGATGCGGAAGCTGACCACCTTGAACAGATGTAGCGGGAACAACGGGGCTGGCGTGTTGGCTGCATGCAGCCAGTAGCCGATGAGCGCCGCTAGTCCGGCGACTGCCAGCAGCATCACGAATGCGTGGCGCAGGCCCAGCTCGGAGATGCCGTCCAGTGCCAGCGACAATGCGATCATGCCGAAGGCCAGCATGGCGTAGCCGATCAGGTCGAAGTGGGTGCGCTGCTCGCCATAGAGGTCGGGCATGATCTTCAGTGCGGCGGCGAAGCCGGCCACGCCGATCGGCAGATTGATCAGAAACACCCAGTGCCACGAGGCAATCTGCACCAGCCAGCCGCCCAGTGCCGGTCCGACCAGCGGTCCGATCAGCGACGGGATGGCGATGAAGCTCATCGCGCTGAGAAACTTCGCGCGCGATACCGAACGCATCACTGTCAGTCGTCCGACAGGCAGCAACATCGCCCCGCCGACGCCCTGCAGCACCCGTGCGGCGACCAGATAGTGCAGGCGCGGCGCCGCCGCGCACAGCAGCGAGCCCAGGGTGAACAACACGATCGCCACTAGGAAGACCCGGCGGGTGCCATAACGGTCGGCGATCCAGCCGGAGGCGGGGATGAACATTGCCACGGCCAGTGCATAACTGAACACCACCGACTGCATCTGTAGCGGACTCTGCGCCAGGCTGCGTGCCATTGCCGGCAGCGCGGTGTTGACGATGGTCGCATCCAGCATCTGCATGAAGATCGCCAGCGATACCAACCACAGCAGCGGTCGGAAATTCTGCTGAGCGGAGATGGTCAGCGGATCGGGTGATGGCGCAGACATCGACCTGCATGCTGTGGCTGGAAGGACAATGATGGCGCAGTTCGGGTCGCCATGGTGTCGTGTTGGCATAGACGGCAGCCATCTGCGTCCTGCGTTTTCAGTCCACCGCGCGAGGCGCTTGCCCGCATGCGATGCAATGGAGGTGGTCGATGGTGACGTGCGATGCGCAGCGTCGCCGTCGCGCTGAGCTTGGCAATGCAGCGAGGCTTGTCGCCGACGGTATCATGGCCGGGGCTAGTAACGCGGAATTGCATCATTTTCAGGGCGTTGCACCGCCGCGTTAGTCGGCCGGGGGGCCGGGTTATCGCGGTTGGTCGAGCGTGGCATAGACCGCATCGCGAAGCGCGGTGACGAAATGGCCGCACATGCCTTCGTGAATAGTGTTGCTGAAGGCGACCACGCTCAGCCGGCGCGCCCGATCCACGAACCAACTGTGTCCATAGGCACTGCACCAGCGCCAGGTGCCGACCGATTCCGGTGTCGCGGCGAGTTGCCGGTCGCGTAGCACCATATAACCCAGGCCATAGCCGAAACCCGGCGCACTGGACATCTTCCATCCCCCGCTGTGATCGCGCTCCATGTCCGCGATCAGTGCGCTGGGCAATAGCGTGCCACCATCCTGGCGCAGGGTTTCGAGCAACTGCAGGAAGTCCATCGCGCTTCCGGCCATGCCAGCTCCGCCCGAAAGAAACATCCGTGCATCAAAGATCCGGCCCGGGCTGAAGGTCAGCAGGAGTTTGCCCTCGAAGGCCGGCACGACTTCGCCTTCGGTCAGCAGGTGCGGCTGCGGCGTGTCGTTGACATAGACTTTTTCCATGCGCTGTGGATCACCCACGACGAAGCCGGTGTCGTCCATGGCCAGCGGACCAGTGACCAGTTGCCGCACGCTTTCGTCCAGCGGCGCGCCGTACACGCGCTCGATCAACGCACCCAGGACATCGGTTGCCAGCGAATAGCCCCAGGCCGTGCCCGGTTCGTACAGCAGTGGGACGCTGGCGATGCGGCGCAGATTCTCCTCCAGGCTGATGGTCTGCAAGTCCATGCCATCGGATACCCCGGCCCGCGTGTATGGGCCATCGGCATCGGTTTCGAGGAAGCGATAGCCCAGCCCGGCGGTGTGGCTGAGCAATTGCCTGGCGCTGATCCGGGCGAGACGGCCATCGGCCAGATGCGGCTGGAACTCGGTTAGCAAGGGGACGATATCCGCGTCCAGGTCCAGCTTGCCTTGTGCCGCCAGCACCAAGGCAGCGGCCGAGACGATGAGCTTGCTCACCGATCCCAGTCGGCACAGCGTGTTCAGGGTCATCGGTTGCTGGCGTTCGCGGTCCGCCCAGCCGGCGGCCTGCTGGTGGATCAAGGTGCCGTTGTGGACGACCAGCACGCGGACACCGACCAAGCGCCGTTGTTCCAGCGCTTCCTGGACGACGGCGTCGATGCCGGGCGACAGGAGGGTGCCGACCGGGGAAGCATCTCGTGCAAACGGCAGGGCGGTCATCTGCAATCCAATCGCAGGGGACGATGTCTCCGATTCTAGTTACTGTTGTCGGTACGGCAAACGCAGGGCCGCGCGGCGATCCGGCGCATCAGCCGCGCCGACTGTGCCGCTGCACCGCCGCGATCAGCGCGCCGACGTGCTCAGGCTGCATGTCTGGCGATAGCCCATGGCCGAGGTTGAACACATGGCCGTCCGGCGAACCGTTGCCCTCGGCGTAGCTGTGCAGCACGCGCTGCACCTGGCGCTCGATTGCCTCGGGCGCGCCATACAGCACCGCTGGATCCAGGTTGCCTTGCAGGGCGACGCGGCCACCGGTGCGGCGCGCCGCATCGGCCAGATCGATGGTCCAGTCCACGCCCACGCCTTCGGCGCCTGAAGCAGCCAGTTCCTCCAGGTATGGCGCGTTGCCCTTGCCGAACAGGATCAGCGGGGTGCGCTCGGCGCCGTCGCCGCGGGCCAGCTCGCCGGCGATGCGCTGCAGGTAGGGCAGCGAGAATTCGCGGTACATCGCCGGGCTGAGCACGCCGCCCCAGGTGTCGAAGACCTGTAGCGCCTGCGCGCCGGCCGCGCGCTGCGCCGCCAGATAGGCGATCACCGCGTCGGTATTGACCGACAACAGCTTGTGCAAGGCGGTCGGATCGTTCAACGCCATCGCCTTGATCCGTGCGTAGTTGTCGCTGCCGCCGCCTTCGACCATGTAGCAGGCCAGCGTCCACGGACTGCCGGAAAACCCGATCAGCGGCACGCTGCCGTCCAGTTCGCGGCGGATCACCCGTACTGCATCCATGACGTAGCGCAGTTCGGTTTCCATATCCGGCACGCCGAGCTGGGCGATGGCCGCAGCATCGCGCACCGGATGGCGGAATTTGGGGCCTTCGCCTTCGACGAAGTACAACTCCAGGCCCATCGCATCGGGAATGGTGAGGATGTCGGAGAACAGGATCGCCGCGTCCAGGGGGAAACGCGTCAGTGGCTGCAGGGTGACCTCGCAGGCCAGTTCCGGGGTTTTGGCCATCGCCAGGAAGCTACCGGCGCGGGCGCGCGTGGCGCGGTACTCGGGGAGGTAGCGCCCGGCTTGGCGCATCAGCCACACGGGGGTCTGGTCCACGGGCTCGCGGCGCAGCGCGCGCAGCAGGCGGTCGTTCTTGAGCATGGGAGGATTCCTCAGTGCGGCGCGTCGGCGCCACGGGTGGAAATGACCTGGAAGCCGCGCTTGAGTTGCGCATCGCGGGCTTTCTCGAAGGCGGCATGGGCGTCGTGCTGATGCAGGTATTGCGCGCGCTTGAGTTGCGCGCGCCCGCCGATCTGGCCGCTTTCGCGCAATAACTCCCAGCCGCCGAACAGGTCCGGTTGCAGGGTTAGCTGGATGTAGCGCGGCGGCTGGTTGCCGTCGGAGTTTTGTTGCAGGAAGACATGCATGCATGGATTGTAGCCGTTGCCCGTGCGCGTGGCTCATTGGGGTATGTTGAGCGTTCGCTCAACGTCGCTCGTACGTCTTGGCTGGCGCATAACTTGAGACAACACGGCAGAAGGCGATCACGGCGATGCGATGCGGCACGATGGCCGGATGTTGGTGAAAACCCGATTTTAGGCCTTGGCATGCCACCCGATGCTCGCGGCAGACGGGCCAGCAGGCGTTCGCCGAGGTGTCGTGCCCGGTCGTCTTGCCTTCGTCGTCGTTGTGACGTCGCCGGGATTGGCATTGCCGCCCCGTTCGCACACAATGCCGGAACCTATGCTGTCACGCATCGCCATTCACTACCATTGCGGACCCGGCCAGCATGCAAGCCAGAGTAATGCATCTTTATTCCGAGCAAAACGGCGATCTCAGTGCGGGACTTGGTGCCTTGAATCGCGCCGCCAACGACGATGCCGGTGTGGCGATGCACGCCAAGGCTCGGGGAGACAGCGTGCGTGCCTAAAATACGTGCCGATCGCGGTGTGGGGCGGGGCGGGATCGTTGCGGGGCTGATGGCGTTGTGCCTGCTGGTGATTGTCGGCCTTTGGTACTGGGTCGTGCATCGCCGCCAGCCGACGTCGGCTCCTGCGCCATTGCGCGTGGAGACGATGACGGTCGCACCGCATAGGGTGCCTGACATCATCGAAACCTCGGGTACGATCATTTCGCCGCACACCGTCGCCGTCCGGCCGCAGACCGATGGTGTCCTGCAATCGGTGCTGATCCATGATGGCGAGCAAGTCCACAAGGGACAACTGCTCTTTACGATTGACCCCCGGCCGTTGCGCGCGGCACTTGCCCAGGCGCGCGCCACCCTTGCGCGCGATCAAGCGCTCGCCGCCGATGCCGCTGATACGGAAGCGCGTTACAGCAAGCTTTCCAAGACTGGAGCGGTCGATCCGAAGACCTACGTCACCGCAGCCGACACGTTGCGGTCCTTGCGTGCAACCGTCGCTTCCGATCAGGCCCAGGTCGAGCAGACCCAGCTATTGCTGGCCTATACCCAGATTCGCGCTCCCATCGACGGGCGGGCGGGCGCCATCGCGGTCAAGCCGGGCAATCTCGTGTCCAATGGCGCGACGACTGCCTTGGTCACCATCAATGTGAACGCGCCGATCGAGGCGAGCTTCGCGCTTGCGCACGTGCAAGTTGATGCCGTGCGCGCGGCACGCGCAGGGCGCGATGGCATCGGATTGCCTGTCCAGGCGTTGGATTCGGTGAGTGGCAAACTGCTCGACCGTGGTCAGTTGTATTTTCTCGATAATGCATTCGACACCAGTAGCGGGACGCTGGCACTCCGAGCGCGTTTCGCCAATGCCGGCGGGACGCTCTGGCCAGGCCAGTTCGTCACCGTTCGGGTGATCCTTGCGGAAGATCCGCAGGTCCTGTCCGTTCCCGAGGGCGCGTTGCAGCAGGGGCAACACGGTGCGTATATCTACTGCGTGGTCAACGGGCGTGCGGTCTCGCGTCCGCTGAGCGTGGCCCGGTTGATCGATGGACAGGCGGTGATCGCCAAGGGCTTGCGCACGGGCGATACCGTCATCCTGACCGTGCCGAACGAATTGCGCGATGGCACCGCCGTGCAATCGAGCAACCAACGCACCAGGCAGGATGCGGTGGCGACGGGACGGCATGCGTGAATCTATCGGCCGTCTTCATCCGTCGCGCGGTGATGACATCGGTCGTGATGATCGCGCTCGTGCTGGCAGGTGGCATGGCGTTCTTTGCACTGCCGGTGAGCGAACTGCCCGATGTCAGTTTTCCCACGATCACCGTCAACATGTCGCTTCCGGGTGCCAATCCGGAGACGATGGCAGCGGCCGTGGCGACACCGCTGGAACGTCAGTTCAGTGGCCTCCAGGGGCTGGATACGATGAGTTCGACGAGCAGCGTCGGCGCCACGCGGATCGTCCTGCAATTTTCGTTGAGCCGGAATGTCGATGCGGCGGCGCAGGATGTGCAGAATGCGGTCTCGCAGGCGGCCGGGCTGCTGCCGCGTGAAATCAATCCGGCGCAGATCCAGAAGGAGGATCCCAGCGCCGCGCCGATCATGCATCTGATCCTGCGCTCGAAGACAATCGCGCTGCCACTGCTCAACCAATTCGCCAAGGACCGTGTCGCGTTGCGCTTGGCCTCGGTACCGGGCGCCGGTCAAATCGACGTCAACGGCGCGCAGAAGTATGCCGTGCGTCTGTTCGTCAATCCGCACCTGCTCGCCGCGCGGCATCTGGGATTCGACCAGATCGTCTCCGCCGTGCAGGCGGGCAACAGCAACGCGCCGGCAGGGACGCTGATGGGCCGTGCCCGTTCCTACACCGTCAAGGCCGATGGGCAGCTCAAGACGGCGGCCGATTTCGACAAACTGGTATTGACCTACGCGGACGGTGCGCCGGTGCGTTTCCAGGATGTCGGACATGCCGAAGACAGTGTCGAAAACCTGCAGACCGCGGCGTCTCTCAACGGCCAGCGTGCGATCGAAATCAACATCCATCGCCAGCCGGGCGCCAATACGTTGTCGGTGACGAAAGGCATCCAGGCGGCGCTGCCCGGAATCCGCGCGCAACTGCCCGGTGATGCCGAACTCGACGTGCTCTACGACCGTGGCGATTACATCGGTGCGTCGGTGGAGGACGTGGAATGGACGCTGATCGGATCGCTGGTGCTGGTGATCATCGTGATCCTGCTCTTTCTCAGGAGCTGGATCGCGACGCTGATCGTCGCCCTGGCGCTGCCGACATCGTTGATCGGCACCTTTGCGGTGATGCGCCTGTTGCACTATAGCCTCGACAACATTTCGATGCTGGCGCTGACGCTGTCGGTCGGCTTCGTCGTCGACGATGCGATTGTCGTGATCGAGAATATCGTCCGCCATGCCGAACAGGGTGCTAGCCGGATGGAGGCGGCGATGAAGGCCTCGAAGGAAATCGGTTTCACGGTGTTGTCGATGACGCTTTCCCTGTCGGCGGTGTTCTTGCCGATCGTGTTCATGGGCGGCTTGGTCGGACGGCTGTTCTCCGAGTTCGGCATGGTGATCGCGATTGCGGTCATTCTTTCGGGGATCATCTCGCTGACGCTCACGCCGATGTTGGCCAGTCGCTGGCTCGATCCGAAGAAGAGTTCGGGCTGGGTGTTCGAACGCTTCGACCGGCTGGTCGACGCATCCGAGCGGGGTTACGCACGCTCCCTCGAGTGGGCGACGTGCCATATCGGCTTGATGTTCGCGATCGGCATCGCGACGTTGTTGGGGACGGCAGGCGTCTACGCCATCGTCGATAAGGGCTTCATTCCCCAGGTCGATTCGGGAAAGATCGATGGCGAGACCCGCGTGCCGGAAGGAACTGCCTTCGCCGATTTCGTTGCCAAGCAGAACGCGGTGGTCAAGATCATTCAAGCCGACCCGAACGTCGCCAATGTCGAATCGGTGATCGGTTCCAACGGCACGCTCAACAACAGCGGACGCTTACTGATCGGGCTCAAGCCGCTCTCCGAACGCAAGGGCACGGCGGACGATGTGATCCAGGCGGTCCGCACGCAGGTGGCCAAGATCGAGGGTATCACGCTCAATATGCGCAATCCGCCCGCCATCGACATGGGGCCGACGGCGTCGAACGGATCCTTGCAATACGTGTTGCAGTCCACCGACCAGAAGGCGTTGTACGCCCAGTCGGACGTGATCCTGCAACGCATCCAACGTCTTCACGAGGTCCAGGATCCGAAAAGCGACCTGCAGATCAAGAATCCCGAAATCGATGTCATCCTGCATCGCGAGCAGGCCGCGTCGCTGGGCGTCACCGCTGCCGGTGTGCAGGACACGCTGCAGAGCGCCTACGGCGGACGCAAGATCAGTACCATCTATGGTGACACCGACCAGTACGAGGTGCTGCTGCAGGTCGCGCCATCGGCACAGGCCGATCTCAACGCGCTGGATGCCCTGTCGTTCAATGGCAACCAGAACCCGGGCATCACGGCGATCGGCACGCAGACTTCCAACAGCAGTTCGGGCACCAGCGCGGTGTTGACCGCGGCAGGCGGCCCGATGGTGCCGCTTCGCGCGGTGGCGGACGTGCGCATGGGCGTCGGTCCCGTGGCGATCAACCACTACGCCGGTTTGCCGGCGGTGACGCTCTCGATGAATCTGGCGCCCGGTGTCGCGTTGGGCGATGCCGCTGCCGCAATTGGCAGCCTGATGGCGCAGACGCTCGGCAAGGGCGATGCACGCGCCATCAGTGGCCAGTTCGCCGGCTCGGCGCAGGCGTTCGAAAATTCGTTGAAGACCCTGCCGATGCTGCTGCTCATCACCGTGCTGCTCATCTACGGCGTGCTTGCGATTCTTTACGAGGATGCATTGCACCCGATCACGATCCTGACATCGCTGCCGCTCGCCGGATTCGGCGCCATTTTCATGTTGGTACTTTTCAGGCAGGAATTGAATCTTTTCAGCTTCGTCGGTCTCATCCTGCTAGTCGGCCTAGTCAAGAAGAACGGCATTATGATGGTGGATTACGCGCTGGAATTGGAGCGTTCTGGCGAAGAACAATGGAAAAGCCCACGTGCGGCGATGATCGAAGCGGCGAAGGTGCGGTTCCGTCCGATCATGATGACGACCCTCGCGGCAGTCCTTGGGTCGTTGCCGATCGCGCTGGGCTTCGGTGCGGGCGCGGAAGCGCGCCGCCCGCTCGGCATCGCCGTGGTGGGCGGTCTGCTTTTTTCGCAGGCGTTGACGCTCTATCTGACCCCGGCGTTCCATATCGCGATGGCGGAATGGATGCTGCGCCGCCGCGCGCGTCGCGGCGGGACCACGCCGCCGCATTTTCCATCGATGGCAGGGTCGGCCTGATGCGTTGTGTCGCCCTCATTGCGGTGTGCCTGCTGTCGGCCTGTAGCCTGGCGCCTGACTATGTACGTCCTGCACCGCCGATACCGCCATCGTGGCCGGCAGGCGACGCCTACCTGGTGCGGAACGAAGCGGCGCTGCCTTCGCTCACGTATCGGCAGATGTTTCGCGATCCCCGGCTGCAGCGTCTGATTGCGCAAGCATTGGACAATAACCGGGATTTGCGGATTGCGATCGCCAACATCGCCCAGGCGCGTGCGCAATACCGCATCCAGCGCGCCGAATTGTTGCCTAAGCTAAGTGGAACAGCGAGCGGCGTGCGTTCTTATCGAGGCAAAGGTGCTGCAGCGGCGCCGGCCACGGCAAACGCGTCGGGCGCAACGGCGGCGGTCGCGCCATCGCAAGGCGATACCCGCGAATACAGCCTCGGTGTCGGCATCACCGCGTTCGAGATCGATCTGTTCGGACGGGTCCGTTCGTTGACCACTGCCGCGCAACAGCGTTACCTGGAACAAGAGGCTGCCGCGCGCGCCACGCGCCTGACGCTGGTCGGTGACATCGCCACGGCGTGGCTGACCTACGCCAGCGACAGGAGCCTGCTGAAAATTGCGCAGGAAACTGTGCAAAGCGCGAGCATGAGCGTTGCGCTGACCCGGCAGCGGTTCGAGGGCGGAATTGCGCCGCATTCGGATCTTTATCAGGCCAACCAGGTGCTGCATACGGCGCAATCGGACCTGGCCGAGCAGACCACCGCGATGGCCCAGGACGTCAATGCGCTGCGTCTGCTGGTGGGCGGCCCGGTCGATCCCGAACTTTTGCCGGGCTCGATCCAGGAAGCGACGCCGACCATCGGCGAACTTCCGGCTGGACTGGATTCGAGCATTCTGCTGCGCCGGCCTGATGTGGTGGAGGCGGAGTACGCATTGCGCGCGGTCAATGCCCAGATCGGCGCCGCTCGCGCAGCGTTGTTCCCCCGCATCACCCTGACCGGCATGCTGGGGTTGAGCAGTACGGCACTGTCGGACCTGTTCACGCACGCTGCATTCAACAGGACGGTGGGGGCCAGCGCGAGCGCTGCCATTTTCGATGCCGGTGCGGCGCGCGCCAATGTGAAATACACCCAGGCACAGCGCGATGCCGCATTGGCAACATACGAAAAGACCCTTCAAATCGCCTTCAGCGAAGTGTCCGATGCGCTGGCCAGACGCGGCACCATCGATGCGCAGTTGCTTGCGCAACAAAATCTCGTGTCCGATTCCGCCAGCAACTATCAATTCAGCGATCAGCGTTATCGCGGCGGTGTCGAGCCGTTCCTGTCCAATCTCGATGCGCAGCGCAGTTACTATTCGGCACAGCGCGGCCTGGTCGCGACGGAGCTGGTCAAGGCGACCAATTTGGTGACGCTGTATCGAACCCTGGGCGGCGATGCGACGCTGGAGACCGTCCAGAACTGAGTCGCCCAGGCGTTTGTCTGCGGGGCAATGCGCGCCGCTGCATTGCGCCAGACACCGAGGCAGACGCCAATGCGTGAGTGTCGTGGGGTGTTGCCGCTCAGCCAGTGGACAGCACCGCCAGCACCTCGGCTTCGTCCACGTCGGGGACGATTTCGGCGTGGCCGATGCCACGCCACAGCACCAGGCGCAGGCGACCGGCCAGGTTCTTCTTGTCCAGGCGCATGCGTGCCAGCAAGGCCTGCGGTGCCAGTCCGCTTGGCAGTGCAGTGGGCAGGCCGAAATCGACAAGCTGTGCGCGCAGCCGCGCGGCGTCCTGTGCCGAGGCCAGGCCCAGTCGTGCCGATAGCTCGGCGGCCAGCACCATGCCCACCGCGATCGCTTCGCCGTGGTTGAGATTGCTGTTGTCCGGTGCGCCGTAGCCCTGCTCGGTCTCGATGGCGTGGCCGAAGGTGTGGCCGAGGTTGAGCAGGGCGCGCTCGCCTTTTTCCAGCGGATCGCGGGCGACGATGTCGGCCTTGTGTTCGCAACTGCGCGCGATCGCCTGGGCCAGTGCGGCAGGTTCTGCCGCCAGCAGCGCGTGGCGTTCGGCGTGCAGCCATTCGAAGAACAACGGGTCGCCGATGGCGCCGTACTTGATCACCTCGGCCAATCCGGCGCGCAATTCCCGTGGCGGCAGGGTGCGCAGTGTGGTGGTGTCGGCCAGGACGGCGCGCGGCGGATGGAATGCGCCGACGAGGTTCTTGCCTTGCGGGATGTCCACCGCGGTCTTGCCGCCGACTGAGGAATCGACCATCGCCAGCAGCGTGGTCGGCAACTGCACGCAGTCCACTCCACGCATCCAGCACGCGGCGGCGAAGCCGGCCAGGTCGCCGACCACACCACCGCCCAGGGCCAGCACGCAGGCGTCGCGGGTGGCGCCGAGTTCGGCCAGGGCGGCGATCGCCCCACTGAAACTGTCCAGGGTCTTGGATGCCTCGCCGGCGGCGATCACGAACGCACCGATCTGCAGCTCCGGGCGCGCGGCCAGCAATGCCTCACGGACCTGCTGCGCATACAGCGGCGCGACGTGGCTGTCGCTGAGCAGTAGCACATGGTGGCCACGCACGTGTGCGGCTAGGCAGGTGCCGTTGTCGAGCAGTCCCGGCCCGATGCGGATGGTGTAGGCCGGGTCGCCAGCGACCTCGACCGTGCGCGATGCGGCGGTCATGCAGTGTGTTCCGGAAGTTTCCACGACGCGATCAGGCGCACGACTAGTTGTGCGGTGGCCTCGGCGGGAGTGAGGTGGTCGGTGTCCATGATCAGATCGGCGACCTCGCGGTACAGCGGCTCGCGCATCGCTTGCAGGTCGCGCA
This sequence comes from Xanthomonas albilineans, assembly GCF_002939705.1. Lineage (GTDB taxonomy): Bacteria > Pseudomonadota > Gammaproteobacteria > Xanthomonadales > Xanthomonadaceae > Xanthomonas_A > Xanthomonas_A albilineans. Next base: position 14,237 of record NZ_MDCB01000007.1, on the reverse strand, counting down.
GCACCTGCTCGCGGTCGCCGTCTTGCAACAGCGGGCGGTTGCGGTCGCGCTGCAGGCGCTGCACCTGCTCGCCGACGCCGACACGCAAGTACACCACGAAGCCGTGTTCGCGCATCTCGCGGCGGCTGTCGGCGTTGAGTACGGAGCCGCCGCCGGTGGAAATAAGGTGGCCGGGCGTGTCCAGCACGCTTTGCAGGAAGGCGCGCTCGTGTTCGCGGAAGCCGGCTTCGCCGTTTTGCTCGAACAGTGCGGGGATGCTGGCGCCGGTGCGTTCGACGATGGCTTGGTCGCTGTCGACGAAGATCAGACCGAAGCGCTCGGCCAGGCGGCGGCCGATGACACTCTTGCCGGCGCCCATCGGGCCGACCAGCACCAAATTGGGGGCGGGATTCATCCGCCGATGCTAGCAGAGACCCGCCTCGCCTCGCGCGTTGCCGCATCGCTGCGGTGCGTGCGCGTGCGTCGGCCAGCGCTTGGGGCGACAATGTCGCTTCGTCCGCCGAGTGCTTGTCGCCATGCCCGATCTCTACCAGGAAGCCTTGTCCACCTTCGCCGACCTATTCGCCGAGGCGCGCATCAGCGACGAGGCCGAATACAACGCCATGGTGGTGTCCTCGGCGACGCTGGAGGCGCGTCCATCCTCGCGGGTGGTGCTGCTGAAGGCCTACGACGCGCGCGGTTTTGTGTTCTATAGCCACCTCGATAGCCAGAAGGGACGCGAGTTGCAGGCCAATCCGCAGGCATCGTTGTTGTTCCTGTGGCGACGCATGCGCGAAGACGGCGTGCAGGTGCGCATCGATGGCGAGGTGCAGCTTGTCGCCGCCGCCGAGGCCGATGCGTATTTTGCTTCGCGCCCGCGCATGAGCCAGATCGGTGCCTGGGCCTCGCCGCAATCGCGCACGCTGCACTCGCGCGAAGAGTTCGAGGAGCGTGTGGCCAAGGCCGAGGCCAGCTTCGAGGGGCGTGAGGTGCCGCGCCCGGAAGGCTGGGGCGGATTTCGCGTGGTGCCGCGCAGTTTCGAGTTCTGGTACGGCGCCAAGTACCGTTTGCATGAGCGCTGGCGCTACGAGGCTGATCTCGCCGGTCACTGGAGTAAACGCATGCTGTTCCCGTGAGCGGACGTTCTTGGTCCATGCTGCGGTTGTGCAGCCGGCTTGCGTGTGTCGTGTTCGCCGAGACCGTGCGCGTGGAGTAGTTCCGCATGTCGCCTGATGGAGCCTGGCATGGGGCCGGATTGGAATCGTCTGTCCGGCCGATGATGTCCCGAAATCCTGAAACCCTGTATGCGCTTGGCGAGCGGCAGCGCCGTGTCGGCTCCGGTTCAGTCGTTGGCGGCCGACAGGGCGCGACCGCGCGCGGCCGCTGCGGCGATCGCGGCGGCGGTTAGCGCCTCGAAGCCACCGGCTTGAAAGGTCTCGATCGCAGCCTGGGTGGTGCCATTGGGCGAGGTCACCCGCTGCCGTAATGCGCTCGGCGCTTCGCCGGATTCGGTGAGCATGCGTGCAGCGCCGAGCAGAGTCTGTTGGACCAGTGTTCGCGCGGTGTCGGAGGGCAAGCCTTGCGCGATGCCGGCGGCCTCCATCGCTTCGGCAAGCAGAAATACGTAGGCCGGGCCGCTGCCGGACACCGCGGTGACCGCGTCGATCAATGCCTCGTCCTTGACCCACACGGTGACTCCGGCCGCAGCCAGGAGCTGCTCGGCGTGTGTGCGCTGGGGAACGCTGGTGCGGGCATTGGCGAACAGACCGCTGACGCCGGCGCCGAGCAGGGCGGGCGTGTTCGGCATCGCCCGGATCAGGGCGTGCCCGCCGCCCAGCCAGCGGTCGAGTTGGTCGGTGGTAATGCCGGCGGCGATCGACACCAACAGAGGCTGCTGCGCCAAAGCCAGCGTGGCCAGTGCGGTGCAGACGCTGCGCAGCACCTGCGGTTTGACCGCGAAGATCCACACGCCTGCGCCGTCGGCGGCGGCGGCGGCGGTGTCGACTGCCTGGACGCCGTAGTCCGCGATCAGCGCTTCGCGCAACGCGGCGACCGGTTCGGCGACACGGATGCGCTGCGGATCGACGCCTTGGCGGATCAGCCCGGCGATCAGGCTGCGCGTCATGTTGCCGCCGCCGACGAAGGCAATGTCGGCCATGCGTGAGGTTTGGGTAGCGGAAGACATCGCACAGTACCGTGGTCGCGAGAAGGAACACCATGGTAGCGGCTGTGCCGTGCGGCGATTGCGTGGTCAGTGCGGCCTTATCTGTCTGCTGTGCTGCTGTGCTGCTGTGTAATGCGCCGGCGACGGTTTGCCGCGCCGGCGCGGAAGGGTCAGTTCGCCTCGGTGAACGTGATCGAGGGCATCTTGCCGCCGGAGGCGTAGCAATCGCCCAGATACAGGTTGTTGGTCTCGGCGGTGGTGCCGCCCGCGGCGCAGGTCGGGGCGGCGGTGTCGCCATTGAGCACGGCCACCTTCACCGTGATCGACGAACCCCGGTTGAAATTCGCTCGCGATGAATTCGAATTGCCGAACACGTTGAATTCCGAATCCGTCCATACCGTGGCGATCTCGAGCGCGTTGTCACTGGCGCTGACGCTGTGGGCAGTGCTGCCGTTGGTGAGGGTCACGGTATCCATGCCGTTGGCGGTCGCCGAGCCGGTCAGCTTGAGGTTGGCCAGTTGGGTGGCTGGTACGTTGGGTAAAATGAGGGCGTCGCTGTTGCGATAGCAACTGACATCGCCGTCGCTGATCCAGCCACTGGGGCAGTCGGAGCCGTAGTTTTGCAGCCAGTACTGCATGAATAGTGCGCTCTGCTCCTGGGAACCGCCGTTGTTGTAGATGAACTGTTGCCACACTGTGCAGTCTGATCGGTCTGCGCATGCGCTGGTGGTGGCATCGAAGTTTGAATTGATCTGCAACGCGTATTCGTTGGGACCGAGGCCCTGGCCGCTGCCGTTGCCGCCGATGCCGCGTTCGGAGGTGACGCCGCTGACCTTGGGGAAGCTGCCGACGGTCTGGCTGATGAGCGTATCGGAGCTGAGCACGTAGTCGTCGCTGTCGCCGACGGCTTGGATGGCGTGCATGCGGGTGTTGCGCGGGTGCGGATTGGAGTACCCGCGAGGAGGTCGGGTTGTGCAGGTATCGGCTTGCCAAGTGGTGCTGGGGTAGTTGGCGTGGAAGCAGCCTTTTGCCGGCGTGGGCTGATGTGCCATGGTGTCGCGCCAGTCCGCGTGCGCCCGGACTTCGTCGGGTGTCATCTGTGCCTCGTCAGCCTCCCTTGTCGATGTCGCTGCGGGTGCGGCGATCGCGGCGGACAGATGCAGCAGGACGATCAAGCAGGAGCCAAACAACAATTTGATGGATGCTTCCATCTTTGGACCTCAGTTGTGGGGCCGAGCGCATTCGGCGAGATGGGTGGCGGAGGACCCGCCGCCAGTGTCGATCGAAACCGAACATCTCTGTCAATACTGTGATTTGTCTAGTGGATCCTGACTTCGCAAGCCATCTCTTGCCGCTGTCTTTGGGTCAGTCTTTGACTTCATCGATAAAGTTCAAATCTCTCAATGAATTTGTAAATGATTCTGTAATGCATTTTGAACATCACTGAATCGGGATTGCAGGGAGACAATTCAGTGGCTATGCACGCGGCGAGGCATCCCCGCGTGCACCGAACAGTGCGGTGCCGATACGGACCAGGGTTGCGCCCGCGGCGATCGCCTGGGCGAAGTCGCCGCTCATGCCCATCGACAGCGTGTCTACCCGCGGGTAGGCGTCACGCAGGTGTTCGAACAGCGTGCGCATACGGATGAAGGCGGCTTCGCGGCGTTCTGCTTCGGGCCATGGCGCGGGAATGGCCATCAGCCCACGCAGGGCCAATGCCGGCTGCGCGGCGATGGCGATGGCCAGGGGCTCTATCTGATCGGGGTGACAGCCGTGTTTACTGGCCTCGTCGTCGATGTTGACCTGGATCAACACATTCAGCGGTCCCCGCGTGCTGGGCCGTCCCTTGGCCAGTGGGGCGATCAATTTGGGCCGGTCCACGCTCTGTACCCAGTCGAACAGGGTGGCCGCCAGTTCGGCTTTGTTCGATTGCAGGTGGCCGATCAGGTGCCACTCCAGGCCCGCCTCCGCCAACGCGGCGACCTTGTCCGCTGCCTCCTGCACGTAGTTCTCGCCGAACGCGCGTTGCCCTTGTGCGGCCAGCGCTGCGACCGCCGCCGCCGTCTGGGTCTTGGACACCGCGAGCAGCTGCGCCGGCGGACGCCCTGCGGCGTCGGCGGCGCGCTCCATATCCAGGCGGATTTGTTGCAGCGTGAGGTGGCTCAAGGCTGGCGATTCCTGTAAAGGGAAGGGCGCTATACTGCCGGTCGGGGAATCATCCTTCCAGTCGCAGCCCAAGGGGGAAAGCAGCGTATGGATATTGCGGAACTATTGGCGTTTTCGGTCAAGAACAAGGCGTCCGACCTGCACCTGTCCGCGGGTTTGCCGCCGATGATCCGGGTCGACGGCGACGTGCGCCGCATCAACATCCCGGCGCTGGACCACAAGCAAGTCCATGCGTTGGTCTACGACATCATGTCCGACCGGCAACGCCGCGATTACGAGGAATTCCTCGAGGTCGACTTTTCGTTCGAGATCCCCAGTCTGGCGCGCTTTCGCGTTAATGCGTTCAACCAGAACCGTGGTGCTGGTGCGGTGTTTCGTACCATTCCTTCGGAAGTGCTGACCCTGGAAGACCTGGGCTGCCCGCCGATCTTTCGCCAATTGATCGACCAGCCGCAGGGGCTGATCCTGGTGACCGGGCCGACCGGTTCGGGCAAGTCGACCACCCTGGCGGGCATGATCGATTACATCAACAAGAACGAATACGGCCACATCCTCACCGTCGAGGACCCGATCGAATTCGTGCACACCTCGCAGAAGTGCCTGATCAATCAGCGCGAGGTGCACCGCGATACTCTTGGGTTCAACGAAGCGCTGCGTTCGGCCTTGCGCGAAGATCCCGATATCATTCTAGTCGGCGAGTTGCGCGACCTGGAGACCATCCGTCTGGCGCTGACCGCCGCCGAAACCGGCCATCTGGTGTTCGGCACGTTGCATACCAGTTCAGCGGCCAAGACCATCGATCGCATCATCGACGTCTTTCCCGCTGGCGAAAAGCCGATGGTGCGTTCGATGCTGTCCGAATCGCTGCGTGCGGTGATTTCCCAGGCGCTGCTGAAGAAGGTCGGCGGCGGCCGCGCCGCCGCCTGGGAAATCATGGTCGGCACCCCGGCGATTCGTAACCTGATCCGCGAGGACAAGGTGGCGCAGATGTACTCGGCGATCCAGACTGGCCAGCAGAGCGGCATGCAGACCTTGGATCAGCATCTGCAAGACCTGGTCAAGCGTAGTCTGATCACCCGCAACCAAGCGCGCGAGTACGCCAAGGACAAGCGGATCTTCGAATGAGATCGAACCACAGAAGCGTTCACCCGGTCTAACGTAATTTGATATTCCATCAGATGGGCCGGACAGGATCGGGATCAGCCGCGTGTGCTGTTCGCGTCCTGAGTCCGAGTCCCGGAGCCACAGCATGAGTACCACCGACTTCACCTCGTTCCTGAAACTGATGGCGCACCAAAAAGCGTCGGATCTGTTCATCACCTCGGGCATGCCGCCGGCGATCAAGGTGCACGGCAAGATCAGCCCGATCACGCAGACGCCGCTGACCCCGCAGCAGAGCCGCGACATGGTGTTGAACGTGATGACGCCGGGGCAGCGCGAGGAGTTCGAGAAGACCCACGAGTGCAATTTCGCCATCGGCGTGTCCGGGGTTGGCCGCTTCCGCGTCAGTTGCTTCTACCAGCGTAACCAGGTCGGCATGGTGCTGCGCCGGATCGAAACGCGCATCCCCAGCGTGGACGAACTGAGCTTGCCGCCGGTGATTAAGACCCTGGCGATGACCAAGCGCGGCATCATCATCTTCGTTGGTGCGACCGGGGCCGGTAAATCGACCTCACTGGCGGCGATGATCGGTTATCGCAACCAGAACTCCACCGGACACATCATCACCATCGAAGATCCGATTGAGTTCGTGCACAAGCACGAGGGCTGCATCATCACCCAGCGCGAGGTCGGGATCGACACCGACAGCTGGGAAAACGCATTGAAAAATACCCTGCGTCAGGCGCCGGACGTGATCATGATCGGCGAGGTGCGCACCCGCGAGGGCATGGACCACGCCATTTCCTTCGCCGAAACCGGCCACCTGGTGCTGTGTACTTTGCATGCCAACAACGCCAACCAGGCGATGGATCGCGTCATCAACTTCTTCCCTGAAGACCGTCGCAGTCAATTGTTGATGGAACTATCGCTGAACCTGCGGGGCGTGGTCGCCCAGCAATTGATCCCGACTCCGGATGGCAAGAGCCGTCGGGTGGCGATGGAAATCATGCTCGGGACTCCGTTGATCCAGGATTACATCCGCGAAGGCGAGATCCACAAGCTCAAGGACGTGATGAAGGAGTCCATCAATCTGGGCATGCGAACCTTCGATCAGAGCTTGTTCGAGTTGTATCAGGCTGGCGAGATCAGCTACGAGGACGCGCTGCGTCACGCCGATTCGCAGAACGAAGTGCGCTTGCGCATCAAGTTGGCCCAGGGCGGCGACGCCAGAACCCTGGCGCAGGGCTTGGACGGGGTCGAGATCGCCGAAGTGCGCTGAGTCTGGTCGCAGCTTGCATCTGCTGCCCGGGGGGGCGTCAGCCATCGCGCATCCATGGCGGATTCAATCGTGCGATGCGCGCGTATGCGGGACAGTCGGCCCGGTGCGCGCCTGGCAGATAGCCCAGGCTCATCAGGAATTCGCCGGTGATTTCGCCGCCAGTGAAGCGGAACGTGCGCTTGAATAGTGCGACCCACTCGGGTTTGCTGCGCGGATGCTGTGCATCCAGCCAGGCGGCGAAGCTGCCATGAGCGGCGCGTAGGCCCTGGATCACTCGTGCGTTGTGGATCGCCGCTTGCACCTTGAGACGGTTGCGGATGATGTCGGGATCGGCGAGCAGGCGCACTACATCGGCCTCGCCGTAGGCCGCGACCGTATCCACGTCGAACCCGGCGTAGGCGGCGCGAAAGCCTTCGCGCTTTTTTAACATCAATTCCCAGCTCAGCCCGGCTTGATTGATCTCCAGGACAAGCCGTTCGAACAGGACGGTGTCGGCACGCTGCGGAACACCGTATTCGTCGTCGTGATAGGGACCATGCAAGGGATGGCCGGGGGCGATGTCGCAATAGCTGCTCATGCGGGAAGTATCCGTTAATCGTCTTGATCGTCGTGCGCGGGGCGCACCTCGGCGCGATGTACTCCCTGCATTCGCAGAGCGGGCCAGCGTTGCCGGGCCAGTTCCAGCTTGCCGACACGCAGGGCCATGTGGAGTGCAACCGCGTGTTCGCCGCGCTGTGGGAGGAACGATACGTTGGCTACGTCGTGTCAGCCAGCGGCGTCATTGGCATTGGCGTGGATCTGGCAATTGACGGCATAACGGCCGTTGGCATTGCAGCACATTGCGATCAGCCGATTATGGCAGCGCGCATGGCAGGGACGATAGAATGGGCGCATGTCCGCTTTGCCCACGCCCCTTGCCAACCAACTGCTGATCGCGCTGCCGGCGCTGTCCGATCCGAACTTCGCGCGCAGCGTGGCGCTGATCTGTCAGCACGACGAGAACGGCGCGATGGGCGTGGTGGTCAACCGCGCTTCCGAATACACACTGGGCGAAGTGCTGGCCCAGATGGGCATCGCGACCATCGATGCGGCGTTGCGCGAGCAGGTGGTACTCAATGGCGGGCCGGTGCATCCGGAACGCGGCTTCGTGATTCACGATGGCGAGCACCCCTGGGATTCGAGCCTGGCATTTGCCGAGGGCCTGTACCTCACCACCTCGCGCGACGTGCTCGAAGCGATGGCGCGTGGCGAGGGGCCGCGTAATGCGGTGGTCGCGCTGGGCTGCGCGGGCTGGGGGGCCGGCCAACTCGAGTACGAACTGGGCGAGAACAGTTGGCTGACCGCGCCGGCCGATGCCGAATTGCTGTTCGCGCTGCCGTTGGAGCGGCGTTGGCAGAGCGCGGCCGGGCGCATCGGCGTGGATCTGTTCCGCCTTACCGACTACAGCGGGCATGCCTGAGGCTGTCACGCCCGCCTCCGGCACCGATGGGGCCGCGACGCTCCGCCACGATGGGACCGTGCTAGGTTTTGATGTCGGCCATCGCCGTATCGGCGTGGCGGTCGGCAGCCGTTTCGGCAGCGGCGCACGCGCACTGGCGGTGATCGACGTGCATGCGCAAGGGCCGGATTGGCCTGCGTTGGACCGCCTGCATGCCCAATGGCGCCCGCACGGGTTGGTGGTCGGCGACCCGCTCACCCTCGACGGTGCCGATCAACCCAACCGCAAGCGCGCCCATGCCTTTGCCCGCGAACTCGGTGCGCGCTATCGCCTGCCGGTGGTGCTGGTCGACGAACGTTCCAGTTCGGTCGAAGCGGCCCAGCGTTTCGCCGTGGACCGCGCCGCCGGTCGCAAGCGTCGCCGCGACGGCGACGCGCTGGACGCGCTGGCGGCCGCCGTGATCGTCGAGCGTTGGTTGGCCGCGCCCGACGACGCGATTTCCCTTCCCTGATGTTTGCCCGGATTCGCCATGACCCATCCGCAACTCGATTTTCATGGACGCCTGCGTCACTTGCTCACGTTGGAAGGACTGCCGCGTGCGACCCTGTTGCAACTGCTGGACCGCGCCGGTCAGATCCGCGACGCAGCGGTGGGACGGGTCGGCAAGCGCAGCGTGCTGGCCGGGAGCGCGGTGTGTACGCTGTTCTTCGAGCCGTCCACGCGCACCCGTAGTTCGTTTCAACTGGCCGCGCAGCGGCTGGGCGCGGACGTGCTGAACTTCGATGCCTCCACCTCGTCAACGCGCAAGGGCGAGACCGCGCGCGACACGTTGAAAAATCTGGAAGCCATGGGCGTGCGCGGCTTCATCGTGCGCCATCCGGAGGACGGCGCAGTCGCGCGGCTTGCCGAAGCGGCGGGCGAGGGGACTGCGCTGATCAACGCCGGCGATGGCCTCAGTGCGCATCCGACCCAGGGCCTGCTCGACATGCTGACCCTGCGCCATGCCAAGGGCGGCGATTTCTCCAAGCTCAAGTTGATCATCGTCGGCGACGTCAAACACTCGCGAGTGGCGCGCTCTGACTTGCATGCCCTACGCACTCTGGGTGCCGGCGAGGTGCGCGTGTGCGGCCCGCGTGCGCTGCTGCCGGACGACGACACCCTGGATGGCTGCGTGGTCGGCGATGACCTCGACGCCATGATCGAGGGCGTGGACGCGGTGATGATGCTGCGTCTACAGCGCGAACGCATGGAGGAAGGCCTGGTGGCCTCGCTGGAGCAGTATCACACTCAGTACGGCCTCAACGCCGAACGTCTGCGTCGCGCGGCCAAGGACGCTGTTGTGCTGCATCCGGGCCCGATCAACCGCGGCGTGGAGATCACCGACGAGGTCGCCGACGGCGCGCAATCGTGCGTGCTGCGCCAGGTCGCCAACGGTGTGGCGGTGCGTATGGCCGTGTTGGAGACATTGTTGGGCTGAGCGGCGTGGGTTGTGCTGGTCGCGGCCGGTCGCTGCGACCAGCCCTTCCGGCATACCCGTCTCGGGCCGATTCGGCTTAGCATGGATGCTGATCCTGCCCACGGACGCCCCCATGAATCACGCTCTGCGCCGCGCGACTTTCGTCGCGGCTTGTGTTTCCTGCCTTGCCTTCGCCCCAGCCCGTGCCGCGGCGCCAGCGCCGGCACCGACCAGCGCCTACGATCCGCTCGCCCTGTTCGCCCCGCTGCAATTGCCGCAGCCGGCCACGGCCTACCGCAGCGGTGGCGGCGTTCCTGGACCACTGTATTGGCAGAACCGTGCCGACTACGCATTGCAAGCGACGCTGGACCCGGCCACGCATACGCTCCGAGGCCAGGAAACCATCACCTACAGCAATCGCAGCCCGGATACGCTGGATGTGCTCTGGCTGCAGCTTGACCAGAACTTCTATCGTGCCGACGCGCGTACCCGCAGCCTGCATGCCGCGCGCGCCGACCGACCGACCACCGATGGCGACCGTATTGCCAGAGTAGAACTGGAACAGGACGGCAAGCGCGTGCCGGCGACCTTCCTGATCGACGACACCCGTATGCGCGTGGACTTGCCGCAACCGCTCGGTAGCGGTAAGGCGCTCAAACTCCACATCGACTATGCCTATACCGTGCCCGGCATCTGGGGTGGTCGTACCGCAGTCACCTCGACGAGCGACGGGGACATGTACGAGATCGCACAGTGGTATCCGCGCATGGCGGTGTACGACGACCTGCGCGGCTGGGACACGCAACCCTACCTGGGTGCGGAGTTTTACTTGGAATACGGCGATTTCGACTACGCGGTGACGGTGCCGTGGAATTATCTGGTTGCCGGCTCCGGCGAGCTGGTGAATCCCACGCAGGTATTGACTGCCACGCAGCGCCGGCGCTTGGCGCAAGCCGCTGCCAGCGATCGTACCGTGACCATCCGCGGCGTCGACGAAGTCGGCGACCCGGCCAGTCGACCCAGCGCCAGCGGTACCCAGACCTGGCGCTTCCATATGGACCACACCCGCGACGTCGCGTTTGCCGCCTCGCCGGCGTTCGTCTGGGACGCCGCGCGCATCAACCTGCCGCAGGGTCGGCATGCGCTGGCGATGTCGTTGTACCCGCGGCAGGGGATGGGTGCCGACAAGTGGGGCCGATCCACCGAATTCGTGAAGGCGTCGATCGAACATTTTTCGCAGTGGTATCCGTATCCGTGGCCGGTTGCGGTCAATCTCGGCGGTCATGGCGCCGACATGGAATATCCCGGCATCGTCTTCGAGGACATGCACGACGGTGGCAAGCAACTGTTCTGGATCACCGCACATGAACTGGGACATGGCTGGTTCCCGATGATCGTCGGCTCCAACGAGCGTCGCCATGCGTTCATGGACGAAGGTTTCAACACTTTCATCGACGTCTATGCTTCCGACGCGTTCAATCATGGCGAATACGCGCCCAAGCGCGACGGCGAATATGCGCCCAATGGCGGTAACCCGGTGGACGAGATCCTGCCGCTGCTGGCCGATGCGCAGGCACCGACGTTATTCGCCCATGCCGATGCCACCAGCGAGGCTTATCGCCATCCATTGATCTATTTCAAGGCCGCCCTGGGGCTGGTGCTGCTGCGCGAACAAATCCTGGGGCCGGCGCGTTTTGATCCGGCATTTCGCAAGTACATTGCCACCTGGGCCTACAAGCACCCGACGCCGTCGGATTTCTTCCGGCTGATGGAAAGCGAATCCGGCGAGGATCTGGCCTGGTGGTGGCGCGGTTGGTATTTCAACAACTGGCAACTGGATATGGGCGTGCAGGCTGCCACCTATGTCGATCACGATCCGGCCAAGGGCTTGCTGGTGACCTTGCGCAGCCGGCAGAAGCTGGTGATGCCGGCGACCTTGCGCATCGATTTCGCCGACGGCAGCCATCTGGATCAGCGCGTGCCGGTCGAAACCTGGCTGCAACAGACCGAGCCGCAGATTCGCGTGCCGAGCACGCAGAAGGTGCTGCATGTGACGCTCGATCCCGACCACGTGTTGCCTGATGCCGACCGTCGCGACAACCGTGTCGACAGCGTGAGCTGAGTCGATGGGAGGGGCTCCTGTGCTGGGTCGGAGTCTGAGGCAGCATTGCGCCACCGCGCAAGCGCGGTAACTCTGCCCTAAAGACGAATAGTGCGCATTTGGACTGGCTAAAAAACGTCGCGAGTCGCTGTTGGGTGGGCGGAGACGGCACATGCGAGGGGCGCACCGTAAAGGTGATGCATGACGATTCCGAGCACTCCCTGCTCCCGCCATGAGAGCGAGGCAGCAGTTTTGTTGGCGGCTCTTACCCGATGGGCATCGTCGGGTACGGCATCGATGTGCTTGTCATCTGAGTTCTGCGCGTTTTTTCGTCGGTGTCGCCGGCATTACGGACGCGGCACAAAGTGCGCGAAGGTGTGTCCTGAGTTGTCGTTGCCCGTCTTCTGAGCATGGTATGTATCTTCTTGTTTCCTCCTGGGAGGCGAACGTTGGGATGGGGACAGTTTTTCCGTAGTCACGATGGCGTGCGCGATTACTGGGTCTGGCCCGTGTTGCTTGCCGATCACCTGGCATCGACTCCAAGTCGATGCCATAGGTATTCACTATGGAAATTTAATTTTCTGATTTAATTGTGAATTCAATCACAAGTCTTTACATGCATCCTCATTTGTGTGAGTGGTGGCAAAACATATGCTCGATTGCGCATAAAGAAGCGACTGGATGTGCCGTTACAGCCAACGATGACAAGCGCAGCATGCCGCCGATGCGGTGGGCATGAGGCGTGTTCGTGTTTTCGCTCTCCACCCTGCCTGGCCGGTAAGTCAGGCAATGTGCTGCGCGATCTTCGAGCGTTGTCAGGACTCCTGCCATTCTTTTTAGTTGGTAACATCCTCATGATCCGGTTCCTGCAACGTTATAACGTCGGTACGCGGCTTTCTTCGGCTTTCGGTGTTCTCATCCTGCTGTCCTGCGCACTCGTCGTGGCAGGCTTGATGACGTTGAGTCAAGCACGTGGAATGATGGATACCATCGTCAATCGCAGAATGCAGATTCTCGATTACATGAGCGAAATGCGTAATGCCAGTGCGCTGATCGCGATCAATCTGCGCAACATCGTGCTGCCCACTACCGATGAAGAGAATCGCCAATTCGCCGATGTCATCGAACAGCAGCGCCGTTACTACACTGAAATCCACGACAAGCTCTACGCGATTCCGGTGACCGAACAGGTCGCGGCGGATATGCGCAAACGGATCGACGACACCTACGCAAGCACCCGTGAGGTCAATCAGCAGGTGATGGACCTGGGTCTGGCCAATAAAAGCGCCGAGGCGCTTAAAGTGCTGATGACGCGTGCGGATCCAGCGACCAAGCAGTGGCAGGAAGCGATCAATGTGTATGCGAATCGGCAACGTCAACGTGGTGCCGCCGCTTACGCGGCCGCGAAAGTGTCGATGGACCTTGGGCGCAACCTGCTCATTGCCGGTGGTGCTCTCGTGGTACTGATCAGCAGTCTGCTGGCCTGGTTGATCACGCGGAGCCTGACTGTGCCGTTGAATCGCGCGACCCGCGCCGCTGAGGCGATTGCATCGGGCAAGCTGGATAACGACGTGCGGACCGATGCCAAGGACGAAACCGGCCGGCTGTTGATCGCGATGGATGGCATGCAGCAGCAATTACGCAGCCTGATCGGTGCGCAGTTGGAAATGGCCAAGCGCCACGATGCTGGCGAGGTCAGTCACCGTATCGATGCGCAGACGTTCCCCGGCGATTACGGGCGGATGGCGGCCGAGACCAATGCGCTGGTGTCCTCGCATCTGGCGGTCAAGACCAAGCTGGCGCAGATCATGGGGCGCTATGCGATCGGCGATCTGAGTCAGGACATGGATCGCCTGCCGGGCGAGGAAGCGGTGTTGAGCAAGACCATGGACGAAGTGAAGACAAACCTGTCGGCGATGAACGGGCAGATCAAGCAACTGGCTTACTCGGCGGCGCATGGCGACTTCGCCGCGCGGGGGGATGCCGAGCGCTTCCAGTACGACTTCCGGGTGATGGTGGAGAGCCTCAATCAACTGATGTCCACCGCCGATGGCAATCTGCAGTCGTTGTCGGCGTTGCTGCAGGCGATTGCGGCGGGCGATCTGACCGCGCGCATGCGTGGCGAGTTCCATGGTGTGTTCGCGCAGATGCGCGACGATGCCAATGCCACGGCCGAGCAACTGGCCAGCATCGTCGGGCGCATCAAGCAGTCGGCCGGTTCGATCAATGCCGCCGCCAGCGAAATCGCCACGGGTAACGATGACTTGTCGCAGCGCACCGAGCAGCAGGCGGCGAGCCTGGAAGAAACGGCGGCCTCGATGGAAGAGCTGACCTCCACGGTGAAACAGAACGCGGAGAATGCACGCCAAGCCAACCAGCTCGCTATCAGCGCCGCGTCGGTGGCCTCGCAGGGCGGTGCGGTGGTCGATCAGGTGGTGCAGACCATGAGCGGCATCGATACGGCCTCGAAGAAGATCGCCGACATCATCAGCGTGATCGATGGCATCGCGTTCCAGACCAATATTCTGGCGCTCAACGCGGCGGTGGAAGCGG
>NZ_MDCB01000006.1 GCF_002939705.1 Xanthomonas albilineans | reverse complement strand
CAAGTCGAACGCCTATGCAATCTGTACGGGCCATCGGAAACCACGACGTATTCGAGTTGGGTGTCGATGGCGCGTCACGATGGTTTTGTGGAGCATATCGGCAAGCCTTTGGCAAATACGCAGTTTTATTTGCTGGACAAGTATCGACAGCCTGTGCCGGTGGGCGTCATGGGGGAAATCTATATTGGCGGTGCAGGTGTCACGCGTGGATATCTGAACCGCGACGACTTGACAGCAGAACGCTTCCTTACAGATCCGTTCAGTACTGATCCGACGGCACGGATGTACCGCACTGGCGATCTGGGGCGCTGGCGTGCCGACGGGACGATCGAGTTTGTCGGACGCAACGATCATCAGGTCAAGATCCGCGGTTTCCGCATCGAGTTGGGCGAGATCGAAGCGCGGCTGAGCGCGCATGCGGATGTGCGCGAGTGCGTAGTGGTGGCGCTGGAGATGGATGCAGGCGACGACAAGCGGCTGGTGGCGTATTGGGTCGGTGTCGATGCGGCGACGTCCGTAACTCCGACTGCGGAGTCCTTGCGTAGTTGGCTATCGGATGTGTTGCCGGACTACATGGTCCCAGCCGCCTATGTGCAATTGGATCGCCTGCCCCTGACCCCGAACGGCAAGCTGGATCGCAAGGCATTGCCCGCACCGGATGGGGCTGCCTATGCGGCGCATGCATATGAAGTACCGCAGGGAGAAATCGAACAATCTATTGCCGCGATCTGGAGTGACCTACTGGGTCTGGAAACGATCGGGCGGCACGACGACTTCTTCGCTCTCGGCGGACATTCGTTGCTGGCGGTGCGGGTCGCGTCGCGTTTGCGTCAGGAGTTGGCAGCCGAGATCGGCGTGGCGGAGCTGTTTGCGCATTCGACGTTGCAGCAACTTGCCGCGTGCGTGATGTCTTCGTCTTCTGCAGTGTTGCCGCCGATCAAGCCCATGGAACCGGATGCACCCCGGTTGCTGTCGTTTGCGCAGCAACGGCTCTGGTTCTTGTCGCAGTTCGAGGGTGTCAGTCAGGCATATCACATCAGCGGTGGCCTGCGGTTGCGTGGGGCGTTGGAGACGCAGGCGCTGCAACGTGCGCTGGATCGCATCGTGGCTCGGCATGCATCGCTGCGTACGACCTTCGCGTTGATCGATGGTCAAGCATTGCAGCAGATTGCGGTCGAGGACATTGGCTTCCATTTGATCGTTCACGATCTGTGTGATGTGCAAGATCGCGAAACGGCATTGGAACGGTTATTGGCCGAGGAAGCGCAGGCACCCTTCGCGCTGGAACGCGGCCCGCTGATCCGTGGCGTGCTGGTACAGCTCGCCCACGACGAACATGTTCTCTTCGTGACCATGCACCACATCGTCTCGGACGGGTGGTCGATGGGGATTTTGATCAACGAGCTGAGCGTGCTGTATCGGGCTTTTGCATATGGCGAAGCCGATCCGCTACCGCCGTTGCCGATCCAGTACGCCGATTATGCAAACTGGCAGCGGCAATGGCTGGCTGGTGAGGTATTGCAGCAGCAGGCCAATTACTGGCGCGAGACACTGTCCGGTGCGCCGGTGCTGCTTGAACTGCCGACGGATCGTTCGCGTCCGTTCAGGCAGGACCATGCAGGCGCAACGCTGGAGGTGGTCGTCGGTCAGCAGCAGGCACAGGCGCTGAAGACGCTGAGCCAGCGGCACGGCCTGACGATGTATATGACGCTCCTGGCGAGTTGGGCGATGCTGCTGTCACGTCTGTCTGGTCAGGACGATGTGGTGATCGGCAGTCCTGTGGCCAATCGTGGCCGCTCGGAGACCGAGGGGCTGATCGGCTTCTTCGTCAACACGCTGGCGTTGCGGGTGGAATTGTCCGGCTCGCCGACGCTGGCACAGTTACTGGCGTCGGTGAAAGAACGTGCGCTGCAAGCGCAGGTGCATCAGGACATTCCGTTCGAACAGGTGGTGGAATTAGTGCAACCGCCACGCAGCCTGGCGCATACGCCGTTGTTTCAGGTGATGTTCGCGTGGCAGAACACGCCGCAGGGCAAACTGGATATTGGTGAGCTTCAGGCCAGTGGGCTGGGCACGTCTCAGACGAGTGCGCAGTTCGACTTGTCGTTGTCGTTGGCCGAAAGCGAAGCAGGGATCATCGGCAGTCTGACCTATGCCACGGCGCTGTTCGAGCATGCGACGCTGGAGCGCTGGATGGGCCATTGGCAGCATCTGTTGGATGCGATGGTGGCCGAGGATGCCGAGGATCAAGTGGTGGATCGCTTGCCGTTGCTGGGCGAAGCCGAGCGCAAGCAGATGTTGATGGAGTGGAATACAACGGCAGCGGATTATCCACGCGATGCCTGTGTGCATGAACTGTTCGAGTCGCAAGTGGAACGGACACCCTCGGCTATCGCGGTGGTGCAGGGTAAGGTGTCGCTGACGTATGCCGAATTGAATGCGCGGGCCAACCGTCTTGCGCATTACCTGGGCGAGTTGGGCGTACGCCCAGGCGACCGTGTAGCGATCTGCGTACAGCGCAGCGTGGAGATAGTGGTGGCGCTGCTGGCGGTGCTGAAGGCCGGTGGTGCGTATGTGCCGCTTGATCCGGCCTATCCGCTTGAGCGGCTGACCTACATCCTTGCCGATTGCGACGCTGTTAGGGTGTTGGCGGTTAGGGACTCCATCTTGCCAGAGCCGCTTGAGGTCTTGCGAGTCAATATCGACGATGCAGCAGTGAATGCTGTGGAATCTGACAATCCCGGATTGCGCCCACATGGCAGCACAAGTGCTTATGTCATGTACACCTCCGGTTCGACAGGGCTGCCGAAGGGGGTCGAAATCCCGCATCGAGGGATCAATCGTCTAGTATTGAATAACGGATATCTGTCCTTCCATCCGAGCGATCGTATCGCTTTCGCCGCCAATCCGAGTTTCGATGCCACTACGTTGGAGGTCTGGGGCGCACTGCTCAATGGTGCGCGGCTGGTCGTCATCGAAGCCGATGTTTTGCTGAGTCCGGTACGTTTGGCAGAGGTGATCGAGTGCGAAGGTATCAGCATATTGCTTTTGGCGGCAGGGCTGTTTCATCAGTGCGCGGATAAGATGAAAGAAGGCTTTTGCCACTTGCGTTATCTGCTTGCCGGTGGGGATGCGCTTGATCCAAGCGTGGTGGCGAAAGTTTTGGATGGCGATAGCCCGCAGCATTTCTTGAATTGTTACGGCCCCACGGAAATCACGACCATCGCCGCCACTTATGAGGTCGTGGAGATCGATGATGGTTTGAGAAGTCTTCCGATCGGACGTCCGATCGCGAACACGCAGATCTACATTCTCGATGGGTACGGTGCGCCAGTTCCGATCGGAGTGGTGGGCGAGTTGTATATTGGCGGCGATGGTGTGGCGCGTGGGTATTTGAATCGCGACGAATTGACCGCCGAGCGTTTTCTCGCTGATCCGTTCAACGATGATCCGATGGCGCGGATGTACCGCAGTGGTGATCTTGGGCGTTGGCGTGCTGACGGCATAATCGAGTTTGTTGGACGCAACGATCATCAGGTCAAAGTCCGCGGTTTCCGCATCGAGTTGGGCGAGATCGAGGCGCGGTTGAACGCACACGTGGATGTGCGCGAGTGCGTGGTGGTGGCGCTGGAGGATGCGACAGGGACGGACAAGCGATTGGTGGCGTATTGGGTCGGCGCCGAAGGCATAGATGCACAGACATTGCGCAGTTGGCTATCGGATGCGCTGCCAGACTACATGGTGCCGGCGGCCTATGTGCAGTTGGATCGCCTGCCGCTGACCCCGAACGGCAAACTGGATCGCAAGGCGTTGCCGGCACCGGATGGGTCGGCGTATGCGGCGCATGTGTATGAAGCGCCGCAGGGTGCAATCGAACAATCCATTGCCGAGATATGGCGCGACCTGTTGGGTCTGGAGAAGATTGGTCGGCACGACAACTTCTTCGCCCTTGGTGGTCACTCGCTGCTGGCGGTGACGCTGACCGAGCGCATGCGCAAGCATGGCTTGCAGGCCGATTTGCGCACCTTGTTCGCTACGCCGACGCTTGCGGCACTGGCCGCAGCGAGCGGTGCGGTGTCGGTCAGTGTTCCACCCAATGCCATTGCGCTCGACAGTGCAGTGATTACGCCGGAGATGCTGCCGTTGGTGGCGCTCACGCAGCAGCAGATCGATGTCATTGTCACGATGACATCGGGTGGCTGCGGCAATATTCAGGACATCTATCCGCTGGCCCCGTTGCAGGAAGGAATTTTCTTCCATCACCTGCTGCAACGCAAAGGCGATGCCTATCTGTTACCGAACCTGATCGCGTTCGACAGCCGTTCGCGTTTGGATAAATTTGTCGATGCGCTGCAACACGTGATCGATCGTCACGATATCCTGCGCACGGCGGTGGTCTGGGAAGGACTGGCCGCGCCGGTGCAGGTCGTGTGGCGACGTGCGTCGCTGGTGATCGAGGAGGTTTGCCTGGAGCAGGCCGACGGCGATGTGGCTGCACAGTTGCAATCGCGCTTCGATCCACGGCACTGGCGCATGGATGTGCGTCAAGCGCCACTGATGCGCGGCTTTGTCGCACACGATCCGGCTAGTGGTCGTTGGTTAATGCAGTTGCTCAGCCACCACCTTGCCCTGGATCACACCACCCTGGAGATCGTGCTGGAGGAAGTCAAACGCCACATGTTTGGTGAGGCTGACAGCCTGCCAGCCCCGCTACCGTTCCGTAATTTTGTGGCGCAGGCATTGCTGGGCGTGAGTCGCGAGGAGCACGAGGCATATTTCCGCAGCATGTTCGGCGATGTGGATGAGCCGTGTGCGCCGTTTGGTCTGCTCGATGTACAGGGCGATGGATCGGATGTGGAGCAAGTGCGGCTCGAGCTGCCGGATCGGTTGTCGGCAATGCTGCGCAGCCAGGCGCGCGAACTCGGTGTGAGTGTGGCTAGCTTGTTTCATCTGGCCTGGGCGCAGGTGGTGGCGCGTGCGACGGGGCATGCGCGTGTTGTGTTCGGGACGGTGCTGTTTGGCCGCATGCAGGGCGGAGCGGGGGCCGACCGTGCGCTGGGCGTGTTCATCAATACTTTGCCGCTGCGGATCGAGATTGACGGGTCCAGTGTGGTGGAGAGTGTGCGCGAGGTGCAGCAGGGACTTGCCGCGCTGTTGCGGCACGAGCATGCGCCGTTGTCGCTGGTGCAGCGCTGCAGTGGTGTTCCGGCACCGGCGCCGTTGTTCACTTCGCTACTCAACTACCGGCATAGCGGCCATGCAGAAGATGATGCCGCGGCGATGGCCTGGGAGGGGGTCCAGACGCTGTCGAGTCAGGAGCGGACAAATTATCCGCTTGGCGTTTCTGTGGACGATGTGGGGTCTGGCTTTGTAGTGGAAGTGCAGTCGCAGCGGCCACAGGCTCCGGAGCGGATATGCGTGTTTTTGGTGAATGCGCTGGAAGGGCTTGCTGATGCGCTGGCTCATGCGCCGGAGACGGCGGTGCGCGCGCTCGACGTTCTGCCTGAGGCCGAGCGCCATCAAGTACTGACGCAGTGGAATGAAACGGCAGCGGATTATCCGTGCGATGTCTGTGTGCACGAGTTGTTCGAGGCGCAGGTGTTGCGTGATCCCTCGGCTGTCGCGGTTGTGCACGGCGAGGCGTCGCTGACGTATAGCGAGTTGAATGCACAGGCCAATCGCTTGGCGCATTACCTGCGTGAGTTGGGCGTACGCCCGGACGAGCGAGTGGCGATCTGCGTGCAGCGTAGTGTCGAGATGGTGGTGGCGTTGCTGGCGGTATTAAAGGCAGGTGGTGCGTATGTGCCGCTGGACCCGGCGTATCCATCCGAGCGGCTGGTCTATATGCAAGCCGATTGCGGTGCGGTGGCAGTGCTGACGGATGCTGCCAGTCGTAGCCTGGTCGAAGACAGTGCCGCTGCGGCGGTGATTGTCGATCTGCAAGCCGACCGCGAGCGCTGGGGGCATTTGCCAGACAGCAATCCCGATCGCCACGCCAATGGCCTGACTGCGCGCCATCTGGTGTATGTGATCTACACGTCTGGATCGACCGGTACGCCGAAGGGCGTCATGATTGAACATCGTCATCTATGCAATCACGTTCTCTGGCAGGGGGCGTTATTTGGATTTTCATCGGAAGATCGTGTATTACAACGGACTTCGACTTCCTTCGACGCTTCGGGATGGGAGATATGGACAACGTTGTCTTATGGGGCATCCATTATCTTGACTTCTGCGGAAGATGCGAAAAATGTCGAGGCGATGGTTCGTATCATCAATGAGATGGGTGTGACGATTGTCCAGTTGGTTCCAAGTATTCTTCTGGCGATATTTGAATATTTTCAAGATAATATTCCATTTAGATGCCGATATCTATTCTGCGGTGGAGAGCGAATTTCCTCTTTTCTGGCTTTTCGTGCTCAAAAAATGGTTTCGCATGGAGTGATCAATTTGTATGGCCCTACCGAAGCAACGATTGATGCAACAGCATTTAAATATGAGGGGGCATCATGTGTGGGTACGACGCCAATCGGTCGGCCGATTGCTAACACGCGGATCTACATCCTCGATGGGCAAGGTGCACCAGTTCCGATTGGGGTGGTAGGCGAGTTGTATATCGGTGGCGATGGCGTGGGTCGTGGGTATCTGAATCGCGACGATTTGACCGCCGAGCGTTTCCTCGCCGATCCATTCAACATCGATCCGACAGCGCGGATGTATCGCACTGGCGATCTTGGGCGTTGGCGTGTCGACGGTATGATCGAGTTTGTCGGACGCAACGATCACCAGGTCAAGCTTCGTGGTTTCCGTGTTGAATTGGGCGAGATCGAAGCACGGTTAAGCGTGCATGCGGATGTACGCGAGTGCGTGGTGGTGGCGGTGGAGGATGCGGCAGGCAGCGACAAACGGCTGGTGGCGTATTGGGTCGGTGCCGAAGGTGTGGATGCTGCGGACTTGCGCAGTTGGCTGTCGGATGTGCTGCCGGATTATATGGTCCCGGCGGCCTATGTGCAGTTGGATCGCCTACCATTGAACCCGAACGGAAAACTGGATCGCAAGGCATTACCCGCGCCAGACAGCACTGCCTATGCAGCACGTGCGTATGAAGCGCCGCAGGGTGCGATCGAACAAACCATTGCCGCGATCTGGAGTGACCTGCTGGAGCCGGAGACGATAGGCCGGCACGATAACTTTTTCGCTCTCGGTGGACATTCGCTACTGGCGGTACAGGTCGTGAGCCGTCTCAAGCAGGCTGGAGTCGAAATCTCCATGGGCGATCTATTCGCTCATCCGGATATCATTTCATTGGCGGCGCATTTCCAGAAAGGGGAGTGTGAGGATGCTCGCGATGGCCTGATCCCCTTTCGTGAAGAAGGCAGTGAGCCACCGCTATTCCTTATTTATGATATTTCAGGGCATGCCATGTATGGCATGGAGATCGAGAAATTCTTGCGCGCCGGGATTCCGGTTTATGGTGTTGAATATCCTGAGGGTTCTTCGGTGCATTCCATGCAAGGCATGGCTGCTCAGGCAATCGAAAGAATTCGGCGGGTGCAGCCATCGGGTCCGTATCGTTTGGCTGGCTGGTCTTTCGGTGGAGTTGTGGCTTATGAAATGGCGAATCAGCTTATAAAGGCCGATATGCAAGTCGAATTTCTAGGTCTTCTCGATACGATGAATTTTTCGAGCGATGTTCGGTTGAAGGAAATGATTGCCTCTTTTTCTGGAGTCGAAGGTGGAGATGTTATTCGTCGCGTCTTGAGTGTGGAGAGTGTGGGTATGGAGAACGAAACGGAAGAATTCAACGAAATCGTGAATTTTTGCAAGCAGATGTTCTTGTCGCCAGAGCAGATGAAAGAGACAGAACAGATGATGCAAAGCGAAATTTTGGATTACACGATGTGTGCTGAATTCATGAAATCGGCCATTGAGTATGATGTGCCTTCAATTCCGATACGAGTACATCTATTTGAGGCTTCACACGCCGCGATGGTGCGTCCGCTTCAGCAAAGTCCACTCCAAAGTTGGCAAGGGATTTTGCCGAAGGATTCTATTTGTCACATTCAAGTTCCAGGCACACATCAATCCATGGTGAAGCCGCCGCATGTGGAAATCTTATCGGTAGCTCTTGCGGAGGCAATAAGGAACGCCTGAGAAGTCGACTCGATGCGTCCCCCGCTTTCGAGTCGTATGCGGATGGCGGATGCGGAGTCCAATCGGGAGATTGGACTCCCAACCAATGCACGACTCAACATCGGCCGTGCTGCGACTAAGAGCGGCTAACAAAACGACAGCGACTCGCGACGTTTTGTTGGCCACTCTAAAAGGCCTGACATGGCTGATTCGATTGTTCTTGTGCCTCTCAGGGCCGTGTCGCTGGCGTTTCATCGTTGCTGCGCACAAGAAGTACCGAACCCTGCGACGAGTGATGCACTTCCTTGCGTTTGGGCAGGTCGTGCAGTGTGTCGGTGACCTCGTCAAGTGCGGACTCGGTGTCCGGTAGAGGCCGCCACATCCCGATCAGGTTGAAATGGCGTTCGTAGCGCAGACGCTGCACACTGCCGAGCCAGAGCGGCAGGTTGCCTGGCTGCAGGCGTGCGGCGGCCGGCCACAATCTTAGTGCGTACAGTTCGTCTGCGTGCGCGCCGGGGTGGAGCATCAGTAGCGATTCCACTCGGGTATCCAGTGTCGCCGGCAATACCGGCACCTGTGCGGGTGTGGCTGTGTCGTCGAGCAGTTGCAGTGCCTGTCGCCAGCCTGCTTGTGGTTGGACTCGCCAGCCGGCGGCAGCGAGTTGATGTTGCAATGGCGCCAGCGGTCCGGCCACTTGTAAATTCAGCGGCCAGCGTTGGTCGTCGTCGAATGCGTTGCGGCGCGGTGGTAGTTGCTGCCAGTCGTGCTGCCACCAGGCCGATGTCGCGATCTGCGCCAGTGGCGGTGGTGGGGGTTCGAACTTGGCCAGTTTGCGTTCCAAGTGGCGTGGTGCGTAGCACAGCGCGGCGACCACGAATCCGCCGTAGAACAGCCATGCCAGTGGCGTCATCCAGAACCTGCGGTCGAGGCGACGGCGGTAGGCGATGCCCAGCAGCAACAGCCAGAAGATGCCGAACAACATGCCGCCGACCACGTCGCTAAGCCAATGCGCGCCCAGGTAGAGGTGGGCGAAGCCGATCAGCGTCACCACCACGCCGGACAGCAGATACGGCCAGACCCGTGAGCGCCCGGGTAGTTCGCGTGCGATCAACACGGCGAAGAAGCCGAAGCTGATCGTCGCCATGGTCACTGCGACCGATGGGAAGCCGAAACCGCTGCTGGCTGTTGGCGGTTGCACCACGTGCACGGTGTTGCCGAGCAGTTTGGTCAAGGCCAGGCCGAACGCCAGCGCCGCCAGCCAGTGCGCCGCGGCCATCCAGCGCCGGCGCCAAGCCAGGTAGCCCAGGCCCAGTGCCGTGGCGGGCGCCAGCACCTGCCAGTCGCCGAGCGAGGCTAGCGCGGTCATCGGGGCGTCCGCCAACGGATTGCGTAGCGCCAGCATCAGGTCGTGCACGGCCAGGTCCAGGCGCAGCGGTGCGTCGTGCGCGATTACCAGCATCAGCAGTGCGAACCAGCCCCACCCCAGTGCCAGCAGCATCGTCGCCAGCATCGCCAGCGGCACGGACTCGCGCCGTTGCGGGTCGAACACGGCGACCGAATAGCGACCGAGCACTGGATGCCGGTGCGACCAATCCAGCGTGCGTGCCAACAGCGTATCCATGTGTCCGGCCGACCAGCGGTAGCCGTACAGCACGATCGTCCAGACCAGCGCCAATGCCAGCGTCAGCAGGCCCAGAACCAGGAACAGACGCCCGGCCACCGCCGCCACCGCTTCGTAAGCTTGGCCGAGCAGCCAGCCCGGCCCGAGGAACAGCAGCGCCCAGGTCACCGCTGCCAAGCTGCTGGGCGGCAGGTAGCGCCGTAGCGGCATCTTCAACATGCCTGCCACCGCTGGCACGAACGGCCGGATTGCGCCCACGTAGCGGGCGACCAGGATGCTCTTGAACGCATTGCGGCGGAACATCGCCTCGCCACGATCCAGCCACTGCGGATAGCGTTTGAACGGCCAGTAGCTGCGCAAACGGTGGCCCCAGCGGTATCCGACCCAGTAGCTGAGTCCGTCGCCGATCAGCGCGCCCAGCGCGGCGCTGAGGACCGCATATGGACCGGAAATCCGACCCAGGCCGATCAAGACGCCGATCGCGAACAGCAGCGGCAGCGCCGGCACCACCGTGCCGAGGAGGATGACCGCATCGCAGAGCGCGATCGCGAAGATGACCGCGCCGGCCAGCATGGGGTGCGCTGCGATCCACGCCAGCGTGGCATCGGTCCATGAGACATTCATCAGCGAATTATAGGCGGGTCCGGATGGCGTTCCGCGTAAACTGGGGCGATGCCTGCCGCCGATTCCGTTCAGATCCTCAAGTCCGACAGCTTCGGGCGCATCCTGTTGCTGGGTGAAGGCGACGGGCGCTTCGTACGCCGCGATCTGAGCGCCTCGCCGTGGTGGTTACGTCTGCCGGCATGGTGGCTGGCGCGGCGCGAAGCCTGCGCGCTGCGGCAGTTGGCAGGCATGGCGGCGACGCCGCAATTGCGCGGCTGGGATGGCATCTTCCTGGACCGCAGCTATCTGGCCGGTGCGGCGATGTACCAGCGGCCGCCGCGCGGGGACCTGACGTACTTCCGCAATGCCCGGCGCCTGTTGCAGCAAGTGCACCGACGCGGGGTGGCGCACAATGACCTGGCCAAGGAAGCGAACTGGCTGGTGCTGGAAGACGGTCGTCCGGCGTTGATCGATTTCCAACTGGCGGTGCGTGGGGCGCCACGTTCGCGCTGGATGCGCTTGCTGGCACGCGAGGATCTGCGCCATCTGCTCAAGCACAAGCGCATGTATTGCGCGCATGCGCTGACGCCGGTGGAGCGGCGTCTGCTCAGGCGCCATTCCTGGGTGCGCACGCTGTGGTTCGCCAGTGGCAAGCGGGTATACCGTTTCGTGACCCGGCGGGTGCTGCACTGGGAGGACAACGAAGGGCAGGGGCCGAAACCGTGAGGCGGTTGGGTCGATACGTCTTGCCCATCCCTGGCGATACAGGCACGGCGTTGATCGCGCTATTGCCTCGCTCGCTGGGTAAATCCAGCACAGTTGTGTTTTGCGAATACGCAGGCGCTCGGCCGTTTTCCCCATTCACTGGAGTTTCGCGATGAAATACCTGCATGCCATGATCCGCGTCCACGATCTGGAAAAGACCAGCGCGTTCTTCACCAAAGGTTTGGGCCTGTACGAGACCCGCCGCATCGAGAACGCCGCGGGTAAGTTCACCTTGGTGTACTTCGGTGCGCCGGAAAACCCGCAAGCCGAAGTCGAGCTGACCTACAACTGGGGCTCGGACGAGGATTACGGTAGCGCGCGTAATTTCGGCCATTTGGCGTTCGAGGTGGATGACATCTACGCCATCTGCGCGCACCTGCAGGCGCAAGGCGTGACCATCAACCGCCCGCCGCGCGACGGGCGCATGGCCTTCGTACGCAGCCCCGATCTGATCTCGATTGAACTGCTGCAGAAGGGCGAAGCGCTGGCCCCGGCCGAGCCGTGGGCGTCGATGCCCAACACCGGAGTATGGTGAACGTTTTTGCGTCTTGCACACCGCTGCGCGCAGGCGGTTGCGGTGGTCTTTATAATCGGCTTTTCCCTGCTGGATTGCTTCGATGACCGCTTCTGCCACCGCAGAGCTGATTGCCCTCGCTCAGCGCTATTGCCTGCCGATCTACCGCCCGCGTCACCTGGTGCTGGAACGCGGCCAGGGGGCCACGCTGTGGGACAGCGAGGGGCGCGACTACATCGATCTGGCCGCTGGCATTGCCGTGTGCGGGCTCGGTCACAACGATCCGGATCTGCATGCGGCGCTGCTGGAGCAGGCGGGCAAGTTGTGGCACACCAGCAATGTGTTCTACAGCGAGCCACCGTTGCGTCTGGCCGAGGAACTGGTCGAGGCGTCGCGGTTCGCGCACAAGGCGTACTTGTGCAATTCCGGCGCCGAGGCCAATGAAGCGGCGATCAAGCTGGTGCGCAAGTGGGCTGCCAGCCAGGGGCGCGCGCCGCAGCAGCGGGTCATCGTGACCTTTCGCGGCAGCTTCCACGGCCGGACGCTGGCGGCGGTCACCGCGACCGCGCAGCCCAAATATCAGGAAGGCTACGAACCGTTGCCTGGCGGCTTCCGTTACGTCGACTTCAACGACATCGCGCAACTGGAAACGGCGATGGCCACTGGCGATGTGGCTGCGGTCATGCTGGAGCCGGTGCAGGGCGAGGGTGGGGTCATGCCGGCTGCGCCGGGCTTTTTGGCACAGGTGCGCGCGCTGTGCGATCGCCATGACGCGTTGCTGGTGCTGGACGAAATCCAATGCGGCATGGGCCGCACCGGCACCTTGTTCGCGCATTGGCAAGACGAGGTGACGCCGGACATCGTGACCCTGGCCAAGGCGCTGGGCGGTGGCTTTCCGATCGGTGCGATGCTGGCCGGGCCGAAGGTGGCCGAGGCCATGCAGTTCGGCGCGCATGGCACCACCTTCGGCGGTAATCCACTGGCTGCTGCGGTGGCGCGGGTGGCGCTGCGCAAGCTGGCGTCCGCGCCGATCGCGGCCAACGTGGCCAAGCAGTCGGCGGCCTTGCGCCAGGGATTGGCTGCGCTCAACGACGATTTCGCTCTGTTTTCCCAGGTGCGCGGTCGTGGCTTGATGCTGGGCGCGGTGCTGACGTCGGCGCATGCGGGTCAGGCTGGCGCGATTCTCGATCATGCTGCTGCGCATGGCGTCTTGATTCTCCAGGCCGGTCCGGATGTGTTGCGCTTCGTGCCGGCGTTGAACCTCAGCGATGCCGAATTGAGCGCAGGCCTGACCCGTCTGCGCGGCGCTTTGCGCGATTACCTCGCTACGCGCTGAGCGGCACTCGCTTCGGGCGCCGTCAGCCAGCAGCGACCTCCGCGAACGCCTCGCGTGCCGCCTGTAGCGTCGCCGCCAGCACGGCGTCGTCGTGGGCGCTGGAGAGGAATCCGGCCTCGTACGCCGACGGCGCCAGGAATACGCCGCGCGCGAGCATCGCGTGGAAGAAGCGGTTGAACGTGGCGGTGTCGCAGGCGGTGGCCTGCGCGTAGGTCTCTACTTTTTCGCTGGTGAAGAACAGGCCGAACATCCCACCGACCTGGTTGGTGGTGACCGCCACGCCAGCCGCGGCGGCGGCCTGTTCGAGCCCGGCGCATAGCGCCGCGGTGGCCGACTCCAGGCGTTGGTGGAAGCCGGGTGCCTGGATCAACTCCAGCAGCGCCAGGCCGGCAGCCATTGCCACCGGATTGCCGCTCAGCGTGCCGGCTTGATAGATCGGGCCGGATGGTGCGATTTGCCGCATCAGCGTGGCGCGTCCGCCATAGGCGCCTACAGGCATGCCACCGCCGATGATCTTGCCGAAGGTGGTCAGATCCGGCACCACGCCGTAGTGCGCCTGCGCGCCGCCGAGGGCGACGCGGAAGCCGGTCATCACTTCGTCGAAAATCAGTAGCGCGCCATGCTGGGTACACAGTGCGCGCAGATGCTGTAGGTAGCCGGTGCGTGGCGGGATGCAGTTGGCGTTGCCGACCACCGGTTCGATGATGACCGCGGCGATTTC
The DNA here is from genome assembly GCF_002939705.1 of Xanthomonas albilineans. GTDB lineage: Bacteria > Pseudomonadota > Gammaproteobacteria > Xanthomonadales > Xanthomonadaceae > Xanthomonas_A > Xanthomonas_A albilineans. The sequence continues at coordinate 175,204 of NZ_MDCB01000006.1, read as the reverse complement.
ATCGCCCATCTGTGCGAACAACGCGTTGGCGCCCTCGATGTCGTTGTAGGCCAGCGTGGCGGTGAGCTCGCTCAGCGCCGTCGGCACGCCCGGCGAGGTCGGCACGCCCAGGGTCAGCATGCCGCTGCCGGCCTTGACCAGGAACGAGTCGCCGTGGCCGTGATAGCAGCCTTCGAATTTGACGATGCGGCTGCGCCCGGTCGCGCCGCGCGCCAGGCGCACGGCCGATAGCGTGGCCTCGGTGCCGGAGTTGACCATGCGCACCATTTCGCACGATGGCACCAGCCGGGTGATGGTCTGCGCCATCGTCACCTCGGCCGGGCATGGCGCGCCGAACGATAACCCGTCGGCGATCGCGCGCTGCACCGCCTCGCGCACCGCCGGATGGTTGTGGCCGGCAATCATCGGCCCCCACGAGCCGACGTAGTCGATGTAGCGGTTGCCATCGACGTCGTACAGATACGGGCCGTCGGCGCGCTGCACGAAGAACGGTTCGCCACCGACCGACTTGAAAGCGCGCACCGGCGAATTGACCCCGCCGGGGATCAGCGACTGCGCTTGTGCGAACAGAGCGTGTGAACGGGCGTGGTGCATGGGCGGAAATCCTCGGCGGGTTGAGCGGGCGGGCGTCTGGCGCATGGGGCATGTGCAGTTATTGTCGCGGCTATGGTGGGGAACCACCATGCGTGTTGGTGGTGGATGCGCTGTCGTCATGCCGCGCACGCGGCGTTGATGTTGGTCGCATGCATGGGCATGGGCCACGCAGTGACGCGTGGACGCCGCGCAGGCCCAGCCAGCGCATCAGGCGAAACAGGCGCGATAGGCGGCCAGCGCGGCGCGTGGGTTGTCGGCATCGAACACGCCGCTGATCACCGCCAGCAGGTCGGCGCCGGCGGCGACCACGGCGCGTGCGTTGTCCGGGGTCAGGCCGCCGATCGCTACGCGCGGCAGTCGCAGCGCTGCGGCGTCGCGCAGCAGGCCAGGATCGGCGCGGCGTGTGGCGACCTTGCTGCGGCTGGGAAAGAACGCGCCGAACGCGACATAGCTGGCGCCGGCCATGGCGGCGGCGCGGGCGCGCTGCAGATCGTCGTAGCAAGAGGCGCCGATCAGCGCGTGTGGTCCGAGCGTGGCGCGGGCGCGACTCAGGTCGCCGTCGTCCTCGCCCAGATGCACGCCGGCGGCGCCGATCGTCTGTGCCAGTGTCACGTCGTCGTTGACGATCAGCGGTACCCCGGCCCGCAGGCACATGGCGTGTAACGCGCTGGCCTGGGCCAGTCGCTGCGCCGCATCGGCGTGCTTGTTGCGGTATTGCAGCCAGGTCACACCCTGTTCCAGCAATGGTGCCACCCGTTCCAGCAGGCGTGTGCCATCGGTCTCGTCCGGGGTGATGAGGTACACGCCGCGAGGCGTGGTGGATGCGTTCATGGAGGGCCAAGCCTTTCGGTACGTCGGCGGCGATGGGACAATGCTGCTCTCCCCAGCCGTAGACCTGCGATTATCCAATGAGCGATGCCACTGCCACCATCTACCGCGCCTGGATGTGCGTCGTCTGCGGCTTCATTTACAACGAGGCCGACGGCTTGCCGGAGGAGGGCATCGCGCCTGGGACGCGCTGGGAAGATGTGCCCGACACCTGGACCTGCCCCGATTGCGGCGTCACCAAGGACGATTTCGAGATGGTGACGATCGAGTAAGCGGTTGGGATTGGTGGGTTTCCGCCAGTGCGCGGCTTCGTGGGGATGCTGCACGAGCGGCTTTCGCTGCGCGGCTTCACCCTTCGCCGTGTCGTGACGGAGGCCGTCCTGGCATCGCGCAGCGCACGAATGCTTGCAAGCCCTGGGTGGCCGCATCCCGACAGGGCGACCGTCTTTTAAGCGCATGGTGCGCTTTTGCAACGACCCTGGCGCTGCGCGTCAATGCATCCGTTGTGCGCGTGCGCTCAGTTCCACCAAGTGTTCGCGGATTGGCAGCACGTCGTGTGCTTCCGGATTCAGCTGCAGATAGCGGCTCAAATCGTGGCGGGCGCCGAGCACATAATCCATTTCCAGATAGGCCAGACCGCGGTCGCGCAGGGCTTCCGACTGGTCTGGCATTAGTTTGAGTACCCGGTCGGCGCTGCGTGCCGCACGGTCCCATTCCTCGCGTTCGGCATAGACGCCGTGCAGGTTGCGCAGCACCCGGGTGAGGATCGCGCGGTGCGGAGCCGGATCCAAGATCTGTAGCAGCGCACGGTCGTCCGGGTTTTCTCCGCCCAGGTGTGGTCGTACGCGTTCGCGTAGTTCTTCCACCGCCAGCGGGCGGCCGCCGTTGAACGGGTCCATGACCAGCAGGCCGTCGTCCACCGGCAGGCGCACCAGAAAATGTCCAGGGAAGGAGACGCCATCCAGCGGGATACCCAGTCGCCGGGCCACTTCCATCTGCACGAGCGCCAGCGAGATCGGGTTGCCTAGGCGGCGCTCGAACACTTGGTTCATGTAGCTGTTGCGCGGGTCGTAGTATTCGTCGTGATTGCCGCTATAGCCAAGCTCTTCGAACAGATGGCGATTGATCGCCGCCATTTTCAGCGGCCATGGTTGGATCAGCGCCACTTCGTGCCGCAGATGGTCGGCATGGCTTTGCGCCAGCGTGTCGTAGTGGGCCGCATCCAGCTCCGGATATTCGTCGCGTGCGATCAGCAGCGCGGTTGCGAGCAATGGCAGCGCATCGTCGTCCAGGGTGGACAGGGTATTCCAGCTTGGCAATGTCAGTGCGTCGGACATGCTCGAAGACTGGCGGCAAAACGCAGTCCGATCAAGTCCGGCGGTTCCTGACAGCGATGTCGGGTTCAGCGCCACGACCGTGGCGCGAGGACGGCCCCTTGGGGAGTCAATGGGCCTGCGCAATGCCTGGGCCGAAGCGCAGTTCGGTGCCGTTTTGCAATTTGAGTTGCTCGGCCTGACCGGCGTTGAGTTCGAGCACGTAGCGCGCCGGCGCATTGCTCGGATATGGGGGGCAGGCGTTGCCCGCCGAGCACGGTGGCACATCGCGCTGTTGCGCCACCAGCTTGCGCTGGGTGTCGAAGTAGAGGATGTCCAGCGGGATCTTGGTGTTCTTCATCCAATAGGCCTGGGGTTCCTCGCGTTTGTGGATGAATAGCATGCCGTGGTCGGCCGCCATTTGGTCGCGAAACATCAGTCCGCGTGCACGGGTGGCGTCGTCCTGGGCCAACTCGACTTGATAGCGGTGCCCGCCCAGTTCCACCCAGTGGTCGCCGGCGCTGGCGCAGCCGCTGAGCGCAACAAAGAAAAGAACGCAAAAGGCTCGGGACAGGGACATGGCGTTGCAACATGGGCGAGGAGGAGAACGAGCACCTTGTTGCATCGTGCGCGGGGAGTCAAGCGCCTGACTGGATTGGCAGCGTGGCACGATGTGCAGCCAATGCGGGCACTTTTTTCTATCGTAGGAGCGATCTTGGCCGCGATGCGCGACCGCCAAGGCGTCCAACGCGTCGCGGCGCCGGAAACCATTTCCCGATCCCGAATCAAAACACCCGCGGCGGCTCGCCGCCCACGATCACCACATCGGCGCGGCGGTGCGCAAACAGGCCGACGCAGACCACGCCGGGGATCTGATTCAACTCGCGCTCCAGCGTGAGCGGATCGCTGATCGAGAGGTGATGTACGTCCAATATCACGTTGCCGTTGTCGGTGATCACGCCATCGCGCCAGACTGGCTGGCCGCCGCTGCGCGCCAGGATTTCACGGGCGACCAGGCTGCGCGCCATCGGGATCACTTCGATTGGCAGCGGGAATGCGCCCAGGGTCTGTACCTGTTTGCTGGGGTCGACGATGCAGATGAAGCGCTCGCTCGCCTCGGCGATGATCTTCTCTCGGGTCAGTGCGGCGCCGCCGCCTTTGATCAGGCACTTGTTCGGGTCGCATTCGTCGGCGCCATCCACGTACAGCGACAGGGTGCCGGTGTGGTTCAGTTCCAGCACGTCGATGCCGTGCTGGCGCAGGCGCGCGGTGCTGTGTTCGGAGCTGGATACCGCGCCCTTGAGGCGATGACCGATGCGGCCGAGCGCATCGATGAAGTAGGCGACGGTGGAGCCGGTGCCGACGCCGACGATCATGCCGTCCTCGACGTACTCGATGGCTTTTTCGGCGGCAAGGCGTTTTGCTTCAGACATAGGGGCGGTTCCGGGGACGGGATGGGGTAGGGCGCGTGCTGCGCAGGCCGTCACTCCAGCGACAGCAGCAGGGTCCACTGCGCGGCACTGACCGGGAAGACCGACAGGCGGTTGCCGCGCGCGACCAGCGGAAAACCATCGCCGAGCGCATCGGCGTGCGATTTGATCTCGTCCAGGGCGATCGTGCGTGTCAGCTTGCGCTCGAATGCCACGTCCACCAGATACCAGCGCGGTTGCTCCGGTGTAGCCTTGGGATCGTGGTAGTCCGAGGAGGGGTCGAACTGGGTGGCGTCGGGGTAGGCATCGCTAGCCACTGTGGCCACGCCGACGATGCCGGGCACCTTGCAGTTGGAGTGGTAAAATAGGATGCCATCGCCGACTTTCATGCCGTCGCGCATGAAATTGCGCGCCTGGTAGTTGCGCACGCCATTCCAGGGTTCGGTAACGACCCGCTGCAGGTCGTCGATCGAGAAGGTATCCGGTTCGGATTTCATCAACCAATAGCGGGTGCGTGCAGTCATACGGATGAATTGAGCGCGGTCACGAGAGTGAGGGATTCGGTACAGACTGCGTCCAACCTTACGTCCCAGGCGGCGATCGGCAACGCAGCGACCTGTTGGGCGTCGAAGGCCGCCCCGACCAGCCATGGCGGAGGCGCTTGCTGTTGGCGGAATTCGAAGCTGCGATCATACCAGCCGCCGCCCATGCCCAGGCGGTGGCCGGCGTGGTCGAAACCCACCAATGGCGTCACCACCAGCGCCATCTGTTCGGGTGCGAGCATCGCTGCCGCATCGAGATCGGGTTCTGGAATGCCATAGCGGTTGGCGACCAGTGGCTGCCCCGGACGCCATGGTGCGAAGCGCAGTGTGGTGCCGTGCAGGACGGGCAGGCAGTATTGCACCGTGTCCGGCAGCGACAGTTGCCAGCGATGCAGGGCGATCTCGCCGTCCATCGCCCAGTAGCCGGCGACATAGCCGTGCTGCGGTGCGAACGGTAGTTGGAGCAGGCGTTGCGCCAGCGCGTCGGCGGCGGCTAGGCGCGCGGCGGCGGGGAGCACGCCGCGGCGCGCACGCAGTTGCTGACGCAGGAGCTTGCGATCGTCGGCAGGCATGAGTGGGCAGTAGGGTAAAGGCGCTCCTATTGTCCTGTTCGGCGCGGACGCTGCCTAGAGCGTGGGAGGCACGGTGAAGTGAGGTGCATTGGTCGTCAGCGGCAAAGGCGGACAGTGCGGTCGGCGGCCAGGAGCGGTGACGCTGGTGGCCGCAGTGCGGGTCGCACGTGAGGTGGAGATCCCAGCGCCGCCGCGCTGTGCGGGAGGTGGATCGTGCCGACGTGGGGATGGCGATGGCAGGGGGCAACGGCACCGGCAGAAAAGGAAACGGCGCCTTGCGGCGCCGGTTCCTGGAAGAATTGCATTCTCCGCCGTGACGATGCGTGCGAAACGACCTTGAACCCGGGGTTCAAGTGGGATGGCTGGAGAACCTTCGGGCTTCCCGCTACGAGGCGGACCTGCACTCCCGATTCCGTCGCCACCCCGTGGTCGTCATTAAGGGACAAGGCGAATGTTTGCACACGCTGTCGTTCACAGCAGAGAACGCGGGGGTAGTATAGCGCTGTCGCCGTGCTTGGCGCGTCCGTCCGTCGCACGGTGCGTTGCAATTCACCTTTATGATCGAGACGCGATGAGCGAATCAACGCGTTGTATCGGTCACGCGATCCAGGCGCCGGTTGAGATCGGCAAGCGTGCGGGTCATTTCGTGTTCGCGCTGGGCGTGCTCGTCGCGCAGTTGCTGGAGTTCATGCGCCAGATTCAGCGCGGCGAGGACGGCGACGCGGTCCACTGCCGCCATGCGGTTGCTGCCGCGTATCTCGCGCATTTTCGTCTCGAGCAGGCGCGCGGCAGCCAGCAGACTGTCGCGCTCTCCGGCCTCGACGCCAACGGTGTATTCGCGGTCGAGGATGCGGACGCTGACCGGTTCGCTCACGTGTGCTGCTCCAGCGATTTCAGCCGGGCGATCATGGCTTCTACGCGCGAGCGCGCCTGTTCGTTTTTGGTCAGCAGTTGCGAACGCTCCCCGATCAGCTGCTCCTGCTGTTGGCGTAGGCTACGGTTTTCGTCGGCGAGGCGCTGGCAACGCTCCACAAGCGTTTCCACGCGCGTGGCGAGTGCGCGAAGTTCGGCGAGGGCGTCGGGTGTGTCCATGGCGCTCACGATAGACATGCGTTCGCGCGGTGGTCAAGACATCGCGCGGCGGTGTGATGGCTGCCGCTCAGATGGGGAGCCGCAGCGGTTGTTGCAGCAGCTTGAGACAGGCGTCCGGTTCTAGCGCGGGCGCCACCAAGTGGCCTTGGATTTCGTCGCAGCCGTGCTCGCGCAGGAACATTAGCTGGCTGGGCTGTTCGACGCCCTCGGCGACCACCTTCAGGTCCAGCGAGTGTCCCATTGCGATAATGGTGCTGGTGATGGAGGCATCGTCCGGGTCCAGGCTCAGGTCGCTGATAAACGCCTGATCGATCTTCAGGGTGTTGATCGGCAGCCGTTTCAGATAAGCCAGCGACGAATAGCCGGTACCGAAGTCGTCGATTGCCAGGGTCAGGCCCAGTTCCCGGCAGGCATGCAGGATTTCCGCGCTCTTGCCGACCTGCGACATCACCACGCTCTCGGTCAGTTCGAGTTCGACATTGGCTGCCGGTACGCCGGTTTCGGCCAGAATCTGCGCCATCAATTCGGGCAGGTTGCTGCGTTCGAGCTGGATCGCCGAGACGTTGATCGACATGCACAGATCGGTCAGGCCCATTTGTCGCCAGTCGCGCAGCGCGCTGCAGGCTTGGCGCAGGACCCATTCGCCGATTTGCAGGATCAACCCGGTCTCTTCGGCCAGGGGAATGAACTGGCTCGGCGAGACGGGGCCGAAATCGGCACTGTGCCAGCGCAGCAACGCTTCCACGCTGACTACGCGCTGTTCGCGCAACGAGTAGCGCGGCTGATAGACCAGTTTCAATTCCTGGTCCAGCGGAATCTTGCGCAAGGTGCTGGCCAGTGTCGCGCGATGGCGGGTGGCCTCGTCCATGCTGGCCGAGTACACCTGGGCGTTGCGGCGGCCGGCTGCCTTGGCCTGGTACATCGCCGTATCGGCGTGCTTGAGCAGTTCGCTGGGCAGTAGCGCGTGCTGCGGGAACAGGGAAATGCCGATGGACGTGGAAACCGCCACCTCGCGGCGATCGTCCAGACGTAGTGGTGGCTCGAACGCCGCCAGCACTCGCGCGGCGACGCTTTCGGCCTCGTCTTGGCTGACGATGTCCTCCACCACCACGGTGAATTCGTCGCCGGCCAGACGCGCCACCGTGTGCTGCGGTCCTACCGCCTGTTGCAGGCGTTCGGCGACTGCGCGTAGGACCTGATCGCCGACGGGGTGGCCCTGCGAGTCGTTGATGTCCTTGAAACGATCCAGATCCAGGAACAGCACCGCGACCGCGCCGGCCTGGCGTCGTGCCCGGACGATCGCCCGGGCCAGCCGCTCGGACAGCAGCGCGCGGTTGGGCAGGCTGGTCAGCGTGTCGTAGTTGGCCAGGTAGCGAAGTTCCTGTTCGGCACGCTTCTGTTCGGTGATGTCTTCCAGCACTACCACTTGGAAGCTTTGCCGACCGTCTGCATCGACCACGGTGTTGCGGCGCATGTGGCACAGGATCTCGTGGCCGTCCTTGCGTCGCTTCCAGGCATCGCCGCGCCAGTGGCGTCCTTGATCGAGCATCGGGGGTGGCGGGACGTTGGGCGCGTGGTCGATCAGTGTCATCGGCTGGCCCAGTACTTCGCGTTCGCTGTAGCCGGTGATCCGGGTGAAGGCCGGATTCACCGAGATGAAGCGCCGCTCCTCGTCGAGCACGGCCACCGCTTCGCTCATACTGCGGAGCACTTCCGCGGCGATACGTCGCTCCAGGTCGGCTTGGCGGTGCGAGGTGATGTCGCGCGCGGTGCCGGCGAGCCGGCGTGGATTGCCGACCGCGTCGTAATCCACCACGCGTCCACGCACCCGCGCCCACCGCCAGACGCCGTCGCCGGTCAGGTCCACCCGGTATTCGGCCAGATAGATCGCGGTCAAGCCCTCAAGATGCTCGCTGAGCGCGAGTTTGGCCTGCTGGATGTCGTCGGGATGGATCCGCAGCGGATCGTCCTCGTGGATCACCAGAGCGATGTCCTGCAGATGCGGGTTGGCATCGTCCGCGCGCATCCGCCGTAGCGTGCGATTCTGTAGGTCGTAATCCCAGAAGTGCTCGCCCGAAGCCCATAGCGCCAGCTTCAGGTAATGTTCGTGCTGCTGCAGCTCTTCGTAGCACTTTAGCTTTTGCTGCATGCGCCGCCGGTATAGCAGTGCATGCAGTGCCACGGTCAGTCCGCCGATGGCCAGCGATAGCGCGATCACCAGACGGTTCAAACTCCAGTCGGTGACGAAATGGCTTGCGATTCCCGCAGTGAGGTGCTCTGACGGCATGGCGGGACGTGATATCTATCAAGGAAAGGGTGTGGTGAGTGTAGGCATGTGCCGGAAGCCTCCACAAGCAGCAAGGTGTGTTCGGATTGTTACACTGGTCAGTCATCCAGTCCGCTGTCGGCCTCCCGAGCCGGTGGCAAGCCCCCCGACAGGCCCTGTATCCATGACCGAACTTCCCACTGCCGCCGAGATCGTCAATGCCAGCCAACAACTGGGTTTGGCCGCATCCGCGGCCGAGCTCCACGGTGCCCTGTGCGGCTGGCTGGCGGGCGGCGGCGCCGATCTGCCCGCCTGGCCAGCGGCGGTATTGGCCGATGCTGACATTGCCACGCCACGCCGGGGTGATGCCTTGGACCAACTGCGCGAGGCCACCGTGGCGCAGTTGCAGGACCGCGATTTCGGTTTCGACCTAGTGTTGGCCGAGCCTGGGGCGCCGTTGCTCGAACGTGCCGATGCGCTGTTCGAGTGGTGTCGTAGCTTCCTGGGCGGTTTCGGTCTTGCCGCAGGCGCCAAGCCGCCGCTGTCCGAAGAAGGGCTGGAGGCCTTACAGGACTTGGCGCGGCTGGGGCAGACCAGTAGCGAGGACATAGACAGTGGCGATGAGGAAGAAGAAGCGCTGTCCGAAATCGAGGAATTCTTGCGGGTGGCGGTGCTGCTGCTGCATAGCGACTGCGTGCTCGGTCCGCGTCACCGGCAGCGTTTGAACTGATGAAGCGGCTCACCGGGATTGGCGCAGCCGAATACGCGCGCCGGCGCCGACGGCTGATGGACATGGCGGGCGAGCAGGCCATCCTGGTGTTGCCGAGCGCGCCGGAGCGGGTGCGCAGTCACGATACCCATTATCCGTATCGCCAGGATTCGGATTTCTGGTACCTGTGCGGGTTTCCGGAGCCGGAGGCGATCCTGGTGCTGGTGCCCGGCCGTCGTCATGGCGAGGCGCTGCTGTTCTGCCGTGAGCGTGACCCCGAGCGCGAAGCTTGGGACGGCCCGCGTGCCGGCCAGGAAGGCGCAGTGGAGGACTATGGCATGGACGATGCCTACCCGATCGAGGATCTCGACGACATCCTGCCTGGCCTGCTGGAAGGCCGCTCGCGGGTCTACTACCACTTCGGCCGCGATGTTGATTTCGATCTCAAGCTGATCGGTTGGGTCAAGCGCGTGCGCGAGCAGGTGCGGCATGGTGCGCAGTTACCGCATGAGTTCCTGGAGCTGGGCCATCTGCTGCACGAGCAGCGCCTGTTCAAGTCGCGCGACGAGATCGCGCTGATGCAGGTGGCTGCCGACCTGAGCGTGGCCGGGCACCGCGCGGCGTGGCGGGTGGCGCGGCCCGGACTGCACGAATACCAGTTGCAGGCCGAGATCGAACACGCGTTCCGTGCAGGCGATGCCTGTCCCGCCTACGGGAGCATCGTCGGCAGCGGCAGTAACGCCTGTGTGCTTCATTACCACGCCAATGCCGCGCGCCTGCGCGACGGCGATCTGGTGCTGATCGATGCGGGCGCCGAGTACCGTGGCTATGCCGCCGACATCACCCGCACCTTTCCGGTCAATGGTCGCTTCAGCGCCGAACAACGCGCGCTGCACGATCTGGTCGGTGCGGCCCACGCGGCGGCGCTGGCGCAGGCGCGGCCGGGCGTAGCATACGAGGCTGGGCACCTGGCTGCGGTGCAGGTGCTGACCGAAGGTTTGCTGCGGCTGGGTTTGCTCAAGGGCAGCTTGCAGCAGAATCTGGCGAGCGGCGATTACAGGCGTTTCTACCGGCACAAGACCGGGCATTGGCTTGGCCTGGACGTGCACGACGTCGGCGACTACAAACTGGCGGGGGCATCGCGCCTGCTGGAGCCGGGCATGGTGTTCACCATCGAGCCGGGGCTGTACGTCGCCCCCGACGATCAGGACGTGCGTGCGAAGTGGCGCGGCATCGGCATTCGCACCGAGGACGACGTGCTGATCACCGATGATGGTCACCGCGTGCTGACCGACGCACTGCCGCGCAGCGCCGAGGAGATCGAAGCGGTGATGGCGACGGATTGATGCGGCGCATGCGCTGCGTTCGACCGGTGCGGTGGTTCAGGTCGCCGCGAACGCCGGACGCGTCAGGTTCTCCGGTTCGTCCTCGGTGCACACCACCTCGTCCTCGATGCGGATGCCACCGTAGGGCTTGAATTGCTCCACCCGCGTCCAGTCCACGCTGGCAGCGTGGCTGGTCTGTTTCAGCGCGTCCAGCAGCATGTCGATGAAGTACAGGCCCGGTTCGATCGTGACCACCATGCCTGGTTCGAGTGTGCGGGTCATGCGCAGGTACGGGTGGCCGTCGGGCCGCTCGATGCGGCCGCCGCGGTCGCTGGCGGCGAAACCGCCGACATCGTGGACTTGCAGGCCGATCGGATGACCGAGGCCGTGCGGGAAGAATGTAGCGCTGACGCCGCTGGCGACCGCGGCTTCCGGCGACACCGTGAGAATGCCGAAGTCTTTCAGCACCCCCATTAGCGCCAGGTGCGCGTCCAGGTGCAATTGCTTGTAATCCACGCCAGCGCGCACGTTCTGGCCCATGCGTTGTTGCGCGGCGTCTACCGCATCGATCAGCGCCTGGAATTCGCTGTCGGTGTCGGCAGCGTAGGTGCGGGTGATGTCGCTGGCGTAGCCGTGCGCGCAGGCGCCGGCGTCGATCAGGAAGCTGCGCAGTGGGGTCGGTGTCTGCCGTTGCCGTTCGGTGTAGTGCAGCACGGCGCCGTGTTCGTTCAGCGCCACGATGTTGCCGTAGGGCAGCTCGGTCGCATCCTGGCCGACGGCGGCGCAATAGGCCATGTGGATTTCGAACTCGCTGCGGCCTTCGCGGAACGCCGCTTCGGCGGCGCGGTGACCGCGCACCGCCAGTTGCTGTGCCTGACGCATCAGTGCCAATTCGTAGGCCGTTTTGTAGGCGCGGTGGTAGTCCAGATAATCCAGCACCGCCTGCGGATTGTTCGGGATGTAATCGCCGAGTGCGCTGTGCGGTTCGCCGAGAATCGCGCAGCGCCCCGGCGGTGGTAGCAATGCCAGTGCTTCTTCCGGGCTGCGGATGATGTGGATGTCGCAATGTTCCACCCACCAGCCGTTGGGTGTCGCCGGTACTGCGTGCCAGTAGTCGTGTGGTTGGTGGAAGATCACTTGCGGGCGCTGTCCTGGCGCGTACACCAGCCAGCTGTTCGGTACTCGGGTGAGCGGTAGCCATGTCTTGAACTGTGGATTCACCGCATAGGGATAGTCGCGGTCGTCGAATGCCTGGTAGTGCAGGTTGCCGCTGGGCATCACCATGTACTCGAAGGCGCCGCGCGCCAGCGCCGTGTCGGCGCGGTGCGACAGTGTGCGCAGATGGTTGGCGTACAGGGTGCTGAGGGCGTGCTGGAGCATGGACAGGACTCGGTCGGCGTGGATCAACGAGGGCGCAGTGTGCCGCAATTCAGTGGTAGGGATTCGGCGCCCTGCGACTAAGACCACGGATGTCGTCGCATGAAGGCGCAAGCCGACGCCTCTGCGCGTGTCGTGGAGTATGGAATGGATGAGGTCAGCCGTTGGGCGTGGCGTTGTTAACCCATTGTCGTAACAGGTCGCGGTGCGCGGCGGAGATGGTGAGAAAGCAGAAACCGGCCCAGGCATGGCTTGGCGCGTGCGAGGCTTCGCTCCACAACAGGTGTGCGCCCACGTCGATCTGCACCTGGCGGTCGGTTTGCGGCATCGTGAAGCGCAATTGGTACAGCGCGTCGTCGTGCAAGTGGGCCGATGCCAGCAGCAGCATGCCGTGTTCGGACACATTGCCGAGGCGACCGATCACCACCTCTTCCATCATGTCCAGGACCGGCACCATGTCCGGCACCGGGCGGCGCGGCGAGCGGCGGGCTTCTGCGATCATGCGTCCTCCAGGGAGGTGTTCGGCGCAATTGTGCCAGCGAGTGTTCGCAGCGTGTGTATGGCCGCTTGCCAGGCACGGTCGATCAGGTGTGTACGGTTTACGGTGATAATGCGTGCCTGGCCCTGCGCCAATAATCTGGCGAGTCCATCCAGTGAATAATCGGCGGTTTTTTGCCCGCGTTGATTGACGAATAGCGCGCGTTCTGTGGTCGGGCTATACCACGACAACCGTTGTCGTTTCAGGTTGTACTGCTGGTTGGTGACGAACGCGAACCATGTGCCGAACGGCAGGCTGAGCAGATGCTCGTAGGCCGCTTGTTCGTCCTGCGTGCGTGGCTGCAAAGGCGGTTCGTTGTCTTCGCTCTGCGCGCCCAGACGCGCGCGGGGCTCCGGCATGGTGTCAGATCCAGACAGTGCCGTCGATGTCTCTGCCCCGCCGGGCGTGGACAGAATGCGGGCGATGGCCGCAGCCTCGTCCTGGTGATAGCCGATCTGCAGCAAGTCGTTGCACACAGCATCGGTCACGGCAGTGTCGGGTGCTTCATCGGTGCTGCTGGTGATCTCGGCGATGCGTTCGCTGAGTCGCTCGCGTTCGCGCCACGCATCGGAATCTTCGCCTTGGCGCAGCAGCGTTAGTACCAGGATATCGGACCATGCCTGTTGCAAGAGTGTCTGCACCACGTATGGCGGTTGCCAGGCATTGCACAGTCGTTCCAGGCTACGGCCCGCCGTCTGCTTGGCCAGCGCCAGCCGTTCTTTGCCGCGTGCTGCTTCGATATGTCGGCGTTCGGCGATCTCCGCCTTGTGTGCCAGGGTGCGGCAATGCGCCTGGATTTCTTGGTGCGCCTGTTCGAAGACCGTGACATGGTCTTCGTATTCCTCCACGACCCGATCCACGGTCTTGTTCAACTTCAGCAGCAACTGTGCATCGATGTCCTCGTCGCCGAGCCAGAGCAGGCTGGATTCGGCCACCGCATTGAGTAGTTCGCGTGCTGGATGCCGGTCACACACGAAGAGCGTGGGGTCTTGCAGCGCCGCGCGTACCAGCGGCACCTGCAGGCGCTCAAGCAGCAATGCTGCTGGCGTGCCGCTACGCACCTCGCGCTCGATCTCGCCGTACAGCAGGCCGAGCAGATCGAAGATGTCGGCGTCGTGGCAGGCCAACGTGGCCTGTGGACCGTGCGCGCTGCGCAAGACGTTCAACAGTGCCGTCTGCACGTCGCGGATATGGCGACGTCCGCGCAGCCCGCCCATGGTGCTGTGCGCTGGCGGCTGCGCTTGCAATTCGCCCAGTGCTTGCAACAGTGTGGTGGTTGGAATGGCGACCCTCCTGGGGTGGGACGCGTCGGCCTGCGCGGAGGGCATGGTGGCGATCTGATCGGTCGCTGATATCGCCGTGGCAGGGGTGGCATTCCTGCGTGCGGCCATTAGCAAGCTGCGTAGCGTGGTCAGGTCGACCGGCGCATCGATGGTTGACGCGGTGATCGATTGTGCTGGCATCGCCGGTGCGGTCGGTGCGGCGATGGCATGGCCGTCTGTCGTGATCGCAGTGCTGTGGGAATGGCTTGCAGCTCTCGTCTGGCCGATGAACGGATGGGGGTTGTCGGGTGCGCGTGTTGCGCTGCGTGCGTCGACCGTCGCTGTGGGCGACGACGTGCGCATTGGGTACGGCCGGTAGACCAGTCCAGGCAGTACGCCAGCGTCGGTTAGGAGGTCATTTGCCCGTTCCACGATGGTGGCGTAGTGCGTCAGGACATGGCGCTCGAACGCGCGGTATAGCGCGAGTTGTGCGTCCAGCCCCATCTGCAGTTCCTTGCCGGCCTCGCGCAGCATGCGGCACAGCGCCTGTGGCCCCATTGGCAGCTGTTTGGCCTCGAACGCAGGGCGTGCGGCGAGTACGCCGAACCGCTGGCCGAGCAGTTGCAATGGAATATGGGTGCGGATCGCCTCGCGTCGGGCAATTTCGTGCAGCACGATGTTGCAGTCGATATCCACGTCGGAGACCAAGGTCAGGGCCTGCATTGCTGCGTTGGTCGTGGCTGGCTGCTCCGACTGGACGGACGCCGGAGTGGTGCGAATCGTGGCTAACGCGGTTTCCAGTTGCGCTCGGAACACCGGGCCGAAGTGCCCGCGTTGCGCGCGCAGGCTCTGCGCATCCTGATGGCTGTCTTGCCGCAATTGGCCGTTGTGCCCGTGTTCGGCTTGGTCGAACAGTGCTCGCTCCAGCTCATCCAGGGTCGCTTGCAGTGGTGCTTCCAGCGACTGCCGCAGCAGCGCGTTCAGGGATGTCAGCAAATGACGCACGCGCGTCGGTAAGACGGCGCTAGCAAGCGTCGCCGGGGGACCCGACAAGGTTGCAGACAGGGGCATCCTGTGATCGTCGTTTTTTACCGAGGGCGGTATGTAACACGTTTCTGCCGGCGCAACCATGCCGGCGGTGGTCTGTTCAGGACATGAATAGGGCGATGACGTCGTTGGTGAAACGCCGACCGAGTTCGGTCGGCATCACCTTGTCGTCGTTCACCTGCAACCATTGGCATGCCTGCGCGTGTTGTAGTGCCGGGGCGATGCTGGCCGGCGCCAGCCCGGTACGCGCGGTAAAATCGCGCAGCGCGAAACCGTGGTTCAGACGTAGGGCGTTGAGCATGTATTCGAAAGGGCGTTGCTTTGGCTCGATCCAGTCGTCGCCGCCGATCGCCGCCGGCGTTCCGGCTGCGGCCATGAAGGCTTGCGGATGCTTGTGCTTCCAACGACGCAGGATGCGCTGCTCGGCGCCGGAACTGATCTTGCCGTGGGCACCGGCGCCGATGCCCAGGTAGTCGCCGAAGGTCCAGTAGTTGAGGTTGTGCACGCAGCGCTCGCCTTCGCGTGCATAGGCGCTGACTTCGTACTGTGCGTAGCCGGCTGCGGCCAGCAGTGCTTGGCAGTGTTCCTGCATGTCCCAGGCGTCGTCGTCCTCGGGAATACCCTGTGGCGGCCGCGCCGCGAACAGTGTGTTCGGTTCCAGGGTGAGCTGGTAGTGGCTGATATGAGTCGGCTGCAGCGCCAGTGCCCGCGTCACGTCGCGCTCGGCCTCGGCCAGGGTCTGTTGCGGCAACGCGTACATCAGGTCCAGGTTGAGGTTGGTGAAGCCGGCGTCCTGCGCCAGCTTCACCGCGCGCTCGGCCTCGGCGCTGTCGTGGATGCGGCCCAGGCGCTGCAATGCCGCATCGTCGAAGCTCTGAATGCCGAAGCTGAGCCGGTTGACCCCAGCGGCCAGATAGCGGTCGAAGCGGCCGTGTTCGGCGGTACCCGGATTGGTCTCCAGGGTGATCTCCAGGCCCGGAGCGAAGCGCAGACGCGCACTCGCCGCCTCCAGAAAGCGCGCGATGGCCTCGGGCGGGAACAGGCTGGGGGTGCCGCCTCCGAAGAACACGCTGTGTACCACCCGGCCCCACACCAGCGGCAGATCCTGGTCGAGGTCGCGGATCAGGGCGTCCACGTAAGCATCGAACGGCAGCGCGCCTTTGGCCGCATGCGAGTTGAAATCGCAGTAAGGACATTTGCGCACGCACCAGGGCAGGTGGACGTACAACGACAGTGGCGGTGGCAACAGTCGCGTTGCGACATCGTGCGCGCGATGGTCCGCGCATGACGCATCCGATGGGGGCTGGCAGTGGTCGTGCGACATGGCGAATGGGCGTGATGTCAGTGCGACATCAGTTCGGCCAGCCGCTGCTTGAGTTGCTGCAGCGCGATGGCGCGGTGGCTGATGCGGTTCTTCAATGCGAGCGACATTTGCGCGGCGGTCTGGTTGTGTTCGGGATCGAGGAACACCGGGTCGTAGCCGTGTCCGCCGGTGCCGGCGCGGGCCTGGGCGATGCGCCCGCGCCAGCGGCCCTCGACCAGCAACGGTTGCGGGTCTTCGGCATGCCGCAGCAGCACCAGCACGCAGTAGAAATGCGCGCCGCGCTGCGCCTGCGGCACCTCGCGCAGGACGTGCAGCAGTTTGTCGATGTTGGCCTGCGCATTGCCGTGTTCGCCGGCGTATCGCGCCGAGTACAGGCCTGGTGCGCCGTGCAGCGCGTCCACGCAGATGCCCGAGTCGTCGGCCAGTGCCGGCAGGCCAGTGATGCGGGCGGCATGGCGTGCCTTGAGCAGCGCATTCTCGATGAAGGTCAGGCCGGTCTCGTCGGCATCGTGCACGCCGAGTGTGGATTGCGCGACCAGTTCCACGCCGACATCGTCGAGCAGGGCGTGCAGTTCTTCGAGTTTGCCGGCGTTGCTGCTGGCCAGAACCAGTTTCATGGTGTCGGCTCCATTGGCTCCTTGGTGTTGCCGTCGACAGCGCGCAACGCCGCGACGATCAGGCTGGCCATGGTCATGTGCGGGTTCATTGCGCCAGCGCGGCGCGCTGCGCCGCCAGCAGCTCGCCGATGCCGCGCTCGGCCAGCCCGAGCAGCGCGTCCAGTTCGTCGCGGCGGAACGCATGGCCTTCGGCGGTGCCCTGTAGTTCGATGAAGCCGCCGCCATCGTTCATCACCACGTTCATGTCGGTATCGCAGTCGCTGTCCTCGGCGTAATCCAGGTCCAGCACGGGAACGCCACGGTAGATGCCGACCGACACGGCGGCGACGGCGCCGAGCACCACCGGCTTTTT
This sequence comes from Xanthomonas albilineans, assembly GCF_002939705.1. GTDB lineage: Bacteria > Pseudomonadota > Gammaproteobacteria > Xanthomonadales > Xanthomonadaceae > Xanthomonas_A > Xanthomonas_A albilineans. The sequence continues at coordinate 158,016 of NZ_MDCB01000006.1, read as the reverse complement.
CAGTTCACCACGCTGGCGCAGCCAGTTCACCGCGTCCACCAATGCCACGTAGGCGCCGGTGATGGCGGCGGTGCGGGTGCCGCCATCGGCTTGCAGTACATCGCAGTCCAGGGTGATGGTGCGCTCGCCCAGCGCGTTGCGGTCCACGCAGGCGCGCAGCGCGCGGCCGATCAGACGCTGGATCTCCAGCGTGCGGCCGCCTTGCTTGCCGCGCGCCGCTTCGCGCTCGGAGCGCGAGTGGGTCGCGCGCGGCAGCATGCCGTATTCGGCAGTGACCCAGCCTTCGCCCTTGCCGCGCAGGAAGCCCGGCACGCGGTTGTCGACGCTGGCGTTGCACAGCACGCGGGTGTCGCCGAAGCTGACCAGGACCGAGCCCTCGGCGTGACGGGTGAACGCGCGCTCGATGCGGACCGGGCGCAATTGCTCGGCCGTGCGGCCGCTGGGACGGGAAAAAGACATGCAGGGGATCCAGAAGTGTGGTGAGGCCGTGTGCGGTAGGTGACCGTGTTGGTGCGGCGGAGACGGGCGCTGGAGTGTGTGGTGGAGGTTGAGGTGAGGAGGATCTGGTGCGCGCGACGTCTTTTCTTCGATGCGCACCGGACAGTTGCCCGTTGGTGGGGGATATCAGGGGCACGGCGTCGCTGGCGACCAACGTAGCTCGTTTCCAAGCGCAATACCCGCACTAGGGTACCATTCGCGCTTTGCTCGTACGGGGGCTTCGCATGATCCGCAGCATGACCGCCTTCGCTGGTGCCGAGCGCATCACGCCCTGGGGGACGTTGGGGTGCGAGTTGCGTTCGGTCAACCACCGTTTCCTGGAAGTGGGCGTGCGCCTGCCGGAGGAACTGCGTGCGCTGGAACCGCAACTGCGTGAGCGCGTGGCCGCGCGCATTAGTCGCGGCAAGCTGGACTTGATGCTGCGTCTGCGCGCGCCCGACACGGCACAGACATTGGCGGTGAACGACACGCTGGTCGAGCAGTTGGGCATCCTCGCGCAGCGGCTCGGCGTGCGTTTCCCGCAGTTGCGGGTGCAGTTCGTCGATCTGTTGCAACTGCCCGGCGTGTTGCAGGGACACGTGGTGGACCCGGCGTTGCTGCAGGCGCAGGCGCTGGAATTGCTGGACGAGGTGCTGGCCGAATTCGTTGCCGCCCGCGAGCGCGAGGGCGGCAAGCTGGCCGCCGCGATCGTCGAACGGGTGGACGCGGTGGAGCGCATCGCCGGCGAGGTGCGGACCCTGATCCCGGTCATTCGCGATGGTCAGCGGGCCAAGTTGGCGGCGCGCCTGGCCGACCTGTCGCATCCGGTCGATCCGGGGCGGGTGGAGCAGGAGCTGGTGCTGTGGCTGCAGAAACTCGATGTGGACGAGGAACTGGACCGGCTCGGCAGCCACATCAAAGAATTGCGCCGGGTGCTGTGCCAACCGGAACCGGCTGGGCGGCGCCTGGATTTTCTGCTGCAGGAATTCAACCGCGAAGCCAACACGCTGGGCTCCAAATCGGTGGATAGCCGCACTTCCAACGCTGCGGTGGAACTGAAGGTGTTGATCGACCAGATCCGCGAGCAGGTGCAGAACCTGGAATAGGAAGGCGACGGACTGCATGGCGGCACCGCCCGTTTGCGACGGCTCCCTCCAATCCCGGTAGCATATCCGCCCCGTAGGTATGGCCCGCGGGCCGTTTGCGACTTCGTCTTCCCAATCGAATCTTGATCCTATGCGTGGCACCCTCTACATCGTCGCGGCCCCTTCCGGTGCCGGCAAGAGCAGCATTGTCAACGCGACCCTGACGCGCGACCCGCAGATCGCGTTGTCGATCTCGTTCACCTCGCGCGCGCCGCGCCCGGGCGAACGTCATGCCGAGCATTATCACTTCGTCGCTGCCACGGAGTTCCAGCGCATGATCGAGGCCGGCGATTTCTTCGAATATGCCAGCGTGCATGGCGACTGGAAGGGCACCGCGCGGCAATCGGTGGAGCCGCAGTTGGCTGCCGGTCGCGATGTGCTGCTGGAGATCGACTGGCAAGGCGCGCGTCAGGTGCGCGCCAAGGTGCCCGACGCGGTCAGCGTGTTCATTCTGCCGCCGTCGCGGCAGGCGCTGGAGCAGCGCATGCGCAAGCGCGGTCAGGACAGCGAGGCGGTCATCGCGCAGCGGCTGGCCGCCGCACGCGAGGAGATGTCGCACTACGCCGATTTCGACTACGTTATCGTCAACGAGCATTTCGATACGGCGGTGGACGAGATGTGCGCGATCTTCGTCGCCAGCCGCCTGCGCCGCCTGCCGCAACAGCAGCGCCATGCCGGGCTGATCGCGACCCTCCTGCAGGAATCGCCAACTGGCTGATTCCAAAGGAAACTGAATGGGGTTGGGTTGATTTCGGGCGGGTGTCGCCCTACAATCGCCGCCCTTTCCCTCATTCCAACGCGTGGCCGTCGCCGGCCCGCCGGGAGCCCGCATGGCCCGCATCACCGTAGAAGATTGCCTGGAAGTTGTGAACAACCGTTTCGAACTGGTCATGATGGCGTCCAAGCGCGCCCGCCAGCTTGCCAACGGCGTGCAGGCCACCCTCGACAACACTGACTCGTCCGACAAGCCCACCGTGCTGGCGTTGCGCGAGATCGCCGCGCGCAAGATCGACAATGCGCTGATCGATCAGGTCGAGAAAGCAGAGCGCGAGCGCGCCGAGCGCGAAGCACTGGAATGGGCCGCCGCCGAGGTCGTTGCCGACGAGGACATGTCCAAGAACGACGACTGATCGCGCTGCCGCGCTGCGATCGTTCGACGAGCAGCCCGCATCCGCGGGCTGTTTCGTTTTTACGGTTTGCCGTCCACGCGCCGCTGACATAGTCTTTGCCCATGAACCCAGGTCCCCCCGCCCAGGTCGCCAGTGCCGCGCCGTCACCAGTCGATGCGTCAGTCCCCGACTATGTCCTGCAACTGGAGCGCAGCGCCAGTTATCTGCCTGCCGAGCAAATACCGTTGCTGCGCCGCGCTTGGGAAGTCGGTGCGTCCGCACATGCCGGGCAGACCCGCAAGTCAGGCGAACCCTATATCACCCATCCTGTGGCGGTGGCGGGGGTGTTAGCCGATTTGGGTCTGGACGTGGAGGCGCTGATTGCGGCCATCCTGCACGACACCATCGAGGATACGCCGTTGACTCGCGCCGAGCTGGCTGCCGAATTCGGCGAAGCGGTGGCCGAACTGGTCGATGGCGTCACCAAGCTGGACAAACTCAAGTTTCGCGACCGTCAGGAGGCGGCCGCAGAGAGTTTCCGTAAAATGCTATTGGCGATGTCGCGCGACCTGCGCGTGATCATGATCAAGCTCGCCGACCGCCTGCATAACATGCGCACGCTCGGCGCGCAGAGTGCCGAGGCGCGTGGCCGTATCGCCCGAGAGACCTTGGAAATCTACGCGCCGATCGCGCAGCGTCTGGGTATGAGCTTGATGAAGTCCGAGTTGCAGAATCTCGGTTTTCGCGCGCTGCATCCGTGGCGCCACGCGATCATCGAGAAGCATATCCGTAGTCAGCCGGTGGTGCGCCGCGAGTCGATGACCCTGGTGGAAGTGCAGTTGTCGCAGCGCTTGGCCAAGGAAGGGTTGGAGCACCGTTTGGTCAGCCGGATCAAGACCCCGTGGAGCATCTACAACAAGATGCGCGACGAGAACAAATCCTTCGATCAGGTGATGGATGTGTTCGGCTTTCGGCTGGTGTTGCGCGGGGTATCCGACTGCTATCACGCGCTGGGCGCGGTGCATGCCACATTCAAACCGCTGGATGCGCGTTTCCGCGATTTCATCGCCATTCCCAAGGCCAACGGCTACCAGTCGCTGCATACGGTGTTGTTCGGTCCCTATGGCTCGCCCATCGAGGTGCAGATCCGCACCGAGGAGATGGATCTGATTGCCGAACGTGGCGTCGCCGCGCACTGGACCTACAAGTTCGGCGGCGACTCGCCCAACAACGCACAGAGCCGCGCGCACGCTTGGATCGTCGAGTTGATCGAATCCCAGCGCGCTGCCGGCTCCTCGCTGGAGTTTCTGGATAACGTCAAGGTCGATCTGTTTCCGGACGAGGTTTATCTGTTCACGCCAAAGGGCAAGATCCTGGCGTTGCCGCGCAATTCCACCGCGCTGGATTTCGCCTATGCGGTACACACTGACGTCGGCAACCGCGCGGTGGCCTCGCGCGTGGACAAGAAACTGGTACCTCTGCGCACCAAACTGGTCAGCGGGCAGACCGTTGAGGTGATCACCGCACGCTCGGCCACGCCGAAGCCGCAGTGGTTGGAATTCGTGGTCAGTAGCAAGGCGCGCACCGCGATTCGCCACCAGCTCAAGCAACTCGAACACGAGGACGCGGTGCAGCTTGGCCACCGCATGCTCGACCGCGCGTTGGAGGCGATGGACAGTGCCTTGGAGCGCCTGCCGAAGGGGCGCCTGGATTCGTTCCTCAGCGAGCACCGCTACCCGCGCCTGGAGGCATTGCTGGCCGACATCGCGTTGGGCAACTGGATGCCGACCCAAGCCGCGCAGGCGCTGATGGCCTATGCCGAGTTGCGTGGCGGCGGTCATTCCAAGCATTCGCAGGAAAAGATCCTGATCAACGGGACCGAGCGCGGCGTGGTCAGCTTCGCCAATTGTTGCCAGCCGATTCCTGGCGACGAGATCATGGGCTATCACACCGCCGGCAAGGGCATCGTGGTGCACCGCCTGGATTGCCCGAACCTGGCCGAACTGCGCAAGTCGCCCGAGCGCTGGGTGCCGATCGATTGGGACGCCAGTGTCATCGGCGATTACGATACTGCCTTGGTCGTGGACGTGGAAAACCGCACGGGTGTGCTGGCGCAACTGGCCGCGGCGATCGCGCAGAGCCAATCCAACATCGAGCGCGTGGACTACCTGGACCGCGATTTCAATGCGGCGGTGCTGCGTTTCAATATCCAGGTGCGCGACCGCAATCACCTGGCCGAAGTGATGCGCCGGTTGCGACGTCTGAGTGCAGTGCAGAGCGTGCGCCGCCAGTAAGCTCGGGATGCGGGGAGACGGATTTTCTGCGAGCGCGTGGCAAGCGTATCGTTTGGGGCGTAGGACCCGCGTCCCGGCTAAACTACGCGGAGATTTCCCATCCTTGGAGTGGACATGTCTCGCCAGATCATCCAGACCGACCGTGCGCCGGCGGCCATTGGCCCCTATTCGCAGGCCGTACGCGTTGGTCATACCGTGTACTTTTCCGGGCAGATCCCGCTGGATCCGGCGACGGGCGAGATCGTCGTCGGCGACATCGTGGCGCAGGCGCGGCGCGCGTTCGACAACTTGCGGGCGGTGGCCGAGGCGGCGGGCGGCTCGCTAGAGCGCATCGTGCGCCTGGGCTTGTATCTCACCGATCTGTCGCAGTTTGCGCAGGTCAATGCGGTGATGCAGGACTACTTCCAGACGCCGTTTCCCGCACGTTCCACCATCGAGGTCTCGGCACTGCCCAAAGGTGCCGGCTTCGAGGTGGACGCGGTGATGGTGCTGGACTGACCAGCGCTCGTGCCGCGGGTGCAGGTTCCGCCGCCGGCGCTGTCGGCGGCCGGCGAGGCGCCGCTGACGACGCTGCCCGGCGTCGGTCCCAAACTGGCGGAGAAATTCGCCGCGCGTGGTCTGTCCACGTTGCAGGATCTGTGGCTGCACCTGCCGCTGCGCTATGAGGATCGCACGCGGCTGACGGCGGTGGCCGCGCTGCAGCCAGGGATGCCCGCACAGGTCGATGTGCGGGTGCTGGCGGTGGATCGGGGTTTTCGCTACCGGCCGATGCTGCGTGTCGCGGTGGCCGATGCATCGCATGGCACCTTGGTGTTGCGCTTTTTCCAGTTCCGCGCGGCGCAGGCGGCACAGTTCGTGGTCGGTGCGCGCTTGCGTGCTTTCGGTACGCCCAAGCCGGGCCAGCATGGGCTGGAGTTCGTGCATCCGAGTTATCAGTTCCTCGGCGAAGGCGAGGAGGTGGCGCTGGGCGATCGTCTGGACCCGGTATATCCGGTGGTGGAAGGGGTCGGTCCGGCCACCCTGCGCCGACTGATCGGCCAGGCGCTGGATCGCTTGCCGGAAGACGCGTCGCTGGAACTGTTGCCGCCAGTGTTGCTGGCCGAACTCGGCTTGCCGTCCTTGCGTCACGCGTTGCTGGTCGCGCACCGGCCACCGCCGCAGGCCGATCTCGCCGCACTGGCCGCTGGTCTGCATCCGGCGCAGCAGCGGCTGGTGTTGGAAGAGTTGCTCGCGCACCACCTGAGCCTGCGTCGCCAGCGGATTGCCTTGCAGCGGCAGCCGGCGCCGTCGCTGCACAGTCGCGGACGGTTGGTCAAGCGCCTGCAGCAGTCGCTGCCGTTCCAGCTGACCGGTGCGCAGTTGCGGGTGTTCGCGCAAATTCGCGCCGATCTTGAGCGGCCGGCGCCGATGCTGCGGCTGGTGCAGGGCGATGTCGGCAGCGGCAAGACCGTGGTCGCGGCGCTGGCCGCGATGCTAGCGGTGGACAAGGGCAAGCAGGCGGCGCTGGCGGCACCGACCGAACTGCTTGCCGAGCAGCATCTGACGAACTTGCGTACGTGGCTGGAGCCGCTGGGAGTGCGCGTCGCCTGGCTGGCCGGCAAGGTCACCGGCAAGGCGCGCAGTACGGTGTTGGCACAGATCGCCTCGGGCGAGGCGCAGGTGGTGGTCGGCACGCATGCCTTGATGCAGGCGGCTGTGACATTCCACGATCTGGCGCTGGCCATCGTCGACGAGCAGCACCGCTTTGGCGTGCACCAGCGTCTGGCGCTGCGCGACAAGGGCGCCTCGGGCGCGGGCGTACCGCACCAATTGGTGATGACCGCCACGCCGATCCCGCGCACGTTGGCGATGGCCGCCTATGCCGACCTGGATGTCTCGGCGATCGATGAATTACCGCCGGGTCGTACGCCGGTGCAGACCATCGTGCTCAATGCCGAGCGCCGTCCCGAGTTGGTGCAACGCATTCGCGTGGCCTGTGCCGAAGGGCGTCAGGCGTATTGGGTATGCACTTTGATCGAGGATGCCGAGGACGCCGAGACATCCGCGCAGGCCGGTGCCGGCAATCGGCTTGAGGCCAGTGCCGCGCAGGCCACCTTCGAGACACTGTCGGCGCAATTGCCGGAGCTACGCGTGGGCCTGGCCCATGGGCGTATGAAATCGTCGGAAAAGCAGGCGGCGATGCGCGCCTTCAAACAAGGCGAGATCGACCTGCTCGTCGCCACCACGGTCATCGAGGTCGGCGTGGACGTGCCCAACGCTTCGCTGATGATCATCGAGAACGCCGAGCGTCTGGGATTGGCCCAACTGCACCAGTTGCGTGGCCGGGTCGGACGCGGTGCGGCTGTCTCCAGTTGCGTGCTGATGTACCAGGCACCGTTGTCGGCGATGGCGCGGCAGCGGTTGGAAACCATGCGTCAAACCAACGATGGTTTCGTGATCGCGGAAAAAGACCTGGAATTGCGAGGCCCTGGCGAGTTGCTGGGAACGCGCCAGACCGGCTTGGCGGCGTTCCGCGTGGCCGATCTTGCGCGTGACGCGGGATTGCTGCCGCGGGTGCATGCGTTGGCCGATCGGTTGCTGGACGCATCGCCTGCACTGGCCGACCGCATCGTCGCACGCTGGGTCGGCGGCGCGGTGCGGTTCGTGGCGGCTTGATGGGTGGCTCAGAACCAGGATTTTTCGGCTAGAGCGTGTTACGAACTTCCGCGTCACCGAATAGCCGCCTATGCGGCACCGCCGACATCGGCAATGCGGCGGTCCGTGGCAGGATGGACCGCCGCGCGTATCAGCGGTTGTTAGCTGGAATTTTAATTGGTGATGTAGATATTGTTTTTAATATTGAAATATACTTCATTGGTGTTATTCACAGTATAACTGCTCAGAAATACATTGGCCACAGCACTATTGGCGCTGCAGTTGGACGTACTCATCCCACGCGCGCTGTAAGTGAAGCCGTATAGGACCATTGCTCCGTTTGGGACTTCACCGAAGCCACCAGTGCCATCCCGCGGCGGCGCGGTCACTTGGATGCACGCCCATCCGCCATGGTTATTAACGTTTTGTATGTAAATAGCTTTCACGGCGGGGTTAAAATTTAGCGTGTAAGTCGGCACCGCCGTGGCCTGGCCTGCGCTAGCCGATGCGGCGACGCCTGCCGTCAGTGCGAACACAGTGCACAACGCGGCTTTACGGAAATGACGAATGGTCGAATGTGTTGTCATGATGATCGCCTTCAATTTGGAAAGGGATACGGCCTGTTTGCCAACTGTTTGGGTGCGCAGCGTCAATGCAAGGCGCTGGTCATTATTACTATGAATCGCCCAGTGTTCCGTAGACATTCATGGCCCTCGTTGCGCGTAGCGCCGCTCCAACTCTACAGGCGATATGTCGCCATTTGAACCATGGCGGCGTTTGGGGTTGTAAAACATCTCGATATAGTCGAACACCTCGGCCCGTGCGGTGTCCTTGGTTGGGATAGACTCGTTGTCTGATCCGCTCGCGTTTGAGCAGGCCGAAGAAGCTCTCCACGGTGGTACAACGCGCTGGCCGGAACGATCAACGGCTTGTACAAGGCTGAGGTGATTCACCGGCGCTCATGGCGCAACCGCCAGGACGTCGAACTGGCCACGCTCGATTGGGTGGACTGGTACAACCACAAACGTTTGCTGGGGTCGATCGGGAACATTCGGCTAGCAGAAGCCGAAGCGGCTTACCATCGACAACAAGCCGGTTACGCCGAAGCGGCGTGACTCAAACCAAACAGCCTCCCAACTTTTCGGGGCGGTTCAGGGTGAAGCCGGCCTTGATGCCGCAGCTTTGCGCAGATGATCGCTGACGTCGGCCCTACAGCGCGTAGCCGAATTGCTGCTTGAATTGGTCGTTGAAGTCGTTGAAGTCGAAGCGCTGGTTCTGTGTGCCGTGGTGCTCGACTTTCAAGGCCCCCATCAGATTGCCCATACGCCCGATGGTCAGCCAGTCGCAGCCGCGTTGCAGGCCGAAGATCATGCCGGCGCGGAAGGCGTCGCCGCAGCCAGTCGGGTCGACCACGCGGCGTTCGTGTGCCGGCGGAATGTCGTAGGTCTTCTCCGCCGTATGCACCAACGCACCCTTCGGACCTTGTGTGGCGATGTAAGCTTGCACGCGCGAGACGATGTCGCGCTCGTTCCAGCCGGTGCGCTCCTGCAGTAGATTTGACTCGTAGTCGTTGACCACGACGTAGTCGGACTGTTCGATGAAGGTGCGCAGTTCCGCGCCGTTGAACAGTGGCATGGCCTGGCCTGGGTCGAAGACGAAGGGGATGCCGCTGGCGGCGAACTCCTCTGCATTCTGGATCATGCCTTCGCGCCCGTCCGGACCGACCAAGCCCAGGGTTACCCCGGGCACGTCTTTGACGTGATTCTCGTAGCTGCGCATCATCGCGCCTGGGTGGAAGGCGGTGATCTGGTTGTTGTCGTGGTCGGTGGTGATGAAAGCCTGTGGGGTGAACAGCCCGTCGATCACTTTGACCTGAGACAAGTCGATGCCCAGCGACTGGAAATGTTCGCGATAGGGGCCGAAATCCTCGCCTACCGTGCCCATCGGGATCGGCTGGCCGCCGAGCAGATGCAGGTTGTAGGCGATGTTGCCGGCGCAGCCGCCGAACTCGCGGCGCATCCGTGGCACTAGGAACGAGACGTTCAGGATATGCACCTTGTCCGGCAGGATATGGTTCTTGAACTGGTCCGGGAACACCATGATGGTGTCGAAAGCAAGAGAACCACAGATCAATACGGACATCGGGCAGGCCTTGGCGAAGGGATGAACCCGTATTCAGACGGGCGAGGCGTGGCATCGCCCCGGCGCAAAGGGTAACGGCTGCGGCCGGGCAGGGCTACCATCGCGAGGACGTGGTCTCCAAAAGGGCCGAGTAGTATGCGGTTTGGCGTAGAATTTCCTTGCCCGGTCCGTGGGCGGTTGCTAGGCTAGCGAACTTCGTTTTTTGCCCATTTTTTCGCCATTCGGCGACAGCGCGCGCCCCAGGACACAATTTCCAGATGTTCAAGAAACTCCGCGGCATGTTCTCCAACGACCTGTCCATCGATTTGGGCACGGCCAACACCCTCATTTACGTGCGTGGTCAGGGCATCGTGCTGAACGAGCCGTCTGTGGTGTCGGTGCGGCAGGACCGCGCGATCGGCGGGACCCGCTCGGTGGCCGCCGTCGGTGCCGAGGCCAAGCAGATGCTTGGCCGCACCCCGGGGCACATCACCACCATTCGCCCGATGAAGGATGGCGTCATCGCGGATTTCACCTATACCGAGGCGATGCTGAAGCACTTCATCAAGAAAGTGCACAAATCGCGCTTTTTGCGTCCCAGCCCGCGTGTGCTGGTGTGCGTGCCTGCGGGTTCGACCCAGGTCGAGCGCCGTGCAATTAAGGAATCGGCCGAGGAGGCCGGTGCCCGTGATGTGTATCTGATCGAGGAGCCGATGGCGGCGGCGATCGGTGCCGGCATGCCGGTCACCGAGGCACGCGGTTCGATGGTCATCGATATCGGCGGCGGCACGACCGAAGTGGCCGTTATCTCGCTGAACGGCATCGTCTACTCGCAGTCGGTGCGCATCGGTGGCGATCGTTTCGACGAGTCGATCACCAACTACGTGCGCCGCAACCACGGCATGTTGATCGGTGAAGCCACCGCCGAGCGCATCAAGCTGGAGATCGGCTGCGCTTACCCGCAGTCGGAGGTGCAGGAGATGGAGATCTCCGGCCGCAATCTCGCCGAGGGCGTGCCGAAGATGATCAAGATCAACTCTAACGAGGTGCTGGAGGCCTTGCACGAGCCGCTGTCGGGTATCGTCTCTGCGGTCAAACTGGCGCTGGAACAGACCCCGCCGGAATTGTGCGCCGATGTCGCCGAACGGGGCATCGTGCTGACTGGCGGCGGCGCGCTGCTACGCGATATGGACCGGCTGATTTCCGAGGAAACCGGATTGCACGTGCAGGTCGCCGACGATCCGCTCACCTGCGTGGCGCGCGGCGGTGGTCGTGCGCTTGAGTTGGTTGACATGCACGGCAACGAGTTCTTCGCCCCGGAGTGATGGCCGAGGCCGGAAATGGGCGATCGGCGACGGTGGTATTGCGTGGATGGGCTGGGGGTTCGCTCAGGGATGGCGCCTGTTGCCTCGTGTGTCTGCGCACCTGATCCTGGCTGGGTCGCGTGCCCGCGATGCGCCCGCTTGTTGTGTTGTTCCGATGTTCTTTTTTCCGACTTCCGGCTCTGATCCGTGCCTCTTTACGCCGGTCCTCCCGTCACTGCCCGCCCTGGCGAATCCACGAGTACGCCGCGTTTGTTGGCGTATTTGGCGATGGCGCTGATGTTGATCGTACTCGACACGCGTGTCGATTGGCTGGCCCGTTTGCGAGGTCAGGCGACGGTGCTGGTGCAGCCGATCTGGGCATTGGTCGGCCTGCCCGGGCGGCTGGGCACACAGGTGCAGGAAAATGCCGCCAGTCATGCGCAGTTGGTTAGGGAGAATCGTGCGCTGCGTAACCAATTGCTGATCGCCAAGGCGCGCCTGACCCGTTTGCAGACCGCAGCATTGGACAACGCGCAGTTGCGCGAGTTGCTGGGTGTGGCCGAGCGCCGTGGACTGGACGTACAACTGGCGCCGATCCTGGATATCGATCTGGATCCGACCCGGCAACGCTTGGTATTGGACGCTGGTAGCCGTGACGGCGTGCGTGTCGGTCAGTCGGTGATCGACGCCGGTGGTCTGATGGGCCAGGTAATCGCGGTGACGCCACTGCATTCCACCGTCCTGCTGTTGACCGATCCGGACCATGCGGTGCCGGTGACGGTGGCGCGCAATGGGGAGCGCCTGATCGCCTATGGTCGTGGTGGGAGCCTGGAGTTGCGCGACATCCCGCTCAGTGCCGGGGTCGAAGTGGGCGATGAGATCGTGACTTCCGGCTTGGGCGGTCGCTTTCCGGCCGGTTTCCCGGTCGGTACTATCTCCACGCTGCGTCCCGACGACACCCATGCCTTCCTGGTCGGTGAGTTGAAGCCTGCGGCGAAGCTTGATCGTGGGCGGGATGTGTTGTTGCTGAAGCCGGGGCTCGTCGACAAGCCGAGGCCAGGAGGTGCGTCGGTGCCGGTTGAGCAGCAGAACACCGAGCGCGTCGCGGCGCCAGCGACGCATGCGTCTGATTTCCAAGCCGCCGCTGCGGCCCGTATGCCCCTGTCTGGCACCCAGGTTGCGGCCCAGGCCCATGTCTCGGGGAGTAATGCTCCACGAGCAGATTCCTCCCGTGTCCCGGCTTCGTCCCCGTCCTCAACGGCCAACCCGCAGTCCGCAGGCTCAACCAACGCTCCGCGCCCCGTGCTCCGCGTTCGGAATCCGACTCAGATTCCCTCGGCAGTGCCAGCGCAGCAGGAGCCGCCGCCATGAGCCGTCTACGCAGCAGAGGCTGGGTTCTGCCTGTCAGCGTGATCGTGGCCCTGCTGCTGGGCCTGATGCCGCTGCCACTGGCGGTACAGCCGCTGCGGCCATACTGGCTGGCATTGGTGCTGGCGTATTGGGTAATCGAGACGCCGGACAAGATCGGCCTTGGTTTTGCGTTTGTGGTCGGGGTACTCACCGATCTTCTGTACGGTGGAGTGTTGGGCGAACAGGCCTTGCGGCTGGTGATCCTGAGTTTCATCCTGCAGCGGTTCCGCGCGCGTATTCGCTTCTTCCCGATGTCTCAGCAGGCGCTGGTGATCGGCGGGTTGCTGCTCAACGATCGCATCGTTGCTGCGGCGGTGCATTTGTCGGTCGGCGAGCCGACTCTGCCGTGGCGCTATTGGTGGGCGCCGCTGTTGGGTATGCTGCTGTGGACGCCGTTGTTCGTGCTGCTGGATAGGCTGCGGCTGGGCCGTCGGGGCAAGTAGCATGGCCCTGAACACGCGCCACGCGCAAAAGAATCCGCATGCCGAGGCCGAGCAGTTTCGGCGCCGTGCGGCGCTGGGTTTGCTGGGGGCGTTGCTGGCATTGCTTGGCTTGGGCGGTTGGTACTTCAAGCTTCAGGTACTGGACCACGATGTCTACGCCACGCGTTCGGACGCCAACCGGATCAAGCCGCGGCCGGTGGTGCCTGGGCGTGGCATGATCTACGACCGCAACGGCCGCCTGTTGGCCGAAAACCTGCCCGCGTTCCGGCTCGACGTGACCCCGGACAAGGTGGCGGACATGGACGCGCTGTTGGCCGCATTGGGCAACGTCATTGCACTGTCGCCCGAGGACATCGAGCACTTCCAGGCCGCGCGCAAGGCGAGCCGCAGTTTCCGTCCAATCACCTTGAAACTGCGTGTGAGCGAAGAGGAACGGGCGCGTTTCGCCGTGGATCGCTGGCGCTTTCCGGGCGTGGAGTTGGAGCCGTATCTGACTCGCCACTATCCCTATGGCGACCTGTTTGCGCACGTCATCGGTTACGTCGGTCGTATCGACGAGAAGGATCTGGAGACGCTGGGGGAGGGCAATGCGGCACTGACTCACATCGGTAAATCGGGGTTGGAGCGGTATTACGAGGAACAACTGCGCGGCCAGGTCGGTTACGAACAGGTCGAGACCAACGTACAGGGCCGTGCGATTCGTACCGTCGGCCGGGTGCCTGCGCAGTCCGGCGCCGATCTGCGCCTGTCCATCGACGCCGATCTGCAACGCGCCATGGTTGCCGCGTTCGGAGACTATCAGGGGTCGGCGATTGCTCTCGATCCGCGGACGGGTGAGATCTTGGCGATGGTCAGTCTGCCGGCTTACGACCCGAATCTATTCGTCAACGGCATTTCTCACGCGGATTTTCAGGCGCTCAACAGCGATCCGTCGCGGCCGCAATTCAACCGGCTGGTGTTGGGTGGCGTGGCCCCTGGTTCGACGATCAAGCCGTTCATGGGCCTAGCGGGTCTGGAGAGCGGTACCCGTCGCCCGGAGGACAAGATCCTGTCCACCGGCATGTTCTATCTGCCAGGTGTCAGCCGTGGCTGGGGCGACTCGCATCGGGGCGGGCACGGTTGGACCGACCTGCGCAAGTCGATCGCGCAATCGGTGAATACCTACTATTACAAGCTGGCTGTCGACATGGGCATTACCAAGGTCGACCATTACATGGGCCGCTATGGTTTTGGCAGTCCGACCGGCATCGACCTGATCGGCGAGACCGGTGGCATCGTGCCGTCGCCGGCCTACAAGGCGAAGAGTCGCAAGGAAGCGTGGTACCCGGGTGATACGGTCAACATCGCTATCGGCCAGGGCGACTGGAAAGTGACGCCGCTGCAATTGGCGCGTGGGGTGGCCGGGATTGCCGACGGTCGGTTGCGCACGCCGCATCTGGTGATGGCCACGCGTGCGGCCTTCGATCAGCCATGGAAGCCGATAGCGATCGGGCCGGGCAAGCCGATCAGCGACAATCCTGGCAACCTACAGGCGGTGCGCGAAGGCATGATGGACACCATGCGCCCAGGCGGTAGCGGTTATTCCATCACCGTCGGTGCGCCCTACCAGATGGCGGGCAAGACCGGTACCGCACAGGTGGTCAGCCGCAAGGGGCTGGCTGCGGTGGATCCGCGCAACCTGCCGATGCACCTGCGCCACCGTTCGCTGTTCGAGGGCTTTGCCCCGGCAGACCATCCGACCATCGCCCTGGCGATCGCGGTGGAGGGCGGCGGTTACGGCGCCAGCACCGCAGCGCCGATTGCGCGCAAGATATTCGATGCTTGGCTGCTCGGGCGCCTGCCTGCCGGTATCGAACCGTTGGACAGCCTGCGCGGCGCCACCGCATTCGGCAGCCGGCTCTACTATGCCGAAGATCCGCGTTCGCGCGCCGCCGCCGACGCGGTCGCGCTGGCCGTCGGCGAGCGCCCGGTGCTGATCGGTCAGGCCGAGGTGGATGCCGCGGCAGTGCCGTTGCCGTCGGCACCGCCGCCGATCCCCGACGAGATCCCGGACGAACGATGAAGGATTTCCTGCGCTGGCTGGTCGAGATCGGTGGCCGTTTCGCCAGTACCCTGGACTGGGTGCTGTGCCTGGCCCTGGGCGCGCTGATGGTGATGGGGCTGGCCGTACTCAAGAGCGCTGGCGGCAACCATTTGGTGATGGCGCAGGGCGCGCGCTTTGCAATCGGAGCGGCGGCGATGTGGGGTCTGTCGCGGGTCTCGACGTTGCGTCTGCGTGCATGGACGCCGCTGATCTATACGTTTTCGATGCTGCCGCTGCTGGCCGTGTTCGTGCTGGGCACTGGCAAGTACGGCCGGCAATGGCTGAATTTGAAGCTGTTCTATCTGCAGCCGGCCGAACTGCTGAAGATCAGCATGCCGATGATGGTGGCCTGGTATCTGCACCGCATGCCGCTGCCGCCGCGGATTTTCACTGTACTGGTCAGCGGGATCATCATCGGCATCCCGACCGCGCTCATCATGTTGCAGCCGGATTTCGGCACTGGTGTGCTGATCGCCGCCAGTGGCGGTTTCGTGCTGTTGCTGGCGGGGCTGCCGTGGTGGTGGGTGGGTATCGCCGTCGGTGGCGTTGCCGCGGCGGCACCAGTGGCTTGGTACTGGCTGCTACGGCCTTACCAGAAAGACCGCATCATGATGTTCCTCAATCCGGAGAGCGACGCGCTCGGTGCTGGCTGGAACATCATCCAGTCCAAGATCGCGATCGGTTCCGGCGGTCTGTACGGCAAGGGCTGGGGCATGGGTTCGCAGTCGCATCTGAACTTCATCCCGGAGCAGACCACCGATTTCGCCTTCTCCGTGCTCAGCGAGGAATTCGGCTGGATCGGCGTAGCCACCGTGCTGACCCTTTACATGGTAGTGATCGGGCGCTGTTTGTGGATCGCTGCGCAGGCCCGTGACACCTTCTCGCGCCTGCTGGCTGGGGCCACCGGGCTGGCGTTCTTCGTCTATGTGCTGGTCAACGGCGGCATGATTTCCGGGGTGTTGCCGGTGGTCGGTGTGCCAATGCCACTGATGAGCTACGGCGGTACTTCGGCGGTGTCGCTGTTGGCCGGGCTGGGGTTAGTGATGGCGGTGAAATCCTACCGGCCGGTGCATGGTTACTGAGCGCTGACCAGTGTGTTTTCCTGGTATTGGGTTTCATCATGGCGTGTTCACGCCGTGCTGAATGATTGCAGCATGTGTCTGCCTCGATCACAATATCTCTTGGTGCGATGTGGTTATGATGATCCTCGCCGAGTTGTGTATTAGCGTAGAAAGGTTGTCTTGTCATGCAGGGCGGCGCTGATTTGCTTGGTGCCCGACATACATCCGTGGCATGACGTCAGCGTAGCGCACCTGTTCGATTTGGGTTCCAGGGACGGCCAACTGCGCGGCTGTCGTGCTTTTTTCTCGCTTTACTCCTAACTCGCTCGGTCGCGCCGGTATGGCTGTCTGTTGATGAAATTGCTACGAATCTTGCTGTTGATGTGTATGGTGTTGGGGTTGAGTGGCTATGTCCTGTTCCGCTATTACTTTCCGCAGTGCACGCTGCACAGTAAGGGTTACGGTCGCGCGACCTTGGTGCATCCGCCGGCTGTACCGCAAGGATTGGTGATCCTGCTTGCCAGCGGCAACGCGGCGCAACGGCAGGACGCGGCGACCCGCATTGCTGCCACCGGTGTACTGGTCGCGGTGGTCGACGGCGAGCGTTATCTCGAGCACTTGGGTCGTGCTGAACATCGTTGCGATAAAGCTTGGCGCGATGCGGAGCATCTGAGCCGGCACCTGCAACGTGAATTACACGGCGACAGCTACTTTTTGCCCATGTTGGCCGGAACTGGGCGCATGGCGACGCTGGTGGAGCGCATCGTCGGTGCCGCGCCCGGCGCGACCCTGGGCGGTGCCGTTGGCGTCGCGCCGCTGCCTACCGAGGTTTGTGCCGGGCGCGGCGGCGCCATACCGGCGCAGAGCTTCGTCGATACCGTGGCCGCGCCGGCCACCGGTACCCCGGAGGCGGCGTTGGCCACGCGTGTGGCCGCGCATTTGCATGCGTCTGGGCGTGGCGGTGTGCTGGACGATCTGCCGCTTATCGAAATGTCTGTTCCCAGGGCGGGCGCGCCGCTGGCGATCGTGTTGTCCGGTGACGGCGGCTGGCGCGACATCGACAAGGGGATTGCCGAAGCACTGCAACGTCGCGGCATAGCCGTGGTCGGGTGGGACAGCCTGCGGTATTTTTGGCGGGTTAAGTCGCCCGCGCAGTCCAGCGCCGACCTGAGCCGGGTCATCGCCTATTACCAGCAGCGGTGGCGTTCACAGAAGATTTTGTTGGTCGGCTATTCCTTCGGCGCGGCGACGCTGCCCTTCATGTACAACCGTCTGCCATCGTCGCAGCGGTCCGAGGTCGGGTTGTTGGCGTTGCTGGGTCTTGCGGACAAGGCCGATTTCCAGATCCGCGTGCGTGGCTGGTTGCATCTGGGCGAAACCGACGACGCGCTGGCAGTGCTGCCGGAGGTTGCGCGCATTGCTCCATCGCAATTGCTGTGCGTCTACGGCGACAAGGAGAAGGACACATTGTGTCCGTCCCTGCGTGCGCGTGGTGCGCAGGTCGTGGCGTTGCATGGTGGTCACCATTTCGATGAGCGTCCTGCGGGCCTGGCCAGCATTGTCGAGAACCGCTGGCAGCAACTGTCCGTTAACGAGGAGATTTCCTCGATCGAATTCGAAGCGTCGGTGCCGCCGTCTTTGGCGACATCCGTTGCACCGTCGCATGTGCCGGCCGTGGTCAGGGAGTGATGTGATACCGCGCCACGCACTCTGCCTCATCCTGATGGCGGTGCTGGCCGCACGTCCAGCATGCGCGGCCACAGGCGATAGTCGCGCGGTTGTCGAACCATCCATTCCCGCGGCCTGCGGACAGCCGCTGTTGGCCACGCTGCAGCCGAAACAGCGCGTCTTTGCTGATGCATTGGAACGGCGTCCGCCGGATACCGCGCGTATCCAAGCTGCATTGGATCGTTGCGCGTCCGTTGGTCGTGGACGTGGCGCCGTGTTGTTGCGTGCAGGCACTGGCTCCGCGTTCTTGACCGGGCCGTTGCGCATCGGTAGCGATGTGACCCTGGCGATCGATGCCGGCGTGACCCTGTTCGCCTCGCGCAACCCGTCCGATTATCAGAACCCCGGTCGCAACCGATGCGGTCAGGCGGCGGCGCGCAGCGGCGCTTGCCGGGCGCTGATCACGCTAGAAGGCCGCGCGTTGGGCGTGATGGGCGTGCGCGACCGCGCCGGTCATCAGGGCAGCATCGATGGTCGTGGCGACCTGCCTATGCTCGGTAGCGACGACAGTTGGTGGCGATTTGCCCGCAAGGCCAAGGCCGATGGCCTGACCCAGAACAATCCCGATCTCATCCGCGCGCAGAGCGTCGCCGATTTGCGCGTTTACCATGTCAACCTGCTCAACGCGCCGTACTTCCACCTGTTCGTGCACGGCGGCGACGGCGTTACCGTCTGGGGCGTGCGGGTCAAAGCGCCGGCCAATAGTCCTAATACCGATGGTCTGGATCTGGACAGCGTCACCAACGCAACCCTGTTCGACAACGACGTAATGACCGGCGACGACGGTGTGGCGATCAAGACCAGTGCGGCCAGCTCGGCCAACATCACCGTGCGGGCCTCACGCTTCTATGGCACCCACGGCATTTCCATCGGTAGCGAGGTGATGCACGGCGTCGGCAACGTGCTGGTGGACGGCAACAGCCTGGTCGGCCACGATGCCGACGACATCGTCGCCACCGATAACAACGGCCTGCGCATCAAGACGGGTCTGGCCAAGGGTGGCCCGGTGCGCGACGTCACTTATCGCAATACCTGTCTGTTCGGTGTGGCCAAGCCGTTGGTGATCAATCCGCTGTACGGCGGCGGCCATGGCGGCCGTGGGGCCGTGCCGACCTTCGAGCGCATTGTGGTCGAAGGTTTGAAGGCGCAGGACACGCCGACGGGCAAGAGCGGCGTGGTGCAGGGCTATAGTGCTGCTGCGCCGCTGGATTTGGTACTCGCGCATGTGTCGGCCGACGTGACCACGCTCAAGATCGACAACGCGCGCATCGGTGTGGATCGTTCCAACCTGCAGGTGAATGCCGATAGCGCCGTCACGACGTATGCGGTCTCGGTGGCGGGCACGGTGCCGGTGTGCGACAGTCCGCCGGTGTTCCCGACTCTGTAGTGCTGGCCCCGCATGCGCGTGTCGGCCGCGCGTTCTGCGTTGTTCGAGGGCATGGTTGTATCTGTGTCGCGGCTTGTACAGCACCGGCATTGTTCGCGGTTCGTGCGAATGACGCTTCAGGTCAGGTTGCTGTGGGCTCGCGCTTCCCTGGTAAAGCCGACGACCTTCATCCGCATGATCCTGGATGATCAGTTCGCCGGATCGATCTGCTCGACATCGGCCTGCTGTTTTGCTCTCGGTGTCCCCTGGGGTTTCCTGGTCGCTGGACGCAAGCCCGGCTGTTCTTTTCCCGCTACTGCTACTCGATGTCGGCGGGGTGGGCTGTGCTGCATCTGTGGAACGCAACACAGTGCGTCGTCTTGGTGTGATGGTAAAGTTCTTATGTTTCATGGTTTTATTGGTGAAAATTCATCTTGAATCTGTTAGGGTGTCGACATGATCCGATACGTGCTGATGTGCCTACTCGCCCTTGGCTTGGTTGCATGCGCGACTCTGCCCAAGGCGCTCCCGTCGTCGCAGGCCAGCGGGTCGCCGTCTGCATCGCGTTCAACCCGCCCGGTGGAGACGTTGCCGGAGACCGTGTCGGCACCGCCGGTCGATCTGACCCCGGTACCGTTTGAAACCGCGCGCGCAAACTTCGTGCGCGACACCGCGACGAAGTACGGCCTGGATCCCGCGCAGATCGAGGCGGCTCTGGCAAAGGCGCAGTTCAAGGATGCGATCGTGGAGGCGATGTCGCGCCCGGCCGAGCGGGTCAAGCCGTGGAGCGAGTACCGGCCGATGTTCATCACCCCGGCGCAGATCGATAACGGCCGTGCCTTCGTGGCTGCCCATCGCGATGCGCTGATGCGCGTACAGGCGCGCACTGGTGTCTCTGCCGAGATCATCGTCGCGATCATTGGCGTGGAGACCAGCTATGGCAAGAACATGGGCAAGTACCGTGTGCTGGATGCCCTGTACACGCTGGCGTTCCGCTATCCGCGCAGTGGCGATCCGGCCAATCTCGAGCGCGAGGTGCGTCGCGAACTGTATTTCCGCGATGAACTCGGCCAACTGTTCGCGCTGGTCCACGAAGAACACGTTGACATCACCACGCTGATGGGCAGCTACGCTGGCGCCATGGGCCTTGGTCAATTCATGCCTTCCAGCTACCGCCAGTACGCGGTCGATGGCGATGGCGATGGCAAGCGCAATATGTTCACCGACTACAACGATGCGTTCGCCTCCATTGCCAACTACTTCGTCAAGAGGGGGGGCTGGGTACGCGGTGGCCTGGTCGCCGTGCCGGCCACGCTGCGCGCTGGCGCCGAGGAATTCAATCCGAGCGATTGGAAACCGATCTACACCATGACCGACCTAGCCGCGCGCGGTTACACGCCGAATGTGCCAGTCCCCGCCGGTGCCACCGCCACCCCGATCACACTCGATGGCAGTACCGGCAAGCAGTACTGGTTTGGCTTCCAGAACTACTACGCGATCACCCGCTACAACGCCTCCAAAATGTATGCGATGGCGGTTTACCAACTGTCCCAGGCCATCGCAGGTAAGGAATTGCCGCCGGCATGAACCCGCACGCGCTGCTCCGGATCGCTCCTGTCGTCGCTGTGTTGGCGTTGGCCGCCTGCAGTAGCGCCCCGAAGAAGACCGTAAGCAGTCGCGTTCCCGGGATCAAAGTCGAAGGTCGCGGGCCGGTACATATCGCCACTGGCTGTCCCGTTACCTCGCCTTACGCGCCCGCCAAAGAAGACCTATCCAAGCGCGGCAACTACACCGCCGGCGGGCTGTACGCGCCCGGGGTGCGCGACAGCACGCCCGATGAGGTGCCCAACGTCGCCTGCATCCCCGAGCCGCTGGTCACCGACGAGCCACGCTCGCTGATCGGCAACCGCTCCCCCTACATGGTGCTGGGCCGCGCGTACACCGTCATCGACGATCCGCACAGTTATGTCGAACGCGGTACCGCCTCCTATTACGGCAACAAATTCCATGGTCGCCTGACGTCGAATCGGGAGGTCTACGATATGTACGCCTTCACCGCCGCACACAAGACCCTGCCGCTGCCCAGCTTCGCCCTGGTCACCAATCTGGACAACGGCGCATCGGTGGTGGTGCGAATCAACGACCGTGGCCCGTTTCATGATGATCGGCTGATCGATCTGAGCTATGCGGCGGCGGTCAAGCTAGGGATCACCGGCAATGGCACTGGTCGAGTGGAGGTGCGGGGGCTGACTCCGGCCGACAATGGCGATCTGCTTGTCAGGCGTCACAGCGTCCGGCCTGCTGGCACCTTGGTGGCCAGCGCCGGCTCTGCCGATGCCGCCGCGGTGCGGCGCGCGAGGGAAATGGACACTCTGGTCAAGACCTTGCCGTCCAGGTCGGGCGTGGTTGCTGCCCCGCCTGCGACGCCGACCGCAGCCGCGGCCGCGGCCGCTGCGGCCGCCGCTGCGCTCCCGGAGGGCGAGCGCTGGCGTTACCGGGTCCAGGCCGACGCCAACACCCCTCCCAATGCCGATCGTTTCGATGCGTGGATGAAGTCGCGCGGCGTGCATGTCGCCACCGGCAAGCCGACCACGCTCCAACAATCCAGCGTGGTCGTTGCCGCTCCGGCTCCGGCACGCAGCGTCCCAGCCGTGGCGACTGCCAGTGCGCCCGCAGTTGTGCCCGCAATGTCTAGCGCCAGGAGCAGCGTTGCCCTCGCAACGCCGGCCGTAGCCGCACCGGTCAGTCCCCCTGTGTCGCCCACACCTGCCGAGGCGACATCGTCGCGCGGGCCGCTCGGCATCCTGCTGCAGGTCGCTAGCTTCGCCAGCCGGGAGAATGCCAATCGCGCGCTGTCGCAGTTGGCGTCCGCCGGCATCGTCGGTGGCAGCATCAGCGACATCGTTTCCGGCGGGCGGACATTGTGGCGTCTGCGGGTCGAGGCTGGGGATCACAGCAGTGCCGCCGAGTTGGCCGCGCGTATTGCCGGACTCGGCTTCGGCCGTCCCCAGATCGTGAAAGACTGAGGTGTGTCGTTTGGGCAACGGTCGCGGCGTCTTGGGTGCGGTTGCCATGGCTAATGGCTTAACGCCGGCTCGTGTCTGTGCAGCCACGGCGGTGCCTCGTCCTACAATGCCCCGTTAATCATCGGCCTGTAGGCCTGCCAGGAGTCGTTCTAGATGAAATTCCGCTTTGCCGTCGCCGCCGTGGCGACCTTCGCCGTTGGCATGGTTTCCGCACAGACCTCAGGCCCGATACCGGCGGCGCCGGCCGCCACCGTCGCGCCTGCCACGGTGGCGATTCCGCCCGCGCCCAAGCCGGCTGTGTCCAAATCCTGGGTGCTGATGGACTATGCCAGCGGCCAGGTGCTGGCCGGCGAGAACGAACACCTGCGCGTGGCCCCGGCCAGCATCACCAAGGTGATGACCTCCTATGTGGTAGCCGCCGAATTGAAGCAGGGCAAGATCAAGCGCGACGATCAGGTCATGCTCAGCGAGCGCGCTTGGCGCGAGGGCGGTGCCGGTACCGACGGCAGCTACAGTGGCTTCCCGGTCAACCAGACCGCACGTCTGGAAGACATGGAAAAGGGCATGGCCGTGCAGTCCGGCAACGACGCGGCAATCGCGCTGGCCGAACATACCGCTGGCAGCGAAGAGGCGTTCGCGAACCTGATGAACAATTATGCCGCCAAGATCGGCATGACTGGTTCGCACTTCGTCAACGCGCACGGTTTGTCGGCCGAGGGCCACTACACCACCGCTTACGATCTGGCCTTGCTGGGCCGTGCGATGGTGCGCGATTACCCGGAAACCTACGCCTATAACAAGATCAGGGAATTCCGTGTCGGCGATATAACCCAGCCCAACCGCAACCTACTCTTGTGGCGCGACCCCAGCGTGGACGGCATCAAGACGGGTCACACTTCCGAAGCCGGCTACTGCTTGCTCAGCTCGGCTCAGCGTGGCGACCAACGCCTGATCGCGGTGGTAATGGGCGATAGCTCGGAGAAGCAGCGTGCCGACGATAGCCTGGCGTTGTTGAACTGGGGCTTCCGTTTCTTCGAGACCCATCGTCTTTACGAACCGGGCAAACAGGTTGCGCAGCAGCGGGTGTGGAAGGGCACCGAGAAGCAGGTACTGCTGGGTGTGGCGCAGCCGCTGTTGGTCAGCGTGCCGCGGGGCCGCTACAACGAGCTGAAGCCGTCGATCGACGTGCCCAAGACCCTGACGGCGCCGATCAAGCAAGGTCAGGCGATCGGTACGGTCAGGGTGACGTTGGACGGCAAGGTGATCGCACAAGCGCCGCTGGTGGCATTGAACGCAGTCGACGAGGCTGGTTTCTTCAAACGCCTGTGGGACAGCCTCTGGATGTGGTGGGAATCGGCCTGAGTGGGAAAAGCCGGCGGTGACGCCGGCTTTTTCGTTATGGGATGTTTCCCAAGTGCAGGTCTGATTTGAGTACTTGCGTAGCGCAAGCCGCTTTTGCAAGAAAAATGGTTGCCGTGCGTGGCGCGGCCTTGGGTTTGCCAGCGCACAGCCCGATAATGCAGACATGGACATCGTTTCCGATAACCCCAATCACGGCTTCCAGTTTCCCGGCGTTTTCGAACTCAGTGCGATGGGGGCCGCCAGCGCTGGCTTGGAATCGGAGCTACCGCGCCTGCTCGCCGCTGCCGGTGTGGAGGTGCTGGACGAACGTATCCGTTGGCAGCATTCCTCCAACGGCAAGTACGTCTCGGTGCGGATCGCGTTCCACGCCGTCGATCGTGCCCAGTACGACGCGGCGCACGCCGTGCTGCGCGCGCATCCGGAAGTGAAGTGGACGCTGTAACCGCCCACTCGCCTTCCGTGCCCGCGCTGCTGCCATGCGCCGTGCGCGATCTCGGTCGTCAGCCTTACGAGCCGGTGTGGCGGGCGATGCAGCGCTTCACCGATGCCCGCGACGCGTCCAGTGCCGATGAGGTGTGGGTGGTCGAGCACGAGCCGGTGTTCACGCTCGGCCAGGCCGGCAAGCCCGAACATGTGCTGGCGCCGGGCGATATCCCAGTGCTGCACGTGGATCGCGGCGGCCAGGTCACCTATCACGGCCCCGGCCAACTGGTGGTGTACCCGTTGCTCGACCTGCGCCGCCTGGGGATTGGCGTGCGCGAGTATGTGTGCCGGATCGAGCAGGCCATCATCGACACGCTGGACACATGGAACATCCAGGGCGAACGCCGCGACGGTGCCCCGGGCGTCTACGTCGGTAGCGCCAAGGTCGCTGCGCTCGGCATCCGCGTGCGGCGCGGATGTAGCTTCCATGGTCTGTCGTTCAACGTGGCGATGGACTTGGAACCGTTCCGCCGGATCAATCCCTGTGGCTATCAGGGCTTGCAGGTGACAGCGGTGTTAGACTTGGGAGGTCCTTCCGGCATGCAGGCGGTCACCCCGGTGCTGCTGGCCCAACTGGCTCGCCAGTTCGGGCTGATCCTGCAACCGCTCGACGCCTTGCCCGACCTCACGTTCACGCACGCGCCCTGATCGCCTGCCCGCCGACCACGCCATGACCCAGCCCAGCGCACGCAGCATTCCTTTGCAGGTTCTCTCCGCCGATAGCGCATCGGCGCCGTTGCAGGCCGGGGTCAAGCAATTGGGCGAAGACAAGATCGCCCGTTCGCCAGTGCAATTCGTCGATGCGCCGGTGTTGCGCAAGCCGTCGTGGATTCGCGTGCGTCTGCCTTCCGGCAACGCGGTGCAGACGCTCAAGGCCAAGCTGCGCGAAAACCGTCTGGTCACCGTCTGCGAAGAAGCCAGTTGTCCGAACATCCACGAATGCTTCAGTCATGGCACGGCCACGTTCATGATCCTGGGCGAGGTGTGTACACGCCGGTGCTCGTTCTGCGACGTCGCACACGGCCGGCCCAAGCCGCCGGATGCCGGCGAGCCGGCGAGTCTGGCGCAGACCGTGGCCGATATGGGGTTGAAGTACGTGGTGGTGACCAGCGTGGACCGCGACGACCTGCGCGATGGCGGTGCCCAGCACTTCGCCGACTGCATCGCTGCGATCCGCGTTGCGGCGCCCGCCACCCGCATCGAGATCCTCACCCCGGATTTCCGTGGCAAAGGTCGGATGGAGCGTGCGCTGGAGATCCTGGCGACGCATCCGCCGGATGTGTTCAACCACAACATCGAGACGGTGCCGGAGCTGTACCCGAACGTGCGCCCCGGTGCCGATTACCAGTGGTCGCTGACCCTGCTACAGAAGTTCAAGGCGCAACACCCGTCCATCGCCACCAAATCGGGCATCATGCTCGGCCTGGGTGAAACCCCGGAGCAGGTCCAGGCCACGCTGCGCGACTTGCGTGCGCACGACGTGGACATGGTGACCATCGGCCAGTATCTGCAGCCGACCGCCCATCACCATCCGGTGATGCGCTACTGGACGCCGGAGGAATACAAGGCGTTGGAGGACTATGGCAACGTGCTGGGTTTCAGTCACGTGGCGTCCGGTCCGATGGTGCGCTCTTCCTATCATGCCGACCGTCAGGCGGCTGGCGCCGGCGTCGCTGTGAATTCCAACGGTAATGTGGACTCCACATCGCTTTCGGCGACTCTCTAGCGCTTTTTTGTACTAGACTGCGATGCCGACCATAGTCCCGCCGATCCGGGAATTCCCCAAGGACGGCAGGATTTGGCGGATTGACTGGTTCGGCCCTGTGGAACGGGCCGGGGCGGATACGCGGATCGACGTCTACCTCAGTCCGGCGACCACAGCTGCCCCGCCGAATCCGCGTGTCCAGCGCGATTTTGACAGCACGACCCCTGAGCATGCCCGCATCGGTATCGGCCTGCTGCCATATCTTGCGATTGGCTCGCTTTGGCGCAACGGCCGGCGGCTTCGTCATGCAGCGGGATACGGAAAGCGGCTTCATGGAGTTCAGATAGGACCTAAGACGGTTAAGCTGGTGGAAGCCGGCCTGGTTCTGTCGGAGGATCCCAAGCGCTGGCTGATCCCACACTTCGCGCACCAATTGCCTAGGCTTGCCCTTACGGGCCACACTCCGTGCTTCGCGATCGAGTATGGTGGCGATCCCTACGGCATCGTGTTGCCCATGATCGAGGCGATACGCTTCTACTACGCGGTCTCGACCGACCTTGCCCACGCCGTGTTTAGCGGTGCATTTCAATTGCACCTGCACACGCTCATCGACACGGACGTCAGCGGCCCCCTTCGCGATTCGAATCGTATGGTCGTGCGCCTACGGCAATGGTTGGCCGACGACGATGGCTGGGTGATCGGCCGCATCCTGGGCGATGGCCATGCGCGCGCGGGCGTGACGCGGATCTACGATTCGCTGTTGAAGAGCACGGCGAACCGGGCGGCTGTCTTCCCCGGATGCGGTTTGCCATTTCGCGGCGTGACGGACTGGTCGACGCGCGGTGTCGATCTGCCGGTCGATGGCGGCGGCAAGCGCTGGCTCATTCACGAGCTTCTGCGCTGCTCCGCGCCATTCCCGTTCGACGAGCTGGAAGTGGTGCGCGACAACGACGGCACTCAGGCGGATCCGGGCACCGATCTCCCAGAGGACGAGAAAAGGCCAGCTTGGTCGCCGCCGCGCCGCACGGCGAAGCTAGGCGCGGACGCCGAAATCCAAAGTGACGATCAGCCGGAAGCGCAGATTGACTCGATCGACATTTCGCTCGCCAGCGAACGCTTCGAAGCTTTGAACGGAAAGAGCGTGATAAAGACACCGAAGACGGAGTGCCGCTACAAGCGCTCATCCTTCCGACGCACCCAGGTCGTTGTGTTGCTCGGTGCAGGCGCAGCCGGTGGTCAGGCGACGGGCGTGGGGCCGCTGCGTGTGACCTTGCGCCGCGAAGCAGAACGCCTCAAGAGCCTGCCCGCGTCCTTCGACGCTCTACTGAAAGTTGTCGACGCCCTAAACACTCTTGAGAGCGTTTCCGCTAGTGTGCGTCCGCCCACGCCCGCGACAGTGAATCTGCCGCTGACCAAACCGCGTGGCCGCTGGCAATGGGGCTATCTCGACTCCGCAGGCAAGATCGAGCGCCGCGTCATGGTGATTGACATAGAATGCGCCGGCTGCTGCGGCAGCCTGGTGGAGTTCGAGCGCCGTAGAAGCGAACGCAGCAAAGCGGCGCTGCTGATTCTGTTCGAGGCTGTTCCACTCTCCGACGAACGGTTGAAGCGCCTCCTGCACGCGCTGGTGAACGCCGAAGGTGTCTGGGCGAATCTCAAGCCGCATCCGGCCGACATGAAGCTGGCGCTGTTCAATCACAGCCGTACGTCGGCGGAAGCCTTCGCCGACGATATTTGCACCGCGCTGCAGCGAGCGTCAAACTCAATATGATTAGAATAATGGGGCCTGCTAATGAGTGGCGTGAATAAGCGACCGATTCGAATCGATCAGCTCGATCTGGACGTATCAAATTTTCGACTGGAGGCTGCGGATACGCAGGAAGAGTCCGTGGAGAACATGCTCGAGGAGCAGCAACAGAAGCTGGTGAACCTATCCCGCGACATCCTCGAGAATGGATTGAGTCCTGCCGAATTTCTGATTGTGGCGCCTAATCCCGATGCGGCGGATAGGTATGTTGTGTACGAGGGCAATCGACGTCTCACCGCATTGCGGCTAATGGGCAACCCGGAGCTGGCCCGCGGCACCGCCTTTGAGGGGGATTACCAGGCCCTAGCCGAACGGTTTCGCATGGATCCGATCACTCACGTACAGTGCGCTGTTTTCGAGGGGCGCGATGATGCTTTGTTGTGGATTGACCGTAAGCATAATCCCTTGAATGGGCGGGGTTTGGTGCAGTGGGGTTCGCCGGCGACGGATCGACGCGACGAATACAAGAGCGGCAAGGTCCGTCCTTCACGTGCGATTCTCGATCACCTGCGTGGACGCGGCCTGCTCACTCCGCTGCTGGAAAAGAACCTAAGGCGGCGAACCACCAATCTGGATCGCGTCTTCCAGATGCCATACGTACGCACACGGCTGGGCATTGTCATCGACCGCAAAGCCAACGCGATAGCGTTCGCGAGCGGCGATGTGACAGCAGGAAATGCGCTGCTGCTGTCCATGGCCGAAGCGTTGGGGTCTAAGAGTTTTCCGGTGCGTCACATCCTTGAGCAGGACCAGCGTATCTCGTTCATAGACCGATTTGCCGAGGCAGCGGTGCTGGCGCCGGCCGCATCCCCTGCAGCACCCGACCTGATTGATGATCCCTATTCGGTCGTCAATCCGTCACTAGGTAGGAACGGCGCGAACGGAACAACGCCTGACAAAGGGCGGCCTGAGGCGCCACGTCCGCAGGGTAAGCCGATGCGGCCGGCACCGTCCACGCTTTTGCGCACAACGTTGGCGCTCCGCGGGAAGGGGTATGATCTGCGCATTGAAGACCCGCGCTTGAATCGACTCTATGAAGAGGCTCGCAACCTGGACCCAGATGGCTTCCCCAATACCGCTGCATTGTTGATGCGCGTGTTCTTGGAGCTAAGTTCGGAGTTCTATCTGACGGCGAAGCAGATCGCGATTCCCGCAAGGCACAGCAAGTCACACTGGGGCGATATCGGGCTGTCATTGGAGTTGAAGATCCGCACCGTGTTGGAGAATCTGGATCCGGCGGGCCGCGACCACGAGTTGCTCAGTGCGCGTCAGGGGATCTCCAGTAGCGAGCATGGGCATTCGGTAAGCAACTTGCACGGCTATATTCACAATCGCAATGCTGATGCCGAAGGGCAGGAAGTCAAGCGTGTATGGGAGCGCTGGCAACCATATTTCCGGCGCCTTTTCGACGCTTTGCGCACTCCATGAGGCCAAGCTGGCCATCTTGGCCAAAGGTTGTTATAAAACGGCAAAGGATTAGGAGCTCCCCACGCCGTGCCTTACGACACTCCATTGCGCTACCCCGGTGGTAAGGGCCGACTGACCCGTTTCATGCGCAAAGTCATCGATCGTAACGGACTACAAGGCGGTCACTACATGGAGCCGTATGCTGGCGGGGCCGGCATTGCAGTCAGCCTGCTGCTGGCGAATGTGGTCTCTCATATTCATATCAATGACCTTAACCGATCAATTCACGCGTTCTGGCATGCAGTGCTGCATCAGGCCGACGAGTTGTGCGCCAGAATTGCGTCGACAGATGTGAATATGGAAGTGTGGCATGCGCAAAGGCGGATCCAGGATGATCCCAATGCCAATGGGCTTGACCTAGCGTTCTCCACATTTTTTCTCAATCGCACCAACCGCTCCGGCATCATTCGCGGTGGTGTGATCGGTGGCAAGGCGCAGGACGGGGCGTGGACCTTAGACGCACGCTTCAACAAAGAAGACATGATTGCACGCATTGAGCGCATTGCTGTACGAGCGGAAGCTATCTCGCTGTATAACTTGGATGCCGCAGTTTTGATCGACGCGGTGCTGCCGACGTTGCCGGCGAGTACGTTGGTCTATCTCGATCCACCGTACTACGTGAAGGGGCGTGGGTTATATGAGCACCATTACAGTCACGAAAGTCATGTCGACATTGCCACGCGGGTGGCTACCATCGGACAGCCATGGATCGTTTCGTACGACGCAGTGGCACCGATCAAGAAGTTGTACGCTAGTTACCGACAGAAGCGATTCGGGCTGCACTACAGTGCAAATGGCAGGTTTCGCGGCAGCGAAGTGATGATCCTTAAAGACGGGCTGGTGGTGCCACGCAGCATCGCCCCATCGCGTGCCGAAGTAGCCTAAGTTCAGTATGCGCTAGCCTCTATGCTGGTCTCACGTCGATTTGACGCGCCGAGTACGGCCTCGATTAAACGTATCAACAGTCGCAAGGTACCACTGCGAAGCCTCAGGGAAATCACGCACCAGATCACTGTAGCGCACGGCTTTCGCTCGCCATGCCTCGTCAAGACGGACTTGCGGTGCCGCCAGTAACCAGGTAGCCAACTGGATGATGTGATCGCGCTCCTGGATGGGTCGCGATTCAAAGGCTTGGCGGCCGCGAGGGACGGCTAGGTCTGGCGCGCCAATGGCGTGAGCTGTGAACGCGCCGAGTTGAGCGGACTTGCGCAGGCTGACCATCACTTTGCATAGCTGGTGCAGGACGTCCATGTGGCCGATGCTCAAATCGGTAGTCCTGCCGGCAACGTGCGCGGCAATCTCGGTGAGTTCGGTGCCTATGCTCGCTTCATACGGAAGAAATCCAACACGCTCTGCCTTGCGGAGGTCGAAGTTGCAGGCGTGGCAAAGGCACAGCAGGCCCGGTTCCGTGACATTCGGTCGCCCCAGTTCGCGGCGGTGATAAACGATGGGTGCGGCGCAAGCCGGGCATCGGTCATGCAGGCGTAGGCGGTGCCCCGCGCAGAATGTCAGCGCGGCCACGCGCCAACGCGTGCGGAAGTAGGGCTCCTCGTCATCAGCCAGGCACTGCGGACAGTACTGAACACCGAAGCGGCGGCGCGTACGGTGGTAGATTCCAGCGGGAAGTATCCAGCGCAGTTGTCCAGCGGAATGTCGTTCGCGGAACAGCCACCCCCGGTAGATGTTGAGTGTTGTGCGCCGAACGGTTCTGATCGGAGTTCCGGTGTGGCGTGCGAGCAATGCTAGTAGCCAGGGCGGAGCCAGGCGGTCAATGTCGCGGTTCCACAATTGGTGCTCTTTTCCGAACACACGATCGCAGAAGGTCTGTAGCTTGAGGCCGTTCGCGCACGCGATGCGCGCAATCCAGGACGAGAGCAGTTCGTCCGGCAAGGGTTTGGGATGCGCCGGCCAGAGATCGCCGGACAGCGGCATCACAGCACCCGTTCAGCTTGGCGCCTGCGCTCCGAAGGCGAGACCCAGCCAAGGGCTTCGATCAACTTGGCATCGATGCGCTCGCGGCCAGATTCGACCGCCGAGGCACCAGCGAGCGTTAGCAGCGTCGATAGTTCGCCGAGGTAGCCTTCGCTCAGCGAAAACAACTTCGCTGCCAGCGACGTATCATGCAGGTTCGACGGCTCGGCCAGCGGCAGCATCCGCTCAAAGCTGGCCAGCAAGCGCAGGAAGTCGGCATCGAAGGTCCAGCGCGGCAGCAGGGCCGGCTCGAAGCGGTTGGCGAGCTGCGGGTCGGTCTGGATCGCGCGGAAGGCGTCCTTCGTGCCCACGCCCACGATAGGAACCTGCAGCTCGTTGCCCAGGTACTTGATGACGTTGAGGAAGGTGCGCTGCCGGTTGAGGTTTCCGGCCAAGATGTGGTGGATCTCGTCGATGACCAGCATCTGCAGGCCGACGTAACGCAGCAGCTTGACCACCTGTGCCTGCTTCTTGTCCACACGGTCGTTCGGCTTGTAGGGGGCGAAAAGCAGTTCCAGGATGGCGTTGTAGAACCGGCCCTCATCGGGTGTGGGCGGCGCCTGGATGGCCAGCACCGGCACGCGAACGCCTTGGCCCTGTGGGTTATCGCGCGCGGGATGCAGTGAGCGGAAGCGCTGCACCAGCATGGTCTTGCCGTTGTTGGTGTCGCCGACTAGTAGCAGGTTCGGCATGCGGTGCGACTTTGGCCAGGTAAGCAGGTTCTCAAGCTTCGCGATGATGGATTTGGTACGCGGATAACCGATCCAGCGCGGCGAGCGAATCCGTTCGATCCGCTCCACCGCCGACAGCGTCAGCCATGCTGCCGCAGCGGCGCTCAGGTGGGCGTGCGTGTCAGACATGTCCTTCGCTCAGCGGATCCAGCTCGTCGAACGGCTTGATCGTCTCTGGGGTAATAGCGGTCTCAACGACGGGGCCGGTCGCCATCGACGGCTTCTCTGCGCCAAGACCGTCGCGCCGCCGCTGCTGGACCCGCCGCACGGCCTTGGTCTTTGCCTGCGCATCATCCTCGATGGAGCGCATACGGTCGTAAGCCTTGAACAAGGTGCGTTCGTCCGGCTCGTTACCAACCTGCTTGACCATGCGCTCGACTTCGCGCAGTTCCCAGAGGCTGATAGCCGGATGCGACGTGTCGCGGTATGGAATCGGATAGTAGGTGCGCAACTCTGGGTCGAAGAACCAGATCGTGCTGATGTCGCGTGGGTCGCGCCGGAAGACGAACTTCCGCTTCGTCTTCGGCGAAGTCGGATCCTTCGCGCCGATCCAGCGCCGCAGCACGTCGTGATAGTAGTGCACCTCGTCGATCACGACGCCGTAGTCCTGGACCGTGCGTTCCACAAACGGAGTGAAGTCGAGTCGTAGCCGGTCTTCGTCGGCGATGCGCGCTGGCAGGCCCACGCCAGGTCGCTGTTCCGTGCCGAAGACGCCTTCCCGGTACTTGGCGAGCGGCGACATCCCAAGCGAGGAATGTTTGCGCTGGTGGTAGACCTGCGAGATGTAAACGGTCAGCCACGCTTCGAATTCGCTCAGTGTCAGCGCTGCCTTGCCTTCCGAGTCGTAGTCGCCGCGTTGCTGCGGATTGGAAAAGGTCGTACCAGGGAGCGTGTGGATTTCCTTGCCGGCTGTGCCGAGGAGCCGCTCGAT
This sequence comes from Xanthomonas albilineans, assembly GCF_002939705.1. GTDB lineage: Bacteria > Pseudomonadota > Gammaproteobacteria > Xanthomonadales > Xanthomonadaceae > Xanthomonas_A > Xanthomonas_A albilineans. Next base: position 125,358 of record NZ_MDCB01000006.1, on the reverse strand, counting down.
GTGGCCGCCGAAGTGCGGTCGCGCCACCGGCCGCCAGTTGATGTCGATGCCGTACTCGGCGCATGCTCGCTGCAGCATCAGGCCGCGGAATTCCTTGGCGTTGTCCATGTGCAGCGTCTTGGGGAAGCCCCACACGGGCCACTCCGCATCGATGTCGCGCTTCGCCAGCCATTGCTCCTTTGGCAGGACCGCATGCGCGACGCACAGGCCGGTCGCCAGAGCGCCCGGCGGGTCGAAGGAAACGTAGAAGCCCGCGACCATGCGGCTGAAAACATCGATGGCGAGCGTGATCCATGGGCGGCCGATCGGGCGCCGGTGATGGTCGTCTACCAGGATGATGTCGAGTTTTGTGTGGTCGATCTGTACGACTGCGAGCGGCCAGTCTGCGCCGGGGAACTCGCCTTCGATCGGCGAAAAAGCCTCACTCGCTGCCTTTCTGCCCTCGCGGCGCTTGGTGCGCAGTGGCTCCGCCAACTGCGCGATCCGGTTGCGGATCGTGTTCGCGTGTGGCGGCTCCAGCCCAGCGTTCAAGCAGCGCCGGCGCACGTCTTCGCAGACGCGGGAGACCGGCTTGCGCTGCGAGGTCAGGTAGATGTCTTCGATCGATGCCTGCATGATCGCTTCGATCTCAGCCGCAAGCTTCGGAGCCCCTTTGTCGCGGCGCGTCTTCGGCATGAGTGCCGTAAGCCGTCCCGTCGCTTCGTAGGCGGTCAGCCACTTGTATAAGGTGTTCGGATGCAGGTCGAACTCGCGCGCGCGTTGGCTGACTTCGGAGCGAGTGCGCCCGCGTTTTCGTACTAGCGGGTGGATGACATCCAGCCTGCGTTGCGCCGTCTGCCAGTCTTCATCGGCGAGATCTTCCAGCCCGGGCGCGGCGAGGGCCATGCTTGGCATGGCTGGCTGCAGTTCCGTCAATTTCGCCTGGCGGATCTGGCCGGTTTCGGAGTCGCGGATCAGCACGGCGTCCAAGTCGAGGATGCGGGTAACGGTGCCACGTCGTTGGCCTACCAGTACTTCGGTGCCGGGTTGTACGGCGAAGGTGGCGGGTGTGGAATTCATCCCTTGCTCCAGATACGGCTGGACATGGTCAGTGATGCGTTCAAATCCGCACCGAAGTGGAAGGTGCCGACGAGGTACCACAGCGCCGGTAGCAACCGGGCGCGGTTCCATTCGTCGCGGCAGGCGGTTTCCAACAGGGTCTGCACGTCGGCTTCGCCCAGTTCGCACAGCGAATTGTCGAGCACGTCCATGTCGTCCGCAGGTGGCGGACCGCGCCGCACGAAGGGCAGCAGGAATCGGGCGTTGTCGAGGTACGGTGTCCGGATCTCCGCTTCGGTCACCAGCTTGAATCGCCATCCCTGTGCCTTGGCGAAGCGGATGGCGGCCCGGAACTTGGGTTTCAAGTCCAGCCATTGCTCGCGCAGGTCGGAGCGGGACTTCACCTCGCATAGCAGCGGGGTCGGTTCGGCACCGTGCCGCGCCTTGAAGTGCACCAGCACGTCGGGCGTGTAGCGTCGCTCGCGTCCGTCGTCGTGCCAGGACAGGGTGACCGGCTGTACCTCGAAGCTGCGCACGTAGGGCGAGAACTCCAGCCGAGTGAGGAAGTCCCGCTCCAGGGTCGACTCAAACTGCGCCGGCCCAGCGGCCTTCGCCGCAGCCACGATGCCGGTCACGTTGCGGTAGCTCTTAGCGATCTTACGGACGGGCATGGCGAACCAGTCCTCTCAAGCGGTGGAATTTCGGACCCAGTCGCCGGGTCTGTTGGCAACCAGTACAAAGGATCGATGTAATAATAGGCTTCATTGGGCGGCGTAGTACATGCGAGCTTTGGAATTCACAGTCGCGGGCTGAGCGCGGCGACCTGCTTTCCCTCTCTGCGTGCCGGTGAAGCGGCGCGCGTTGTCGCCGTGTCCTTCGCGTTCATCCCCCCGGCACCAGCATCCGCACGTCCCGCACCGGTGCCGTTCACATTTCTGCGCAGGTAGGCGGCTAGTCTGGTTCAGGAACAGGTGACACGGCCTGAAACTTGCTCCACTGTGTTGTTGTCTGACGCGATGTGCTGCCCCTCCTGACGGCCTGGTGCCGAGAGTCCCTAGATGAAATTCAAAGCTCCCGTCTTCCTGCTGGCGTTTGCGCTGATCGCACCGCTGGCGTTGTTCGCCCGTACCGAGGCGCCGCCCTTGCCGGCCGCCGCCACTGCCGACCAGTCCACCACTTCCAAGTTGGTCTATGGATTGCTGTCCGATAGCCGCTATGCCTACCGACCGCGCGCACTCGACGAGGCGACGTCGAAGGAGGTCTTCAACAAGTATCTGGAGACCCTGGACGGTAGCAAGCAGTTCTTCACCCAGGCCGACGTCGACAAGTTCGCCGGGTTCCAGAACAACCTCGGTGCCAGCATCGCTTCCGGTGAGCTCGAACCGGCGTTCGATATCTTCGCCGTCTACCGGCAGCGCGTGGACCAGCGCATCGCCTACGCGCGCAAGTTGCTCAAACAGGACTTCAATTTCGACGGCAACGAGAAATTCGAGTACGACCGCAAGAAGGCGCCGTGGGCCAAGGACGATCAAGAACTGGATGCGTTGTGGCGCAAATCGGTGATGAACGATTGGTTGCGGCTCAAGCTCGCTGGCAAGAAGTCCGAGGACATCCGCAAGACCCTGGACAAGCGCTACGCGAACCTCGCCGATTCGGTCAAGGAACTGAAGAGCGAGGACGTGTTCCAGTTCTTCATGAACGCTTATACCAACACCGTCGATCCGCACACCGACTACTTCACTCCCCGCACCGCCGAGAATTTCAATCAGCAGATGTCGCTGTCGCTAGAGGGCATCGGCGCGCAGTTGCAGAAGCAGGACGACCTGGTGGTGATCCGCGAGGTCATCCCGGGTGGCCCGGTGGCGCTGGATGGCACGCTCAAGCCGGGTGATCGCATCGTCGGCGTCGGTCAGGGCAAGACTGGCCCGATCGAGGACGTGATCGGCTGGCGCATCGACGATGTCGTGGCCAAGATCCGTGGCGACAAAGACACGCAGGTACGCCTGGAATACATTCCGGCCGAGGCCGGTGTGGACGGCAAGCATCGTCAGGTTCTGCTGACCCGGCGGAAGGTGCGTTTGGCCGAGCAGGCCGCCAAGGGCGAGACCATCACCCTGCCAGCGAAAGATGGCCAGCCGGCGCGTCGCGTTGCTGTCATCAAGCTGCCGGCGTTCTACCAGGACTTCGAAGGCCGCCGCCGCAACGCCAAGGACTACGCCTCGGCGACCCGCGATGTAGCCAAGCTATTGGCCGGCTTCAAGGCTGACAAGGTCGATGGGGTGGTGCTGGACTTGCGCAATAACGGCGGCGGTTCACTGGATGAGGCGATCGAACTGACCGGTTTGTTCATCGAGCAAGGCCCGGTGGTGCAGGTACGCGAATCCGGTGGCCGCGTCACCGTCAACAGCGATCAGAATCCCTCCGTGGCCTGGGATGGTCCGCTGGCGGTACTCATCAACCGCGGCTCGGCCTCGGCCTCGGAGATCTTCGCCGGCGCCATTCAGGACTATGGCCGTGGCCTGGTGATCGGCGAGACCAGCTTCGGCAAGGGCACGGTGCAGAATATCGTCGATCTGGATCGCTGGCCGGCCAACCAGACCGACCGCTTCGGTCAGGTCAAACTGACCATCGCGCAGTTCTTCCGCATCAGCGGCAGCAGTACCCAGCACAAGGGTGTGGTGCCGGATATCGCCTTCCCGGCCAGCGTTGACGCCACCGAGTTCGGCGAGAGCACCTACGCCAACGCGTTGCCGTGGAGTCGCATCGCTGCGGTGCCGCACACCCAGTACGGCAATTTTGCTGCGTTGTTGCCGAAGTTGGAGGCGCAGCATGCCAGCCGTATCGCCAACGACAAGGAATTTCAGTGGTGGGAAGAGGATGTGCGCCAGTTCCGGACCGAGGCCGCCAAAAAATACGTGGTGCTCAACGAGGCCGAGCGCCGTGCGGAACGCGAGAAGCAGGATGCCCAGCGCAAACAACGCCAGGAGATCCGCAAGCAGCTTGGCCTGCCGCTGGATCCGCTGGCCGAGGATAGCAGCGACGACGGCTTGACCGGCAACGAGCGCGATATCGTCAAGGATGCCGCGCGCGAGAAGCTGGTCGACAAGCGCCCGGACCCACTGCTACGCGAATCGGCATCGATCCTGGCCGATGCGGTGAACCTGCTGGAAAAGGATCATCCGTTGTCGGCGCAGGTGCTGCCGCAATCCACCGGCCCGGGGCGCTGGGCCGACTGACCGATTCGGCACTTCACCGCCGTGCCAGCACAACACGCGCCATCGCTTAGCGGTGGCGCGTTTTTTGTGGTTGCGCTGGTGCGGGGTGGGGGCGGTTGCGATGAGAACTGGCGCGCCAGCGACCTGGATCAGGGCGTCCAGGCGAACTCGGCAATCACCGGGAAATGGTCCGACGGCCAATGTCCCTGCGGTCGCGCATCCAGTGTGGCGTAGCGGGTCGCATGCAGTCCGCGGGTGAGAATCCAGTCGATGCGCCGGTCCGGATGGCCGGTGAAATCGTGGAAGGTCGCTTCCGGTCCCTGCGGCTGCGGCACCTGCGTCCGCGCGTCGGTCAGGGTTCGGGTCAGGGTGCGGTAGGTCGGCGAATCCTGCACCGTGTTGAAATCGCCGATCAGTACGACCGGCACGTTCGCCGGTAAGGCCCGCAGACGCGACAGGATCAGGGCCGCTCCCTTGGCGCGTGCCGACTCGTCTTGCTCGCGGTAGGGCAGGTGGGTATCGAACAGATAAAAACGGCGGCCATCGGCGATGCGCTCGAACAGTCCCCAGTTCACCATGCGCGGCAGTGGATGCCCCCAACTGATGCTGCCTGGGATTTCCGGCGTGTCGGACAGCCAGAAGTCGCCGGATGCGAGGAGTTTCAACCGATGGAGGTCGTAGAAAACGCCCATGCGTTCGCCGTCTTCGTTACCGTCGCGGCTGCGCCCGAACCAGCGGTAGTCCGGTAATTTCGTGGCCAGATAGTCGGCTTGGCGCTTGACCAGCTCCTGGGTGCCGAACAGGTCCGGATGCTGCGCGCGGATCAGGACGGCCATCGCGCTGCGGCGCACTTCCCAGCGCTTGTCGCCCTCGGTATCGATCGGCACGCGGACATTGAAGCTCATGACCTTGAGCGGCATCGGCCTAGACGTCGGGGTTGGTTGATGCGTTTGCGCCGGAGCGATGGTCGCGCCCAGCAACAACAACAGCGCGCACGAATGCGCGAATCGTCGGGGCATTGGCATGAAGGATCTCGGCAGGTAAGGGCGCGCGTAAGGGTGGCATGGCGATGATGACGGTCGTCACCGCGTGGCGCGGTACGTCGATCATTCGAAAGTCGGCAACATCCTGGGTCAGGTGTCCGTTGCTGTCGACCGCTCACCTGGCGAGGTGACGTTTGACCCTCCAGTGCATTGGCGTAGCATGTGCACCAGCCAAAGGACAGAGCTGCGGCACTACGAAGCAGGCGCCGTATCCACCCACCTTCGTCACCGCCGATGCAGTGGTGGTGCATTCCGGGCATGTGCTGCTGTGCGTCGCCGCGCCGGGCAAGGGGTTGTGGGCCTTGCCTGGCGGTTTCGTTGGGCAGCACGAGAGTATTCTCGATGCCTGTTTGCGCGAACTGTGCGAGGAAACCCGGCTCAAGATTCCCGTCCCGGTCTTGAAGGGATCGCTGAGGAACCGTCACGTCTTCGACCATCCCGAGCGCAGCCTGCGCGGACGCACCATCACCCATGCCTTCCACTTCGAGTTCGTGTTCGGCGAACTGCCCGAGGTGCGTGGTGGCGACGATGCCGACAAGGCGCGTTGGGTGCCGATCAGCGAAGTGCTCGGCATGGGGCCGAAACTGTTCGAAGACCACCTGCACCTGCTCGAATTCTTTCTGGGCCGCGGTTGACGCGGTTTTACTGGTCGGTGGACAGACTGCCGGCCTTCCTGGACGCGAAGGAGCTTCCGTCATGCAATGCCTGAACAACCTGCTGCTCAACACCGATAGTTACAAGGCCAGCCACTGGCTGCAGTATCCCCCAGGAACCGATGCCACGTTCTTCTACGTGGAATCGCGTGGCGGCGTCTACGATCGCACCGTGTTTTTTGGTTTGCAGTCGATTCTCAAGGAGGCGCTGGGCCGCGCCATCACCCATGCCGACATCGACGAGGCGCGCGATCTGTTCGCCGTGCACGGCGAACCGTTCAACGATGCCGGCTGGCGCGATATCGTCGACCGTCTCGGCGGCCATTTGCCGATCCGGATTCGTGCCGTGCCCGAGGGCAGTGTGGTACCCACGCACAACGCGTTGATGACCATCGAATCCACCGATGCGAGCGCCTACTGGGTGCCTTCGTATCTGGAAACCCTGCTGCTGCGTGTCTGGTATCCGGTTACCGTGGCCACGGTGAGTTGGCACGCCAAGCAGACCATCCGTCAGTTCCTGGAGCGCACCAGCGACGACCCGGACGGGCAATTGCCGTTCAAGCTGCACGATTTCGGCGCGCGCGGCGTGTCCAGCCTGGAGTCGGCGGCGATCGGCGGTGCCGCGCATCTGGTCAATTTCCTCGGCACCGATACCGTGTCCGGGCTGTTGCTGGCCCGCGCGCATTATCGCGAGCCGATGGCCGGCTATTCGATTCCCGCCGCCGAGCACAGCACCATCACCAGTTGGGGGCGCGCGCACGAGGTCGATGCCTACCGCAATATGCTCGCCCAGTTCGGCAAGCCGGGCGCGGTGGTCGCGGTGGTGTCGGACAGCTACGATATTTTTCACGCGATCGGCGCGTATTGGGGCGGCGCCTTGCGCGAGCAGGTGATCGCCTCCGGCGCGACAGTGGTCATCCGTCCCGACTCCGGCGATCCGGTCGCGGTGGTGCATCGATGCCTGGAGTTGCTCGACGAAGCCTTCGGTCATCGCCTCAACGACAAGGGTTATAAAGTGCTCAATCATGTGCGGGTGATTCAGGGGGATGGCGTCAACCCGATCAGCATCCGTGCGATTCTCGAACGCATCACCAGTGCCGGCTACGCCACCGATAATCTCGCCTTCGGCATGGGCGGCGCATTGCTGCAACGACTGGATCGCGATACCCAGAAGTTCGCGCTCAAGTGCTCGGCCGCGCGTGTGAACGGCACCTGGATCGACGTCTACAAGGACCCGGTGACCGATAAGGGCAAGCTCAGCAAGCGCGGCCGCGTGCGGTTGCTGCGTCAGCGCGAATACGGCAGTTATCGCACCGAATCGATTCCGGCCACGGCGGCATCGGCGCAGGCTGTCGCTGGCCCGGCAGGCGACGACGACGCGATGGTGACCGTGTGGGAGAACGGGCGCTTGCTGCAGGACTGGAGCTTGGCCGAGGTGCGCGAACGCGCCAACGCGGCGCGTCTTTAAGTAGGCTCGGGCGCCGTGTCGCCAGCGCAGTGACGGTCATGGCGCATGGCGTGTGGACCTTGTCTCTCGCCCCTCTGGCAGGGGAAGGGGGGCGGACCCGCCCGCCGCGGTTGCCGCCGCAATACGGTGGTGGTCGCCTGTGGCGCTTGCTGCCGGGCTCGCTAACCGTGGGATGAGCGGCGACGGCGGCATCACGGCCGCACCGGCATGCTTGTCGCTATCCTGTGCCGTGGTGTTCCACTCTCGGTCAATGGCCATGTCCGCTTCCTCCAACGTCCTCGTCTTTCCTGTGCTCGTGCTGGCCGCGATCGGCCTGAGTGGCTGTTTCGGCTCCAAGCAGGACGGGCTGGTGAAAGAGAACTTCAATTCCGACAATACTTATTCGCGCAACTACCCGGTGCAGCCGGCACAGGCATGCGAATCGGCGCGTCGCGCGCTGTTGAGCCAGGGCTACGTGGTCGCCAAGGCCAGCGCCGATGCGGTCGAAGGCACCAAGAATTTCCAGCCCAGCCAGGACCTGCACGAGCAACTGGAATTGCGCGTGTCGTGTGTGCCGCACGGGCAGGACGAATCCTGGGTGTTCGTCAGTGCGCTGCAGGACCGTTATGCACTGAAAAAGAGTCCGACCTCGGCCAGTGTCGGTGTCGGCTTGCTCGGCTCGGTGTCGTTGCCGATCGGGAGCAGCGACGATTCGATGGTGCGTGTCGCCAGTAATACGGTGCAGGACAGCGATTTCTACAAACACTTCTTCCAGCTGATAAACGAGTACCTGCCGAAGGGCAAGCCTGCTGCCTCGGCACCACCCGCGCATCCGCCAGCAGCGGTTCCCGCGCCTGCCGCCGTGCCTGCGCCGATGCCATCTGCGGCGCCTCCTTCGGCGGCTCCCGCCGTCGCTGCGCCGGCTCAGGCGCCGGCACCTGTGGCCGCGCCGCATCCGGCCAGCGAATCCGGCAAGCCCGGTGGCAATTGACGGCACGTTCGACAACGTATTCATTCGCTGCGAGGCAAGCTGAGTGGGCTTCACCAAGCATTCGCAAATCCGATGCGAAGCTGGCCGCCATCGAGAGCGCGATGTGCGGCCTTGTGTGCATCGGCTCGACCACCCAGGAGCAATCAGCATGAACAGTGTCAAATCCGCCCTCTGTCTCACCGTTCTTGGCCTTGCCACGGCTGTGATGCCGTTGGCGCAGGCGTATCGCCACTACGGCCCCGAGGATGATGGGCGCCGTTTTAACGATGGCACCAGAGTACATTGCAACAAGGTCGCCGTGCGCGAGAACAGCACCGATCCCGACCGCATTGGTGGCACCCTGGCCGGTGCCGCGATCGGCGGTTTGCTCGGCCACGAAATCGGCAAGGGTAAGGGCAACACGCTGGCGACGGTCGGCGGTGCGGTGGCCGGCGGTGCAGCCGGTCGTTACATCCAGGGCAAGCGCCAGGAAGCCAACGGCAATCGCGAAGTCGAGACCGTCTGCAAGCGCTACTGACCCCCGCGCTCAGGATGCGCCCTGCGCCCCGGCGGACACTGCTTCGGCCGGGGCGTTTTGTTTGCTGCCTGTCGCGATGCGTTGCTTGGTAGCGGGGAGGGGGGGGGCTCGTGGCACTCAGGCGAGCAGGGCGCGCAAGGCGGCATCCAATTGCGGATAACGGAACACATAGCCTTCCTGCTGCGCGCGTGTCGGCAGTACGCGTTGGCTGCTCAGCAGTAGCTCGGCCATCTCGCCGAAGGCCAAGCGCAGGGCGCTGGCAGGCATTGGCAACAGCGCCGGTCGGTGCAGCGCCGCAGCGAGCTGGCGGGCGAAATCGGCATTGGTGGCGGGTGCCGGCGCGCTGCCGTTGTAGGCACCTTCGCCACCGTGTTGCAACAGCCATAGCAGCAGTGCGACATGGTCGTCGCGATGGATCCAGCTCATCCATTGCCGTCCCTCGCCCATGCGTCCGCCCAGCCCGAGCTTGAACGGCGGCAACATTCTTGCCAGTGCGCCGCCATCGTGACCGAGGACCACACCGGTGCGCACCAGGCTGGTCCGTACGCCTAGCGTCTGCGCACGTAGTGCTTCGGCTTCCCAATCGCGGCATAGCTGTGCGGAAAAATCTTCGCCCGGTCCTGCGTGTTCGTCGAGCACATCGTCGCGGCGATCCCCGTAGTAGCCGATTGCCGAGCCGGAGATCAGGCAGCTCGGGCGTTGCGTCGGGTCGAGCCGCTCCATCCAGTCGACCAGCGCGCGCGTGGTACCGATGCGCGAGGTGCGGAAGCGGCGTTTGCGTATGGCGTTCCAGCGGCCATCACTCAGCGGTTCGCCAGCCAGGTTGATCACTGCGTCCGCCGACGCGACGCGATGTAGATCGTCCAGTGCGTGAACCTCTGGCAACACGCGCGCAGCACGCAGGAGGTCGCGGCTCAGTACGCTGACCCGGTGTCCCGCCTGCACCAGCACAGGGCAGAGCGCACGGCCAATGAATCCGGTGCCTCCGGTAACGAGTATGTGCATGGGAGTGCTCAGTTCGGTCAAAGGGACAAGCAGTGTAGGCGGGCGATGCATTGCGCAGCAGTGAATCCAGCGAACGTGTGCCGATCGCAGTGGCTTCGCGCAGCATGCACGGTCTGGGCGGCAGGCTTGCACGCGTGCCGCGTCTTGGCGGTGTCCGGACGTTCGCTGCCTGCCATGTCTGCGCCATGATGCGATCCCTTGCACCTGTACGCCCCTGGTTGCGCCGTGGCCGTGCCAGCCTGCTGTTTGTGTCGCTGCTGGCGAGCGGCGCGTCAGCGGCGTTGCCCGATCCGGCGGACAGCGCCAGTGCCGCGTGTCTGATCAGCATACTCGATCAATTCGGCTGGCGCGTCGCCAGTACCGTTGCCGCACAGCCACAGGTTTCGCCCGGCATGCCGTGTGAGCGCGGATCGCTCGCCGAGGCACAGGCGCATGGCGATCTGCAGGTGGCGTTGCCGGCCACATGGGGCGAGGCGCAGCGGCGGCAGGCACTGCGCAATTTGCTGGAAACGTCGGCGACGCAGTGCGGTTATTTTCTGCGGCTCGGTGCGGCGACCGAGCGTGCCGTCGCGCGCTTGCAGGGTAATCCCGGTTATCGGTTCTCGGCCCTGCAACTGGGATGGATCGGCTTTGGCCTGCGTGGCGCGCGTGCGCAGGGGTGGCAGGGTTTCCGTAGTTTCGGTCGCGGCTATCGCCCGTTGCAGGGCAATGCGCGCGCGGTCGACGCGTTCTACAGCGGCCAGGTGCGTTCGGAATGCGGCGTCGGCCGGCAGATCGCGCAATTGGCGGCGCAGCGCGAGCTGTATGGCGATGCTGGATTCGATCGCGCGTTCAGTGCCGACGAACTTTCTATCGGCACGTTCCTCACCTTGCATCGCACCGACAGCATCCTGCTCGGTGCGCACGCCGGTTCCTTTTTCGCCGATGGCAAAGCGGAAAAAACCGCGCAGCGTGGTCGTGCGGCTTTCCTTGGGGCGCCGGGCTACCTGGTGCATGTGTTCGAGCCCCGTTACCTGGACGACATCAACAATCAGGCGGAAAACTTCGTCGTCGTCGCGGTCAGTGCCGATGCGGCGCAGGCGTTGCGTCAGCATGGCGGCTTCGCCTATTACGACCGCAGCAACCGGCGTATCTGGGAGTTGGCGCAGGCGTTGCGTGGGGCTGGCCGCGCGCGTTTTGAACGGTTGTTGTGGACGCGCGATGCGCGGTTACGCAGAGCACTGTCACCTCCGCAACGCCAGGTGCTGGCGCAGCTCGACGCGCTACTGGACGATCCCTTCTACCGTGGTTTCGACGTCTATGTGCATCCCAGGGGTGTCAAGCCGATCGGCTACCACGTGGCGCGGTTGCTGGACCGCAATCCACGCACTCCGTTTGCGATCGAGTTGACTCTGCACAACCTGCACACCACGCTGTATCGCCGTTGGCGCGAGCAGCAGTTGCAGGATTGCGCGCAGGCGTCATCTGCGCGCGTCGCCGAATAGGTGCCTTCTTCGCCGCGGCTTCGCCGGTACGTCTCAGCGCATATCACCTGCTTTTGCGACGCTCCTCTAAGCACTGCTACTTCGTGCGATCCTACTCATCCCTTTTCTCCAACTGTGAGCGACGCATGGAACTTGGACTTGTAGGTTTGGGTCGGATGGGCGCGAACATGGCCGAGCGCCTGGTGCGCGGTGGTCACCGCGTGGTCGGTTTCGATCTGGGCGAAGCGGCGCGCAGCGCAGCACAGCAGCGCGCAGTGGAGACGGTGGATACCATGGCAGCGCTGATCGCGGCCTTGCCTGCGCCACGCGCGATATGGCTGATGGTGCCGGCCGGGCGGGTCGTCGACGAAACCTTGGCCGTACTGCTGCCGCTCCTACAAAAGGGCGACGTGATCGTCGATGGTGGAAATTCTTATTACAAGGATTCGATGCGTCGCGCCGAAGCGGTTGCTGCGCATGGCATTGCCTATGTCGATTGCGGCACCAGTGGCGGCGTGTGGGGGCTGCGCGAGGGGTATAGCTTGATGATCGGTGGCGACGCCGAGGCGGTGCAGCGCCTGCATCCGGTGTTCGCCACCTTGGCGCCGGCGGCCGATGCCGGTTGGGGACGGGTCGGGCCCAGTGGTGCTGGCCACTTCACCAAGATGGTCCACAACGGCATCGAGTACGGGATGATGCAGGCGTATGCCGAAGGTTTCGCGTTGATGGCGCGCAAGCAGGCGTTCGAGCTAGATCTGCACCAGATCGCAGAGGTTTGGCGTCAGGGCAGCGTGGTACGTTCTTGGCTGCTGGATCTGTGCGCGGATGCGCTGGGCCACAATCCGAAGCTGGATGGAATCGCGCCATTCGTGCAGGACTCCGGCGAAGGTCGCTGGACCGTGGCAGAGGCGATCGACCTGGATGTGCCGGCTCCGGTCATCACCCTGTCGTTGTTGGAGCGGTTGCGTTCGCGCGAGGACGATTCGTTTGCCGACAAGCTGTTGGCCGCCATGCGCAACCAGTTCGGTGGCCATGCGATGAAGCAGGAGGGCTGACGCGGTCGGCGCGCTGTGCCTGCCCGATCACCTGCTGCGCCTCGTGTGCATTCAAGGTGAATGGCGTGTCCACCAGAACGTGCTTGCCTTGCGTCAATGCTGCCAGTGCCAGCGGTGCATGCGTCTGGTTCGGTGTGGTCGATCACCACCGCATCGATCTTGCGGGTCGGCGCGGCGGGAAACGACCGTATGCAGACAAAGCCCAGGCGTGTGTGCGATCAATGGTGTGTGCAAGACGCGACCTGCATCGCCATAGCCGAGCAGGGCGAGATTGAAGGTTTTGGGCATGGGGTCGGCGTCGCGGCACTCGAACCGACAGTATCGCCGACGCCATTTCGCATGCGCACTCACGTGATCTGGATGCGCTGGTCACGCTGTATGGACGAGGGGGGATGGACACTACGCATCCCGTCAACGGATGCCATGTCCCATGACAACGTTCACTGCACGCACGCTGCGCAATGCTGCGCCGGTCGCATGCGTTGCCTATGTGTTCGCCGCCGATCCCCCGATCAGTGCTGGCAAGAACCATGGCAGCATGGGCGAGTGCGACAGCGTGCGGCATGTCGGTGCGGCCGAGCGCGATACCGAGGCGAAGGCGGATTGGCGCGCAACCAAGGAGGCGTCCGCGACCAGCGTCAAGGTCGATAGCGTCAACGCTGCTGTCAAGTGCTCTGGCTTGGTCAAGACCAAAATGCAACACGATCAGGCGGTGTCGGAGGCCAAGATGAGCGGCGTAGGCAGGACAGTGGTCGCCTCGGGCCTCAAGATCGGTGCCGTCATGACCTGATCCAGTAAGCTCTGCCGCCGCATGCGGAGCGGTGCGCCCCGTGGATGATGGCGATTTATGTAACGCATCGTTCTATATATGTTCTCTCTGCTTTTTGCAAGGATCGCGTTGCGATGCCTGTCCCATTTCGCGCCGCATTGACACCCGCTCGGACATCATGGAGTTATGTTGATCAACTGATAGTCAAAATGTTGGACACGAATACTCATCCTGGAGCAAGCCATGCGGCGGCGGCGGCGGCGGCGTTAGATGCCGCACTTTCAGGTCAGGGAGCGCGACCGTCTGCTCTGCTTGTGGCGGTACGCAAGCTCGAAGCGCAACTGTGCATACTGTTGGCCAGTGCCCATGAAGACGCCATCTTCTGGCCGTCCTTTTCCGCGTTGATGCTGGAGTTGGACGCAGACTTGAGCCACTCCGAATGTCGGCGTTTGCGTGCCCATGCCGATTTCTTGCTGGTGCGTGCCGGGAGGTCGTCTCAGGCCCTGAACGTGGTCGATGCCGCCGCCGTTCTATAGGGCGATCCAGTCCACTGAATGTGCAATGTTGGATGCGTTACTCGGGCGGCGTGCAAGCCGCCCGTTTCTTTGTGTCCAGTGCTTGGGATAAAGTGCTTCAAAGTACTGCGGCCGGGGTGTTGCGGTATGCCTGAATGGTTCATCATTGGCCGGGGGAGATGGGCGACAATGCGCGCCTGCGATGCCGTCACCGTTCTCTTTTCATAGTTTTTAGGTATGCAGATCATCGCCAAACACGACGTCTGGGATCGCTGGCGCCTGCCGGTGCTGGCGCTGGCTGTCGTTTTGATCGTGATTCTGCCGTCGTTGCTGCTGCGGCAGATGAACGCTGCAACCCTGCGCGCTGCCGACTGGCTTAGCCATAGCCAGGAAGTCACTGCGGCCTTGGGCGAGTTGCAGGCAGATGTGCGCGAGATGGAGTCCTCGGCGATGGCGATGTCGCACGATACCGACTCGCCGTCGCTCAAGGCACGCCTTAGGCAGACACGCGCATTACTGGTGTCCAACGTCGCACGTCTGGCCCAATTGACCCGTGACAACCCGGAGCAGCAGATGCGTATCGGGCGACTGCAAAGCATGCTGGAGCGGCGCAGTCTGCTGGCCGAACGTATCGCCCAGAACCGCGATCCGAAGCAGATTGGTGCGCTGATCCAAGAGATGACGGCAGACAATCCGGTCGGCGGTTTGACCAATGAGTTTCGGCAGCGCGAAGACGAACTGCTGATGCGCCGTGTCGCCGATGCCGAGCGACGGCGTGCGCTGGCTTCGCGAGTGAGCTGGGTGTCCCTCGCGGTGCAGTTGTTGTTGCTGGGTCTGGTGATCTGGCTTTTGCAGCGGCAGATCGGCCGGCGCCTGCATGCCGAGCGCGACATGCTGCGCGCCAATGGGCGTGCTGCAGCGGTGCTGCAGACCGTGCGCGAGCCGATCGTGTTGCTCGACGGCTCGCAGCGGATGTTGATGCACAACACCGCGTTCGCCGAACTGTACGGCCTGGAACCGGACGACGGTGCGCCGAAGATGTTGGTCGAGGTGGGCGATGGCGTCTGGCGGGATCCTGTCATCGGTCAGCGTCTGGCCGATGTTTTGTTGCGCGGGCGCGAACTTTGGGATTTCGAGCACGAACAAGTCGGTGCGGACGGTGTGGCCCGGATCATGCTGTTGAACGCGCGGCGCATGCCGTTGCCGGATAGCGAGGATGAGGTGGTGCTGATGACGGTCAGCGACATCACCCTGCAGAAGTCCGCGCAACAGCGGATTCAGGATTTGAATCGGCAGTTGGAGGGCAAAGTGGAGCAGGTGTCGGAGGTCAACCGCGAACTGGAAGCCTTCAGTTACTCGGTTTCGCACGACCTGCGTGCGCCACTGCGCCATGTCGCTGGGTTCGCCGACAAGCTGGTGCGGCACCTTGACACGGTCGCCGACGAAAAGAGCCGGCATTACCTAGAGGTGATCGGCACTTCGGCGCGGCGCATGGCTTCGTTAATCGACGATTTACTGGTGTATTCGCGTCTGGGCCGTAGCGCCATGCGCTTGCAGTCGGTGGACATGCAGTCGCTGGTGGCGGAGACGCGCTCGGTACTCGACGCCAATTACCAGTCCGACCATGCCGGTAGCGGCCATCGCATCGAATGGCGCGTCGCGCCGCTGCCGGTTCTGGTCGTCGACGAGAACATGATGCGCCAGTTGTGGTTGAATCTGCTCGATAACGCGGTCAAGTACAGCGCCAAACGCGAGATCGCGCAGATTGAGGTTGACTATCAAATAGAGCCGGACGGTAGCCATCACTTCACTGTGCGCGATAACGGTGCCGGTTTCGACATGACCTATGCGGCCAAATTATTCGGCGTATTTCAGCGTCTGCACAAGGCGAGCGAGTACTCGGGTACCGGCATTGGTCTGGCCAGTGTACGCCGCGTGCTCGCCCGCCATGGCGGACATGTCTGGGCCGAGGCCGCGCCGGACGAGGGCGCCACCTTCCACTTCGTTTTGCCACCGGCGCTCGAAGCGCCCACCACCGAGTTGATCGCATGACTGCCATTCGCACCATCCTGCTGGCCGAAGATAGTCCCGCCGATGCTGAAATGGCGATGGATGCGTTACGCGATGCTCGCCTGGCCAATCCGATCGTGCACGTCGAGGACGGTGTGGAAGCGATGGATTACCTGCTGCGTCGCGGTGCCTACGCCAAGCGCGAGGAAGGGATGCCCGCGGTGTTGCTGCTGGACATCAAGATGCCGCGCCTGGATGGCCTGGAAGTGCTCAGGATGGTGCGCAGCGATGAGTCGCTCAAGCGTCTGCCAGTGGTGATTTTGTCGTCCTCGCGCGAGGAAAGCGACCTGGCCCGTAGCTGGGATCTGGGTGTCAATGCCTATGTGGTCAAACCGGTGGACGTGGACCAGTTCTTCACTGCGGTAAAGACGCTGGGAACGTTCTGGGCACTGATCAATCAGGCTCCGGACGAAGAGTAAGCACCCATGCCTATGACCGGCCCCAAGTTCGGCCCAATCCGGATCCTGATGGTGGAGGACTCGCCAGAGGATGCCGAGTTGCTGTCCGACCAATTGCTGGACGCCGGTCTGGAGGCGACGTTCCATCGCGTGCAAAGCGAACCAGCGCTACGTGAGGCGCTGCGCGAGTTTGCTCCCGACATCGTATTATCCGACCTGAGCATGCCGGGATTTTCCGGACATCGGGCGCTGCGGGTGTTGCGCGAACATGACAGCGTGGTGCCCTTTATTTTCGTCTCCGGCACGATTGGCGAAGAGACTGCGGTCGAGGCGCTGCGCGATGGCGCCAACGACTACATCATCAAGCACAATCCCACCCGGTTGCCGTCGGCGGTGACACGTGCGATCCGTGAAGCACGCTCCGAACGCGAGCGGCAGCGGGTGGAGCGAGAGTTGATGCGCGCGCAGAGGCTGGAGAGTCTGGCCCTGCTCGCTGCCGGCCTCAGCCACGATCTGCGCAATATTCTGCAGCCCTTGCTGATCGTGCCGGAACTGATGGTCGGACGCAGCGACGATCCGCAACTGCGACATCTGGCCGATGTCATTGCCGAGTGTGGTCGACGTGGTCACGAGATGGCCGAGTCGATGCTGTCGTTCGTGCGCGGTTCGCGCACGCCCAGTCAGCGTGTCTGCATCGCCGAACTGTTCCAGGCCGTGCAGATGCTGCTCAAGAGCAGCCTGCCAGAGGGGGTGGCCTTGCAGGTGGAGGTGGCCGATGCGTCCCTGTCGATTGAGGCCAACTACACCGAATTGCAGCAGTGTCTGCTCAACCTGGGATTGAACGCGATTCAGGCGATGCCCAACGGAGGGAGGCTGACCTTCTCGGCCATCCAGGCGATCGGCACAAACGGTCGCGATCAGGTCCGTATCCTGGTCCGCGACAGCGGTATGGGCATGGATGCGGAGACGCAGGCGCGTCTGTTCAGTCCCTTCTTTACAACAAAACCGGATGGCACCGGTCTCGGCCTGATCTCGTGCAAGCGTATCGTCGAAGGCTACGGCGGCAGCATCGGCGTGGACAGTACGCCGGGCGAAGGCACCTGTTTCGAATTGATGCTGCCATTGCGCAGCCCGATGCCTTCGGTCGAGCCGGAGTTGTCCTTGCCGATGGGCAAGGGCCAAAGCGTGATGCTGGTGGATGGCGAGGCGACGCGGTTGTCGCTGCTCGGTAACGCGCTGTCCAGTCAGGGTTACCGCCCGCAATTGGCACCCGATGGCGCGGCGGCGCTGCGCGACGTGCAGGAACACGGTCTGCCGGACTTGGTGATCGTGGACAGCGACATCATCCTGCTGTCGGCGGTGAGCCTGCTGATGGCGCTCCAGGAAATGCGTTACCAGGGCCCGGCGATCGTGCTAGAGGAAGCTGGCACGGTGCTGGAGCGCGATCACTTTCCCAGCGATATCGCCGTGCACGTGCTGCGCAAACCGTTGGAAATGCAACGCGTGTTCCGCGCTGTGGCACATGCGTTGGAAAGTGGCTGAGAAGCCGGTTCCCGGGGAAGCGAGTCAAGCGATCTGAAAGAGAACGCACCGAGGTGCGATCACGCTTCCGTTTGAGCAGTTGAACCATTCGCTGTTGCTCTTGCGGATTCGGCGTCTGTGCTTTTCGCTGCTAAGGGTGGCGAACACAACGTTGCCAGTCGCTGTCGGGCGGAGCGGGTAGTGCGAAGGAGCCGCAGTGTGCATGTGCTACAAGAGGATTCCGAGCACTGTCCACGCCGTCCGACAGCGACGCAGTCGTTTTGTTAGCTACTCCAAGGCGATTGGTTTCCCGGGGGCGCTGGGCCGGGTGTCGCGCGGGGGAGGGTGGCATAGTAGTTCGGTCGCGCTCGCGATTGCTGGCCCCCAGAGGGGAGAGGCGAAAACGTGCGGACCGTGCTTTCCGCGCCGACAGACGCAGAGGGTATGAGGCTGACGAAGCCCGGCACGCTCGGATTCTATGCGGTGCTGTAGTGACTTGGCTAGCTGTTGACGCTGATGGCCGCAGCATGCGCGAATATCGCATGACCACCGTGCTACTGAGTCTAGGCAGCAACCTGCGCCCGCAGCATCACCTGGCCGTCGCGCTCGAAGCATTGCATGAGCGCTTCGGTCCGATCGTGGTGTCGCCTACGTACCGGACCGCTGCGGTGGGCTTCGACGGAGCGGCATTCCTGAATAACGCGGTGGCGTTGCAGACGGATTGGGACCTGATGCCGCTGGACGCCTGGTTGCATGCGCTGGAAGACGCGCACGGACGCGATCGCAATGGTCCGCGCTTTGGCGACCGCACCTTGGACATCGATATCGTGTTCTATGGCGACTGCATTGCCGAAGGTCCAGGCAATTTGCGGATCCCGCGCCCCGAGCTGCGCCATGCCTTCGTGCTGAAGCCGCTGGCTGACATCGCCGCCGATTTCGTCGACCCGATCAGTGGCCTGACGTTGGGGGCACTTTGGCGGGCGCATGCCGAGCATGGAGCGGTGTTCGAGGTGGTGGCGCTGGAGGGGGCCGGGACTCCAGGGTAGGAGCGCGCGACTGGGTAAAGTCGAGCATGGCGTAGAAGCAGGAGCGCCCGATGCCCTTGCCGAGAAGCGGCTGTGGGCAAATCGAACCAGGCAAGGGCGCACACGCGTTGCTGCGTGTGCGGGACTGACGCGGTTGCAGGGTTTGATCCATGTCGGTGCCAGATACGCGGTGTCGTGGTGGCGATGCCCCGCCATCACCGGCTGTTTCGAACGCATCGTCCCGGTCTCAGGATAGGCCTCGACCTCCATCCACCCGTAAGGTCTGACCGGTGACGAAGTGGGCGTCGTCGAGCAGCCAGCGTACCGCTTCGGCGATGTCGGCGATGTCGCCGGTGCGTGCCAGCGGGGTGCGCGCCAGCAGCGCCTGTTGCGCGGCGGGATCCTTGCCTGCGTCCGGCCACAGGATCGCGCCGGGTGCGATGGCGTTGACCCGCACCTGCGGCGCCAGTTCCAACGCCAGCGAGCGGGTCAGCATCGCCAGGGCAGCTTTGGCGGCGCCGTACAACGGATGCGCGCGCAACGGCTGTTCGGCATGCAGGTCGGTGAGGTTGACGATGGCGCCACCGTGTTGGCGTAGCTGCTCGGTAGCGGCCTGGGCGAGGAACAGCGGCGCACGCGCGTTGACTGCGAACAGGTCGTCCCATTGCGCCGGTGTGGCTTCGTGCAAGGGAGTGGGGTAGAAGTTGGAGGCGTTGTTGACCAGCGCATCGAGTCGGCCGAAGCGCTGTACGCACTGCGTCACCAATCCAGGTAATTGCGCGGTATCGCGCAGGTCGGCTTGCAGGGTCAGGGTACTGTCGGCGCGTGCGTTCTCCAGTTCCAGCGCCAGTGCCCGTAGTTCGGTTTGCGAGGTGTGCGCATGCAGCGCCACGCGATAGCCGGCCGCGTGCAGGTGCCGGGCGATGCCAGCGCCGATGCGTCGTGCGCTGCCGGTGATCAGGGCGACTTTGATATGAGGCATGTGCGGATTCCGTACTCGGCTATGCTGTGCATTGTCCACGCAATCCAGTGCTGCATGTCCACCGATCTTCCATTGCCCGATGCCGATGCGCTGGCGCACAGCAATCGCCTGGTCGCGCATCTGCGCGCCGAAATCGCTGCCAGTGACGGTGCCATTGCGTTTTCGCGTTTCATGGAACTGGCCTTGTACGCGCCGGGACTCGGTTACTACAGCGCCGGCAGCAGCAAATTTGGCGATGCCGGCGATTTCGTGACCGCGCCGGAACTGGGGGCGTTGTTCGCCGCCACGGTGTCCAACGCGCTGGCGCCGGTGTTGCGGCAATTGGGCCCGCAGGCGCGCATGTTGGAAGTAGGCGGCGGCAGCGGCGCTTTCGCCGAAGTGATGCTCAAACGCTTGTCGGCGTTGGATGCGTTGCCCCAACGCTATGCCATCCTGGAGCCCAGTGCGGACCTGCGCGCGCGTCAGCGCGAGCGTCTGGCGCGGGTGTTGATCCCGCCGGTGTTCGAGCTGCTTGAATGGCTGGACCGTCCGTTCGATGACGATTGGAACGGCGTGCTGTTCGCCAACGAAGTGATCGACGCGTTGCCGACGCCGCGCTTCGTGCTGCGCGATGGCGAGGTCTTCGAGGAGACAGTGACCCTGGACGGCGACGGTCGCTTCCAGCGAGGCGAGCAGCCCGCCGATGCGCTGCTGGCGGCGGCCGTGCGGCATGTGGAGCGCGATCTGGAGACGTCATTGCCCGATGGCTATCGCTCCGAACTGCTGCCGCAGTTGCCGTACTGGATTCAGGCCGTGGCCGGTGGCTTGCGCAGCGGTGCGATGCTGTTCGTGGATTACGGCTATCCGCGTCGCGAGTTCTATCTGCCCGAGCGCAACGATGGCACATTGCGCGCGTTCTACCGGCATCGCAGCCATGCTGATGTGTATCGCTGGCCGGGGTTGCAGGACCTGACCGCGTCGGTGGACTTCACCGCGTTGGCCGAGGCCGGCACGGGGGCCGGTTTCGATCTGGCGGGCTACTGCAACCAGGCCAGTTTCCTGCTGGGTAATGGCCTGGACACGCTCCTGGCCGAGGCCGAAGCGCGCACCGACGACGCCGGGCGGCTGCGGCTGCGCCAGCAAGTGAAGCGTCTGACACTGCCCAGCGAGATGGGCGAGCGTTTCCAGATGATGGGGTTCGAGCGGGATGTCGCGCTGGCCCCGGCTTTCCTGGCTGGCGACGTGAGTTGGCGCTTGTGAAGGGAGCGTTGCGTCCTTTCCGTTGGCCTTGGTTATGGCTGGGGCTGTGGTGGCTGGCCATTGTCGTGCTGATCTACCTCTGCATGATTCCCCAGCCACCGCAGTTGTTGGACATGCCCGAGGGCGACAAGGTCGAGCATTTCCTCGCTTATCTGTTGCTGGCCGCCGGCGCCGTGCAGCTTTATGCCGGTCCGCGCGCCTGGACTTGGGCCGCGCTTGGACTGTTGGCGTTGGGCGTGGGGATCGAGTTCGCGCAGGGAGCATGGACCAGCACGCGTTCGGCCGATCCGTTCGATGCGTTGGCCGACGCGCTTGGGGTGGTTGCCGGCATGGCGACGGTGGCCACTCCGCTGCGCGATGTGCTTTGGCATCTGGAGCGTGGTGTGTGGCGGCGCTGAATCAATCGTTTTGCAATGTGTAGGTGAACTCACATAACCCGCATTAAATGGTTTGCTGCATGGAAGCCTCGGCGTGCCGTAATGTTTGCGCGCAGGCACATTCGACGTCTACGGCGCCGACCAAAAGTTCGTTCTCCAGCCGCGCGCAAAGTTGCTGCATACGGGCATCTTCCACATTCGGCTTGCCGGGCAGCCGTCCGGTCGCCGCGCGGCGCACCGTGCCCATTAACTAGGAAACCATTATGCAAGCACGACATATTCGCGCCGCTGTGCGCAGTGCCGGTCTGTTCGCTGTGCTGAGTTTAATTGCCAGTGTCCCGCCCGCTGCTGCGGATGACTGGAGCAGCGTCTGTAATGGGACTGGGACCTATACTTACTCTGGATATTCGGGAGGCGCGATGTTGCTTGACCCAACTCCGTCGGATGCGATGATCACCGCGCTCAACCCGATTCAGCTCAACTATGGCGGGGTCAGGGCTGCGCTGGGCGGTGCGTATCTGCAGGTGCAAGGTCCCAAGGGCACGGTCACTGTGTACGTCAACGACGTCAATAACGGAGGCGACAATTGTTCGATGGATATGTCGCCTAATGCGTTCTCGGCCATTGGCGATACCAGTGCCGGTCACATCCCGATCACTTGGAAAGTGGTTCAAGCGCCGATCACCGGCAACCTTCAGTATTGGATCAAGGATGGCAGTTCGCCCTACTGGGCGGCGATCCAGGTACGCAACCATCTCTACCCTGTGGTCAAGTTCGAGTACAAGAAGGACGGCGACTGGATCAGTCTGCCGAAGACGGACTACAACCATTTCGTCGGCGAGAACGTTGGAGCACAGATGCTGGAGGTGCGCATTACCGATATTCGCGGCATGGTGGTGACCGATACGATCCCGCCCTTGCCGAGCGGAGGCGATCAGAAGACGTATTACGTCGACGGGCATGTCCAGTTCCCGCGCGACGAGGACATCCAGTCCCGGCATTGAGAGTGCGCGATCCGCGCCAGGGCCCCGGTGTCGTGACACCGGGGCCTTTTCGTGTCAACGGTCGTTCGCGGTGAGGGGCGATGCCGCGTGGATTGGTCTTATCCGTTGTAGATAAAATCGCCATTGGGTTGATGATGGCCGTCGCGTCTGCTCTGCGCTTCGCCGATGACGTCTGCCTGGGCGATGAGCGCCGTGGCATCTCTTAGCGGCAGCAGCCGGTCCGAGGCGCTGCACGCCCGAAATCGATGATGGGTGGGCAGGCCGACCATGCCACCACATGCCCCGCGATGCTGGCTGCCGGCGGGGCATCGCCCTCGCGCCGACGCCGATCCATCACGCGGCGTGCACATCGCGTGGATTGGTACTATATTGGATATGATCTATCTATTCGGTCTGGAGAGCACGATGACCAAGCCCAAGCCGCCTGCCGACCCCAGGTTGCAGGCGCTGGCTGTGGATTCGGATGCGCCGACGCCCTTGTATCTGCAATTGGCGAGCAAGCTGGTGGGGGCGATCAAGGCCGGGCAATGGAAATCGGGCGAAGCCTTGCCGGCCGAGCGCCAACTGTGCGAACACCTACGGGTATCCCGGGTGACCTTGCGCCAGGCCGTGGACGCGCTGGTCGAGCAGGGCCTGGTGTCGCGCCGGCAGGGCGCCGGCACATTCGTCACCTCGTACATTCAGCACCAGCTTAGCGGCCTGGCCAGTTTCAGCGAGACCGTGCGCATGAAAGGTCTGGAACCGGGTACGCGCTGGCTGGAGCGGCGTACCCGCCCAGCCCATGGCGAGGAGATCCTGCGCCTGGGGTTGTCGCCGGACACTGCCGTGACGGAGCTGACCCGTTTGCGCAGTGCCGATGGCCGGGTCATGGCCTACGAGGAAGCGGTGCTGCCGCACTACGTCGTGCCCGATCCCAAGGCCATCGTCGATTCGCTCTATGCCTACCTGGACGAGCGTGGCACCCCGGTGGTGCGCGCACTGCAGTATTTCCGTGCCATCAACCTGCCGGTGCGGCTGGCCGGACACCTGGGCATGAAGGAAGGCGAGGCGATCCTGCATGTGGTGCGGGTCGGCTACTCCCGCGACGGCAGCGCGATCGAACTGACCGACACGTATTGCCACAACGACTACTACGATTTCGTCGCCGAACTGCGACGCTGATCGCCGATCCACGCGCCACCCCGGAGCCCCCGCCCATGACCAACGCACGGCCTGCCAATCCTCTCGTTTCGATCGCCATCGTCGGCCTGTTGTTCTTCATCATCGGCTTTTTCACCTGGATCAATGGGCCGTTGATCACCTTCGTACGCTTGGCGTTCGATCTCAACGAAGTCAACGCTTTCCTGGTGCTGATGGTGTTCTACCTGTCGTACTTTTTTCTGGCGTTGCCGTCGTCGTGGATTCTCAAGCGCACTGGTATGAAGAAGGGTCTGGCACTGAGTCTGTTGGTGATGGCTCTTGGCGCTGCGCTGTTCGGACAGTTCGCCACGCAGCGGTTCTATCCCGGTGCGTTGGCCGGGCTGTTCGTGATCGGTAGTGGTCTGGCGTTGTTGCAGACCGCGGTCAATCCCTACATCAGCATCCTCGGCCCGATCGAGAGCGCGGCGCGGCGGATCGCGGTGATGGGCATCTGCAACAAGATTGCCGGCATCCTGGCGCCGTTCCTGATCGGCACGCTGGTGTTGCACGGCATCGGCGATCTGGCCGCGCAGATGCAGGCAGCCGATCCGGCGACCAAGGAAACGCTGCTCACCGCCTTCGCCGCCAAGATCCATACGCCGTATCTGGTGATGGCCGGCGTGCTGGTAGTGGTGGCGATCGGCGTGTTGTTCTCGCCGTTGCCGGAGTTGCAGGCCGAGCAAGCCAATGCCACGCCGGTGGCGGTGGGTGGCGCCGTGCAGAAGCGCAGCATCTTCCAGTTCCCGCATCTGTGGTTGGGCGTACTGTGCCTGTTCGTGTACGTGGGCGTGGAAGTGATGGCCGGCGACGCGATCGGTACCTACGGCAATGGCTTCCACCTGCCACTGGATCAGACCAAGTTGTTCACGTCTTATACCTTGGCGGTGATGCTCGCGGGGTATGTGGTCGGCCTGGTGGTGATCCCGACGTTGATTTCGCAGGCGCGCTACCTCAGCGTGTCGGCGGTACTGGGCATGTTGTTCTCGGTCGGCGCGTATTTCACCCACGGCTACGTGTCGGTGGGGTTCGTCGCCGCGCTCGGCTTCGCCAACGCGATGATGTGGCCGGCGATCTTTCCGCTGGCGATCAAGGGCCTGGGCCGTTTTACCGAAATCGGCTCGGCATTGTTGGTGATGGGGATCGCCGGTGGCGCGGTCATTCCGCAGTTGTTCGCGGTGCTGAAACAGCATGTCGATTTTCAGTTGGTGTTCTTGCTGCTGATGCTGCCCTGTTATTTGTACATCCTGTTTTATTCGCTGCTTGGCCACCGCGTCGGTCAGGCCATGCAGGCGCGTGATCGCGCATCATGAGCGCACTTCCCGGCATACAGGAACGCAGTATGCGTAGACCCACCATCAAAGACGTCGCCGAGCGGGCACTGGTGTCGTTGAAAACCGTGTCGCGTGTCATCAACAACGAACCCTCGGTGATGCAGGCCACGCGCTCGCGCGTCCTGCATGCCATCGCCGAACTCGACTACGAGCCGGACCCCTCGGCACGCAACCTGCGCAGCATCACCCCGTTCGTGATCGGGCTGGTATACGACAATCCCAATCCATACCACATCATCGGCTTGCAAAATGGAGTGCTTGCCGCCTGTCGCGAGACTGGTTTCGGCGTGCAGATTCATCCCTGCGATTCGACCGCGCCGATGTTGGCCGAGGAACTGGCCGAATGGGCCCAACGTTCGCGCCTGGCCGGGTTGGTACTCACTGCGCCGATCTCCGAGCGCACGGATCTGGTCGCCGCGTTGGCCACGCGCGGCATCAAGAACGTGCGCATCATCGCCGCGACCGAGGACCCGAAAGACGGGGGGTGCGTTTATGTCGACGACCGTGCGGCTGCCTACGAGATCACCGAACACCTGATCCAGCTCGGTCATCAGCGCATCGGCTTCCTCTGGGGCGGGGTCGCGCATCGCTCCAGCGGCGAGCGCTACGCCGGCTACGAGGCCGCGCTGAAGGACTACGGTATTGCGCTGGACAAGCACCTGGTGGTGCCGGGCGACTACACCTTCGACGATGGTTTTCGCGGCGCGCGGCGCTTGCTGGCGTTGCGCGAGCCGCCGACCGCGATCTTCGGCTCCAACGACGAGATCGCCGCCGGTGTGCTTGCCGCGGCTAAGTCGGCTTCCATGAACGTGCCCTACGATCTTTCTATTGCCGGCTTCGAGGACAGCCCGTTCTCGCGCCAGTCGTGGCCGGCGCTGACGACCGCCAAACAAGCCACCGAAGATATCGCACGCCATGCGGCGCGGCTGCTGATCGGCCAGTTGCGCAGCGATGCCTACGAAGACCATCCAGCGGTGTTGCATAACCAGGGGTTCGTGCCGCAACTGGTGGTGCGTGGCTCGACCGCGCCGATGCAACCTCATGCCCGCTCTTCTTTCTCTCCCGACCCGATGTGACCTTGCCCATGGTGCTGCCCTCCGAAACCGAAACCTTGATGTTCAACGAAGCCGCGCAAGCCGCTGCGGTGATCGCCGCCCAGTTCGAGCGTAACCAGGCTACGGTGAGTGCGCTTGCCGCTGCGTTGCGTGCCGATCCGCCGCCGTTCGTGGTGACCTGTGCGCGTGGCAGCTCCGATCACGCCGCGACCTATGCCAAATACCTGTTCGAGACCAAGCTCGGCGTGGTGACCGCCTCGGCGTCGCCGTCGGTCGGCTCGGTCTACGAAGCGCCGCTGCGCTTGCGTGGCGCGCTGTATTTGGTGATCTCGCAATCGGGCAAGAGCCCGGATCTGTTGCGCAACGCCGAAGCGGCGAAAGCGGCCGGTGCGCGAGTGGTGGCGCTGGTCAACGTCGAGGACTCGCCGCTGGCGCAACTGGCCGACACCGTCCTCCCGCTGTGTGCCGGTCCGGAGAAGAGCGTGGCGGCGACCAAAAGCTATCTGGCCTCGTTGGCGGCGATCCTGCAACTTGGCGCGCACTGGAAAAACGATCCGGCGTTGTTGGCGGCGCTGCAGACGCTACCGCAGGCGCTGCGTTCGGCCTGGCAGGCCGATTGGCGTCCGCTCACCGATGGCTTGGTCGATGCCCGCAATCTGTTCGTGATCGATCGCGGCCTGGGCCTGGCGGCTGCGCAGGAGGCCGCGCTGAAATTCAAGGAAACTTGCGGTTTGCACGCCGAGGCGTACAGTTCGGCGGAAGTGAAGCACGGCCCGATGGCCCTGGTCGGCCCGGGGTTTCCAGTGTTGGCGTTCGATCAACCCGATGAAGTGGGTGAGGGAACCCGGCGTCTGGCCGAGGAATTCCGTGGCCGTGGCGCGCAGGTTTGGCTGGCCAGCGCCAACGGCGATCTGCCCTTGGTCGCGGCGCCGCATCCGGTCTGCGCGCCGTTGCTGGCGATCCAGAGCTTCTATCGCGCGATCAACGCACTGGCGCTGCGTCGTGGCTACAACCCGGATTTGCCGCCGCATCTGAACAAAGTGACGGAGACGGTGTGATGACTAAAACGGCGCTGCGCAATGCTCGCGTGCTTGGCGAAGACGGTTTCCTCGATGGCATCAGTGTGCTGCTCGACGGCGAACGCATCCTCGCGCTGCTCGACGACGCCGATCCGCGCGTTGCCGCGGCGCCGGTGCAGCACGATTTGGGTGGTAGCAGCCTGCTGCCCGGCTTCATCGATCTGCAGGTCAATGGCGGTGGTGGAGTGCTGTTCAACAACCGTACCGACGTGGACGCGCTGCGCCGCATCGGTCAGGCGCACCGCCGCTACGGTACCACCGGTTATCTGCCGACCTTGATCAGCGACGACGTGGAGGTGATGCGCGCGGCCATTGCCGCCACTCGCCAAGCCATCGCCGATGGCGTGCCGGGCGTGCTCGGTATCCATCTGGAAGGCCCGTATCTGGCCCCGGCGCGCAAGGGAACCCACAATGCCGACAAGTTCCGCGTGCCCGATGCCGAGGAGCTGGCCCTGGTGAGTTCCCTGGATAACGGTGTCACGCTCATCACGCTGGCGCCGGAGCGCTTGCCAGCCGAGAGTATCCGTGCCTTGGTCGCGACCGGTGCGCGCGTGTTCGCCGGGCACACGGCCGGTAGTTACGAAGAAATCCGTGCAGGCTTGGACGCGGGCGTGTGTGGCTTCACCCATCTGTACAACGCGATGTCGCCGCTGCAAGGGCGTGATCCTGGTGCGGTGGGTGCCGCGCTGGAAGACCGTGACGCCTGGTGCGGGGTGATCGTCGACGGCGTCCATGTGCATCCGGCCAGCCTGCGTGTGGCGCTGGCGGCCAAGCCGCGCGGCTCGCTGTTCCTAGTGACCGACGCGATGCCGATGGTGGGTGCGGACAGCCCGGCGTTCGACTTGTATGGCGAAACCATCACCGCGATCGATGGGGTGGTACGCAATGCCGCCGGTGCCCTAGCCGGTTCGGCCTTGGACATGGCGAGCGCGGTGCGCAACAGCGTGCGCTGGCTGGGTCTGCCGCTGGAGGAAGTTGCGCGCATGGCATCGCTGTATCCGGCCCAATGCTTGGGCCTGGATCATCGTTACGGCCACATCGCACCGGGTTACCAGGCCGATCTGGTCTTGCTCGATGACGCGCTGCGGGTGCGGCACACCTGGATCGGTGGGGAGATGGAATAGTTCGGTCAAGCGACATTGTCGAGACGATGCGTGCATCGCCAGTGGCACGCCGCTGTGGTGCGGTCGTCGGTTTGCCGTCGATGTGGGTGCGACGAACGCCCTGTCTTAGGTCAGGATGCTGCGCTGGAAGATCGTCGTTGCAATGCTTTTCGCTTGTGCGCAGTCGCAGGACATCAGCGACGGTTGGCTTCGGAAGCGCGAACGCCTGCACGTGCGGCGGCGATTGCCGCGATCCGCGCGTTGGCCAGCGCCTCGCCGATCTGCGGGCCGCTCAGGCCTTGTGCGACCAGGTCGCGGGCATTGATGGCCAATGCGGCGGCATGCAGATGCTGTAGGTCGCGTCCCTGTGGGTAGTCGGCATCTTCGCTGCCGAGGCGGCCACGCTTGTCGGCCTCGCACACCAGTGCCAGTTGTGCGATGCGCTCGGGCTTGCGGAAACCGTCGCAGCGTTGCAGCAGTTCATGCACGGTGCGGTCGCGCAGTTCGGCCAGGCGGTGTACGTTCAAATGCTCGCGACAGGCGATCTCGGCCAGTTGCCGATGTTCCTGCGGGACCTTCAGTCGCTCGCATAGCCCATGCAGCGCTGGCACGCCGCGTTGTTCGTGCATGAGGTGGCGTGGCCATTCGGCCGGTGGTGTCAGCGCCTTGCCCAGGTCGTGAGTCAGTGCGGCGAATCCGATCAGCGCATCGCCCGGCGCGAGCCGCGCGGCCATGTCGCTGACGAGTTCCTGGTGGCGGCCAGTATCGATTTCCGGATGGTATTCGGCGCGCTGCGGCACGCCGTATAGCGCGTCCAGTTCCGGTAGCACGCAGCGCAACGCAGTGGCATCGTGCAGGGTTCGCAGGAAGGCGGAAGGCTGTGCCGAGGCGAGGCTGCGTCGCAATTCCTGCCATACCCGTTCGGGCACCAGTGCTTCCAATTCGCCACTGGCCGTCATCGCGCGCATCAACGCCATGGTGTCCGGGGCGATCTGGAAGCCGAGCGGCGCCAACCGCGCCATGAACCGTGCCGCGCGCAGCACGCGTAGCGGGTCTTCGCCGAAGGCCGGGCCGACGTGGCGCAGCACGCGGCGTTGGAGATCGCGCACGCCACCATATGGATCGAGCAGACGTCCATCGTCTTCGTCGCGGGCGATTGCGTTGATGGTGAAGTCGCGCCGCTGTAGATCCTCCTCCAGGGTCACCGACGGATCGGCCTGGATCACGAAGCCGTGGTAGCCGCGCCCGGATTTGCGTTCGGTACGCGCCAAAGCGTATTCCTCGCCGCTGTGCGGGTGCAGGAATACCGGAAAATCGCGGCCAACTTGCTTGTAGCCCAGTGCCAGGAGCTGGTCTGGGGTGGCGCCGACCACCACCCAGTCGCGGTCGCCGGGCGGCAGTCCGAGCAGGGCGTCGCGAACCGCGCCGCCGACGAGGTAGGTCTTCATGGCACGCGAGGCGAGATGCGGCGTCCGGAACATACGACAGCAACGGTGTCGCAGCGCCGCTGCCCTTGCAATGTGAGGTTGCGCGTGTTCATTGGTGATTGCCGACGCTCGCGCAGACGAACGTCTTGCGCGGGGCGTCGAACTTGCCGAGCATGCGCTCGCTGATGGGCAGGGCGTTGCCGTTCAGGCGCCAGTCGTAGATCACGCTGAAGGCCAGGACACGCGCCACGTATTCGCGGGTTTCCTTGTAGCTGATCGTCTCGATCCAGAAGTCGCCATCGTAGTCGGGGCGCTGGGTTTGCCAACGCGTGGCGGGTCCGGTGCCAGCGTTGTATGCGGCGATGGTCAGGTAAGGCTTGCCGTAGATGTCGAGTAACTGGCGCAGGTAAGCGGTGCCAATGGTGATGTTGATGTCCGGGTCGTACAGACTGGCGGCGCCGCTATAACTGGTCAGGCCAATGGCACGGGCGACGTTGGCGCCGGTGGCGGGCAGCAACTGCATCAACCCCATGGCATTGGCCGACGAGCGTGCGTTCGGGTTGAAAATGCTTTCGGCGCGGATCTCGGCGGTGACCCATGCCGGGTCGATCGCATTCTTGCCGGCTTCGCGGTGGATGCTGGCGGTGTGGTCCAGTGGGAAGCGCAGCAGATAAAGGCGTTGTTCCTCAGGACGCTTACCCAGCGAGAACACCGCACGGTCGAACCAGCCGTTGTGGCTTGCCACCTCCACCGCCAGACGCCGCTGGGTGTCGTCGAAGCGGCTCAGTGCATCGTTCCATTCGGCCGTTGCCCAGCCGATGCGGTCGATCTTGAACAGTTCCAGCGCGCGGGTCAGGGCCGGATCGCGGGCGACGACGGCCTGCATCTGCGTGCTATCGTTGGGTTCCCACGGGCACAGCGCGTAGGGTTGCTTGAGCCGATCGGCGGCCATGAAGCCGTGGAAGGTGGAGGCCGTAGCCGCCGCCCGGTATAGCCGCTGCGCCTCGGTGGTGTTGCCGGTCTTTTCGGCTAGCCGTGCTTCGAAATATTGCCAGCGCGAATCGTTGCGTTGCGCCGCCGGCATCTTGCCGATCGCGATCAGTGCCGCTGGCCAGTCGCCACGCGCCATCGCTTCGCGTGCGCGCCATTCGTGCAGGCGCTCGTCGTAGGCGGACTCCGGCACTGCATTGAGCCGGCGCGCCGAGTCCGGGCCGTAGGAGGCCACCGTCCACAGCGCGATCTGGTACAGCACCGCACCGCGCTGCGCCTCGCTGAACTGGAGCGTTTGGGCGAACTGCGGCAATTGCTGCTCGGCCGCATCCGGATCGGTCTTGGCCAGCTTCTCCAGTCCGTCCACTGCCACCTTGCGGCTGCGCTCGGTCTTGGGCCAGTTCAGTGCGCGCGGGTGTACCGCGTCCAGGAAGGCGGCGTAATCGTTGGCCAGGCTCAGTTCGGTAGCGGGCAGGCCATGCGCGGCGGCACGCATCACCGCAGGCTGTTGCGCGTCCGCCGCTGCTTCCACCCGTTCCCAGCGCAGTGCATCGCTGATGCCACCGCGCGCTTGCAATGCGTCGAAGACCGTATCGCAGCCATCGGTCGATGACGATTTGACGCTGCTGCGCCACAATGCCTGCGCTTCCTGGACCCACTGTGCATCGGCATGGCCGGTGGCCTGGCGCGCGTTGAGCTGCGCACAGCGCAGGCCGAGATTATCGGTGGGTTTCCAGTTTGCCAGCAGTGTCGGCCAATCTTGGCGCCGTGCCAGCGCTGCCAGCCATAGCGCCCGGAAACTCTCGGCCACCGGCTGCCCTGCGTAGCGCTTGAGGAAGTCCTGCGCCTGTACGTCGGATACCTGGTCGATCGTGCGGCGCAGGTAGGCGTACTCCAGCCAGCCGTACAGCGGATGCTGTTTGAATGCGGCGGCCTGGGCGGGATCGAAGTGCCCTTGCTCGGCATCCTCGATTGCTGCGCGTAGCGCCGGGCGCTGGGCATCGAGGGATTCGGCAAGAGCGGGAGTGCTGCCGCAGAGGGCGGCAGTCAATAGCAGAAGGGAGGTGCGCAGGATCATGAGCGAGACTATACCGAACACCGATGAATCGGCGTGCCAATCCAATGGTGGGCGATACGACGACCGGCGAGTCGGCAACCGGTGCCGCAAATATTGCGTCAGCATCGCCCCGATCCATCTAGGATGGCGATAGCGTGTGATGCATTTCTAAGTTCAGTCGAATTGCCCTAGTACATCGGTGTCGAAAGGTGCCGCCCGGATGTTGTTCGCAGCGGATTTGGTGTCACGCGTTTTAGGATGCGCAGTCGCTCCATTTCACAATCGCAACAGCAGCTTCGCCTGGCAAAAGATCCGATGTGTCGATACAGAGATGGTTGACCGTCCGGATTGGGGCTGTATATGCGCAATCTTTCAAAATCGCAGCAAGTTGGTCACAACTGTTGACCTTCTCGAATGCGCGTCGATCGGCATTCTCCACTCTGTCGATGAGTTGGTCGTGACGAGCCTTTAGTTGAACAAAGTAAGGCGTCGTCCAATAGTTCGTACAGAGCGATTTGAGTGCGTCGACATACCAATCATCATCGGGCCCGCTATAGCAGAACGTTGTGATGATGTCGCGATTATCGGATTCGAGCAATAAAGAAATCGCATCGAGCCTCAATCGGCAGGCAAATCGCCGGCGAGTCTCGAAACTACTATTGGCATCTAGTAAAGCTGTAGCGAGATCGTAAGTCAGATGGTTATGAAAAAGAGTTGCAGAGAGTCGCTTCGCCACTTCCTTGCCGACGGTCAATTTCCCAACGGCGGGTGGGCCGTAAAGCATCACGAGCTTTTTCCTGCGGCATAGACTCATCATCGTCTCACTGCGCTGTTTTTGTCGTTCCTGGTTCATAGTAGGTTACGTTGAGGGTGTTGCGAGTGAGTCCGCCTGTTGCGGACAATCGCGTCACTTCATGCCACGTATCTTCGTAACACCCGTCGCGAATTATCAAAGTGGCGTTTCCTATCACTGGAGCCACGACGTAGTGAGCTTCGCTGTGATCTCGAGGATTGAGAATGCGAAGCAATCCACCCCAGTCGAGTTCCCAGCGGGAATTGAAATAGACAATCAGACGAAAACCTCGGCGCAACGAAGCATCGACATGCGGCAGGTAGTGTGTGTCTTGTCCTCCGCGAAACGCAACGGCTTCCATCGGGAATTCCGTCAAATCCGTCCCGCAGAGCTCAGTCATGGCCGACCTGAACGCGTCGGATACGAGTTCCTCGCACATTGCACGCCATGCATCGGATAAGGTTGCAGGTTCGTCCACGTCGAGCGAACTTAACGGAACAACGGTGCGTCGATAAAAATGTCCGCCGTTGCGTTCGCGGAAGTTGAACCCTTCTGTCGGAAACTCACTTGCCAGTCTGTATGCTAGCGCATCGTTACGCCATATTGTTTGTAATTCACCCCAGTTGAATGGGGTGTCATGGAGTGTTCCTCCCGCAATCTGCTCGAGCGAAAAATATCCAGACGTCATGTGTTATCTCGCATGAAAATAAAGAGTCAATGGCGCGGCGCGTTGCTTATCGCATAGATAAGATGCTGCGTCAGCTCGTCGATTTCAGTGTCATCGATGGTGAAAGGTGGCGCAAGCTTCAGATGCCGATCCGCAGCTCCGATGATTAATCCATGCCGGCGCGCTTCGTATTGCACGTCTCCACATGCTTCTGGAGAATTCAAAGTGATCGACAGCATTAATCCTTTTCCTTGTGCACTCACGACATTGCTCGTCACCGGCAAATTTTCGCGAATCTTCTGTAATAAACGTTCCCCCTTCATTCGGACGTTTTCATAATAGTCCTGTGTGTGTAGGTGGTCGAGAATGAACAAGGCGGCGCGACAACCTAGCAGGTTGCCGGATTGCGTATGTCCATGCCGGAAAAGCGGAAAAGGTTGTGAAGCGAAACTGTCGGCAATATGTGGTGTTGTCATGACGGCGGTGATCGGAAAGCCGCCTCCGAGATTCTTGCTGAAAATGACGATATCCGGACTGGCCCCCTGAGAGGCCGATTCGCATAGAACTCCGGTTCTTCCGATGCCGCAATAGACTTCGTCGCAAATCAAAGGAATGTCGTGCGCTCTGGCGAGCGAGGACAGTGCTCGCAAAAAGCCGTCCGGAAATTGACGTGTCCCTGCCATCGCCATCACCGGCTCGATGATGAGCGCTGCCACGGTCGATCCGTGTTCGGTAAGAAGCGCTTCCCATGCCTGCAAGTCGTCGAGGCTCTGCGGTAGAGGCATCGTCATCGAACAGGTGGAGACAAATGGTAATGCGCCTTCGTTGATGAAGGCACGTCGCGTTGCGACCATCGCCCCGAGCGTGCAGCCATGATAGGCGCCATCGATCGCCACGACTCGCGTCCGCTGCGGTTGGTTGCGACTGATTTGATAGTGCCACGCCATTTTCAGTGCGGTTTCGACTCCCTCGCTACCACCGCTCACAAGGAACGTATGTGCGAGTCCCGATGGTGCCAGCGCATCGCCGAGTCGTTCTGCGAGTGCCTCTGGCAGTAACGTGCTTGAGCCAATGTTGCACGCATGGACAAGCGTATCTATCTGCTGCTTGACCGCATCGATCAGGGCCGGGTGAGAATGACCAAGGCAATGATTATAACTGCCCGATATGCCGTCTAGATAGCGCCGGCCCGTATCGTCGTAGAGATAACTCCCCTGGCCGCGCACGATTCTAGGCCGGCAATCCTCGGCGTTCATGGGTGTATACGGCGGCCAATAGCGGCGTGATCTAGAGATAGTACTCATATTGTGTGCCCTGAAGTTCCGACTTCAATTGGTCGTTGTTTTCGATCGTCGACCAGACCGACAATGTTTCCTTTTTTCCTGTTCCTTGTTCGAGTCTTGCGGCCGAAACGCGAAGGAAATCGAGTAATTTTGCGTGCATAGATTCCGGTTTGGCGAGCATGTCCTCGTATTCGATTGGCAGGATTTCGTGGCGATCAAAGTATTTATGGAACTTTGCTCGATTGGCAAGATCCTGGTCGATAAAGTCTACGAGTTCCCCATGTGAAATGGTCAGTTTGATATTTTTCCGATATCTCTTATCGTCACGACCGACGTACCAGACCTGATCGAGCAGGCTTTTCTTGAGCGATACCAGTCGTTCGAGACGGTTGCGCCGATCTAGCAGAATGATCTTTAGATCCGGCAATTCGGCTAATGCCTTCCATACGTTTGCACCTGCCCACTCTGTGTCGAGATCGCGAAAGAGCACAAATCCAACCGCTTCCACATACTCGAAGTAGGGGCGAAATAGATGTCGCTCAAGAATATGCTCTGCGCTGGTGTCTTGTACGGAGTATGGCAGCAAGTGCTGGCCGAACCGATTGAATGCTTCACCGTGCATCTCGATGCATGGATGTGAGCCGAGCAGTGTGCGCAAGAGGTGCGTACCGGAGCGCGGCGTCGACACGATGGCGAACTTCGTGTACTGCTTCTGTGCGGAGGCGACCTCTTCATGCAGGCTGCCGCCAAGCCATTTGTTTTGCTCGGCCTGCGCGACCTGTGCGCGTAGCAATTCAAACATCTTGGGAGCGCGATCCGCCAGGCCGAGCATGGGTGCCAACACTTCGTCACCTCGCAGTCCCCTGCTACTCCAGTTTCTTCCGCTAGCCCGATATTCATGTACGAATTCGACGATGGCAGAAGTGATATCGTCGTCAATCGCGTATTTTTCAATGTCGCTCCGAATGCGCGTGTCGAACTCATGCTCGCTGTAAGACATCCATGCGGACCATTGGGATGTAAGCATCTGTGCAGTCATATTCGTGATCTGTTCCGGGTTTTATATAATGACCTGGAAGCCGAAGCGTTAGAGAGTTTTTTCTACGTAGCGCGTGCGTGGAGCCGAAAAAAATAGACCTCGCAGTAGAACACGCGGATTGACAGGATCGTCGACATAGGCGTTTCGCCCGTGTGAAAGCTGATCGTTGCGCATGATCAAGGCTTGTCCTTTTTGGAGGGTGAAGCTCAGCGTGTACCCGCTATCCGGCTCGGCAAGGCGGGTCAAGTAAGACACAGCGTCGAGCACTCGAGGGTCGACACGGCGCGAATAGTCCCAGTCCGCAGTCACGTCTAAGGTGAAGCAGCCAACAACTCCACCATCTTTTGTAGCGAGAAACACAGGGCCGATGTACTCATATTGTCTCTTCAGGCGCGGATCGGTCGATCTGCGTCGGAATACCTTAGGCGCTAGCAGACACTGGGCGAGTTCTGGATGATGTCGGGAAAGCGCCTGAAATGCCGATAGGCTATCGAACAGCATCGATTCGCCGCCGCCAAGCGCATGTTGCTTGCAAAGGAGGATCGACGTCTTGATCGTACCAATGGGCAAGTAGGAACCATCGGTATGCAAGGCCACGCCTGACGTGCCGTTGAATACATCATGTTGACCACTCGTTAAACCGCCGACCTGGTTGATGCCATACGCTGACATGCCCTCCATGTGCATGCGGCGGTTGAAATCGGACTGATACATCGGCCCGAGATGATAGAGCGCCGCCATACGCTTGAAGTCTGACGCATCGAATCGCCATTTGTCGTGGACGATAGCGAACCCATACTTGTCGATATCTCGCATGACTGCCTCTATATCGTTCACATCGAGCACCTGTGCGGACCAACCGTGAAAGCGGCTTTGCATGCTCTACCTCTGACGAAGTACAAGTTGAATGTTGGAATTTTTCGATTGGTAAATGTGCGCGATAGAATTTTATAAAAAATCTAGACGCTGGTCGTCCTCTGAATTCGTGAAAATAATACAAGCTGGCGCTTTCGCGTTATCGATGCTGTATAACTCGGTTTTCTTGTCCGGCAATACTTTTTCAGTGATTCATATCAATAATGTTCTGGTTGATTTATTTACTCGTATCCGACGCGAACAGCACGATCGTACTTTCAGGTCGTCGTATTTTGCCAATGAAGCAGCTGCTCTTGGCTTGCACGTACGCTTTTGCCGACGGTTGTTGGAAATTTCATCATCATCATGTACGCAAAGAAATCAGTATGCCGTGATGCTTTCCCCATTCCGGTTTGCAGGCCAATGCCCGCGTGAGAATGACGGCGGTACCTTTGCCACGGTATCCGCGGAGTCTTCCCGCTAGGTGGGGGCCGTGTGTCGCTGCTTGGTGCTTGCGTGTCGTTCATGATTTGATTACAACGCCTCTATGCCCGCGCGGTGCAGGGGGACGCAACGACTGGCCCACATCCTTTCCGGAGAGAGACGGATGAACGTGCTGCACCGTCATCGTTTGGTTTTAGCAGTTTCATCGACCTTGTTCGCGGGTGCCCCAGGGTTGGCCGGGGCGCAGCAGGGCACAGCGGCCGCGTCCGCGACCACCACGCTGGATGGCGTCCAGGTCACGGGAACGCGCATCCGCCGCGCGGAAGTGGAGGGGCAGGTGCCAGTGCAGCGCCTGAGTCGCGCCGATATCGAGCGTACCGGCCTGACCTCCATCGGCGATGTGCTGCAGCAACTCACCGCCTCCGGCTCGGCCTTGAATGCCAAGTTCAACTCCTCCGGCAACTTCGGCTTCCCGCCCGACGGCAGTGGCGTCGGTGCTGGCTCGGCGCAGGTTGACCTGCGCCATCTCGGTGCCAAGCGCGTGCTGGTGTTGGTCGATGGCATGCGTTGGGTCAACGAGTCCTCTGCATCGGGGGTGGGTGCGGCGACCGATCTCAATACCATTCCGCTGGCGATTGTCGAGCGCATCGAGGTGTTGGAGGATGGCGCCTCGTCGCTGTATGGCTCCGACGCGATTGCCGGTGTGGTCAACATCATCACCCGGCGCAGTTTCGAGGGGGGCCAGGTGACGCTGAGCGATGGTCTGTACGACAAGGGCGATGGTGCGAACAAAGGGGTGGATCTGGCCTGGGGCCACAGCAGTGAGCGCGCCAGTGTGTTCGTCGGCGCCAGCGACACCAAACAGGATCCGATTTATGCACGCGATCGCACGCAGTCCTCTTATCCGGTTCCCGGCACTGGGGTGAGCTTCGGCAGCTCGGCCACACCCGATGGGCGTTTCATCTTCATCGATCCCAATACCGGCGCCCAGCAGGATCTGACGCCGAATCATGGCGTCGCATCGCCCCGTTACGCTGGCAGTCCCGGCTGCGGGCGTCGCGACGATTATCATTGTTTCAGCACTGCCGACCGCTATAACTTCGCCCTCTCCAACCTCCTGCTGACGCCGTCCGAACGCAAGGGCGTGTATGGCCAGTTGCGTTTCTTCTTCAATGATGAGATGCAGTGGTATCTGAAGTTGCTGGGCAACCGGCGGACATCGACCAATCAAGCCGCGCCGGAGCCGATTTTTCTGGGGCCAGGCGCGGGCACCGGCAATCCGCTGGCCGATAATGTGTTCGTTTCCGCCGCCAATCCATATAACCCGTTTGGCTTCGCTCTGGATCCAGCGCGCAATCTGATCATGATCGCGCGTCGGCCGGTGGAAGGCGGTATGCGCGTGTTCGAGCAGCGGGTCGACACGCATTACATCGGGACTGGTCTGATCGGCAGTTTCCAAGGGGCCGACCGTACCTGGTTCTGGGACGTCGACGCCACCTACAGCAAGAATCACGCCGAGCAAACCAATCATGGTAGCTACAACATCTACAACATCAATCTGGCGTTGGGCGATCCGGTTGCGTGCGCGGCGGTGGCCGGTTGTGTGCCGTTGAATCTCTTCGGCGGTGCCGGCAGTATCACACCGGACATGCTGCGCTGGATTCAGCCGGTGGTGCACGATCGAAGCCAGAACGTACTCACCCAGTTCACTAGCAATCTCAGCAGCGATCTGTTCCGGTTACCTGCTGGCGCGGTGTCCTTCGCCACCGGGATCGAATACCGCAGGTACGAGGGTTGGTACCAGCCCGATCCGTTGACTGTGATCGGCCATTACAATGGGGTGCCATCGTTGCCGACTCAGGGGAGTTACGATGTCAAAGAGGCTTACCTCGAACTGAGCGTACCGATTTTTGCCGACTCGCCGCTGGGCGATAAACTGGATCTCAGCCTGGCCGGGCGTTATTCGGACTATTCCACCTTTGGTGGCGAGTTCACGCCGAAGTACGGCCTGCGCTGGCAGGTGTCGCCGGATTTCGTGCTGCGCACCGGCTATGCCGACGGTTTCCGCGCCCCCAGCATCGGCGAGTTGTACGGTTCGGCCGCGCGTGCCGATCTGATCTTATCCGACCCGTGTTCGATCGGTCTTGGCGGTAACGCGCCGCGCGGCAGTGCGTCCCATTGCGCCGCGCTCGGTGCGCCGGTCGGCTACCAGCAGGCCAATGCACAGATCTCGGTGACCACCGGTGGCAACCGCGCGCTGAAGCCGGAGAAGGCGCGCAGCTTCAGCGCAGGCTTCGTGTGGAGCCCTTGGTTCGCCAGTAGCGTGCCGTGGTCGGACCACTTCGATGTCGATGTTACCTTTTACCGTCATGACATCGATGGTGCGATTCAGGCGATCAATGCGCAGACTCAGCTCGACGCGTGCGTGCAGACGCTGTCGCCGATCTATTGTCAGGGCATCACCCGCGCGGCCACGGGCGTCATCAACGGCTTCAATAACCGCCTGACCAACCTTGGCGCGATCAAGACCGACGGCTGGGACGTCGGCATGTTCTGGAGTTCGCCGGAAACGGCGCTCGGACGTTTCAAGCTGCGCTGGCAGAACACCTTCGTGACCCGCTATGTCGCCACCGGCGCTGCCGGCCAAGTGCAGCCGCAACGCCCAGGCGTGGAAGTGGTGGACAGCGCCATCCCGGAGTGGACCAGCAACATGACGCTGGATTGGGCGCGTGGACGCTGGAATGCGTCATGGACGCTGCGGCATCTCTCCGCACTGACCGAGCAATGTGGAGACGCAGTTGTATTTCCAGTGTGCAGCAATCAGGTCGCCGGGACCAATACGCTGGCGGCGATGACCTATCACGACGCGCAGGTGGGTTACCGTTTCGATTGGCTCAAGGGGCTGACCGTCAGCGGCGGCGTCAACAACGTGTTCGATAAGAATCCGCCGATCTGTTTGTCGTGTTCGCTCAATGGCTATGACGCCTCGACCTATGCGATTCCCGGCGGTCGTTATCTGTATGCGCGTGTCGATGCGAAGTTCTAGAGCGAGGTCGTGGTCACAGGCAAGTACATGATGCAATGGCCTCGAACGCGGCACGACTTGCTTGTTGCGCAAGCGGTCAACGCAGCAGTGTTTGTGGCACTTGGATTTCGGTGGTCAGTGCCAGGTGGTCGGAGAAGGCGGCCGGTACCGCGCGATGGGCGTTGCAGCGCAGGCTGTCGCTGAGCAGGATGTGGTCGATGGCCCGCTGCGGGCGCCAGCTGGGGAAGGTGGGCACCACGCAAGCCGGTGGTTGCAGCCGTGTGCGCTGGTACAACAACTGCATTTCCGGTCGGTCGGCGACGCAGTTGAAATCGCCCATCAGGATGGCGTTGGGATGATCGGCGAGCAGCTCCGCAATAAAGGCCAATTGCATCGTGCGCGAGGTGGCGCCCAGCGACAGGTGCGCCACCGCGATTGCCAGGCCCTCGTTGCCGTCGCCGAACTTGGCCAGCAGCACGCCGCGTCCGCCGAGGCGGCCCGGCAGGGCATGGTCCTGCACCTCCAGTGGTTCCAGCCGGCTGAGCAGGCCGTTGGCGCTGGAGGCCACGCCGCCCACGCGTCGGTTCGGCTGGTGGCTCCAGTAATGGAAGCCGGCGCGCTCGGCCAGGTAGTGGGTCTGGTTGGTGAAGCCCGAGCGCAGACTGCCAGGATCGCTTTCCTGCAAGCCGACGATGTCGTGGGCGCTGGCCAATTGCGCGATCGTGTCCAGACTGTTGCGCTTGCGCCCGGCCGGCAGCGCATGCGACCAACTGCGGGTCACATAGTCGCTGTAGCGGCGCGTGCTCGAACCGGCCTGGATATTGGCGGTGAGCACGCGCAGGGTGCGGGTGGCGGGAGCGGTCACGTCGCTGCTACTCGACGCGGGGCGTTTACTTGGTCAGCGCCGTACGTTCGCGCGCGATCAATTGATCGGCGATGTGCAGCATGTCGTCGTAGCTTTTGCCCTTGATCAGGTATTTGCCATCGATGATCAGCGACGGCGTGCCGGTGATGCCGCTGCGGGTGGCGAATTGCCTGGCGCGATTGGCCTTGGTGGCCACCGCGAAGCTGCTCATGGTGTCGGCGAATTGCTTGGGGTCCACGCCGTACTTGGCGTAGAAATTGGCGATGTCCTGTACCGAGTCGCGGCCGCGCTCGCCCTTGAGCGTCTCGTCGATGTGGATCGCCTTGTACAGGGCGTCATGGGTCTTTTCCTGCACGCCCAACGCTTCGGCGGCGTAGAACGCACGTGCGTAGTCGTCCCAGGGGCCGCCGAACATCGCCGGGACGTAGATGAAGTGCACGTCCGATGGCAGGCCGGCCTTCCATGGGCCGATCACCGGCTGAAAGCGTGCGCAGGCGGGGCACACGTAGCCGAAGACTTCGGCGACTTCGATCTTGCCGTTGGTCGGCTGGAACGGTTGGCCGCCGGGGATGTCGACGTAGTCGGTGCCGGCGACTGGCTCCGGGCCGTTGGGCTTTTTCGCCGCGGCCGGCGTGACCGCGGTGTGGGCGTCGCTTGCGGTGGCCGGCGGCGTGCTGGCGTCGGCCGGTGCTGGCGTCGGCGCGGTTTCGGCAGGCACGTTGTTGTCGGTGGCAGGCGCTGCGGTGGTGCCAGTAGCGGTGGCGACGGTGTCGGTAGTGCCATCCTTGGCCTTGCATGCCACCAGAATCGGCAGCAGGGCCATCAAGGTCAGGGCGAAGCGGGTCTTCATCGGCGACATCTCCAGCAGGATAGGGGGCATACGCTGGACCCGCGGCAAGCAAGGTCCAGCAATGCCGCCATGATGCCATGACGTGGATCAAGCGCTGTGCGTTGGTTACTTGCCCGCCCGCGCGCGCGCGACCAGAGCGTCGGTGATGCGCAACATGTCTTGGAAGTTCTTGCCCCTGACCAGATACGTGCCGTTGACCACCAGTGCGGGGGTGCCGGGGATGTCGGCCTGCAGGGCGAAGTCGCGCGCGGCCTTCACTTGCGCGGCCACTTGCGGACTTTCGTACGCGGCGATGAAGTCTTGCGGTTTCACTCCGTAGGCGGCATAGAATGCGGCCAGTTCCTGCGGTGCCACGTTCTGCGTTGGTACGCTGCGCTTGTCGTGGATCG
Organism: Xanthomonas albilineans; assembly: GCF_002939705.1. GTDB lineage: Bacteria > Pseudomonadota > Gammaproteobacteria > Xanthomonadales > Xanthomonadaceae > Xanthomonas_A > Xanthomonas_A albilineans. Next base: position 83,600 of record NZ_MDCB01000006.1, on the reverse strand, counting down.
CCTCGAACATGGCGTGGTGGCTGCGGTTTTGCACGCCCAATTGCTGTGCGGCATAGAAGGCGCTGGCGAAGTTGTCCCAGAGGCCGCCGAATGCGGCTGGGACCAGGGTCACGCGCACGTCCTTGCCCTGCTTGGCGGTCCACTCTTCGAACAGTGGTTCGAAATGCGCGCAATGCGGACAGGGGTAGCCGAACAGTTCCACCACTTCGATTTTGCCGGCCAGCGGTGCGAACGGCTTGGCGGCGGCGATTACGGTGTAGTCCTCTCCTTCCACCACTGCCGCTGGCTTGGGTTGTGCGAAGGTGCTGAGCGGCAGCAGGGCGAGCAGGCACAACAGCAGGCGGGACAGTCGGTTCATGCGATCTCCAATGGGCAAAAACGAACGCCGGTCATCGGGACCGGCGCGAGGGCAATGGTGCGGGCGCCGCCATGGCGCCGCAAGGTCAGGATTGTTGTGCAGGCGCTCCCTGTTGGGGAGTGGCCTGCGCAGGTTTGGCCGGCGTGGCGGCGGCATCGTCGGCATGGTCGTGCAGGCCTTGCAGATAGCTGCCGAGCGCCTTGATTTCCTGGTCGGTCAGCGGCTTGGCGACCTGCGCCATGATCTTGAACAGTGTTGGGTCGCGTTCCTGGGTGGTGCCGGCTTGGTATTCCTGCAGACGTCGCGCCACGTAGTCGGCGCGTTGACCGGCCAGATGCGGATACGCCGGGCCCGGATTGCCGGCGCCGGTCGGGCCGTGGCAGGCCATGCACGCGGGAATGCCGCGCACGGGGTCGCCACCACGGTACAACTGCTGGCCGACCTCGTAGAACTTCATGCCCGCGTAAGGGCCTTCGGCGATCACCGCGTCGTCTGCGATGCCGGCGCCGGCCTTCTGCGTGGCGAAGTAGGCGCCGATGTCGCGCATATCCTGCGGGCCGAGCGCCTGCACGAACGGCACCATCGCCGCGACCGGGCCGCTGGTGCGTTCGCCGTGCGCGATCAGCGCCATTTGCCGTGCGCTGTAGCGTTCCATCTGCCCGGCGATGCGCGGATACATGGTTAGCGACGGGTTGCCGTCGGGGCCGTGGCAGGCGGCACACGCGGCGGCCTTGGCCTGACCGGCCTTGGCATCGCCCCAGGCGACCTTGCCGACGTCGCTTTCCAGCGGCGTGGTGCGCACCGGTGCGTTGTCGGGGATGGGCACCACCGCGATCTGCGCGAACGCGACAGCGGCGGCGACGGAAATGACTAGACCGGCAAAGGCAAGAACGCGAGCGTGGCGCATTGCTGAAGCTCCGTATGACCCGACCCCGCGGCTGCCGAAGCGGCGACCGCATTCGCGCGATTATCCTCGCGCCACGGCCCAGTGGTCAACGCAGTCCGCCTCGGCGGGCGGACGTGCGATCCTAGACGCATGTCGCTGATCCTCGAACGTGCTCACTATCTGCTATCCGCCCACAACGCCCGCCAGTTGCCTGACGACGATGGCTGGGAGGTGGCGTTCGCCGGCCGTTCCAACGCCGGCAAATCCAGCGCGTTGAACGCGCTCACCCGGCAGAACGCCCTGGCCCGCGTCTCCAAGACGCCGGGCCGCACCCAGCAATTGGTGTTTTTCCAGGTCCAGCCGGAGCGTTATCTGGTGGATCTCCCCGGTTACGGCTATGCCAAGGTGCCGCAGGAATTGCAGGCGCACTGGCAGTCGTTCATCGATACGTATTTCCGCACCCGGCAGGCGTTGCGTGGATTGGTGGTGGTGATGGACATCCGGCATCCGCTCAAGGATTACGACCGCCAGATGCTGAGTTATGCCGTGCAACGCGGGTTGCCGGCGCATGCGCTGCTGACCAAGGCCGACAAGCTCGGCCGTGGTCAGCAGGCGCAAGCGCTGCAGCAGGTGCGCAAGGAGCTGCTCAAGGCGTTCGGCGATACGGTCGGTGTGCAGACCTTTTCCGGCGCCAGCCGCCAGGGCGTGGACGAGGCGCGTGCCATCGTCGGCGGCTGGCTGGGGCTTGAGGCTGCCTCGCCCGCCGTGCCTTGAGTGGCGCGCTCGACCTGGGCGCGCGCTGCCAATTGCCGCGTTCAGGTGAGTGATGGTGGGGAGGCGTCAAGCGGCCACCGATCACGTTGCCAACGCAGCGTGGTACGCGCGCTGACCTCCGCTCAGACGTGTACGCCGAACAGGTGCCCGATGGTGCCGGTGGTCAGCATTGCCAGCGTTCCCCAGAACACCACGCGTGCCGCGCCGCGCACCCCGGACGCGCCGCCGGCACGGGCGGCCAGCGCGCCGGTCAGCGAGAGACCGACCAGGGTCGCCGCGCCGGTCCCCCACAGTTGTTGCCCGGCCGGGGCCAGCCAGGCCGCTACGATCGGCAGCGCCGCGCCACTGCAAAACGCCGCCGCCGAGGCGGCCGACGCCTGCAATGGGCGTGCGCGCAGGATTTCGGTGATGCCGAGTTCGTCGCGCGCATGCGCGCCCAGCGCATCATGCAAGGTCAGTTGCTCGGCGACCTGGCGCGCCAGCGCCGGTTCCAGTCCGCGCTGGCGGTAGATCGCGGTGAGCTCTTCCAGTTCGCTCTGCGGATCTTCGTGCAGTTCGCGGCGTTCCTGGGCCAGATCGGCGTGTTCGGTGTCTGCCTGCGACTGCACCGAGACGTACTCGCCAGCAGCCATCGACATCGCGCCGGCGACCAGACCGGCGACGCCTGTGGTCAGCACGGTGGTGGCGGAGGCTCCGCTACTGGCGACGCCGACCAGCAGACCCGCCACGGAGAGAATGCCGTCGTTGGCGCCGAGCACGGCTGCGCGCAGCCAGCCGGCGCGGTCGGTGCGGTGTCGTTCGGAGTGGGTGGGGCGCATCGCGACGCCTGTGGCGAACCAAGTAAAGCGTCAGCCTAGCCGAGTCGGCAGCGTGGCGCGTGGCTGCGTCTCACTCTCGACGGCGCCGAGCGTGGTGCCTATGGAATGCTACGCTGCCGCCGGTCGCGATGTGGGCGCCACCGGCAGGCTATAGTGCCAGCCTTGCGATGGCGGCGGACGATCCCCACATTGCTTCCTCTTTCGCGCGAGTGCTGCCCTTGTCGAGCCCCAGCCACGTTGCCGAGACACCGATCACCGACCGCGCCGAACTGGTCCAAGTGCTCGTTTCCGGAGAAAAGCCCGAGGCGCAGTGGCGCATCGGCACCGAGCACGAGAAATTCGGTTTCCGTCTGGACGATCTGCGGCCGCCGACGTTCGACGGCGAGCGTGGGATCGAAGCCTTGTTGCTCGGCCTCACCCGGTTCGGCTGGGAGCCGGTGCGCGAAGCTGGGCACACCATCGCGCTGCTGCGCGATGGTGCCTCGGTGACGCTGGAGCCGGCCGGACAGTTGGAGTTGTCCGGCGCGCCGCTGCACACCATTCACGACACTTGCGTGGAAGTGGGTAGCCATCTCAACGAGGTCAAGCAAGTGGCCGATCAATTGGGCCTGGGCTTCCTCGGTATGGGTTTCCAGCCGAAATGGCGCCGCGATGAAATGCCATGGATGCCCAAGGGTCGCTACAAGATCATGCAGGCGTACATGCCCAAGGTCGGCACGCTTGGCCTGGACATGATGACCCGCACCTGCACCGTCCAGGTCAATCTGGACTATGCCAGCGAAGCGGACATGGTCAAGAAATTCCGTGTCTCGCTCGCGCTACAGCCGATTGCCACCGCGTTGTTCGCCGATTCCCCGTTCACCGAGGGCAAGCCCAACGGCTACCTCAGCTACCGTTCGTACATCTGGACCGATACCGACGCCGACCGCACCGGCATGCTCGATTTCGTCTTCGAGGATGGCTTCGGTTACGAGCGCTATGTCGATTATCTGCTGGATGTGCCGATGTATTTCTCCTATCGCGATGGCACCTATATCGATGCCAGCGGGCAGAGCTTTCGCGATTTTCTGCGGGGCGCGTTGCCGGCGCTGCCTGGCGCGTTGCCGACCCTGCGCGATTGGTCCGATCACATGACCACGGCTTTTCCGGAAGTGCGGTTGAAAAAATATCTGGAAATGCGTGGCGCCGACGCTGGACCGTGGGGACGGCTGTGCGCGCTGTCGGCGTTCTGGGTCGGCCTGCTGTACGACGACGCGGCGCTGGATGCGGCCTGGGATTTGGTCAAGGATTTCAGTCTGAGCGAACGCCATGCCCTGCGCGATGGCGTGCCGCGCCACGCACTGAAGTTGCCGTTCCGCAACGGCAGCGTGCGGGACTTGGCGACCGAAGCAGTGAAGATCGCCCTGGCCGGCCTGCGCCGCCGCGCGCGCTTGAACCGCGACGGCCAGGACGAATCGCGCTTTCTCGAACCCTTGGTGGAGATTCTGCACCAAGGCCAGACCGCCGCCGAGCGCAAGCTGGCGCTGTATCACGGCGCGTGGCACGGCGATATCGACCGGGTGTTCGGCGAGTTCGCGTACTGAGGCGTGCTCGTCGCCGAGCCGGACGCCGTGGCGGGCATGCGAGAGTGCCCGCGTTCGGTGGTGTCAGTGTTGAGGTCTGTTCGCGCTGTGCGGTTGAACGCTGGTCGCCCCACAGGACTGCATTGCCTTTTCGTCTTCCTGGTTTTCGATGCGGATCTTGCGCATCGAGGCGAGGGTGTGTTCGATGCCGAACAGGGTCAGCAGGCGGCAGGCCTGGCTGGCTGAAAGCTCCGCTTCGATATCGGCGTAAGTGAACGATGTTACGCCGGTTGCGTTGAAACGCAGCGACTGAATGAAACGCTTCCGCGAAGCAGGCGAAAGCAATGCAAGCGGGCTGGATGCATCCGCGCTCGCCAGGTAACGATCAAGTTGCTCGGCGGAACGAATGGGTGCCGTTGGCAACCGCGAAGCGTCTTGTGCATCGACGTGCTTTGCCGCTGCCGCTGGTGCTGCATTGGTCGGACGTGCCGTTGCGCAATCAAGAACTCCTGCCGACACCCAGGTCACCGCTGCCAGCAATGCTGCCAGCCTTTTCGACTCCGGTTTCATTGAGATCTCCTTGGGTGCTCTTTCCGAGCGGCGCGATGGGAGTATTCCATAAGCTTGCCAACGATGGATTTCAATTCTCAGTGATGGATGGTGGTCGACAGGGGGGGCGATGGGGGAGTTCTGAGTCTGTGTTGCCCTTCTCTTTTTTCTGCTTTGCGCCGCGTCGAGCAGGTGTTGACGTTGAGTCGGTATCGATGTAAAGAAATCGCAACGGTAAGCAGGAGCGAGGAGGTGGCGATCATCCATCGACCAGGATGATCTGAGTGTGGCAGTACACAAAATTTTTTTGATTCGAGCTTTGCTGAAGCTTCCGCTTTGGCTTGAGTCGAAAAAGTTCCAGTAGTAACGCAAGTACATTGCGGTTGAGAACGGCTCCGATTCATTCTGCCGAAGGTCTCACGGAGTACCTGGCCAAGGCCGATGCTTCCAGTCCGATCAATTTGCTTTCCCCCGCTGCAAGAAAACGGTTTGTCGAATCCTTGCGTTTCAACGTATCCGGTGTGACATCGTTTAGATACAGCGATATAGAGGCGGAGCTTTCGGCCAGTCAGGCGTATCGGCTACTGTCGCTGTTCGGGTTGGAAAGCAAGGTCTCCAGCATGCGCAAGATTCGCGTCGATTCCGAGGAAGACAGGGCCGTGAGTCGGGCCTATCCAGCGTCAGCCTTCATTCCTGGCAGGGGCCAAGACCCAGATCATGAGGATATGGATAAAACCTGTCGTCCCAATAATACTTGTGTAGAGAGCGCAGGCTCGATGTGCACGAGCGAGTGCTGATGCCATCTCTGCAACCAGTAGTGTTTTTCATTGGCGCTGGCTTGCTCGCCTTGGCAGCGCCTTTTGTCTGCGCGCAAGCGCGTGACCGTTCGCTCTACGATGCACTGGCTGACCTGAACGTTCAAGACCTGCCTGGCGCCCAGCGCGCGGAGGCAGTCGTTTCTCTGTACGAACGCATGGCCGGCACGGCCGATCCCTGCGCTGCCGCCAATTTGCCTTTTGACGAGGACGATCTATTTAGGGCGACGGTGCTCGCCGAGGGCTACTCGTTTGATCCCCGGCATGTGCATAAACTCGGCTGCCTCTATGCGCGCTTGCAGCGGCAGGGGCGCGCGACCCGCTGGCATGACATTTCCTATGCTGATGCTTTGGCTTCGATCAGCCAGTTCGACGCGGCAAATCGGATCCTGGCCGCGTTGCAGACGCGGCCTCTCGCAGCGTTGCCCACGCTTGCGTTCGAGCGACCCTTGGGTTCATCCCGGCGCGTGATAGACATCGTTTCGCCGACTCGGGCGGAGGTGCGTGCGTTCGCTTTGCACGATGACCGTCTGGCCATACTCGCGGTGGTCCATCCGGATTGCCATTTCGCGGCAAACGGGCTCAACGAAATCGTGACCAGTGAGGACGACCGCTGGCTGCGCGAGCGGCTGGTGCTGCTGGTTGCGCCGGGCACCAACCCACCCATCGACGGCATCGTGCAATGGAATCGCCGCCAGCCCAGGCTGCCGATGCACCTGATGTATCGGCGCAGCGACTGGGCTTTCCTGCACAGCATCGGTACGCCGACGTTCTATCTGGTGCGTGGCACCACCATCCTCGATACGTTCGCTGGCTGGCCCAATCCCGATGGACTGGCCAGGATGAAGGCGGTGCTGCAACGGGAAAGCGCGGCAGAACACGTCAGTCAGCAACGACGCTAGACGGGCCAGCCTCGTTCGTCTTGCGTGCGGATTCATGCGCTCGCCTGGCAAGGCAGTCTCACGCACACCCGCAAGCCGCCCTCGGCACGGTTGCTCAGGTCGATTTCCCCGCCGTGCGCAAGCACCGTGCTGTGCGCCACCGATAGGCCCAGGCCGATGCCGCCGGTGTCGCGGTTGCGCGAATTTTCACCACGGAAGAACGGCAGAAACAGCTTTTCGCGCTGACTAGGGTTGATGCCGGGGCCGTCGTCGTCGATCCACAGCACGCACTCGGTGGCTTCGCGCCGCAGGTGCAGGCGCGCGCATTTGCCGTATTTCAACGCGTTCTGCACCAGGTTCATCACCATGCGTCGCAGCGATAGCGGATCGCCATCGAGGGTGATGGCCTGGCCGGCGCGCAGGGTCACGTCGGCGCCGGTATCGCTGGCATCGTCCACCACGCTCTCTACGAGGAGGCGGAAGTCCAACGGAGAGCGTGGGGTGCGTTGGCTGTCGTTATGGATGAAGTTCAGTGCGGCGGAAATCATCGCTTTCATCTCCTCGATGTCGGCCATGGTTTTGTCGCGCAACGGTGGCTGTAGGCTCTCCAGACGGAACGCTAGGCGTGCCAGCGGTGTGCGCAGGTCGTGGGCGATCGCGGCGACCATGTGCGTGCGTTCGTTGATGAGGCGGTTCAGACGCGCCTGCATCGCGTTGAACGAATCGGCGGCTTGCACGATTTCGCTGGGTCCGCTGCGCTTTAGCGGCTGTGCGTTGGGATTGCGGCCGAGGCGGTCGGCGGCTTCGGCAAAGCGCCTGATCGGCGCCGATAGTGCCCGCGAGAACCACCAGGCCAGCGGTAGCATCGCCACCATGCCGGCCAAGAGCAGTACCACCACCTTGGTCTTGAATTCGGCGGAAAAGCGCCGCGGCGGCGACATCACGCTGCGCCAACTGCCATCGGGTTGGTGCAGCGCGGCGGTGAAGCCATCCAGCAGCGGCACCGCTGGGGCGAAGCCATGCTGGCGCCAGCCCATGGCGCGCATCGTCGCTTCGAAGGCGTTGGTGCGGGTCGCATCCCCCGACACGGGGTGCGGTGGTGGTGGGGCGATAGCAATGTGCGAGGAGGACGTGTCGGCTGCTTGGTTGGATGGCGCAGAGGCGGGTTGTGACGGCGGTGGCTCCCCCAGCCGGAAGCGCAGGCGGTCGAGTCGACCGTCGCTGTTGCGGTAGAACCGTACCTCTTCCGGCTCCACTTCCAGCCAATGCGCCATCAGGCGTTCGGCCATGCGATCGCGGACCTGGTCCGGGGCCGGCAATGGCGCATTGGCAGAGTCCTGAACTTTCAGCGTCTGCGTGCCGGCCGGCATCCGGGTGCTGAGCAGGGCGATCACTTCCGGCGGATGCACCGGCATCTCGTAGGCCGGCGTGCGCAGGACCAGGGCGATGCCGATCAGTTGCGCGGCGAGCAACGCCACGACGAGCAACAGGAAGGTGCGTGCGAAGATCGGCAAGCCGCGCTTGGGGGCGCTCACAGGCGGGCGACGCTCGGCAGCAGCATGTAGCCTTCGTTGCGCACGGTACGGATCAATTCGGTCTGCACGCGTTCGTTGATCTTGCGGCGTAGGCGGCTGATCTGGCTGTCGATGGCGCGATCGTAGACCTCGGTGTCGCGCCCGCGCGCGTAGTCGAGCAATTGATCGCGGCTGAGGACGCGTTGAGGGTGCTCGACGAAGGTGCGTAGCAGTGCGAACTCGCCGTCGGAGAGATTGATGAAGATGCCGGTGGGGTCGCGTAGATCGCGACGCATCACGTCCAGCCGCCAGCCAGCGAATTCGTAGACATTGCCGCGCGCTTCCGGTGGCAGCGTCGCGGCCTGACTGCGGCGCAGTAGCGCACGCACGCGCGCCAGCAGTTCGCGTGGATTGCAGGGTTTGGCCAGGTAATCGTCGGCGCCCACTTCCAGGCCGATGATGCGGTCGGTGTCGCTGCCCAGTGCGCTGAGCATGATGACGGCAGGGGCGCCGCGCTCGCTGGCGAGTTGGCGCGCCGCGCTGAGCCCGTCTTCGCCGGGCATCATCACGTCCAGGACGATCAGGTCAGGCTGCCGTTCGGCCATCAATTGGCGCATTTGCGCCACTGTTTCGGCGGATTCCACCTGATAGCCGTGCTCGCTCAGGAACTCGCTGATGAGTCGGCGTAGATCCGGATCGTCGTCGACGACCAGGATGAAGGATTTCATGTCCACGATCTTGAGGGAGTGACCAAAAGGGATTTAGCCAGTCTAGACCGGGTGACGGCGGCCTGGAACTGGTGCGGCCCCAGTGCCTGTTCACCGATATCCGGCCAGCACATGGTTGCTCCATGATCATAGGCAACAGTGGCGACGGCTTTATGGCAACTTGTTGCCTGTTGTTGAGATCTTCTTGTATGTATCAGCATCGGTGTATGCCGAATCGGCGCGTTACGCTGGTGAAGCTGGTCGACATGGCGTGGACACGGTTCGCCGTTCCTTTTTGCTGGTCGCGCAGATACTATCCCCAGTATCGTTTCAGAGTCGAACTGCATGCCCCACGCCCGGCACTGGAAGAAGTGCGTTCTGGCCCGCATCCGCCGTCTGCGCGGGCAGACAGAGGTGTTGGAGCGGGCGTTGCAAGGTGGTTCGGATTGCGGATTGCGGACCTTGCAGCAGCAGATCGCTGCGTGGTGCGGTCAACGGCCTGATGGCAAAGCATGTGCGTGAGCAATTCGGCTATCCCGCGTGCGCGGATGTCAAGCAGCGTGCCGCGCGTGTACGCCAGATGCACCTGCTGATCCGCCCGTATCTCAATTCATCGCCGTCATCCCAGGTCTCATTGCCTCCGTCTTTCAGCCAGGAGAACGCCCATGAAATCCCGTGCCGCCGTCGCCTTCGCAGCAGGTCAGCCGCTGCAAATCGTGGAGATCGACGTCGCGCCGCCGCGCCAGGGTGAAGTGCTGGTCAGGATCACCCACACCGGCGTTTGCCATACCGATGCATTCACGCTGTCCGGCGACGATCCGGAAGGCATCTTTCCGGCGGTGCTGGGCCATGAAGGCGGTGGCATCGTCGTCGCGGTGGGCGACGGCGTGACCAGCGTGAAGGTGGGCGACCATGTGATTCCGCTGTACACGGCCGAGTGCCGCGCGTGCAAATTCTGCCTGTCGGGCAAAACCAACCTATGCCAAGCGGTGCGTGTCACTCAGGGGAAAGGCTTGATGCCTGATGGCACCACGCGCTTTTCTTATAACGGCCAACCGATCTACCACTACATGGGCTGCAGCACCTTCAGCGAGTACACGGTGGTGCCGGAGATCTCTTTGGCCGTGGTCGATCCCGCCGCGCCGCTGGAGAAGGTGTGCCTGCTCGGTTGCGGCGTCACCACCGGTATCGGCGCGGTGCACAACACCGCCAAGGTCAAGCCGGGCGATTCGGTGGCGGTGTTCGGTTTGGGCGGCATCGGTCTGGCGGTGATCCAGGGCGCGGTGCAGGCCAAGGCCGGGCGCATTCTTGCCATCGACACCAATCCGGATAAATTCGCATTGGCGCGGCGCATGGGCGCCACCGATTGTATTAACCCGAAGGACCATACCAGGCAGATTCAAGAGGTCATCGTCGAGATGACCGATGGCGGGGTGGATTTCAGTTTCGAGTGCATCGGCAATGTGCAGGTGATGCGCGCGGCCCTGGAGTGCTGCCACAAGGGATGGGGCGAGAGCGTCATCATCGGCGTGGCCGGCGCCGGTCAGGAAATCCGTACGCGTCCGTTTCAGTTGGTCACTGGCCGGGTGTGGCGCGGCAGCGCGTTCGGTGGGGTCAAGGGCCGCACGCAGTTGCCGCGCATGGTCGAGCAGGTGATGCGCGGCGAAATCGACCTGGATCCGTTCATTACCCACACCTTGCCGTTGGACGAGATCAACGAAGCGTTTCACCTGATGCATGAAGGCAAGTCGATCCGTACCGTCATCCATTTCTGATCGTCGGGTCGGTGTGTTGCGCGGCGGTGTCCTGCACGCACCGCAGGGCACGCGGGCCGTTCCCAAACCACGAGGAACTTTCATGGAACGCATCGAACATCATGCCTGTCACGGTGGTTGGCAGGACGTCTATTGTCACCACTCGACGGTCCTCGGCTGCACGATGCATGTCGCGGTGTATCTGCCGCCGCAGGCAGAGCACGCAGAATTGCCGGTGCTTTACTGGCTCAGTGGACTGACCTGCACCGAGCAAAACTTCATCATCAAGTGCGGTGCGCAGCGCTATGCCGCCGAGCATGGGGTGATCCTGGTCGCGCCCGACACCAGTCCGCGCGGCGATGACGTGGCCGATGCCGATGGCTACGATCTGGGCATCGGCGCCGGTTTCTACGTCAACGCCACGCGCGCGCCGTGGGCCGCGCATTACCGCATGTACGACTACGTGGTGCAGGAACTGCCGGCATTGGTCGAAGCGCAGTTCCCGCACAACGGTCGCCGTGCGATCAGCGGTCATTCAATGGGAGGGCATGGCGCACTGGTGGTCGCGCTGAAGAACCCAGGTCGCTTCCGCAGCGTGTCGGCGTTCGCGCCGATCGTGGCGCCGGCGCAGGTGCCCTGGGGCGAGAAAGCCTTCACCGCGTATTTGGGCGAGGATCGCGCGCAGTGGCTGGCGTATGACGCTAGTGCACTGATCTGCACGGCCCACGAGCGCCTGCCGATGCTGATCGACCAGGGCGGTGACGACGCGTTCCTGGAGGCGCAACTGCGACCGCAGCTATTGCAGGATGCCGCCGATGCCGCTGGCTATCCGCTGACCCTGCGTCTGCAGCCTGGTTACGACCATAGTTATTACTTCGTCGGCAGCTTCATCGGCGAGCACATCGCCTTCCACGCACGCGCGCTGCGCGACTGAGCGCAGCGCGGGATGTAGGGGCTGGTTGCGGTGTGCGGTCAGCCTTGGATGGGTGCAGGGAGATCGCCACGCTCGGACATCGACTGCGGGCTGTGCCACGCACATCGTGCTGACTGTCGCTTGACAGGTAGGGCGACAATGTCGCGTCGTTTCAGCGCACGTCGTGCAGTTCCCAGAAGCTGCCAGCGAGCAAACGCATGCGCTGCCTCAGAATGTCGCCGGGGATGCTGGTGGTGACAGACAGGTCGATGCGCAGGTCGTTCTGCTTGCCGATGACGCGTGCATCGGGGTCGGTGATGCTCAAGGCCGGATCCGCCTCGTCCGGATCAGGCTGCAACGCGCGCCAACGCTCGCACCAGCCTGGGTCGCGCAGCGCGGTTTGCAACTGTTCGGCGAAGGCGTCGGCACCATGGGCAGTGAAACTCAGCGACGGGTGGCTGCCGCGGGCACGGGAGGGATCGGGCAGGCTGATCGAATAGGTGACGGCCATTGAGTTTTTTCCGTGATGCGGGGCGATGCAGCCTAGCAGAGTCAGAGCAGCATCCGGCGCGCCATAGCGCAGCCGTCACGCGAAAGCCCATCGACAATCTTATATCGACGGTGCATGTGTATATGGCAGTGGTTAGCCAGGTAGACAACGCGGGTTATCGGATGTCGCCAATGGGCTGTATGTGGGCGTTTGCGCACACTTGATACTGCTCCGACCTAACACTATTGCCATTCGTGCGTGAGGGCAGATGTTCTTTTCATAGCTCATGCTGGGGACATCTTGTTAGCGTGAGTTAAGGCAGCACATTGCTGTTCCTCTCAGGAAAATTCCGATGCACAACATCAATATGGTTGCGGGTGTCTCACTTGCCCCGCGTACGACACGCCGTTCTCTGCAGACACTGCTCGCGCTGGCGTGTCTGGCCGCCGCGCCACTGGTAATGGCGGGCCCGAACAAGGTCTATGGGAGCCATTACGCCTGGGTCAACGACTTCGGCGATCCGAACCACGGCATGCATGGCACGTTCGGCACCGGCAGCACGCCGGAGTTGAATGTGTCCTTCAACTACCCCAACAACGACCTGCATGGTTATCCAGCGATCCTGCGCGGCTTCCACTACGGCTGGAATCCGACCGGCGATACCTTGTTCCCGGCCCAGGTATCTTCGCTGACGTCGATCCCGGTCCAGTTCTCCTACACTGCTGGCGGCACTGACATGCACGGCGACTTCGCCTACGACATATTCTTCCGCCGCGATACCAACAAGGACGTGCCACAACTGGAATTAATGATCTGGGGTGGAAACAATTCCTATCCGGTGGGCCAGCCCACCGCCACCAACGTGATCACCGCTGGCGGCTATACCTTCGACTTGTGGGAGGGGGATAACAGTGGCGCCGGCTATTACGTGTATACCTTCATCCCGCACGGCACGGCCGGTCAGGCCAATCTGCCGACCAGCGGCAGCCTCAATGTCGACGTCAAGCAATTCCTCAACTGGTTGCAGGCTAACCGCAGCCAGGACGGTCGCTACAGCGACTCGCTCTACCTGCATGTCATCGAAACCGGCTTCGAGGTGGTGCGCGGCAACGGTTGGATCGACATCACGGCGAACATTAACGCGCAGAGTGGCGGCGGCTCGACGGGCGGTGGCGGTTCCACTGGTGGCGGCGGCTCGACGGGCGGTGGCGGTTCCACTGGTGGCGGCGGCTCGACGGGCGGTGGCGGTTCCACTGGTGGAGGCGGCTCGACGGGCGGTGGCGGTTCCACTGGTGGAGGTGGCTCGACGGGCGGTGGCGGTTCCACTGGCGGAGGTGGCTCGACGGGCGGTGGCGGTTCCACTGGCGGAGGCGGCTCGACGGGCGGCGGCGGTGGCTCCACCAGCAATCCCTTCGACGTCCAGTCCACCGTCACTAGCGACTGGGGTCAAGGCTATTGCGAAAACATATCGGTGACCAACAAAAGGGGCAGCACCAAAGCCCAGTGGAACATCACTGTGCCGATTCTCGGCAAGGTCAGCAGTAGCAATATCAATCTGTGGAGTGGCATTTGGACGCCCAATACCGATGCCTCCGGCTCCGTTCAATCCATCCAAGTCAGTGGCATGGATTGGAACCGTTACCTGGACCCTCAGCAAACTGCCACACTTGGCTTCTGCGCCACGCGTTCGAATAATCCCTCGCAACATTGATCTAGCGAGGTCATGCAAGGCCGTCACCACGCATCGCGTGGTGGCCGCGAACGGCAGCGTCTTGCGACGCTGTCGTTCGTGTTCGTGCTTCGGAGCCCAGTAACGGGGATCGCATCGCCCTACGTTGCAGGCGCCAATCATTCAAGATTAGCGCCGACGCGAGACTGCCCTGCTGCCACGTCATGCCGACAGGAAGCGCCAGCACCTACTCCAACAAATGTACGGCAAGCCGACGCGAACACCGCCGACATCGTCCGTCCGCCATCCAGGTGAACCGCTAGGCTGCGGGCATGAGCGCAACGCTAATTTCATCCCATTGTACGTGTGCGCGCTGATGGTATCGGACATACGCACCCTGGCCGAGGAAAGCTTGGGCAACTATCTCGTGTCGGCACTCGGTGCAGCAAGCTGCATACGATCAGCATGAATGCGGTAAGTGAGTAACACCCCGCCCATGGTGCAAATACAGACGCTGACGCAAGCGGTAGACCTGATCGACAGCCATGCTGCGGGTCTTGCGTAGACATCGTCAGCGGCGAAGCAGTATCAGTGCGAGCATCATGGGGTTATTCGAGGTGCCTGGTAAAAACTCCAGCACAAAAGCGCGGGATTGGCGCGGTTTAGCGCCAGATTGCAAGGACGTTCCCGCGTCCTTGCAATCTTTATGGCTCACGATCAGCTTATGGCACGATCAACTGCACGCTGTCGAAGACGACAGCCGGGCCTAGGAAGCCGTTGTCCGGCGAACCCGAGACGACGTCGATGTCCACCCAATTTAGACCGGCCTGCAAGGCCGTAGCCGGGATGTCGACAAGGTACACGGTGTTGTTACCACGATAGGTGCCGCGGGTGATGCCACGACTGTTCGGCTGATCGGGCCGTGGTGGCATCGGGCCAGTCCATTGATCGTTGACGCTCACTTGTGGGCGCGCGCTGGCCTGTGTCAGTGGGACGAACATGCGCAAGCGATAGTCGCGGACTTGGTCGGCGCCGAGGACGAATTCAATGCGCGTGGGGGCGTTGACGCCGTGCCACTGTACTGCCGGGAAATCCTCCAGAGCGTTGGTTCCCACGCGGTAGGTCAGCGGCCCCCAGGACGCCATGCGCTGGTCGGACGGATGCATCGTTGGCAACAGACTGGCGTTGCGGAAAGCGCCGGGCGTACCATCGGGCAGGCCGATCTGCCACTGCACCTGGCCCTGAAGCGGCACCGCCTGCAATGTCGCCTGCGCGGTGCTGCCTGCAGCGACCTCAAGCGTGTCGTGCGCGACGTCAAGCTCGTTTTGGTAAAGCGTGATGCGATAGTGTCCAGGACATACGCCGGCAATCTTGAATTGACCTGTGGAGTCCGCGCTTGCCCAGTACTGCGCATGGTCGTTGCTCAGGCCAACCACTGCCGGTTGCCCGTCCGCAACGCCCGAGGCCTGACCAGATACCGTGCCGCGGCCGGTGCTGTCCAGGAAGCCTTTTAGTTTCAGCGTCGCGTCGACGAAGCTCAGATCGGTCGCCGCGGCAGGCGCTGCGCCACCGTCGGTGAACAGCAGGGCATACACGCCATGCAGACCGCCGCGATAGGACTCGGTCTGGGTGTGGTTGGAAAACATATAGTTGTACAACTCGTGGGTCACGACGGTCTTTTGTGTGGCGATGTCTTTGAAGAATGGGCCGCCGGAGCTGTATTCGCGATTGCCCATCCACATGCGAACGGCCACGTTCGTACCGCTCACGCCATGGATGCTGTCCTCGATTGCACGCCGCGCCGAATAGAACTTGGAACTGGTGCGGCCGTCTGGAAGCAAAAACACGTCCTGGGCTTCGATCGCGGTGCCGACGTTGGAATCCGGTTCGTGGTCGGCGTTCGGCAGAATGTTGACATTGAGCCGGGTGACGAAGCGCAATTCGCCGATCGGCAGTAGGGTCGGCGCATAGGTCGCCATGTAGATCGCATTGCGGCCTTTGTGCGCCATGTAGTAATGGATCAGGTCGCCGGCCTGTGCCGAGATCACGATGGTGTCGCCCACGGTGCGTGCCGCCACGGTCGCCGTGCCGAGTCCTGAGGCGATCTGCGAACCCTTGGCCTCGGTGCTCTGCAACTCGGTGCCGCGATAGCGCATCGACACCAAGTCGCCATTACTGTCATCCACGCTGAACACCAGGTTGGCACCGCTATCGACGACGAAGCGCCCACCGCTGTGGCTTAGGCCGAAGGTTCCATTCTGGGCGGCGGCTGGCAGTGCACCGCCAACTGCGATACAACACAAGATCAGGGGGAAGAAGGTACGCACGTAAGTATTTCTCATGGGATTTAGGCCGTAAAATTAATCTACAGAATGAGGTGTGGATATCGCCTTGACATCGATATGTCCTGCTTCAGGTGGACGTCGCCATGCGGTCCATCCCCTCTCCCCGGCAGTGTCGGGGCCTATGGTGACCTGCCGTGCACTGTATTGCGACGCCGGATCTGCTATCCAACCCCATTGAAGCCAGAGAGACGCCGCGATGAGCGAGATCACCCCGCAGGCTATCGTGGATTTCTGGCGCAGTGCTGGCCGCGAGCGCTGGTTTGCCGTCAACGAATCCTTCGATGCCAATGTCCGCCAACACTTGCTGGATGCGCACCATGCTGTCGCGCGTGGCGAATACGCGGCGTGGATGGGTGATGCCGAAGGTGCACTGGCGCTGTTGCTGTTGCTCGATCAAGTGCCGCGCAACGTGTTTCGTGGCAGTGCGCATGCCTACGCCACCGACGGGCTTGCCTGCCATTACGCGGATCAAGCGCTGGCAGACGGGTTCGACCGGCAGATGGATGCGACGTTGCGGATGTTCTTTTATCTGCCTTACACCCATGCCGAGGATGTCGCCTTGCAACGCCAGGCGGTGGAATTGTTCAGCGCGCTTGGCGATGCCCAGGCGCTGAAATGGGCGGTGATGCATGAAGATGTGATCCAGCGTTTCGGTCGTTTCCCGCATCGCAATGCGGCGTTGGGGCGGAAAACCACGCAGGAGGAGGGCGATTTCCTGCAGGTCGACGCTGGCACCGGGTGAGCTGCTAGGCGCATTGGCGCATCGAAGGCAACCGTCGTGCGCCTTCAACTGCCCGATGGCAATGCACGCGAGGCATTGCCGACAGTTGCCCGATCGGCTGACGAGTGGCTGCCCGAGCGCATGACCTTATTTGCCCGTTGCGTTGATCGTGGCCCCGTGCGAAACCGGCTCAATACTTCGGTACGCTGCCATCCACTTGGTCGGTCCAGGCGTCGATGCCGCCGACCACGTTATGTACCCGGGTGAAACCGAGCGTGCGGAAGTGTTCGGCTGCCTGTGTGCTGCGTCCGCCGCGATGGCACAAGAACGCTAGGGCGGTGTCCTTCGGCAGTGCTTCCAATTGCGCACGCTGCTCGCCGTCCAGGGAGCGGAATGCCACGTTCACAGCAGCGACCGCGCGCTCCTCCGGCGGTCGCACGTCCACCAGGATCAGGTTGCCGGCGCGGATCTGGTCGTCGGCGTCGCGCGGGCTGATGTCCTGTACCGGCTTGGGAGCGTTGGGGTTGTCGATTGCCAGGCCGCGCCCGCGCAGGTCGTCCACCCAGTCGATGGTGATGCCGTCGGCGCGGCGCGCGCTGCCCAGGTCGAACTGCACGCGCAGGCCGTTGGATTCGGCGGCAATGGCATTGGAATCGGTCGGCGCAAGCTGGAAGTTCGGCTGGAACTGCGCATCGATCGCCAATGCCAGGCTGGCGCCCGGGGCGTCGGCCAGCGCGCCGCGCAGCATGTCGGCGGCAGCGTCGGTGATGGTGATCGTCGGTGGCGTGCGATCCGGGGCGGGCACGCCCAGCAACTCGCTCAGTTCGCCATTGCCGGCCATTTGCAAAATGATGTCGCTGCCCCCGATCAACTCGCCGTCCACGTACAACTGCGGGATCGTCGGCCAGTCGCCGTAGACCTTGATGCCCTCGCGGATGTCCTGATCGGCCAGCACGTTGACGTGGGCGAAGTCGACGCCGAGGTCGTTCAACGCGCCCACCGCTTTGGCGGAAAACCCGCACTGCGGCATGCCCGGTTGACCTTTCATGAACAGCACGACGCGGTTGGAGTTAAGCAGCGTTTCGATGCGGGAGCGCAGGGCGGGGTCGAGGGACATGGCAGGCATTCGGTCGCGGAGTCGGGCTGGTCATTCTACGCCGCATGGCATCATGGGGCATGACAGTTCCAGAAACGCTGCATCGTATCCCGCGTCATCCGCACCGCTGGCTGTTTTGGGCGCTGCTTTCGCAGGCGCTGGTCGCGGCGCTCTGGTGGGCCTGCGGCTGGCGCATTGGCCTCCCGGCACTGCTACTGTCGCACGCGGTGTTTGTGCTGGCGGTCTTCCTGCCTCAAGCGCAGCTGTATGCGCCGGTGCTGGACCGCTTGCCCGGCAGCGCCCCCAGGGTATGGCTGACGATCGACGACGGCCCGTCCGACGACACCGTGGCGATCCTGGATCTGCTCGACCGCTACCAGGCTAGGGCCACTTTCTTTCTGGTCGGCGCACGCGCTGCCGCGCGCCCGCAACTGGTGCGCGAGATCGTGTGCCGCGGCCATGGCATCGGCAACCATAGTCACAATCACCCACAAGCCTGGTTCTGGGCGTTGGGTCCGCAGCGCATGGCGCGCGAGATCGATCAGGCGCAGCAAACCCTGACCGCCATCGCCGGCATCGCGCCGCGCTGGTACCGCTCGGTGGTGGGCATGACCAACCCCTTTGTCGCCGCACCGCTGCGCCGTCATGGTCTGACTCGAGTGGCCTGGAACGTGCGCGGCTTCGACGGCGTGCGCTGCGACCCTGCGGTGGCCGTGGCGCGCATCGCCCGTAATCTGGCTCCGGGCGCGATTGTGCTGCTGCACGAAGGTGCGGCGCACGGGTATAACCCGGCGATCGTGGAAGGCGTGCTGCAGGTGCTGCGCACACGTGGGCTCTGCGCAAACGTGCCTGATGCTGCACCGCCTGCGGATCAGCCGCCATGCGAGATGCCGAACGATCAGAACCACAAGTGAAGTGGTGTTGCGCGGGTATTGTTTGCCAGTGAGCGTTGCGTGCCGGTCAGGCTAACGCCGCGTATGCCGCAGGTAACACGCGTTCAGTCCAGCGCGTATACATCGCCGCCGACGGATGCAGTCCGTCGGCAGCCAGCATCGCCGCGTCGCCGCCGCCATCGCGGCTGATCGGGGTGATATCGATGAAACCAACCGCACGCGCGGCGCAGCAGTCTTGGGCGGCGGCATTGAAGGCGTCGATCTGTATGCTGATCTGCACCGGATCGTGCGCGGGTGGCTGTGCGAACGGGCTCAAGCCCCAGTCCGGGATTGAGACCATCAGCACTCGCCGCGGCTGGTTGCCAGCAAAGTCGATCGCACGTTGCAGCAGCGCGTCGAGCTGTGCACGGTACGCGTCCAATGGGTAGCCGCGGTACTGATTGTTGACGCCGATCAGCAGTGTCACCAGGTCGAACGGCCCCTGTGGTGCGGCCGCGTCGATGCCATTGGCGAGATCGTCGGTGGTCCAGCCGGTGGTGGCGACGATCTGTGGATCGGTCACGGCCAACCCACGCGTGCGCAGCGCGGCGGCCAGTTGCATCGGCCATCTTTGGTGCGCTGCTACGCCTTCGCCAATGCTGTAGGAGTCGCCCAGCGCCAGGTAGCGCAGCGTGCCGGCCGCGTGTGCGGTCATCTCGACCAGGCTGGCGGTGGCATGCGCGGCATCACGCCATCGCGCTGCGTGACTTCAGCGACACCACCTTGGTGGCGGCTTCGGCGCGCCGCGTCAGCACCCGGTCGATCCGCGCGAACACCTCGCGCATCGTCGTCGCTTCCGGCAACAGGGTGACGCGGAAGTGGTTGTGATAGGGCACGTTGAAGCTGGAGCCTGGGACCACCAGCACGCCCTCTTCGTTCATCAATTCCAGCGCGAAGGCATGGTCGTCGAACCCGCGTGCGGCTGCGCCAACTACGGCCGGAAACGCATACAAGGCGCCCGCCGGCTGCACCAGCGACAAGTGTTCGCTGGCCGCGCAGGCATCGATCACCGCGCGGCGGGTTTCGTACAGACGACCGCCGGGCGCGCAGAGCGGAGAGATGGTGTCGGGGCCGTTGACCGCGGCGTCGATGGCGAATTGGCCGGGCACGTTCGCGCACAGGCGCAGCGCGCCGAGCAGGTCCATGGCGTTGCGGAAGTCGCCGATGCGCTCGGCGGCACCGGAGAGCAGCGCCCAACCGACCCGCCAGCCGCAGGCGCGGTGGACCTTGCTCAGGCCGCCGAAACTGAGGCATGGATGCTCCCCAGCCAGGGGCGCGACCGGGACGAAGTCGGCGCCGTCGTACAGCACCTGGTCGTAGATTTCATCGACCATCAACAGCAGGTTGTGCTTGGCCGCGATAGCGACGATCTTCTCCAGCAGGGCGCGCGAATAGCTGGCGCCGCTGGGATTGTTCGGGTTGATCAGCACGATGGCGCGGGTGCGCGAGGACACCAGCGTTTCGATTTCCACCGGATCGGGCTGGAAGCCGTTCTCGGGCTCGCAGCGGTAGTACACCGGGCGACCATCGTTGAGGATGGTGGCGGCCGACCACAGCGGATAATCCGGCGACGGCACCAGCACTTCGTCGCCTGGGTTGAGCAGGGCGCGCAGGGACAGGTCGATCAGTTCGCTGACCCCGTTGCCGATGAAAATGCGCTCCGGATGGGCGTTCGGATGCTGGCGTCGCGCATAGGCCGCCGCGATCGCCTCGCGCGCCTCCGGCATGCCTTGCTGGTGGGTGTAGGGATCGGTGCGGCCCATGTCGTCGGCGATTGCGCGCTGCAGATGGTCCGGTGCGCGGAAGCCGAATGCGCCGGGATTGCCGATGTTGAGCTTGATCAGCTTGCGTCCCTGCGCTTCCAGGTCACGTGCGCGCCGGGCCAGTTCTCCGCGGATCTCGTAGCGGACTTCGGACAGACGTTCGCGGATCGCGAGCGGCTTGATCGGCGGTGTGGGCATCGCATTAGCCGGTGGTGCGTGGAACTGGCATGGTAACGGAAATGGAATAGAACGACCGGGACAGCATCGGCAGCGTCTAGAATCCGCACATGAGCCTGCTTCCGATCGACTTCGCTGCGTTGCGCCCCATCGGCTGGCCTTGGCCCGGATTGCCTGAGGAACCGGTCTGGCAGGCGCGGTTCGACGCCTATCCGCAGGCGCGACCGGTGCGGGTGGTGGAGCAGCATCGCACCGGCTATGTGGTCGCCGATGCGGTGGAGACCGCCTTTAAGGTGGAGTCGCTGCCGGACTGGCAGCGGCCGCGCTTCCCCAGCCACGAGCGTGCCGCGGTCGGCGACTGGGTCCTGCTGGACGGCACCCGCATCGTCGCGCTGCTGCCGCGGCGCACCGCGATCAAGCGCGGCGCCGCTGGCGAGCATTACCATCAGCAGGTGATCGCCGCCAATATCGATACGGTGTTCATCGTCTGCGGCCTGGATGCGGACTTCAATCCGCGCCGCATCGAGCGCTATCTGCTGCTGGTCGGCGGTGGCGGTGCCGCGCCGGTGGTGGTGCTGACCAAGGCCGATCTCACCGAGTACGCCGACGACGCCCTGGCGGTGCTGGATGAACTGGCCGCACAGTCGATCCCGCTGCTGACGGTCAACGCGACGCAGGCCGATAGCGTTGCCGTGCTGCGACCCTGGCTGCAGCCGGGACAGACCGTGGTGCTGGTGGGGTCGTCCGGCGCCGGCAAGTCCACCTTGACCAATACCTTGCTCGGTGTGCATAAGATGCGTACCGCCGCCGTGCGCGAGCGCGATTCGCGTGGTCGCCATACCACCACGCACCGTGCGTTGTTGCCGCTGCCGTCCGGCGCCTGCCTGATCGACACGCCGGGCATGCGCGAGCTCAAGCCCACTGGCGAGGAAGACCTGGCCGAGGGCGCTTTCGCCGATATCGAGGCATTAGCGGCACAGTGCCGTTTCAACGATTGCGCGCACCAGGCCGAACCGGGCTGCGCGGTGCAGGCCGCGATCGAACGCGGCGAGATCGACGCCGCACGTCTGGCCAATTACCTCAAGCTGCGCGAGGAAGTCGTCGGTGCCGCTGGCAAGCTGGCGCAGCGGCAAGCGCAGAACGCGACGACCGGCCGCGCCGGTCAGTCGCCCTCCGGTAAGCCGGGCGGCAAGCGCCAGCCGTCACGCAGCCTGCGTCGCTGAGCGAGATCGGGTTCGGCGATGGCGGTGTTGCCTACCGAGATCCGCCATCATGCCAAACTGGACGCGCGGATGGTCAAGGCGGTGCGCGGCATCCGTCTACTGGGACTGACGAGCTGGCCGTTGGCGTTGCAGGCGCCGTTTCTGCACAGCGTGGCGCGCGGTCAGCCGCAACTGCCGCAGGTGCAGTATCCACACTTGGACTTTACCGACACACGTCGCGAGTTGGCCGCGATCACACAGGCGTGCGATCCGACGCATCCGCTTGGTGTCTATCTGCAGGCGTCGGTGCAGAGTTGGGATCTGGCTGCGGCGTTGCTGGAGTCGCTGGGGACATCGGCGGTGGGGACGTATTCGGCGCAGTTGTTCGGTGTCCCTGAAGATCCGATGCCCGGACAAGGGCCGACCATGCGCGAGGCGGCCGGCCATTTCATCCATATCGCCAAGGATCTAGACGGCGAGCTGCTTTCGGCCGAGGAGCAGGTGCCGGTGTCGGCCACCGCGCTGCAGCTGCTGTTGCAGCGCGATCTGGATGCCTTTTTCGGCGGGCGGGTGATCGCGGTCGAACTGGATCCGGACCTGCCATCCAAGGCCGCAGCGGGGGCGCGCCGTATCCGCCTACGCGCTGGTGCGACGTTCAGCGATTACGACCGCGCGCAGTTGTTCCACCACGAGGCATTGGTGCATTCGTTGACCGGGCTCAATGGCCGCGCACAGATGCATCTGCGCAGTCTTGCGCTGTCCTCGCCGCGGGTGACGGCGACCCAGGAAGGCCTGGCGACCTTTGCCGAGCAGATCACCGGCAGTATCGATATCGTGCGCATGAAGCGGATCAGTCTGCGTATCGAGGCGATCGCGCTGGCGCGCGCTGGCGCTGACTTTATTGAGGTTTTCCGTTACTTCGATGCGGCCGGGCAGTTGCCAGCGGAGAGTTTTTCATCGGCCCAACGCGTATTTCGTGGCGTGCCGACCAGCGGTGGCGTCGCCTTCACCAAGGACACGGTGTACCTGCGCGGGCTGGCTTCGGTGCACACCTTTTTCCGCCAAGCCTTGCAGCACGACCGCCTGTCGCTGTGCCGCTGGCTGTTCGCTGGCAAAATGACGCTGGAAGATGTGGTCGGATTCGCGCCGCTGTTCGAGTCCGGCATCCTGCTGCCGCCGCGTTGGTTGCCGCCGTGGATGGCGCGTGCCAGAGGACTGGCCGGAATGTTGGCGTTTTCGCTGTTCGCCAACCGCATCCGCATGGACAGGCTGGACTGAGTGGCGCCGCTCCGTGTTTGCCGATAGCCGATGGTTGGCGCGTTGTGATGCCCTGAAGCACGAACGGCAGCGTCAAGAGACACTGCCGTTCTTGGTCACCGCACAGTGCGTGGTGACGGTGTTACATCACCCGAGGAGATCAACGGCTGGCGCAGAAACCGAACTCGGCCATGGCACCGGGCGCCAGGGTCTTGTTCCAATCCATGCCCGAGGCTTTGATCGTGGAGCCCTGCGGCGTCCAATTGGCGTTCCACAGATTGTTGATCGTGCCGCTGATCGTCTGAGTGACGACCCAGTCGCCTGTGGTGTTGCCGGTGTTGGTGACTTGCACGCGCTCGCAATAGCCGGTCTGCCAATTGCTGTCGACGATGACCTTGGTGCTGAAGCTCGGGCCACCCGAGGAGCCACCACCGCTGGAACCGCCACCGTTGGAGCCGCCACCTCTGGAGCCGCCACCGCTGGAGCCGCCACCGCTGGAGCCGCCACCGCTGGAGCCGCCACCGCTGGAGCCACCACCGCTGGAGCCACCACCGCTGGAGCCGCCGCCGCTGGATTTCGCACCGATCTCAACTGCGCCGAGATCGCACAGCGCTGTATTTCGAGAATAGCCGCGCTGATCGATTTCACGGCAATTGACACCTGAGGCGTATGCGGGGCTGTTTGCAGCAGGAAGCATGGTGAGAGTCGGACCGCCATTGTCGGCAGGAGCGGACAACTGTGGATCAGCCGATTTAACCGAGCCAGACTTCAAGCAGCTGAAGGGCCAGACTGCGCCTTTGTCTGAATGTTCAATGATATTGTCGCCGTGATTGTTCTGGCTGCTACAGAACGAACGTTCGGTCTTTGAGGTGAAGATGCTGTTGTGGATATCGAATCTGTCGCCGAACAGTGCGGCTCCCTGCGAATTTTCCGCGAAGGTGACGTTGTTGAAGCGCACGGTGACATTGCCTTGATCGCCGACGGATGACGGCCAGCCTGTGTGCTGGATAACCGAACCCACGTTCGAGGCATAGTTGCCATAGAAAGTACTATTACTGATATCGCACGCGCCGTAACAGTCCATATACAAGGCGCCAGCATTGCCATTTTGAGATTTGTTAGAAATAAAACTCGATTCGGTGACGTTGATGATGCCAGGTGTTGTCATGGTCGAGCCCGAATGCGAAGCATCGGTGAACCCAAGGCTGATGCGGCCGGCACCGCCAAGGCCACTTGTCGCGACGTTGTTGGCGAATGTGGAGTATTTCACGTCAATCGTGTCAGGCGCATACGCCCAGAGTGTCAATCCTCCGGAGCCATTTGCGGCAACGTTGTTATTAACCACGGTGCCGCAGAGTGACAAGGTGCCGCCGCTCCCCACTCCCCCGTGGATATACCCGTTGAGTGATGCGCCATCCGTATCGATTGCCCCGCCACCGCCAAACTCGCCAGCATCGGGAAAGCCCTGCGGAGGGTTAATCGCCTGATTTCCTACGAAATCACTATTGACGATCGTCAGGCGGCTGAGTTGGGTGTAGAGCGCGCCGCCAAGCCATGAGGAATTCTTGTAGAAGGAACTTCCCACGATGGTGACATCCGCGTCGCTACCTGCAAAGAGGACGCCGCCGCCGATGCTACTGCGATTGGAGATGAACTGACTGTTGATGATTTCCAGCTTGCCCTGATAGCCGACCTTGATCGCGCCGCCGCCCCAGGTGCCAGGGTCATACGAAGTGTTCGACGGTGGCTGCACAGAACTACCGTTTTGAAGTTGTATGTTGCGCACCGAGAGTGCGCTCCATGCATTCACCAGAAAAATGCGTGTGGATTGCTGACCATCCAGGGTGATTTGGCCTTGCCCATCGATCACAGTCGGATTTCTTGAGCCGATCGTGATCGACTGGCTGACTGGAATGGTGACGGGTTGCGCGCCGCAATTGAAGGTGACGTAGCCGCCTTGCGCGACAGCATTGGAAAGTGCAGTCGCTGTACAGCTAGCCGCCGTACCATTACCCACGACTATTGCGTTGCTTGGGGTTGGCCATTGTTGCGGAATGGTGCATTGTGGCACCGAAGGCGCGGCGGCAATTGCAGTGGCTGTGGTCATAATTGCAAAAATGCCCACTGCATTCGCTTTTATTTTAAGGGAATGAGTCGTGATCATGGTCATGTTCCGTGAGAGAGCGCGCTGCAATGTGACGAATTGCAGCGTCTGAATTCGTGTGAGTGTGACGACATTTCCCCGTGCAGCAGGCGGTAAACCCTGGCTGATACGAGATATTAAGTTGAATTAATCCATCCGACTCGAACGCAAGTTCCAAATCATGAGCGCGAGGTGGTGGCGGCGGCAGTTGTCTACCGCTGGCGACGGTCTTTTCGTCCTGGGGGATTGCAGCAGCAGGGGCAAGAGCCGCTCGCGCCACGTCCACTGAGGTTGCTCGAGATGCTCCGTCTGATCGACTGTCAGTCGGAGTGATTTCTCTGCGATTGAGCTGGGTTGTTGTCGCGAACCAGGGCAGTGCGGCAAATATGTGTGTGTTTCCGCGCCTTGCTCAGTCGTCGGCCAGCCGTGCCCAGCGTTCATGGTCGCGCCAGATTCCGCCGATGCGCATGTAACGCGGCGAATAGCCTTCGCAACGAAAACCGGCGCGCTTTACCAGTGCTAGCGAGCGGGTATTATCCGGCTGGATGTTAGCCTCCACCCGGTGCAATCCCAGGTCGGTGAACGCATAAGCCACGCACAGACGCAGCGCATGGGTCATCAGTCCGCGACCTTCGCAACCGGCCATCGCGTGATAGCCCAGATAGGCGTTTTGGAAACAGCCGCCGACGACCTGACTGAAAGTGAAGAGCCCTGCCAGCGCGTCGCTGCTGCGCTCGCGCGCGAGTAGCGCGATGTTGCTACCGTCCAGGGTTTGGGCATACCAGGCCTCGAAACCGGGCACGTCGGTAAACGGATACGTCCACGGATGATGCAGGGCGATGCTGGTTCGATGCGCCTGGATCAGCGCGATGCTGTCGCGCCGCCGCACCCGCTTCAGCGACACGGCCTCGTGCGCAGCCTGGCTCGCGCTCTGGCCCATGGAGTCAGGCCGGCGGAGCCGCTGCACCGCCATCGTCGCGACGCATGATCTGAGTGTGACGCGCCTTGAACTCCTCGAAACTCAGGCCCTGTGCCAGCGCATCGGCGTGCGCGGCGTCCTTCAGTGCGTCCGAGTACATCAAGCGTACCGACGTGCCGGCACGCTCGTGCAGTTCCGCCGCCTGCATGATCAGCGACAGCACTTGCGCCGCACTTTCGCTCTGACCGGCGATGCGCCCATCCATGCCCAAGACCCATTCGCCTTCGCGGCGCACGATTCCGGCCAGGAGCGTGCTTTGCCGATCGCGCAGTTCCGCGTGTGGCTCGATCTGTGCGCTGGGGGCGGCAATCTCGGTGCGGTGGCGCAGGCGTTCGGCCAATTTCTTGCGTAGGTCGCGGCGCTGCTTGGACTGGATGGACATGCGATTGCCTCAACGGTGACCCGACGACGATAGCCCAACCACGTCTTCGGTGCTCATAGTACGTCTGTCGGTTCCAACACTGGCATCTGCGCTTCCTGCTTCGGCAGCGGCATGTCGCTGCGCCGCTCCCAACGCCAGAATGCCCAGCCGAGCAGGAAAAATCCGCCCGAGCCCATCGCCAGATGCAGCGGGTGGCCACTGAGCAATGGTGCCAATCCCCCCGCCACTGCCACACTCACCATGAGTTGGGTGAACGCCTGCAGCGACGAGGCCAGCCCGCGCTGGCGCGGATACATATCCAGCACGGCGAGCGCCAGGATCGGGAAGATCAATGCCATGCCCAGGCCGCCGCCGAAAATCGGCAATACCGCCCACGGTAGCGCGATCTGTGGCGCCAGCGCGGTGTAGGCGATATTGCCAGCCACCGATGCACCACAGCAGATGAAGCCGATGCGGACCTGGCGCAGTGGCCCGAGTCGGCCGGCCATGCGCCCGGAGAGAAATGCCCCCAGGGTCATGCCGCCGATGGTGGGCATGAACAGCCAGGCAAAATTCTGCTCGCTCATGCCGAGCAGGTCGATGACGAACGCGGGCGCCGAGGCGATGTACAGGAACACTCCGGCGGAGTTGAACGCACCGGCGGCGGCCAGACGTTGGAAGTGTGGGTTGAACGCGATGCCGAGGTAATCGCGTAGGAGCGTGTGCGGCGCCAATGGCGTGCGCACCTGCGGCGGGTGGGTTTCCGGTAGCCAGCGCAGCGTGGCGAGTAGCAGCAGCGAAGAAAACCCGACCAACCACCAGAAGATCATCGGCCAGCCGTGGCCACTGCTCAGAATCAAGCCGCCGATGATCGGTGCGATTGCAGGGGCGATACCGAACAGCATCGATACGTGGCTCATCAGCCGTTGGGCGTCGTCGCCGTGGAACAGGTCGCGGATCACCGCACGGCCGACGATCATGCCGACCCCAGCGCAGATACCTTGTAGCGCACGGAATGCCAGTAGGGTCGGCAAGTCGTGCGACAGCGCGCAACCGACCGAGGCCAGAATGAAGAGCGTCAATCCACCGACGATGACCCGCCGGCGTCCCCAGGCATCGGACAGCGGTCCATGTGCCAGGCTCATCAGCGCATAGGCCAGCAGGTACACGCTGACTGTCTGCTGGATCGCCACGGGATCCTCATGCAGGCGCTGCGCCAGTTGCGGGAACGCCGGGAAAATGGTGTCGATCGAGAACGGGCCGAACATCGTCAGCCCGGCCAGCAGCAAGGTCATGCGGCGGGTGGACACATTCGGGAGGGACATTCGGACATCCTAATAAATTGGTCGCACACACAACGATGCCGTCCGGCAAGGGACGGGCGTGGAAAGATAGGGTGTGCCTATGATACGCGCCAGCAGCGTCGCTGCACACATGCTGTGTTGCCTATTCAGCCTGACATCGCACGATTCCACCCACCGTGGATGGTGCTGGCTACGCTATAATCAATCTGCAATATGGTGGGAGAAGTGGGGCAACCCGCTGCCGAAGGCGCAACGCCCGTAATCGCTCAGGCCCGATACCACCCGCACCAAGACTCTGGAGAGACCGGTCAAACCCGGCGCCGAAGGGGCACGAAGCGCAGCGCGATCCACGGCGGCTTCCAAACTCTCAGGCAAAAGGACAGAGGGGCACATTTGGGAGGCGCGCGCTTCCTGTCGGCCAACCGTCTATGCGGTCGGACCGCGATATGCGTGTGCCTGCTTCTCGTGCCTTCCTTTGCCGGATCATCTCCATGCCTCAGACTTCTTCGCTGCGCGACCTCGAGCACCACTCGGCCTTCATCGAGCGCCATATTGGCCCGAACGACGCCGAGATCGCGCAGATGCTGCGCACCGTCGGCCACGATTCGCTGGATGCGCTCACCGATGCCATCGTGCCCGGCAGCATTAAATCGCCGGCCGCGCTGGCGTTGCCCGAGGCGATCAGCGAAGAGGAGGCGCTGGCCAAGATCCGCGCCATCGCCGACAAAAACAGCGTGTTCCGCACCTTCATCGGCCAGGGCTATTACGGCACCCACACGCCGAAGGTGATTCTGCGCAACATTCTCGAAAACCCGGCCTGGTACACCGCCTACACCCCGTATCAGGCGGAGATTTCGCAGGGCCGCATGGAAGCCCTGATCAACTTCCAGACCATGTGCGCCGACCTCACCGGCATGGAGATCGCCAATGCCTCGCTGCTGGACGAAGCCACCGCCGCCGCCGAGGCGATGACCCTGGCCAAGCGTTCGGCCAAGGCCAAGTCGGACACCTTCTTCGTCCACGACGCGGTGCACCCGCAGACCCTGGAATTGCTGCGCACCCGCGCCGAGCCGCTGGGGATCGTGCTGCGCGTGGGCACCCCGGAGGAAGCGCAGCAGGCAGACTGCTTTGGCGTGCTGCTGCAGTACCCGGATAGCTTCGGCCGGTTCCATTTCGACTCGGTCGACGCGCATGCCGCACTAGCCGCCGCCGTGCATGCACGCGGCGGCTTGGTCGCCGTGGCCACCGACCTGCTCGCGCTCACCTTGATTGCCGCACCCGGCGAATGGGGCGCGGACATTGTGGTCGGCAATTCGCAGCGTTTCGGCGTGCCGTTCGGGTTCGGTGGTCCGCACGCGGCGTTCATGGCCTGTCGCGACGCTTACAAGCGCTCGATGCCGGGCCGTTTGATCGGCGTCTCCATCGACGCGGCGGGCAACCCCGCCTATCGTCTCACCCTGCAAACCCGCGAACAGCACATCCGCCGCGAGAAAGCCACTTCCAACATCTGTACCGCGCAGGTGCTGCTAGCGGTGATGGCGTCGATGTACGCGGTTTACCATGGCCCCGAGGGCCTGGTCCGTATCGCGCGGCGCACCCACCGTCTGGCTGCGATCCTGGCCGCGGCGCTGCGCAGCGCCGGCGTCGCTGTCGGTGCGCGTTTCTTCGACACGCTGCACGTCACCGGCGTGGATGCCGAGACGCTCCACGCCAAGGCGCACGCTGCCGGTATCAACCTGCGCGCGATCGACAGCACCTCGTTGAGCATCAGTCTGGACGAGACCGCGACGCGCGCCGATGTGGTCGCGTTGGCGCAGTTGTTCGGCGTGCGTGCCGACGTCGATGCGCTCGACGCGGCGACTGCCGACGCGTTGCCGGCACAATTGCGGCGTCGTAGCGCGTTCCTGCAGCATCCGGTGTTCAACACCCACCACAGCGAGCACGAACTGCTGCGCTATATGCGCGCCCTGGCCGACAAGGATCTGGCGATGGATCGCACGATGATTCCACTGGGCAGTTGCACGATGAAGCTCAACGCCACCGCCGAGATGATCCCGGTGACCTGGCCGCAATTCTGCGCGATCCATCCGCTGGCGCCTGCCGCACAGAGCGCCGGTTACGCGCAGTTGATCGACGAGCTGGAAGCGATGTTGGTCGAGTGCACGGGCTACGATGCGGTCAGCCTGCAGCCGAACTCCGGCGCGCAGGGCGAATACGCCGGCCTGCTGGCGATCCGCGCGTATCACCGTGCGCGCGGCGAAGGCCATCGCGATATCTGCCTGATTCCCGAATCGGCGCACGGTACCAACCCGGCCTCGGCGCAGATGTGCGGCATGACCGTGGTGGTGACCAAGTGCGACGGCAACGGCAACGTCGATGTTGAGGACATCCGCGCCAAGGCCGCGAAGTATTCCCAGCGTCTGGCCGCGCTGATGATCACCTATCCTTCCACCCATGGCGTGTTCGAGGAAGACGTGGTGGCGATCTGCGACGCCGTGCATGCCCACGGCGGGCAGGTCTACACCGACGGTGCCAACATGAACGCACTGGTCGGCGTGGCCAAGCCCGGCAAGTGGGGCTCGGACGTGTCGCATCTGAACTTGCACAAGACCTTCTGCATTCCGCACGGCGGCGGTGGCCCGGGCGTCGGTCCATGTGCGGTGAAAGCCCACCTGGCGCCATACTTGCCCAAGACGCTGCCTGATGCCGGCGAAGCTCAAAAAGCTGCCGGCGAAGGTGCCGTTGGTATGGTCAGCGCCGCCAGCTTCGGCAGTGCTTCGATCCTGCCGATCAGTTGGATGTACGTCACCATGATGGGCCGCACCGGCCTGCGCAAGGCCACCCAGGTCGCGCTGCTCAACGCCAACTACATCGCCAAGCGTCTGGCTCCTTACTACAAGACGCTGTACACCGGCCGCAACGGGCTGGTCGCACATGAGTGCATTCTCGACGTGCGCCCGTTGGAGAAAACCAGCGGCATCGGCGCTGAGGACATCGCCAAGCGTCTGATCGATTTCGGTTTCCATGCCCCGACGCTGAGCTTCCCAGTCGCCGGCACCTTGATGGTCGAGCCGACCGAGAGCGAATCGCTGCATGAGTTGGACCGCTTCATCGAGGCGATGATCCAGATCCGCGAGGAGATTGCCGCGATCGAAGACGGCCGCCTGGACCGCGAAGACAACCCGCTCAAGCACGCCCCGCACACCGCCGCGCAGGTCACCGCCAGCGAATGGATCTATGCCTATCCGCGCGAACTGGCCGCGTTTCCGCTGCCGAGCCTGAAGCAACAGAAGTATTGGCCGCCGGTAGCGCGCGTTGACAACGTCTATGGCGACAAGAACGTGATGTGCGCATGCATCCCGGTGGAGGCGTACAAGGAAGACGCGGTGGTCTGAACCGCGTCTTCCTTCGACGTTCGCATCTCCCGGCCTCGCCCGCGAGCCCGGGAGGGAACCCGAGTGAAGTCTGGTTTCCATGCCGGGCCATGTTGCCCGAATCGCCGTGCCGCCAAGACGGCGGATGGGGGGAGGGCTGCCCCAAGTAAGTTAATGATGGTGAAATTTTCATCACCTCGTTTGACACTCTTGTTTCACGGGCCGGCATCGACCTTATCCACAACGTTATGCAAAAGTCATCCACACCCTCTGTGGACAACGTTGAATCGACCGCGCGGCATTGGAAATGAATTAAGTAATTGATATAAAAGGAAATTTTATGTTAATGACTTGACAAGAGTGATGGCGTTTTCACGCGGCCGGCAGACAGCGGCGTCAGCCGAGGAAAAACTTATCCCGTGCTGAGTTGCCCTTCCCTACATCGAATGCGGGTGAAGAATGCGTGAATTTTTGACGTGCTCGTCACCCCTGCCGGCATAAGATCACGGGAATTGCATTCCGCTCTCGGCGCACAGCTACCATCGTGATCGATGTTCTACGCCTTCATGCTGCATCGCCGTGTCTCGGTCCACGACGTCTCACGACCTACGCAAGCCACTGTGTGCGCCCGTTCGCAGTGGCGCGGGCATGCGCTCCTCCAGCTGTGCTGGCCCGCCCGTATAATTGGGACATGCTAACTTGTCGCCCGGTCTTCGATCGCTTTCACTTGGCTGAAAATCTGGGCGATGTACAGACCACGATCTTGTCGCGCACGTGATGAAGATCCGAAGCGCAAGTGGCCGTGGCGAAGCGTGCAGACAGGTGAGTCTAGTGATGCTGTAGGCGCGCAGTGCACATCTTCTATGTGCTGCCACACGCGCTGCTGCATTACCATGCCGCGTCATCACAACGAGCCATGCCATGCCCGACAGCCTTCGCGATCTGCAGACTGCCCAGCGCGCCTTCGCCGATGCCCGCGATTGGGGCCAGTTCCACAGTCCGCGTAATCTGGCCGCGGCGCTGTCTGTGGAGGCGGCGGAGCTGCTGGAACATTTCCAGTGGCTGGACGACACGCAGAGCCGGCAATTGTCCGACGACAAGAAAGCGCAGGTGGGCAGCGAGATCGCTGACGTGTTGCTCTATCTGCTGCAGTTGTGCGACAAACTCGGCATCGATCCGATCGACGCGGCGCAGCGCAAGATGCAGGTGAACGCCACCAAATATCCGGTGGAGCGGGCCAAGGGCCGCATCACCAAGTACACCGAGTTGTGAGTGTGCTCATGCCGCAATCCTGGGTGCGATCCATCGGCGTCGTCGCGCAGTCCGCAAGTGGCCGCCGGTTCATTCGCCGACTATGCAGGTAGTGTGCTGATACAGGATGACGTTTCGCCCGCATCGGGTTAACGTTGCCCTTGGCACAATGACGCCGTGACTCCACGCACATCGCAGCATCGGCCCGACGCATGAACAAGACGACACCCGACATGACCAAAACCATCCGTCCCGTCCACGATGTCGATCCCAGACCCGCCAGCGCCAAGCCGACGGCCCGCACTCGGTCGGTCGCCTCCCACGCGGTGTTTCAGTCGCCGCTCTCCGCAGACGATCCGGACAACACGTACGTGCAGTTGCGCGGGCAGCGTGAGCGGCGGATGGCACAACTGGCCGCGATCGGCAGCGTCGCCGCGCTGGCGGCGGTTGCTTTGATCGCATGGCGTCGCATGCGGCGCTAGTCGGGCGTGGGAGTGCTGGCGCGCCGGGAGGCGCTC
This sequence comes from Xanthomonas albilineans, assembly GCF_002939705.1. GTDB lineage: Bacteria > Pseudomonadota > Gammaproteobacteria > Xanthomonadales > Xanthomonadaceae > Xanthomonas_A > Xanthomonas_A albilineans. The sequence goes on along the minus strand of NZ_MDCB01000006.1, from coordinate 50,487 downwards.
CAGTAAGGCGGCGGAATCGTCCCGGTTCCCGAGGAAGTTCCCGTGTTGGATGAGGCCTCGAACAATCACCTCATTGATACGCCCAGGATTTCCTAGACATCTCATGGCCATGGAAAATGGCTGATTCGGAGGTGTCCATGAGCGCCAAGCGATATACGGATGAGTTCAAGGTCGAGGCGGTCCGGCAAGTGATCGACCGAGGGTTCAAGGTGGCAGAAGTCGCCGAGCGACCGGGTGTCACCACGCACAGCCTGTATGCCTGGCTGCGCAAGTTCGGCAAGCCCGGCATCGTGCAGCGTGCCGAGTTGGACCAGAGCGTGGAGGTTCGGCGCCTAAAGGCTGAGTTGCGCCGTGTCACCGAGGAGCGCGACATCCTAAAAAAGCCGCCGCGGACTTTGCCAAGGGTTGAAGGCAAAGTACGCTCATGCCTGCCCACCGCAGGGAGTTCAGGCTGTGCGCGATGTGCCCCGTGTTGCGCGTCAACCGGGCTGGCTATGACGCCTGGTGATGCTCGCCCAACAGTGAGCGCGCCAAGCAAGACGAGCGCTTGCTGGGATTGATCGAGCACTACTGGCTGGCCAGCGGCAGTGTCGATGGGCATCGCAAGATCGCCAAGGATCTGCGCGATCTGGGTGAACGTTGCAGTCGCCATCGGGTGCATCGGCTCATGCGCAGGGGCTGCGTGCCCAGGTGGGCGATGGTCGCAAACCGCGCTTCCACGGCGGGACCGAATGCGCCGCATCGGCCAACCTGCTTGATCGGCATTTCGATGTGACGGAGCCGGACACGGCCTGGGCGAGCGATTTTACGTTCATCCTCACGCATGAAGGCTGGATGTACCTAGCGGTTGTGATCGACCTGTTTTCCAGGCAGGTCTTCGGCTGGGCGATGCGCGATCGGGCCGATACCGAGTTGGTCGTGCAGGCCCTGTTGTCTGCGGGTTTGGCGGCGCAAACCCGCATCCGGGTACCTGGTTTACTCGGACCAAGGGTCGGTCTACACCAGCGATGACTGGCAGAGTTTCCATAGCGTCCCATGGTTTGGTGTGCAGTATGAGCAGGCGCGGCAACTGCCACGAGCGCGAAGCCTGCCCTTGGGGCACAACGCACCGGTGGAGAGCTTCTTCGGCCTGCTCAAACGCGAGCGGATCAGGCGATGGGCCTATGCCACCAAGGACGCCGCACGCACCGAGGTGTTCGACTACATCGAGATGTTATACAACCCCAAACGTCGCCATGGTTCAATGCGGGGTGCATGTCAAGTGCATCGTGCGAATAATGAGCGCCACCGAATGGTTGCCTATGAGGCATTGCCGACATCGGTAATGCGGCGGCCCATGGCAGGATAGGCCGCCGCGCGTAGCAGCGGCTGTTAGTTGGTGGAGCTTTAATCAGTGACGTAAATCGAGTTTTGGGTAATATTGAAAAATATCTGATTTGCGTAGGTGGCGGTATATTCCTTCAGATATACATTGGGCAAAGCAGAACTTGATCGGCAGTCAGAGTTACTCATCCCGCGCATGCTGTATGTGAAACCGTACAGGAGGGCTGGGGCTCCTTTGAAGCCACCAGTCGACCTCGCCGCGGCGACTTGGACGCACGCCCATCCGCCAGGGTTGTGAACGTTCTGCATGTAAACAGCTTTCACGGCGGGGTTGTAATTTACTGTGTAAGCTAGGATGGGAGCAGGCGGCTGGGTCTGTTCTGCGCTAGCCGATGTGGTGACTCCGGCCGTCAGTGCGAACACAGTGCACAACGCGGTTTTACGGAAATAACGAATGGTCGAATGTGTTGTCATGATTATTGCCCTCAATTTGGAAAGGGATGCGGCCTGTTTGCCAACTGTCGTGGGATGCAGCGTCAATTCAAGACGCTTGTCATCATTTCTAGCATGCTCTGCATTGAGTCTGCGGGAAAGTGAAGCGGCCAGATTTTCATAGACACCCAAGGAGGGCATGAACAAGTCAGTTCTTCTAGATCAGCGGCTTTAAGATTCAATGAATTGGTCGCGCAAAAAATGGGGGAGATGGACTTATTCAGACTTTCCATCGCTTCCTTGTATGTTGTTGCCACCTCCGGCAACACGCTTGATCGGGCTCAATGCGGTGTTGTCGGCTTGGGAGTGTCCCAGCCGCACAGACGTCCCTGGTTTTGCTGTTTGAGCCACTGCTGGATCGGCGCGAAGTATTCCAGTAACGGGCCGGCATCGAGGCGCTCGCTGCCGGTGAGTTCCTTGAGCGTGGCCTGCCAGGGTTGGCTGGCGCCACGTTGCAGTATCGACCAGAATTTCTGCTCGGCTTCCTTGTTGCCGTAGAAGGTGCAGGCGTACAGAGGCCCCTTATGGCCGGCGGCATCGCATAGGCTTTTGTAGAACTGGAATTGCAGGATGTGCGAGAGGAAGTAGCGCGTGTACGGCGTGTTGGCCGGCACGTGGTACTTGGCGCCTGGGTCGAAGAACGCCTCGCCGCGCGGCGCGACCGGGGCCACACCCTGATATTTGGCCTTCAGTTCCCACCACGCCTGATTGTAGCGGTCCGGGCCGATCGAGCCATCGAACACGCCCCAGCGCCAGCGGTCGATCATCAACCCGAACGGCAAGAACGCCACTTTGTTCAACGCCATGCGCATCTGTGTATTGATCAGCGCCTCGCGACTGACTTGCGGCGTCTCGGCTAGGGCGATGGTATGCAGATACTGCGGCGTCAGCGCCAGCACGACGGTGTCGCCGATGGCCTCATGGAAGCCGTCGTTGGCGCCGCTCTGGAACAGTGGCGGTAGCGCGTCGTAGGCTAGGTAGTAATAGACATGCCCCAGTTCGTGGTAGAGGTTGGCGAAGTCTTCTTCGTCCGGTTTGACGCACATTTTGGCGCGCACATCGCCGGCCATGTCCATGTTCCAGGCACTGGCATGGCAATCCACGTCGCGATCCAGTGGCTTGATGAACTGGCTGCGGCTCCAGTAGCTATCGGGTAGCTTGGGCATCGCCAGGGAGTTGTAGAAGTCTTGTGCGTGTTCGTTCATCTGCCGGGCGCTGAGCAACTGCGCTTCGCGTTGTGCCATGAACCGTGCTTCCGCCGAGGTGTCACCGTTACGCCGCGCCAGTGCCGCGCTCAAGTCGCTCTGGTATTGACGCTCCAGCGCATCGGTGATGTCGAGATTGCTGGCATCGCGATAGGGCTGTAACAGGTCCCATAGATTGCTCCAGTCCTGCTGCCACATGTTGCCGAGCAGGTGTGCCGGTAGCAGGCCGCCAGCGACTTCGCCCTTGTCCTTGCCGTATTCGGTGTCGAGTTTACTGCGCGCGTAGCAGTGCAATTGCTCGTACAACGGCTTCACCTGGGCCCACAGCCGGTCGGTCTCGGCGACGAGTTGTGCAGGCGGCATGTCGTAGCCGCTGCGCCACATCGCGCCAGTGTCGGCATAGCCCATCTCGCGCGCGCCTTCGTTGACCAGTTCGACGAAGCGCGGGTAGTCCTTGCGCAACGGTTGTGCGGTGGCGTGCCAGCTTTGCCAGGCGTCCAGTTGTTGATCGTAGTCGCGACTGCGGCGCAGTACCTCTTCCAGTTCGTCCAGTTGCCGGCAGCGGCGCGCATCGCCTTCGCCGCTGCAGGATGTAGCCACCGCATAGGCGCCTTCCATCTTCGCAGCCAGCGCAGTGAGTTCATTCAGCTTGGCCGGGTCGTGTGGTGCAGGCATCGCGGTCATCTGCTTGAGTCGTTGCAGCGCACGTGCGCTGTCGGCCGACATTGGCTGGCCTTGGTAGCGTTTGGCCTGAGCGATCCAGCCGTTGAGCGTGGTCAACCAGCGCGCGTTGGCCTCGGACGCCAGCCGCTGCGTATCGGCGTTGATGTAGGTGGCAGACAGCCATTGCGCCGTGGTCAGTTCCGGGAGCTGCTTGCGGTACTGCTCGTTGATGCGGGCCACGAATTGGTCGGCGCTTTCGCCGATGGCGTGTGGCGTGGCGGGCGCGACATTCTCCGGTGCGGCCTCCTTGCGGCACGCGGACAAGATCAACAAGCTCGCGGCGATGCATAGCCCGAGCAGCGGGTGACGGTGGTTCACGGCGAATCCTTGCAGGGCGGTCTGCAAGGAAGGCTAGTGGGCTGTCCGGTAGGCCGCAAGCACGGCGTTGCGGTGAGCGTGCGCAGTGCGCCCGATAGCGGCGCCGGGAATCGCGCGATCGTGTGGTCGGTCACGAACGCGCTAGTGGTTACTGCGGTTTGATGCAGGATGCGAACAGGTCGCGCGAGCGGTCGTAGACCGAGGTCTTGACTTGCATCAGGCCCAGCACCGAGGAGAACAGGTTGTCTTGATCGGCGTACTGGCGCGACCGGGCTTGCAGACAGGCCATATCCAGGCCGCGCGCATTGGCGAAACCCGGCGAAAACCACATCACCATTGGCACATGGGTCTGCTCCTGCGGCGCGATCGCATAGGGTACCCCGTGCAGATACAGGCCTTTCTCGCCCAGCGATTCGCCGTGGTCGGAGAGATAGATCATCGCGGTGTCGTAGTCGGGCATCGCTTGTAGCGTCTCCACGGTGCGTGCCAGTAGATAGTCGGTATACAGCAGCGAATTGTCGTAGGCGTTAGCGATCAGGCCACGGCTGCAGTTGCCCAGGTCGGCCGTGTCGCAGGTCGGGGTGAAGCGACGGAACGTTGCTGGGTAACGCTCGAAATAGCTGGGGCCGTGGCTGCCGAGCTGATGCAGCACCACCACGCGGTCGCCGGGTTTGGCACGCACCTGTGCGGCCAGGTCTTTCAGCATGATCTCGTCCATGCAGCGTCCGTCCTTGCATAGCTGCGGATCCTTGGCGTCGTCCATGCTCTGCACTGCCAGCCCGTCGCACACGCCTTTGCAGCCAGACTGGTTGTCGCGCCACAGGGTGGTGATGCCGGCGTGTTCGAGCACGTGCAGCAACGACTGGTGTTTCCGGATCGTGCTCTCGTTGTAGTCGTGGCGGCCGAACGGCGAGAACATGCACGGCACCGACACCTCCGTGCTGGTGCCGCACGAGTGCATATCGGGGAAATTGATCACCCCCAGCTTGGCTTGCTCGGGCGTGGTCTGTCGGGCGTAGCTGTTGAGCCCCCAGTTCTGCGCACGCGCGGTTTCGCCCAGCACCACCACCAGCAGCCGCGGCTTGCTGCTGGGCGCACGCGCGGTGGCTTTGGCATCGTGCTCTAGCGGCAGTTTCGGTGCCTTGTGCGTGGGGCTGTCGGACTTGAAGTTCTGTCGCAACGCGACCAAGTAGTTGATCGGGGTGGCCAGATAGCGGATTTCGCGATGGTTGCGCATCATCGCCGATAGATCCTGAAACGACAGCATCGCGCCGATGCCGCCCAGCGCCAGCATGCCTAGCAGGAAGCCGGTGCGGATCGCCAGTGCCTTGACCGGGGAGCGCCGTATCAAGCGGACTCGCCAAAGCACCAGGATCGGCAGCGCGGCATAGAACAGCAGCGGCGCGATCAGCGCCGGCGTCATCAGTTCGCGCGACTCTTTGTGGTCGGTGGCCAGGACGTTGCGCAGCATGTCCGCGTCCAGATAGACGCTGTAGCTGTTCATGTAGTGCGCGGCGAACGCGGTGGTGATCAGCAAGACGGTCAGTATCGGCTTGGCAATACCGCGCCATAGCAGCAAGCCGAGGAGTAGCCCATGCACCGACAGCAGCAGCAGGAACAGCGACACTGCCAGCTTCAGGTCGCCGGAGTGGCTATTCATCGCACTGCGCCAGAACATGCCATTGCAGGCCAGGGCGAAGAACGCGCTGGCCGCCAGCGCGAGCGTTTCGTTGCTCAGTTGCGGGCGCCAGGCCCATCCACGCCCGGAACGGAGGGTGGGGTGGTGCCGGGGAAAGGACGCGCTCATGCAGTGGGCTTTTCCGCAGTGGTTGAGGAGGTGGGGCAGGCGTGTTGCGGCAGCGATGTGCGTGGCCACAGCAATGCACGGTACAACACCAGCGCCACGCCCCAGCACAGCGCCAGCGTCCACAGGTCATGCGACATGAAGTGCGCTCCGCGCAGTTGCTGACCGATGCCGAACAGCAGTCCGGCGCCGAGTCCCAGGGCCAGCGCCGGCCAGCGCCAGCAGGGCTTCAGTGCCAGCGCGGCGAAGTACAGTGCGACCCAGGCGTAACCGGCGCTGGCGTGTCCGGCGGGGAAGCATACCCCGCGCGGCATGTTTGCAGGACGCGGTTCGAACAGGCCGATAAACAGCTGTTCACCGCCGTAGCGGGTCAGGTCCCAGGGGCAATCCATGTCGGTCAGCGACTTCAGCAGGGAGGCCACGCCGGTGCCTAGCCCCACCGCCAGCAGCAGGTACAGCAGCGGCCAGCGGTAGCGCCGGCGGTCGGGATGGCGCCAGGACCACAGCGCCAGCACGGCGGTCATGGCCCAGGCCGCGCAACTGAGCAGCTTGCCATCGTGATGGATCACGCTGCGGGTCAGCGCGACATCGCGCAACGCCCATTGGTAGCCTTCCCAGCGGTAGATCAGGTCGGCGATCCAGAAATCCCCGCCCAGGCCCATCAGCACTGCACTGATCAGCAGCACCAGGGCCAGAGGGACCAACGCATGCCACAGATAGAAGTGCCGCAGTGCGCCGCAGTCGGGTGCTGTTGCGGCGGATAAATGCGGGGGCGTGCTGGACATGAGCGGCAAGCGTGGCCGGTGATGGCGGAGTGAAGGCATGGTCGGATTGTGCGTGTCGGATACTTGTCGGAATAGTGTCGGACAGGTCCTGTTTCAGTTTCGGTTGCGCCACCGGGCGTTGGAGCGTCGGGCCGAATCCTTCAGGGGCGTCGGGTCGATGGTGGGCTGGTGCGGCGCAGTCCGGATATCGAAATGGAGCCGGAGAGGTCTGCCACGTGGTTAAGAGTTTTCGATCGACAACCGCCCTTTCTGACGGTGTTCCGACACGGATCCGCTAGCATTGAGCACTCTGTACTCCAGAATGCGAGCACCCCAATGCGGCTGTTGGTGATAGAAGACAACCGAAATCTGGTTGCGAACTTATTCGACTACTTCGAAGCGCGTGGACATACCTTGGATGCAGCACCGGACGGCGTCACCGGGCTGCATCTGGCGACGACGCAACAGTATGACGCGCTGATTCTGGACTGGATGCTGCCGCGCCTGGACGGACAGCAAGTGCTGCGCGCGCTGCGCGAGGAGCACCAGGCCAACTTGCCGGTGATTATGCTGACCGCACGCGACGAATTGCCGGACAAGATCGCTGGGTTCCGCGCTGGCGCCGACGATTACCTGACCAAGCCGTTCGCGTTGCCGGAACTGGAGGTGCGGCTGGAGGCGCTGCTGGTACGAGCCAACGGCCGCGGTCGCAGCAAGGTGTTGCGGGTGGGCGATCTGCAACTGGATCTGGCGACGCTGGAAGTGACGCGCGGCGGGCGCATCCTGCATCTGTATCCGGCCTGCCGCAAGCTGCTGGAAGTGCTGATGCAGGCCAGTCCGGCGGCGGTCACCCGCGATCGCCTGGAGCATGCACTGTGGGGCGATGAGCCGCCGGACGGCGACATGCTGCGCTCGCATATCTACGATCTGCGCCGCAGTGTCGATGGCCCGTTTGCGGCCAAGCTGATCCATACCCTGCCGCGTATCGGCTACCGCCTGGCCGTGGTGGAATCCAACGAAGATGAGCATGCCGCTTAGGGCGGGATTACGACATCGTCTGACTCTGTGGTTGATCGGGTATGCGGCGCTGCTCTCGTTGGCGGTGTTCGTGCATGGCTACATCGTCAACGCGCAGGCAGAGCAACTGACCTGGCGCTCGCTGCTGACGTTGGAGCTGGAGTATTTCCTGGAGCGCAGCGCAGTCGATCCGCATTACCGCTGGATCGACACCCGTACTGTGAGCCTGTACGGGAATGCCGGCGGCGCGCCATTGCCGCCGGCGGTGGCTGCGCTAGGACCGGGTCTGCACGACGAGGTGCAACTTGCTGGTGGCGAAAAGGTGGTGTTGGTGCGGGACGTACGTGGCCGTCGTTTGGCGCTGGTGCTGGATATCACCGAATTGCACGACCACGAGAACGATCTGGCACTGTGGATGCTGGTGTCCAATGCGTTGGCCATCCTGCTGCTTGGCGGACTGGTGATCTGGGGTATAGGCCGTGTGGTGCAGCCGCTGACCGACATGGCGCAGCACATCGCTCGTCTGCGTCCGGATCACCCCGGTCAGCGCATCGCCGTGCATCCGCGCGCCAGCGCCGAGCAGGTGGTGATTGCCGATGCGTTGAACGACTATCTCGCGCGCAACGACCTGTTCGTCGAGCGCGAGCGTGCTTTTATCGACAGCACCAGTCACGAGTTACGCACGCCGATAGCGGTGATCGGTGGCGCCGCCGAGCTGGCGCTGGAACAGCACGACGTCCCTCCGGGCGTGCGCAACCAGTTGCTACGTATTCGCCGGACCGCCAGCGGCGTTGGTCAGTTGATCTCGCTGCTGCTGATGCTGGCCAAGGATCCGGCGCGGCTGGCACGCGGCAACGATTTGGTGCGCCTGGATCAGTTGTTGCCGGACATTGTCGACGACCACCGTCACCTCTGCGCCGATAAGCGCCTGGAACTGTTGCTGGCGCCATTGCCGCCGTGCGAGGTGCTGATTCCGCTGGCAATCGTGCAGGTGGCGATCGGCAACTTGCTGCGCAATGCGATCGAGAATAGCGACCAAGGCCAGATCCAGATTGCGATGCTGGCGCCTGGTGTGGTCTGCATCGACGACCCCGGCCATGGTATGACCCCGGAAGAGATCAGCAAGATCTACATGCGCATGGCTCGTGGCGGTAGCCGTGAAGGCAGCGGTATCGGCCTGGATCTGATCGCGCGCCTGTGCGAACACCTGGGCTGGGCGTTGCACCTGGATTCGCTGGCCGGCACCGGCACGCGCGCGACCCTGGATCTCAGCAGCGCCTTGAAGTCCCGTACGTCGTAACCGGAGCGGCGCGCTCAGGCTTGTGGGGGCAGCAGTCCGCGCTGCGTTAGCCAGATGCGTGCTTCCTCGGCATCCTGTTCGAACCAGGCTTGTGTGGAGCCGAGCCGGTAGTTGTAGCCCCAGGCATCCATGTCCGCCATCAGCCGCGCGCGGCCGACACCGGGCAGTGCGTCGGCCAGAATGATCTGCAGATAGCAGGCGGCGTCCTCTTCTTCCACCGAGTCGGTGGCGTCGGTATGCACTTGTGCGCGGCGTTGCGGCGATAGCACGATCAAATGGCAGGCCTCGTGCAGCAACGAATGCACCGGTGTGTCGTCGCGTACGTACACGTTGCTGGCGATCACGCCGGCTTCCGGTTCGCCCCAATAACTGCCGGGAATGGCGGCGCCGTCGGGGACATGTTGCAGTGCCAGTGCGTAGCGGGCCAGCAGTGCGCGCGGGGCTTCCAAACCGATTGCGCCGACCGTCAGGACTTCGGTGCTGGAGATGGCCATGGCGGTATCGGTCTGCATTGGCGGTGGACGTGCAGAAAAGGACGTATGAAAGCCAGGCGTGGAGCGCGGATGCAGAGGGAGCATCTCTCGCGGCAGACGCAGGCTGCGCGCGGTGCCGCGACTGTGTACATGGCCGCGGCCGCAGTGCCGATCAGGGCGTCGGCCCTTCCGGCAAGGCCACGGAAATGTCGAGGACATCGTGTTCGCCGTCTTTGACCAGATCCACTTTGACCGCGTCGGCGTCGATGTTCACGTATTTCTTGATCACTTCCAGCAACTCGCGTTGCAACAGCGGCAGATAGTCCGGGCCGCCGCGCTGATTGCGTTCCTGGGCGATGATGATCTGTAGGCGGTTCTTCGCGGTCTCGGCGGTGTTCTTTTTGGCCTTGAGGAAATCGAGTAGTCCCATGCTCACCCTCCGAACAGCTTGTTGAAGAAGCCCTTCTTCTCCACAGAGATGAAACGCATCGGACGTTCTTCGCCGAGAATCCGCGCGACCGCATCGTCGTAGGCCTGTCCAGCCGGGGACTCGCCATCCAGGATCACTGGTTCGCCCTTGTTGGAGGCGTTGAGCACGTCGCCGGATTCGGGGATCACGCCGATCGCCTTCAATCCGAGGACTTCCTGCACATCGGTGATGCTGAGCATTTCCCCGCCTTCCACCCGTGCCGGGCTGTAGCGGGTCAACAGCAGGAACGCAGGCAGGCTCTTGCCGTTCTCGGCCTTGTGGGTCTTGGAGTCGAGCAGGCCGAGGATGCGGTCGGAGTCGCGCACCGACGACACTTCCGGATTGACCACCACCACCGCGCGGTCGGCGAAATACATCGCCAAGAACGCGCCTTTCTCGATGCCGGCGGGCGAGTCGCAGACGATGTAGTCGAAGCCGTCGGCAGCCAGGTCCTTGAGCACCTTCTCCACGCCATCTTGGGTCAGCGCATCCTTGTCGCGGGTTTGCGAAGCCGCCAGTACGAACAAGTTGTCGAAGCGCTTGTCCTTGATCAGCGCCTGCTTCAGCGTGGCCTCGTTGTGTACCACGTTGACGAAGTCGTACACCACGCGACGCTCGCAGCCCATGATCAGGTCGAGGTTGCGCAAGCCCACGTCGAAGTCGATCACGGCGACTTTCTTGCCACGCCGCGCCAAGCCGCACGCCAGGCTTGCGCTGGTGGTGGTCTTGCCGACGCCGCCCTTGCCGGAGGTGACTACGATAATTTCAGCCAAAGGAATGTCTCCTGATATGTTCGTTGTAGGGCCGCGTCAATCTTGCGCGGCAATTTTGATTTCGTCCTGCTCCAGCCAGATCTGCACGGCTTTGCCGCGCAGTTCCTTTGGAACATCGTCCAGTACCTTGTAATTGCCCGCAATGGCGACCAGTTCGGCGCGGAAATCGCGGCAGAAGATCCGCGCGTCGGTGTTGCCCTGTGCGCCGGCCAGCGCGCGGCCGCGCAGGCTGCCATAGATGTGGATGCTGCCGTCGGAGATCACTTCGGCGCCCGCGCCGACCGTCGCCATCACGGTTAGGTCGCAATTCTCCGCATAGAGTTGCTGGCCTGAACGCACGGCCGTCTTCTGCATGCGTCCTGGTTGTGGTCGCGCTACCGGTGCGGGCGGCGGCGAGACCGGCGCTGCGGCTGCGGTCGGCGGACCGCCATCGATGCGCTCGTATTGCGCACGGAACTTGGCCAGCAGCGGCAGGCTTAGCGCCTCCGATAGCGTTTCGATCTCGCGGGTGCCGTAGGCCAGCGCCACCGGCAACACACCGGCCTCGCGCAGCCCGTCCAGCAGGGCTTGCGCGGTGGCGACGTCCGGCGGCTGCGCCAGCCCGCCGAAATCGATGATGACGGCGGCGTGGCCGAAGAGTTTGGGCGCGCGCTGCACGCGTTCGCGCATTTCCTGGCTTAGCCGTGCCACGTCCAACGTGCGCACGCGCAGGTTAGCGATGCCAACCTGGCCGATCTTGAGTTCGCCGGCCTGCTCGAAATCCGGATTTACCGACGACACGCTCAGCTTCCTGTCGGGCGTTGTGCCCGCTGCAGGCGATGAGCGTGGCCGGCCCAGGGCAGTTCGGGCAGCGTTTCGCCGTAGGTCTCGCGGACCCAGGTGTAGCTGCAAAGCTCCTTCAACAGCATGCTTGTACGCACCTCCACTTCGTTCATGGTGTTTTGGCCGACTTCGCGGAAACCGAAGCTGCCATGGAATAGCAGCGCCGCATCGGCGCCGTGGTCGAGGAAAACCTCGCACGCTAATTGCGGGTAGCGCAATTCGGCGTAGCTCTGTACGTCGGCATAGAACGCACGACCGACGCCGCCACCGCGGCGGCGACTGGCCACCACGATGCGGTCGATATAGAAAAATTGTGGATAGCGTTCGCGGAACCAAGCGAAATTGCTGCTGTCGTGGTCGCTATCGCTGCCGAAACCGACCAGAAAACCGGCTAGATTGCCGTCGCGCTCGGCGATGCGGAAGTATTCGGCAGTGTCGTAGAAGTGACGCAGTTTGGTCGAATCCAACGGCAGAATCGCCAGTCCGGCGTTGTTGTTCAGGGCCAGGACGGAATCGAGCTCGTGCTCGCGCACGTCGCGGATGACGATCGACATTGGGACTCCGTTGCGGATACGCGGGCGGCCAGTGCAGGTTGCCGGCGCGTGAGTATCGCACGCGCGAACCGATGCGGCGAGCCGCGAGGGCATGACTTCCGTGGGAGTGCAATGTGCCCCGTTCATTCCTAAGATGCGGAAATGTTGGGAAACCTCAGTCATACCCGCGTCCTGCGCTATGCCGGCCTGTTCACTTGGGCCATCATCGCCATGCCGCTGGTCTACAGTTATCTGGTGCCGATCGAAGACGGGGTCCAGCCGGCCGGTCACGAGGTCCACTGGGTGTTCGCAGCTTACCTCGGGTTTGGGATCAGCTATTTCTGGCTTACCCGTGGGCTGAGCAGCGGCGGGTACAGCCGCTGGTACGACCGGTTGATCCTGCTGCTGTTGACCGGCTTCGCGCTCGCCGTGAGCTACTTCAATGGTTCCGGCCTGGGCAGCATCATGATGATGGTCACCGCCGGGGTGATCCCGTGGATGCTGCCGACGCGGATCGGCGTGGTCTGGCTGTTGCTGAGTCAGTTGGCGGTGTTGCCGGTGTACCACCTGATCATGCAGTTCCCGCTGTTCGACTCGCTGATGCAGTCGTTGTTGTACGGTGGTTTTTGTGTGTTCATTTTTGTCACTGGCCTGGTCGCGCGGCAGCAGACCGAGGCGCGTGAGCAGCAGCGTCAGCTCAACGCCGAACTGCGCGCGACCCGCGCGCTGCTGGCCGAAAGCGCCCGGGTCAACGAGCGCACCCGCATCTCCCGCGAACTACACGACCTGCTCGGGCACCACCTGACCGCGCTGAGCCTGAACCTGGAGGTGGCCGGCCATATCACCGAGGGGCGTGCCCAGGAGCATGTACAGCAGGCGCACACCCTGGCCAAGCTGTTGTTGACTGACGTGCGCGAGGCGGTCAGTCAACTGCGCGACAGCGGTGCGATCGATCTGGCCGCAGCCTTGCGGCCGTTGGCTGAGCGGGTGCCGGACCTACAGATTCACCTGCACGTGGAAGAGCCGCTGACGGTGGAGGATCCCGAGCGCGCGCACGTTTTGTTGCGTTGTACCCAGGAGATCATCACCAATGCGGTACGTCACGCGTGGGCCAAAAACCTGTGGATCCGTGTGAGTCGCGATGGTCCGCAGGTGGTGATCCAGGCCTGCGACGACGGACGTGGTTGCCAGACTTTGCTGCCCGGCAACGGCTTGCGCGGCATGCGCGAGCGCTTGAGCCAGTGCGGCGGTGACCTGGAGATCGAGGCGTCGTCGGGCGCGGGTTTCCGCTTGCGTGCCGTGGTTCCTGTGGGTGTCACGCTCGCGCTGCTGTTGCCCGTCGTTCTCCCTGGAGTGCTGTGATGATTCGTGTGTGTCTGGTTGATGACCAAACTCTTGTACGGCAGGGCATTCGCTCGCTGCTAGCCCTCGATGGCGGCATTGAGGTTGTGGCCGAGGCTTGCGACGGTCGCCAGGCGGTGGATCTGATTCCGCAGGTCAGTCCCGATGTGGTGCTGATGGATATGCGGATGCCGGCGATGTCCGGGCTGGAGGCGTTGCAGTTGCTGTCGCGCGCCGCGGCGCTGCCGCCGACCATCATTTTGACCACCTTTGACGACGATCAGTTGGTGCTGGCTGGGCTGAAGGCCGGTGCCAAGGGCTACCTGCTCAAGGATGTATCTCTGGAGCAGCTGGTCGGCGCGATCCGCACCGTGGCCGCGGGCGGATCGTTGGTGCAGCCGGTGGTGACCCAGCGCCTGCTGTCTGGCTTGGAGCAAATGCGCAACGATTTCGTCAGCCTGGATCGTCCGGATCCACTGACCGACCGTGAGACCGAGATCCTGCGGTTGATGGCCAGCGGATTTTCCAACAAGGAGATCGCCAACTCGTTGGGCGTGGCCGAGGGAACGATCAAAAACCATGTCTCCAACATTCTCTCCAAGCTCGGCGTGCGCGATCGCACTCGGGCTGTGCTGAAAGCGTTCGAGTTGCAGTTGGTCTGAGCAGATCCTGCGGCGCGATCGCTCCGTCCGGTGCCGATATGCGGGGTTCAGGTGGGGCGGCAGGGTGTGTTCACGCTGCCGCCTTCAGTCCTTGCTCAGTGGATTGGTCTGTCGCGGGAGCGGTGGTCTTGTTGGTACTGCGTCATGCGGCCACGTTGTCAGACGTTGGCTTACGTGCCGTTGCGCGTCACTGTCCGGCGCTGTGTCGGTTGCAATGGTCTGGTCGTGCGTGCCAGTGCCATGCGTGCCGCTGCGTGCGAGCGCCGGGGCGGCAGTGGCAGTGGATGGCGTGTCATTCCGTGATGGGCTGACCACGGGGGGAGCGAAGCCTGCTAGGATAAGGGCTTCGCTTCATCAACCCGGCCGTGGGATCGGCCCCGGAGACCTGCTGAATGACCCGTATTATCGAATTCCTGATCGCCCTGGGGATCGTGGCTGGCCTGTTTGTTATCCTTGGCTTGGTGTTGCCTTCGGAGCGTCACATGTCCGAAAGCGTCGAGACCAATCGGCGCATGACCATTGTCTATGACACCTTGAACAGTCTGCGGCGGTTCAAGGACTGGAATCCTCTGGTGCTGCGTGACCCCCACGTCGATCTGAAGCTTTCCGGCCCGGAAGCGGGCGTCGGTGCGCGTCTGGATTACACCTCCAAGGAGGGGTACATCGGCAAGGGAAGCTGGGTCATCACCTCGACCGAGAAGGATAAGGACGTCGTCATCGCCATCGAAGACGAGACCAAGGGCAAGGACAAGACCACGACCTTCAAGCTGGAATCGACCGGCAAGAACGGCCGTAACGTGAAGATTACCCAGGACTACTCGGTGCGTTACGGCTGGGACCTGCTGGGCCGTTACGCCGGTCTGTACGTGAGTCGTCACGTCGGTGACGATATCAAGCTGGGTCTGTCGCGTCTGACCAACGTCCTGGCCAGCGTGCCGAACGTGGACTACCGGTCCGAAGATACTCCTCTGACGGATCTTAAGGTCGTCGACGTTCCCGCCGAGGATCTGCTGGTGGTCAACGCGGGCAACATCGACCGCGATAACGACTCCATCAAGAAGTCGATCAAGGACAACCAGGAGTGGATCAAGCGCGTGATGGAGGCCAATGGCCTGGAAGCGGCGGGTCCGTTGCGCATCGTCACCACCGATTTCGGTTCCGACAAGTACGCCTTTGACGTTGCCCAACCGGTGCGCAAGCGTGCTGGCGGCGCGGCCAAGTCCGACAAGTCCGAAGACAAGAAGTCTGGAGATAAAAAGAAAGACGACGCGAAGAAAGACGACGCGCCGGCTGCGCCGGTCGATGCGACCCCGGTCGCCGCGGTAGGCGAGCCGCTGAAGGTGACCATCCCGCAGGGGGCTCCGGTGACCTATACGCGCACCGAAGCGCACCGCTCGGCGTTCGCCAGCTATGTCGGCCACATGGCCGGTCTGGATACGGCGCGTAATGCGGTCCGTGCCTGGGCCGCGACCAGCGGTTACGAGGTGACCGACCGTCCATACGAAGCCTGGAAGGGTGGCGTTGATAAGGCGTTTACGCCGGATGGCAGTTACGACATCTATTGGGCGATCAAGTAAGTCCTGAACGGATGCAATGAGTGAACCCGGAACGCGCCGCATCTTGCGGCGCGTTCTGTTTATGGGGTGTTGCAAATGGTTGCTCTACCCCGGAGGAGAATGTAAATGCTGACTTTCGATCGCCGCTCGCGTGGGCCATCCTGGCTATCCAGCATCGGCGCGCTGTTGGCAGCCGTTGCCATCGGCCTGTCCGCTTACGCCGCACATGCGGCCCTTGTGCCGCTGGCGCAATCGCATCTGCAGACGGCGGCGTTGTATGCCTTCGGTCATGGGCTGGCGTTGGCGGCGCTTGGCCGCCGCAACGAACGGATGCTTGCGCATGTCGCGTTATGCCTGTTGCTGCTGGGAACCTTGCTGTTCTCGGGTAGTCTGGCCGGCAATGCACTGGCGCAATGGCCGACGCGGCTGGCACCAATCGGTGGCGTCACCCTGATGTTGGGCTGGCTGCTGTGGGCGATGGATGCATTGCGGCGCTGAGGTGTCCCGGACCGTGGCATGGCGTCGGTGCTTGCCTGAGGAACGTGGTGCGATCACTGCTGTGGCGGAGCGCCTGCGAGCAGCAGCTCGTGGTTCAACCGTGACCGTTGCGAGAATGTGAAGTGCCGCGCTTGCTGCAAGTCACGGTGGTGCTGGAAGCTGTCGCGCACTGCGCTGAGAGTGCCGCAGTGGTGTTGTGGTCATTCCTCGGCGAGGTGCGCCAGCCGGGTCGGTGTCGTCGGCGATTTGGAGGGGCGGCGCAACGTGTTGAGTGTCCGCGCTTGCCGTTGTCTGGCAACGTGCGGAATTAGCGGTCGTGCCATTGGCGCGGCGGTATGGCGGGCCAGCCATGGTGCGGTGCGACTGCCGTCAGTGTCCGTTGCGTCGCGCACGTGCCGTGCGGTCGCTCAGGCTGATGAGGTGTCCTGCCAGCACCAATGCCAGGGTTCGTAGACGATGCCATGCGGATTATCGCGCGGATAACTCATTCGGTAGCCGAAGCTGCTGGCGTGCGTGCGCAGCCAGGCGAAGGCGTGGGTGCGTTCGAAGCTTTCCTCTGCCGGCGGTTCGCCCGGTGTGCCGATGTCCAGCGCATGGCCGCTGTGGTGTTCGCTGAAACCGGGAGCGGCGTTGACCGCGAGGATCTGCGCCAGACTCAGTCCACGTGCGGCCTTGCGCGCGAAGATGCCGAGTTGGTAGTCGTGACTGCGGTAGCCGGAAATCGCCTCCAGCACGACGCCATCGCGTGTGGCGGCGTGGCGCAGCGCCCGCCACGCGCGTGCGGCACCCGCGCTCAGCCAGAGTGGTCGCGCATAGCGGTCGCGGCCAGCGGCGTGCAGGCTGCTCGGTTCCGGTTGCAGTGTCAGCCCGGTGCGCTGGGCATAGTCCTCGGCCTTCAGGCCAAGTCCGGCCAGACGCTGTTGCAGCGCGGTCAGCGGCAGCCATGCGGTATCGGTTGGTATCCGCTTGTAGTGTGCGGGCAGCGCATCGAGACGGTCCAGTGCCGCTTCGATGCCTGGCTCGTGCATCAATCGTGGCACCAGCGCCCGTAGCCCATGTGCGGTTGCCGTCGCCAGATAGCGACCGTCGCGCTTGCGTCGCAGCAGCCAGATCGCCTGTGCGAGCTGGCGCGCATCGGCGTTGCCGCGCGCGCGCAGCAGCGCGGCCGGCAGCAGTTCGATGGCGTCGGTGTTGAGCAATAGGGGAGGCATGGCGCGCATCGGCACAGAGTAGAGCCAAGTCGTGCGCAGGGCCAGTTGGCGCGCGGGGATGGGGTGCCGATGGTTCGGTGTTGTCGGTCGTCGCGGTTGCCGTGGCGCACTCAGCGGCACACGTGGCGACTGTTGCTTGCCCCATTGACGCTGGCTTGCGCTGTCGCAGCGGCTTGTAGATCCTGCAGCAGTTGCCGTGGTTGTTCGACGCTGAGTAGCAGCCAGCGTCCGTCTTGCAGTGGGATGGCCAGTATACGGTCGGCGGTGATCAGGCAGAACGCTTTATGGCTGTCGCGAGTCCGGTAGTAGCCGGCGTGGAAACCGGGATAGCCGAAGCCCAGTGTCTTGAAGGTGGGTTTGAATCCGTTGTGTTCGGATAGCGCGATGATGCGTGCATCGTTCGGACGCATGGACGCGACCGGGACGCGTCGGCTGAGGAAGGTCGCGCGCACCTGCAGCACGTTGCCGCGTAGATGCACGCGTCGTTGGGTGAAGGCGATGCTGGCGCCGACCCCGATCAGCGCCACCAGGCCGATGCAAGGCAGGATGGTGGCGGGATGCTGTTCATGCAGTGCGGCCACGCTGGTGATTGCGGTTACGGCGAACAGCGGCAGCCACAGCCACACCACCAGACCGAGCGGGTGCGGTGGGATGACGGGATAGCATCGTTCCTGCACGGGAGACAAATGCTGGTTCATCGCGATGCTCCGGATGTGGCGGATAAGGCGTGGCCCCATGCGGTGCCACCGACCCAGGCGGCAAGGACCAGGGCAGGCACGCCGGAGAGTGCCAATGCCAATGGTGCGAACGCAGCATGCATCGCCATCGGTGCGTCAGTACAGCGAACCGGTGTTGACGATCGGCTGGGTACCGCGATCCGAACACAGCACAGTCAGCAGGTTACTGACCATGTGCGCTTTGCGTTCGGTGTCCAGTTCCACCACGCCGTTTTTATGCAATTCGGCCAGCGCCATCTCGACCATGCCCACCGCCCCGGCGACGATGCGGGTGCGTGCGGCGATCACCGCGTTGGCCTGCTGTCGTTGCAGCATCGCATGGGCGATTTCCGGTGCGTAGGCAAGGTGGCTGATGCGCGCTTCGATCACGTCCACCCCAGCCTGGGTCAGGCGCTCGTCGAGGTGACGCTTGAGCTGCTCGCTGATTTCGTTGGGATGGCTGCGCAGCGAGATCTGCCCGTCTTCGTGCTGATCGTAGGGATAGCTGGTGGCCATCGCACGCAGCGCCGCCTCGGATTGGATGTGTACGAAACGCTCGTAGTCGTCGACGTTGTAGACCGCTTCGGCGGCGTCCATCACCTGCCACACGATCACCGCACCGATTTCGATCGGGCTGCCGTCCAGTTCGTTGACCTTGAGCCGGCCGCTTTCGAAATTGCGCGCGCGTTGGCTGATCTTGCGTTTGTTGTAGAAGGGCGTGTTCCAGCGCAGACCGGCGTCTTTGACGGTGCCGATGTACTTGCCGAACAGGCTCAGCACGGCGGCCTGATTTGGTTCCAGGGTGTACAGGCCGGCCAACAGGAACACGCCGATGCTTAGGATCGGCAGGATGCACAGCAAGGTGAGCGGCATGGCGGATGGCCGCAGTGCGGCTGTCGCGACGAGCGTGCCGGCGCTCATCAGTAACACCGCGACGATGCCTGCGATCATCGGGATGCCGGGTAGGGAGGAACGGGGCTGCTCTTTCATGGTTGGCGTCCTTGTGGGTGAGCTTGGCGCGCGTTGCGCCTTCTGGAAAGATAGCGTTTTGATATCAGTATATGGCGATGTTGTTTGCTGGGTGAGCGTGCCCATGGAAGCCTCGGCGCCATGTGCCTCTGGTGATTGCACACGGCGCACGCTTGCTGCGACAGCGTGCCGCCGACGCGGACGCACTAGCCGTTGAAGATCTGCACCGGCGTGGCGAAGCTGGCCAGATAATGGGTGCCGGCGGCGATATCGCCGCGGTAGGTGCCGGGTGTCTCGACAATACAGCGCTTGCCCACGCGCACGCCTGCGGCGATGGCGACCTGCCGTCCCAGGGTCGCGTGGCTGCCGATGCTGGCGTCGGCGCCGACGAATGCGCCCGCATCGATCCACGCGCCGTTACCGACTTTGACGCCGTGTTCCAGCACCGCCGCCGTGCCGATCCAGCTATTGAAGCCGATGTCGCAGTGCGGGCCGACGATCGCGCCGGCGCCGATCATGCCGTTTTCGCCGATCCTGGCGCTGGCGGCAAGGTGCGCGCCACGGCAGATCAGCGGTGGCATCTTGAAGCTGCGTGCCTTGAGTTCGCCCATCAGTTCCTGACGGCGGAGATTGAGGAACTGCGCGTCCCAGGCGACGAAAGCGGTGGCACCGCTGCCATGTAGGGTGTACAGGGCATCCAGGTCGAAGCGGTAGTCCTTGCCTTGCGCGATGTCCACCGGGTGCAGCACGGTGTCCGGGGCCGCCTCGGCCCATGCCGCGAGCGCCCAGCGCAGCAACCCACCGCTGCCGATCACGTACTTTTCACAGGACATGCCGTCCCTCCATGACATCCATGTACCAACGTTCGACCTGCATGTTGATGTGATCGTAGTCGCCCAGCACGGCGCGTGGCGTGTCCGCGCGTAGTCCCGATTGCACCTGCTCCATTACGTCGATGTCCTCGCGCAATACTTTTTCTGCGCCATGCAGATGTCCCAGCAGCACCGCGTCGGAACCGGGGTAGCGGCCCTTCTTGCGTGCGGTGACGTAGTAAACGATCAGCTCGGTGCGTTGTGCGGACACCGGCTGGTGGTGCTCGATGATGAAGGAGTAACCACCGGATCCCGATGCGATATGCAGGTTCGGATACAACAGCCAGTTCAGATACCAGTCGTCGCTGCCGAAGCGTTCGACGTTGTCGTGCCAGGCGTAGTGCGGCAGCGCGAGCAGCGGTTCGTTGAGGCCACCGCCGCTGAACCCGCGCAAGCGCGCCATGTGCTGCTCCGGCGAGGCGCTGCCTTCAGCATGATAGCGACGCGCCTCGGCGATGCCGGTCGCGTCCATCTGCACCTGAAACTTCACTTGTTGCGCCAGTGTGCGTGCATGCACGAAGCGCGGGTGCAGTGCATCGCGCAGGTTTTCGTAAGCGAGTTTCCAGTTGCAATGTGCCTGGAAGGTCGCGACCAGCACTTCCTCGTCGAACTGTTCCGATGCCGCCCGCAGCATGTCCAGTGCCGACAGCGAGAACTGCGACTCCAGCGGCAGCGGTGTGGCGGATACGTTCACGAACACCAGGTTGCCGATGCAGGCCAGGGCGAAGCGACGCAGCCGCAGGCAGGCGCGCGCATCGGGCGGCAATCGGTAGGCTTCGTCGTGGAAGGGGATGTGCTCCACGCCGCCATCGGCACCGTAGCGCCAGCCGTGATAGCCGCAGACCAGCGGTCGTACGCCCTGTGCTTGTTCCTGCAAGGGTTTTTGCCGATGCAGGCACACGTTGTCGAACGCCCGCAGTTCGCCATCGATGTTCTGCACGACGACATCCACCCCGCACACCGTGCGTCGGACGAAGGCGTTGGGCTTGTTCAGCAGCATGCGTGGGGCCACGAACTGCCACAGCGGGGTCATCAGGCGTTCGCGCTCGCGTGCGAACCAGGTTTCGTCGATGTAGGCCGCAGCCGGCATCAGCGAGTACATGCACGGCTCCGGTGCGTCGGTTGCGCGATCGCTGGTCCGCGTAAGCGGCGGGGTACACGTCGGGACGAGCGGATGCTGCGCGCGTGGCGATGCCCGGCAGTGCGGTGTGTCATGGCGGCGTCCCTAAGGTCGGTACAGAAGATAGCATTCCGATAGCATTCCGTTGGTGTGCATCGGCTGCCGCGAACCGCCTTCGGCAGGGCCGCCGCGCCGGGACGTAGAATGGCGCCCCCTCTTCGTGCAGGTACCGTTGTCTATGGTCACTCTGGGAACCCCGTTGTCCGCTTCTGCCACCCGCGTGTTGCTGCTTGGTTCGGGCGAACTGGGCAAGGAAGTGGCGATCGAACTGCAGCGCTTCGGGGTGGAGGTGATTGCGGTGGACCGCTACGCCGATGCGCCGGCGATGCAGGTCGCGCACCGCAGCCACGTGATCGACATGCTCGATCCGATGGCGTTGCAAGATCTGATTGCGCGCGAGTGTCCGCACCTGATCGTGCCGGAGATCGAGGCGATCCACACCGAGACGCTGGTGGCGCTGGAGCGCGACCATGGCCAGCGGGTGATCCCCACGGCACGCGCGGCGCGACTGACCATGGACCGCGAAGGCATCCGTCGCCTGGCCGCCGAAACGCTGCACTTGCCGACCTCGCCGTACCGCTTCGTCGATACGCCCGAACAGTACCGCGCGGCGATCGCCGCGGTGGGCCTGCCGTGCGTGGTCAAGCCGGTGATGTCGTCCTCGGGCAAGGGCCAGAGCACACTGCGCAGCGAGGCCGAGATCGAGGCGGCGTGGGAGTACGCGCAGACCGGCGGCCGTGCCGGCGCCGGTCGCTGCATCGTGGAGGGCTTTATCGACTTCGACTATGAAATCACCCTGTTGACCGTGCGTCACGCTGGCGGCACGACGTTCTGCGATCCAATCGGGCATTGGCAGCAGGATGGCGATTACCGCGAGAGTTGGCAACCGCAACCGATGTCGGCGCTGGCCCTGCAGCGCGCGCAGGAGATCGCGCACGCGGTCACCGACGCACTTGGCGGCTGGGGTCTGTTTGGCGTGGAATTGTTCGTCAAGGGCGACCATGTCTGGTTCAGCGAGGTGTCGCCGCGCCCGCACGATACCGGCCTGGTCACGCTGATATCGCAGGAGCTGAGCGAATTCGCGCTGCATGCGCGTGCGATTCTCGGCCTGCCGATTCCGACGATCCGCCAGCACGGGCCGTCGGCTTCGTGCGCGCTGCTGGCGCACGGCGATGGCGTTCCCTTGTTCGGCAATGTCGAGGCGGCACTCCAGGTTGCTGACACCGCGTTGCGCCTGTTCGGCAAGCCGAGCGTGCACGGTCACCGCCGCGTGGGCGTGACTCTGGCGCGTGGTGCCGACATCGCGCAGGCGCGGCAGATCGCACGGGATGCGGCGGCGGCGCTGCACATCCAATTGCGCGCTTGAGCCGCGCCTGCGCGGGGCGTGTGCGCGACGTGGCCTTGGCGCTTGGATCAGGGCCGGGGCGAGGGGCGAGCTGGCTGCCGTGGTTGCAGGATCGCGTCGGGTGCTCGTTTACGGGACCGCAGCGACATCGACCCAGACCAGATGGTGGTCGCTGCCGTCGGCGATTGCTGCGCTCGGCTGATCGGATGTCGGCCAGAACACGCCGCTGTCCAGATAGCGAAAATTCCGCGATGGCAGCACGTAGTCCAGGTGCAAGGTGCCGGCCTTCGGCCCGAAATCCCCGGTGACCTGTTGCGGCGGGCCGCGATGCGTGATGCCTTTGGCGGCGTAGGTACGCGTGGTCTCCTCGCCGCCGGCACTGTGCGGGGGCGGGTATTGCAGCACGCGCGGATGCGCGATCAGGGCGACGATGGCATCGTGGCGACCGTCGCCGTCGATCGGATCGTTGTTGAGGTCGCCAAGGATCACGAAATGTGCATCGGTGGCCAGGCCGCCGCAGCGGCCGGCGTCGTCGCATAGCCAGTTCGCCTTGCCGGTGCCGGCATCGTCGAGATATTCGGGCCACAGCCGCAGTTCGTCGTGGTTGCGTGCGGCATTGCGTTTCTCCGCGCCATCGAACACGGGTGGGGTGGGGTGCGCCACCAGCGCATGGATCACCCCCAGTGGCGTGCGGACCGGGACGTCCCAGTGCGATTTGGACGATAGCCGCAGTTGCGTCCAGACCGCGTCGCGATGGAAGAAGTGGCCGCTGGCCGGATCGACCGGGCGCAGTGCGCCGGGCATCGCGCTCCACTTCAATAATCGAAAGCTGCGTACTGCCGCGGTGTCGATCGGATACCTGGACAGCAGCAACATGCCGTATTGGCCGGGATGCAGGCCGTAGCCCCAGGCGTCGTTGCCGCGTGCGCGGCCTTCGCCGCCGACATGGCCGTCGTTATCCAGATCCAGGCCGCTGGGTACGCCGGTGTTCACCGGCGCGAGGTAGCGATAGGCGTAGTGCAAGGCGCTGCCGCCGTGTGGTTGGGGGGCGGCCAGATAGCGTTGCTCGAACAGATCGGCGGCGCGGTGCGCGTCGTCGTAGTCGAATTCGTTGAGCAGCACCAGATCCGGGCGTACCTGTTGCAGCACCGCGGCGATCTTGCGCGCCTGCGCGCTGTCGCCTTGCAGTGAAGCGATCAGACCGCCGGAGACGTCGGAGTTGAGCGAGGTGTTGTAGGTGGCCAGGCGCAGATGTGCCGAGGCGGACGCGGCGGGGTCGCTCATCGCAGTGGATGTGGTGGTTGCGCAGGCGCCGCACAGCATGGTTAGGGCAATCAGCAAGAGGCGTGGCGTCATCCATGCAGTGTCGCATGCGTCGCATGTCCGCAGCATGGCGCGCGGCTAATCCCGCAGATGCTGCACGAACTCGTCGAAGGCGCGCCAATGGTGGCCGTCGTAGGCCTGTAGCGGGCGGAAGCAGCGTTTGTAGTCCATTTTCCGATGGCCGCGGATCCAGTAGCCCAGGTACAGATAGCGCAGCCCCGCGCGTTTGGCCCAGGCGATTTGTTGCAGGATCGCCAGCGTGCCCAGGCTGCGCTCGGGGGCGTCTGGCGCGTAGAAGGTGTACACCGCCGACAAGGCTTGCGTGGTGATGTCGGTGACCGCCACCGCCAGCAGCGGCCCGTGGCCCCCGTCCACCGGGCGTTGCCGCAGTTCCAGGAAGCGCCCATGCGACCAGCTGCCGATCAGGAATTGGTCGAACTCGTGTGCGCTGTGGTCGTCCATGCCGCCACCGGGATGGCGGGCGCGCAGGTAGTCCTGGTACAGCGCCAAGTGTTCTTCGGTGCGTTCGGCGGCAACCAGGCGCATGTCCAGGTCGGCGTTGCGTGCAAGGCAGCGGCGTTGGCTGCGATCGGGTACGAAGTCTTCGATGGGGACACGGACCGCCACGCAAGCGCGACAGTGTTGGCAATGCGGGCGGTAGACCAGATCGCCCGAGCGACGAAAGCCCCAGCTCAGCGCGAGCGGGTAAAGCGTATCCAGACGTCGGTCGTAAGGGTCCAGCACGAGGTCGCGGGCCTGCCGCTCGGGCCAGTAGCCGCATGCGTGCTGGCCGGTCTGGAACAGTTGCAGATCACCGCTGGCGTCGGAGTGGATGGCCATGCGTCGAGCATAGCGCTTCGCCACGGCTGTCCATCGGATGAATGTGTGCCGCTGCAGGTCAACCGTGATGGGAGCCGGGCGTTGTCTACGAGGACGGTGTCGTTGCGCCGGTTCGCATCGCGAGCCGACCACGCGCACCGACCACTGCCATCCCGGCAGATTCCTTATCATCCTCAGGGAGTGTCCCATGAATTACCGTAATCCGCTGCTTGCCCTGGCCGTGCTCGTCGCGCTGTCCGGTGCCGCGTATGCCGCCACCCCCCCGTCGGTCGAGGCTGGCGGTTTCGCCGGGCTCGATACGAACGGCGACGGCGTCATCGACCGCAACGAGGCCGCCGCCAATCCGCGCCTGGCCGCGCATTTCGACACGCTGGACAAGAACCACGATGGCAGGCTCAGCCCCGACGAGTTGCCACGGCACGGCCACCACGACCGTCTGCGGGCGCTGCTGACCAAGCTGGATACCAATCAGGATGGACGGATCAGTCGTGCCGAGGCGCAGGCCGATCCGGTATTCGCCGCGCGTTTCGACAAGATGGACGTCAACAAGGATGGCTTCGTCGACCGTGCCGATTTCCAACTGCGCGCCGAGCAACATCGCGATGCCTGGTTCACCGCCGCCGATACCAACAGGGACGGCATGCTCAGCCGCGCCGAATTCGATGCGGCGCACGCCAGACATGGGGCGCAACGCGCGGATGTGTCGATGCCGGCGACTGTCACGCGCTGACGTTTGTTCGGCGTGGTTTGTGTTTCATCGCGACAAGGCGATGATCGATAACGCCCCCGTGCCTTACGGCGCGGGGGCGCTTGTATTGGAACATGCGCGGCGCAGACGCAGACCATGCGTCGCCGCAAAATTGCGCTGACGTCGCGTACGCCGAGCGGCGTTGGACGATTATTTGCCGCGTGGCGCTGGCTGTAGACGCACGCGAACGGTGTCGTTGTCGGGGGCGTGTTGCACTGGCGCGGCGTTGAAGGTTGGCGACGGGGGATTGCGGTGATGCAGGGCGGTCACCAGCGCCACAGCACCGATCGCCGCCAGCAGCGCCAGACGGATGCGCCAGGCCCAGCGCTTGCGGTTGTCCGGAGCGGCCTGCGACTGAAACTCGCTCAGATAAGGACGGTTCTGCTCGGTGTCGCGGCGGGTGCTGTCGAGTAAGCCCGCCGCGCGTAGCAGTTCGCGTGCGTGTGGTTGGTCGTTGGCATGCACCACCCATACGGTGGGTTGCGCCTGCGTGGCGACTGGGTCGAGGTAGCTGAACTGGCCGCTGTGGCGGCTGCGGTAGGAACGGCCGTTGCTCAGCCGGACCTCGATGCCCGCTTCGCGTAGCAGCGTGGCCACGCCTTCGGCGGTTTCCACGCGTTGGCTGCTGAAGATCTGTCGCATCGTCGTTGCCTCAGCGCTTGGCCGTCGGCACCTGCGCCGCAGCGTCGGTGTCCGATACCACGCGAATCAGGCCCTCTTGCGCGGTGCTGGCGACCAGGGTGCCGTCGCGAGTGAAGAATTGCCCGCGTGCCAGACCCCGCGCGGACTGCGCGCTGGGGCTGTCCAATGCATACAGCAGCCAGTCGTCGGCCCGAAACGGTCGGTGGAACCACAACGCGTGATCCAGCGAGGCCATTTGTACGTTCGGCGTGTAGTAGCTGATGCCGTGCGGGAAGGTGGCGGTGCCGAGCAGGTGGAAATCGGAGGCGTAGGCGAGCAGCGCCTGATGCAGTTCCGGTGCGTCGCCGACCGGTTCGCTCAGGCGCAGCCACATCTGCTGAAACGGCGGGCGCTTGGGCGGATTCAGTTCGTCGCGCGGGTACACATGGCGGAATTCGAACGGGCCACCGCGCGCGAGCCAGCGCTGCACCTTGATCGGAAGCGTCGCCAGCACTTCTGGCTGTGCGGCCGGAGTTGGCTCGATGTCCTCCGGCTGTGGCACTTCGGGCATTTTCAACTGGTGGGTAGCGCTGTCTTCGTGTTCCTGGAACGAGGCGGCGCAGAAGAAGATGACCTTGCCGTACTGGATCGCGCTGACCCGGCGCACCGAGAAGCTGCCGCCGTCGCGGGTGCGGTCCACGTCGTAGACGATTGGGTGCTCGATATCGCCTGCACGCAGGAAATAGGCATGCAGCGAATGCGCGTGGCGGCCGTTCTCCACCGTGGCCTGCGCCGCCGTGAGTGCCTGGCCGAGGACCTGGCCGCCGAACACATATTTGGTGCCGATGTCGCGGCTCTGGCCGCGGAACAGGTTGTCCTCCAGCCGCTCCAGCGACAACAGGTCGATCAGTTCGGAGACGACAGGGGTGGGCTTGCTGTACAAGAAACCGGGCCTGGGCAAGGAATGGTGGCCATTATACCGGGTGGTCCGCATCGGCCCGCCTGGCCGGGCTCAGCGCTTGCTCAGCCGCTTCACCAACGCGTGCAGTGCGGTCTGGGTATCGGGTGTATGCCAGTTGTCGAGTAGGCGTTCCAGTGCGATGTGTTCCTCGCTCAGCGCTGCGCGCAGGTCGACGCGGGCGATTGCACGGGTCTGCAGCATCGGTTGGCGTGGCCGTCGCAATAATTCCTGAAGCCATGCCACCGCGCGTGCGACGACGCGTTCGGCATCGGCCAGCTCGTCGATCAGGCCGATCTCCAGTGCGCGTTCGGCGCTGACCAGTTCGCCGGCGACCAGCAGGCGTTCGGCGCGATGTGCGCCGATCACGCGCCGCAGCAGACGTTGGATGCCTTCCGGCGCGACCAGGCCGACCTCGGTCTCGTTGAGGCCGATGCTGACCGGATGCGCCGGATCCGAGCTGCGCGCCATTACCCGGTAGTCGCAACACAGCGCCAGCACGCAGCCGCCGGCTGGCGCATGGCCGGTCAGTGCGGCCACCACCGGGATGGTGCTGTCGGCCAGCGCGCGCGCAGCGGCGAAGAAGTGCTGCCAACTGTCGCGTAGCTTTGCGCGGTCGTCGCCGTGGCCGAGCAGATGTGGCACGTCCATGCCGGCTGAAAAAACTCGTTCGCTGCCGGAGAGCACCAGCGCCTGCATCGCATCGGCCTGGGCTTGCGCGATCGCGGCGGCCAGTTCGGTGCATAGCGCGGTGTCGAGCGCGTTGACCGGCGCGCGCGCCAGACGCAATTCGCGGATGGGGCCGTGGTCGAGCATCTGGATCGGGGCGTTCATGCGGGAGCGTCCAGGAGCGGCGGCCAAGTGCGGTGGGCGTTATGATAAAGCCATGAAGTACACACCATTGGCATGCGTACGTCGCTTGGCCGTCGGGCTGGCGGGGTGGTTTCTCATCGCCTCCGGGCCGTTGGTCGCGGCCTCGGCGGTCAAGCCGGCCGCCTGTGTGCCGCAGTGGCGCGATGGCTGGGTGCGTTTGCCGCCGAATCCGGCGATGCCAATGGCGGCAGGTTTCGGTCGTCTGCACAACCCCTGCGTGCAGACGCTGACGGTGGTGTCCGCGCGCAGTCCGGCTTTTGCCGAGGTCAGTCTGCACGAGACCACGCTGCGCGATGGCGTCAGCAGGATGCGCGAGGTCGATGCATTGCCGTTGGCGTCCGGTGCCGATGCGCTGCTGCAGCCTGGCGGCCTCCACCTGATGCTGATGCAGCCGACGCAGCCGCTGCGCGAGGGCGTGCGGTTGCCGCTGACCTTCGTCCTGGACGATGGCCGCCAGGTGCAGGCCGAACTGCAGGTGCGTGCGGGCAAGCCGTAGTGTTTGCCGGATGCGATTTGCCGTACGTGCGGATGGTTCCTTGGGTATGTCGCGCGTGCATGCCTTTTAACTGCACGCCACGCGAATCTGCTCCGGTAGCGGCACGCTTTTGCCGGTCTGTGTGTCGACCCACACCGCGACGACGTTGCCGTCCGAGTGCAACACGCTCGCATCCTGTTGGTCGACGATGCGGTGGCCAACGGTGACGCTGCTGTTGCCCAGGCGTTGGACGAACAATTCCACCACGATGTCGTTGGGCCACATGATCGGCAGGCGATAGTTGAGGTTGGTCGCTACCACCACCGGGATGATGCGGTTGCGCAACGACACGCCTTCCACGCCCAGCATCCAGCGCGCGCGCGCTTCTTCCAGGTAGGAGATGTACTTGGCGTGGTTGACGTGGCCCATGCTGTCCATGTCGCGCCAGCGTACGCTGATCGGCACGCGTGTCAGTGGCGTGTGCGTGGGAGAAACGGAGGTATCGCTCATGGTGCGCTCTTCTTGGTCGTGTGGGTCTGCTTGCGTGCTTGCTTGCTGGGTTTCTCGGGCTTGCTCTTGCGTGGCGGCAGCGCCACGGGCTTGTTCGCCAGTGCCGCTGGCTTGGTCGGTTTGGTAGCGCTTCCCTCGGGTAACAGCTTGGCCAGGAACCGGCCGGTGTAGGAGTGCGGATGTGCGGCGATCTCCTCTGGCGTGCCGGTGGCCAGGATGGTGCCGCCGCGGTGGCCGCCTTCCGGACCCAGATCCACCACCCAGTCGGCAGTCTTGATCACGTCCAGATTATGTTCGATCACCACCACGGTATTGCCCTCGTCGCGGAGCTTGTGCAGCACTGCCAGCAGCGCCTCGATGTCGTGGAAGTGCAGGCCGGTGGTGGGTTCGTCGAGGATGTACAAGGTGCGACCGGTGTCGCGGCGCGATAACTCCTTGGACAGTTTCACCCGCTGTGCTTCGCCGCCGGACAGGGTGGTCGCGCTCTGGCCGAGTTTGATGTAGCTCAGGCCGACGTCGATCAAGGTCTCCAGCTTGCGCGCGATTGCGGGCACCGGCTCGAACAGCTTCAGCGCATCTTCGACGGTCATTTCCAGCACGTCGTTGATGTTGTAGCCCTTGTAGAGGATCTCCAGCGTCTCGCGGTTGTAGCGCTTGCCGTGGCACACGTCGCAGGGCACGTAGACGTCGGGCAGGAAGTGCATTTCCACCTTGATCAGGCCGTCGCCCTGGCACGCTTCGCAGCGGCCACCGCGCACGTTGAAGCTGAAACGGCCCGGCGAATAGCCGCGTGCGCGCGCTTCCGGCACCTGCGCGAACAGTTCGCGCAGCGGCGTGAACAGGCCGGTGTAAGTGGCCGGATTGGAGCGCGGGGTGCGTCCGATGGGCGATTGGTCGATGTCCACGACCTTGTCGAACAGATCCAGGTGCTCGATCTCACGGTACGGCGCCACCGTGTGCGAGGCGCCATTGATCGCGTTTGCGGCCAGGGTGAACAAGGTGTCGTTGATGAGTGTCGACTTGCCGGAGCCGGAGACGCCGGTGATGCAGGTCAGCAGTCCCGCCGGAATGTCCAGGTCGACGTTCTTGAGATTGTTGCCGGTGGCCCCGCGCAAGTGCAACGTCATCTTGGGATTGGGTTTGTGCCGCTTGGCCGGAATCTCGATGCTGCGCTTGCCCGACAGATACTGTCCGGTGAGCGAGCGCGGCGCTTTCAGCAGGTCCTGCACGCTGCCTTGGCCGACGATCTCGCCGCCGTGCACGCCGGCGCCGGGGCCGATGTCGAGCACGTAGTCGGCCAGGCGGATCGCATCCTCGTCGTGCTCGACCACGATCACCGTGTTGCCCAGGTCGCGCAGGCGGGTGAGGGTGCCGAGCAGGCGTTCGTTGTCGCGCTGGTGCAGGCCGATCGACGGTTCGTCGAGCACGTACATCACCCCGACCAGGCCGGCGCCGATCTGGCTGGCCAGACGGATGCGCTGCGCTTCGCCACCGGAGAGAGTGTCGGCCTTGCGCTCCAGGGTGAGGTAGTCCAGGCCGACGTCGACCAAAAAGCCGAGCCGTTCGGCGATTTCCTTGACGATCTTGCTGGCGATCTCGCCGCGCCAGCCGGGCAGGTTGAGTTGGCGGAAGAATGCCAGTGCGTCGTCGATCGGCAACACCACCAGGTCTGGAAGCGGGCGGTCGGCGACGAAGACGTTGCGCGCGGCTCGGTTCAGGCGTGCGCCGTTGCAATCCGGGCACGGCCGCTCGCTGATGTACTTGGCCAGTTCCTCGCGTACCGCTGGCGATTCGGTCTCGCGGTAGCGGCGTTCCAGATTGGGGATGATGCCTTCGAAGCGGTGCTTGCGTTGGGTGCGGCCACCGGCATCGGTGAAGTAGGTGAAGGTGATCGTCTCCTCGCCGCTACCGTACAGCACCGCGTCGCGGACCTTGTCCGGTAGCGATTGCCATGGGGCGTCGACGTTGAATTTGTAGTGCTTGGCCAGCGAAGCGATCAGTTGGAAATAGTAGGCGTTGCGCCGGTCCCAACCGCGCACCGCGCCGGCCGACAGCGACAGTTCCGGGTGGACCACCACGCGTTCGGGATCGAAGAACTCGGCCACGCCCAGGCCGTCGCAGGTCGGGCAGGCGCCCATCGGCGCATTGAACGAAAATAGCCGTGGCTCCAATTCGGGCAAGGCGTAGTCGCAGACCGGACAGCTGAACTTGGAAGAGAACAATTGCGGCGCGGCCGTGGCGTCGTCCAGCGACTGGACCGAGACCATGCCGTCGGAGAGCTTCAGCGCGGTTTCGAAGCTCTCGGTCAGGCGTTGTTTGATGTCCTCGCGCGGACGGAAGCGGTCGATCACCGCTTCGATGGTGTGTTTCTGGCGTAGCGCTAGCGCCGGCACCGCATCGATCTCGTACAGTTCGCCGTCCACGCGTACGCGCACGAAGCCTTGCGCGCGTAGTTGTTCGAACACTTGCGCGTGCTCGCCCTTGCGCTCGCGGATCACCGGCGCCAGCAGCATGTAGCGCTGCTCCGGGTCCAGGGTCAGGACCTGGTCGACCATTTGGCTGACCGTCTGCGCCTCCAGCGGATAGTGGTGGTCGGGGCAGCGCGGCTGGCCGACGCGGGCGTACAGCAGGCGCAGGTAGTCGTAGATTTCGGTGATGGTGCCGACCGTGGAGCGCGGGTTGTGCGAGGTCGATTTCTGCTCGATCGCGATTGCCGGCGACAGCCCCTCGATGTGGTCGATGTCCGGCTTCTCCATCACGCTGAGGAACTGCCGCGCATAGGCCGACAGCGATTCCACGTAGCGGCGCTGGCCTTCGGCATAGATGGTGTCGAAGGCCAGCGAGGACTTGCCCGAGCCGGACAGGCCGGTGATGACGATCAGCTTGTCGCGCGGCAGGTCGAGGTCGAGGTTCTTGAGGTTGTGCGTCCGCGCGCCGCGGATACGGATGAAATCCATCGCCATGAAAAGATCCGGTGTGTGTGTCGGCTGCGGCGGTGCCGATAGCCAGGGCAGTAGAGGGGACGGCAATCGGTCAGCCTACCAGCTTGTCAGGTGGGGGCAATCGCCGCAGATCCCAGGGCCGCGATGTTGGTCGC
Source organism: Xanthomonas albilineans (assembly GCF_002939705.1). Lineage (GTDB taxonomy): Bacteria > Pseudomonadota > Gammaproteobacteria > Xanthomonadales > Xanthomonadaceae > Xanthomonas_A > Xanthomonas_A albilineans. The sequence continues at coordinate 18,676 of NZ_MDCB01000006.1, read as the reverse complement.
CGCAGGCGGCCCCAGGCCGCCTCGGCGGCACCCCTGGCTTGACTCTGCGCTGTTCGGCGGCTTATAATCCCGCTCCTGTCTGCCCGCAGAGGCACGGCAGGGGCGACCACAATAACTACAGAGGAAGTCTGGTCATGTACGCAGTACTGGTAACTGGCGGTAAGCAATACCGCGTCGCGCAGGGCGAAACGCTGCGCGTGGAAAAGCTCGAAGTCGAAGCCGGCAACGAGATCACGTTCGACAACATCCTGATGCTGGGCGGCAGCGATGGCGTGACCTTGGGCGATGCGCTGAAGGGCGCCACCGTCACTGCCAAGGTCGTGGCTCATGGCCGCGCCGACAAGGTGCGCATCATCAAGTTCCGCCGCCGCAAGCATCATATGAAGCGTCAGGGGCATCGGCAGCATTACACCGAAATCGAGATCACCGGCATTGCCGGTGGCAAGAAGTAAGGAGCAGCAGGCATGGCACACAAAAAAGGCGTAGGTTCCTCGCGCAACGGTCGCGACTCCAACCCGAAATACCTGGGCGTGAAAATGTTCGGCGGCCAGGCCATCGAGGCGGGCAACATCATCGTGCGTCAGCGCGGCACCCAGTTCCACCCGGGCGCCGGCGTCGGCCTGGGGCGCGACCACACGCTGTTCGCGCTGGTCGACGGCAAGGTCGAGTTCGCGGTCAAGGGCGCAAAGAAGCGTCGCACCGTGAGCGTGGTCGCACAGGCGTAAGCTGCGGTTTCCAAGGCCCGCGCCATGCGCGGGTTGGTTGACGAAAGCCCCGCTTCGGCGGGGTTTTTCGTTGCAGCGCAGGGTAAGGGTGTTCGGTCAGCTCATGCGGTGTTTGCGCGTGGTGTCGCCGCAGTTTTGGCTGCGCGCGTTGCTTGAATCCGCCACAGTGCATGCCGTTGCCGCGATGATGCAGGCGACGATGTCGCAAAGCGAATCGCGTCGTCGGTGCGCTGCATGCTTTGCGGTTGTGTTTGCATCGGATCGCTTGACCGCGACGAGGCTGTTGACCGCGTCCCGCGCTACACTTTTCCACTTTCACAGGCTGTCCCTCCATGAAACTCGTCGACGAAGCGGAAATCCAGGTCACTGCCGGTAATGGCGGCAATGGCTGCATCGGTTTTCGCCGCGAGAAGTTTATTCCGCTCGGCGGACCGGACGGTGGCGACGGCGGCAACGGCGGCAGTATCTGGCTGGTCGCCGATGAGAATCTCAATACCCTGGTCGATTTCCGCCATCAGCGCGCGTTCCGGGCGCAGCGTGGCGAGAATGGCATGGGGCGACAGATGTACGGCAAGGCCGGCGAGGATCTGACCATCACCGTGCCGGTCGGGACAGTGGTGATCAACGTCGAGACCGACGAGGTCATCGGCGATCTGATCGCGCACGGCGACCGCTTGTTGGTCGCACAGGGCGGCAAGGGCGGCCTGGGCAATATGCACTTCAAGAGTTCGGTGACGCGCGCCCCACGCAAGGCCACGCCTGGCGAGCAGGGCGAGCAACGCACGCTCAAGCTGGAGCTCAAGTTGTTGGCCGATGTCGGTTTGCTCGGTTTCCCCAATGCCGGCAAGAGCACGTTCATCCGCGCCGTGTCGGCGGCCACGCCGAAGGTGGCCGACTATCCGTTCACCACGCTGTATCCGAATCTGGGTGTGGTCAGCGTCGAGGCCTATCGCAGCTTCGTGATCGCCGATATTCCCGGGCTGATCGAAGGTGCTGCCGATGGTGCCGGTCTGGGTGCGCAGTTCCTGCGCCATCTGCAGCGCACCCGTTTGCTGTTGCATCTGGTAGACCTGGCGCCTGCGTTCGGCGTGCATGACGAAGGCGGTGTGGATGGAGTGTCGCCGGCCGAGCAGGTGCGGGCGATCGAGCGCGAACTGCAAAAGCACGATCCGGCGCTGCTCTCCAAGCCGCGTTGGTTGGTGCTGAACAAAGCCGATCTGATGTTCGAGGACGAGGCGCGCGCGCTGGCCGAGCAGGTGATCGCCGAACTTGGCTGGACCCAGCCGTGGTATCTGGTCTCGGCGCTGGGGCGCGAGGGCACCTGGCCGATCATGAAGGATGTGATGGCGTTCTTTGATCGACAGCGCGAAGACGCGCTGGAGGCGGCGGCGAATGCGCCCTGAGCGCGGCGACCGTATCGCCGCGCAACCGCGCTGGAAGCTGGGTGTCGCGCAGACAAAAAACCCGGCGGAAGCCGGGCTTTTTCTTTTTCGTCGTGCTGGAAGCGCGGGCGCTTCCAGCATCGGTCGTGCGCGCTTAGGCGGCTGTCTTGATCGCCTTGATGCGGGCGCTCAGGCGGCTCTTGTGACGGGCGGCCTTGTTCTTGTGAATCAGGCCACGCGAGCTGAACCGGTCGAGGATCGGCTGGGCGATGGCGAAAGCGGCTTCGGCGCCAGTGGCGTCGTTGGCGTCCAGGGCCTTGATGACCTTCTTGACGGCGGTGCGCAGCATCGAACGCTGAGCCGTGTTGCGCGCGTTGCGCACGACGGTCTGCTTGGCGCGCTTCTTGGCGGACTTGATATTGGCCACGGTGGCGGTTTCCTGGAAAGCAGTGTGGTGGATAAAAACAAGCGGGAGAGTATGAAGCGTTCGAATTTTTGCGTCAAGTCAATTGTCAAGAGGACTTCGGCATGAGCGCGCCGCGTATGTTCCGTGGGCTGCTCTCGTTCAGCAGCATGACCATGGTCTCGCGGGTGCTGGGTCTGGTTCGCGATCAGGCCATCAATTATGCCTTCGGTGCCAACGCCACCACCGACGCGTTCTGGGTGGCGTTTCGTATCCCGAACTTCCTGCGCCGCTTGTTTGCCGAGGGGTCGTTTGCCACTGCCTTCGTGCCGGTATTCACCGAGGTGAAAGAGACTCGCCCGCATGCCGACCTGCGCATGTTGATGGCGCGTGTGTCCGGTACCCTAGGCGGGATTTTGCTGTTGGTGACCGCGTTGGGGTTGCTGTTCACTCCGCAGGTGGCGTTGTTGTTCAATCCTGGCGCCAGCAACGACCCGATCAAGTTTGGCCTGATCGTGGAGCTGTTGCGGCTGACCTTCCCATTCCTGTTGTTCGTTTCGCTGACCGCGTTGTCTGGCGGTGCGTTGAACAGCTTCCATCGCTTCGGCCTGCCGGCGCTCACGCCGGTGATCCTCAATCTGTGCATGATTGTTGGGGCGCTCTGGCTGGCGCCACGCTTGCAGGTGCCGATCTTGGCGATGGGCTGGGCGGTGCTGGTGGCCGGCGCGTTGCAGTTGCTGTTCCAGTTGCCGGCGCTGCGCGGCATCGATCTATTGACCCTGCCTCGCTGGGGTTGGCGTCATCCGGACGTGCGCCGGGTGCTGACCCTGATGGTGCCGACTCTGTTCGGTTCCTCGATCGCGCAGATCAACTTGCTGCTGGATACGGTTATCGCTTCGTTTCTGTATGCCGGCTCGCAGAGTTGGTTGTCCCAGGCCGACCGCTTCCTGGAGTTGCCGCTGGGCGTGTTCGGGGTGGCCCTGGGCACGGTGATCCTGCCGGCGTTATCGCGGCACCATGTCAAGACCGATCATGCGGGCTTTTCCAATGCGCTGGACTGGGGGCTGCGCACCACGCTGCTGATCGCGGTGCCGGCGATGCTGGGGCTGATGTTGCTGAGCCAGCCATTGGTGGCGACTTTGTTCCAGTACGGCAAGTTCACCGCCTTCGACACGCATATGGCGGCGATGTCGGTGTTCGGGCTGAGCTTCGGCCTGCCGGCGTTTGCGTTGCTCAAGGTGCTGTTGCCAGCGTTCTATTCGCGCCAGGATACGCGCACTCCAGTGCGCGCCGGCGTCGCCGCCCTGGTCGCGAACATGGCGTTGAACCTGTTGTTCCTGGCGATTCTGTACCAACTTTGGGTGCCCGCCGAACTACGCGCACAGGGTGTGCGCGCGGCGCTGGCCGCACAGCCTGGGCTGCATCTGGCGCTGGGTTTGGCCAGCGCGGTGGCCAGCTATCTCAATCTGTCGCTGTTGTGGCGTTGGTTGCGTCGCGACCAAGTGTATCGGCCGCGGCCGGGCTGGGGCGGTTATCTGCTGCGGCTGGGTCTGGCCTGTGCGGCGATGGCGGCGGTGCTGGTGCTGGGGCTGTATTTGTTGCCAGCGTTCACCAGCATGGACAAGTGGCACCGCATCGGCGGCTTGCTGCTGCTGGTCGGCGGTGGTGGTGGCGTGTATCTGCTGGCGTTGTTGGCGTTGGGGTTCCGGCCGCGGGATCTGCGCGAAGGGTGAGTGTGCGGGTCTTGCGTGCGTGCCTCGCCTTCTTGCGCGTGTCGAAGAGGCCGGGGGTGCCAAGGCATTGCGACGGCTGGAGGTTGTAGTGCTCCGCCTTTTTTCGGTGCCGCATGATCCGTCCATGCTCCATGGTCGTGCTGGGAGCCTCGATCGCGATTTCGCTTCGGTCGGCTTCCCCGCGTGCAGTGTCCCACCCGTTATACTCAACGGTTACGCATCATTTATTGGCCGGCGCACCTGCGCTGGCGCTTCGGATCGAGGATGAGCAGGCTGTTTAGAGACGTCGAGGGCGGGACCCTGTTCCCGCAGGGAAGCGTGGTCTGCATCGGCGCCTTCGATGGCCTGCATCTGGGTCATCGCGCGCTGGTGCGGCAGGCGTCGACGCGTGCCCGCGCATTGGGAGTGCCGACGGTGGCGCTGAGCTTCGAGCCGTTGCCGCGCGAGTTTTTCGCCCCGGATGCGCCGCCGCCACGGCTGACCTTGGCACGTTCCAAGGTGCAAGGCTTGCAGCAACTCGGCATCGAGAGTGTCGGCCTGCTGCGCTTCGATCGGCGCCTGGCTTCGATGACGGCGGAGGCGTTCGTGCAGCGCGTGCTGGTCGAGCGTCTGCGTGCCCGCGAGGTGTGGATCGGCCCGGCATTCCGCTTCGGCCACAAGCGCGCTGGCGACATTGCCCTGCTGCGCGCGCTGGGTGTGCAATTCGGCTTCACCGCCGAGGAAATCGCGCCGGTGCATCTGCACGAGGAGCGCATCTCCAGCACCCGCATCCGGGAGTTGCTGGTGGCCGGGGAGTTCGCGCATGCCGCCGACCTGCTCGGACGGCCGTATGCGATCGGGGGGCGTGTGGTGCGCGGCAAACAGCTCGGGCGCACGCTTGGCTATCCCACCGCCAACCTGCGGTTTGCTCGCGCCCCGGCGTTGTCCGGCATCTATGCCACCTGGGTGCACGGAGCGGCGGCACAGCCGTGGCCGTCGGTCTCCAGTTTCGGCACCCGTCCGACCGTGCAGGGCGTGGAGCCGCTGCTGGAGGCGCATTTGTTCGATTTCCAGGGTGACCTGTACGGTCGCCATCTCGAGGTGGAGTTCGTCGCCAAGTTGCGCGACGAGGAAACCTTTGCCGATCTGCCTGCGCTGACCGCACAGATGCATCGCGACGCCGCGCAAGCGCGGCACGTGCTGGCCGCGGCGGGCCTGCCATCCATGTCCGCTGCCGCGTGCACGGATTCCCCCATGAAGACCACCGACCGGTAAACCCCCGTGACCCAGGATTACAAAGCCACCCTCCACCTGCCGGCGACCGATTTTCCGATGCGCGGCGATCTGCCTAAGCGCGAGCCGGACACGTTGTCCCGCTGGGAGAGCGAGGGGCTGTACGCGCAACTGCGCGACAACGCGCAGGGCCGGCCGCTGTTCGTGTTGCACGATGGCCCGCCCTACGCCAACGGGGCGATCCATCTTGGGCATGCGGTCAACAAGATCCTCAAGGACATCATCGTCAAGTCCAAGTACCTGTCCGGTTTCGACGCGCCGTACATCCCCGGCTGGGATTGCCATGGCCTGCCGATCGAGATCGCCATCGAGAAGAGCTTCGGCAAGGTCGGGGTCAAGCTGGATGCGGTGCAGTTCCGGCAGAAATGCCGCGAGTACGCCAACGCGCAGATCGACCTGCAGCGCCGCGACTTCAAGCGCCTGGGCGTGATCGGCGATTGGGACAACCCTTACCGCACGCTGGACTTCCATTTCGAAGCCAACGAAATTCGCGCGCTGGCGAAGATCGTCGACAACGGTCATTTGACCCGTGGCGTGAAGCCTGTGCACTGGTGTTTCGACTGCGGTTCGGCGCTGGCCGAAGCCGAGATCGAATACGCCGACAAGCAGTCGCCGACGGTCGAGGTGGCTTATCCGGCGCGCGATGGCGCGGCGCTGGCCGCCGCGTTCGGCGTGGCGTTGCCGGAGGGCGTGGAGGTCGCCGTGCCGATCTGGACCACCACGCCGTGGACGCTGCCGGCCTCGCTGGCGGTGGCGCTGGGACCGGCGCTGGTGTATGCGCTGGTCGAAGGTCCGGCCCGCGATGGCCGTCGCCGCTGGCTGGTGTTGGCCGACGCGCTGGCCGAGCGCGCGTTGCCGCGTTACGGGGTCGCCGAAGTGGTGGTGCATGGCCGCGTCGCCGGCGCGGCGCTCGAACACCAGTTGCTGGCGCATCCGTTCTACGACACCCGCGACATTCCGCTGATCCTTGGCGAACACGTGTCCGATACCGACGGTACCGGCGCGGTGCATACCGCGCCCGGCCACGGCCAGGAGGACTATGTCGCGGCCAAGCCATACGGGCTGCTGGAGCGCTACAGCGCCGCGCAGATCAACCCGATCGATGCGCGCGGCGTGTATCTGCCGTCCACGCCAGCCGCCGATGGCGTGGAACTGGCCGGGGTGCACATCTGGAAGGCCAACGACCTCATCGCCGACGTGCTGGCCGCGCGCGGGCAACTGCTGGCGCGCGCGAGCATGGTCCACAGTTATCCGCACTGCTGGCGGCATAAGACGCCGATTGCGTTCCGCGCCACGCCGCAGTGGTTCATCTCGATGGAGCAGGCCAACCTGCGCGCCGATGCGTTGAAAGCGATCGAGGACGTGCATTGGTACCCGGCCTGGGGTCAGGCGCGCATCGCCGGCATGGTCGCCGGGCGCCCGGACTGGACTATTTCGCGTCAGCGCACCTGGGGCGTGCCGATCGCGTTGTTCGTGCATCGCGAAACCGGCGAGCCGCATCCGCGCAGCGCCGAACTGATGCGCCAGGTCGCCGACCGGGTCGAGGAGGGCGGGGTGGATGTGTGGTACACGCTCGACGCCGCCGACCTACTCGGCGAGGAGGCCGCCGATTACGAGAAGATCACCGATATTCTCGATGTCTGGTTCGATTCCGGCATCACCCACGAGGCGGTGTTGACCGAGCGCGGCCTGCCCAAGCCGGCCGACCTGTACTTGGAAGGTTCGGACCAGCACCGTGGCTGGTTCCAATCCTCGCTGCTGACCGGCGTGGCGCTGGATCAGATGGCGCCGTACCGGCAGTGCCTGACGCACGGCTTCACCGTGGACGAGCATGGCCGCAAGATGTCCAAGTCGCTGAGCAACGGCATCGAACCGCAGGACATCATGAAAACCCTGGGCGCGGACATCCTGCGCCTGTGGATCGCGTCGGCCGACTACAGCAACGAGATGTCGTTGTCGCAGGAGATCCTCAAGCGCAACGCCGATGCCTACCGGCGCTTGCGCAACACCGCGCGCTTCCTGCTCGGCAACCTGCACGGCTTCAACCCGGCCGAGCACTTGCGGCCGCTGCCGGAGCTGGTTGCCCTGGATCGCTGGATCGTGCATCGCGCCTACGTGTTGCAGGAGCAGATCAAGGCCGCTTACGCGCGCTACGACTTCGCCGCGATTGTGCAGGCGCTGCTGAATTTCTGCAGTGTGGACCTGGGCTCGTTGTACCTGGACGTGACCAAGGATCGCTTGTACACGATGGCCGAGGATGCGCATGGCCGACGTTCGGCGCAGACCGCGATGTTCCATGTGGCCGAGGCGTTCGTGCGCTGGATCGCGCCGATCCTCAGCTTCACCGCCGACGAGTTGTGGGGGTATCTGCCAGGGGCGCATCTAGGCAACGTGCTGTTCGCGACTTGGTACGAGGGCCTGGCGCCGTTGCCGGAAGACGCAGCGCTGAGCGCGGTCGATGTCGAGCGTTTGCTGGCGCTGCGCGAGCAGGTGGCCAAGTTGTTGGAGCCGATGCGCAGCAACGGCGTGATCGGCGCCGCGCTGGAGGCGGAGATCACCGTCGCCGCCGACGCGGCGACCGTGGCCTGGTTGCAGCCGCTGCAGGAAGAGTTGCGTTTCCTGTTCATCAGTGGCGACGTGGTGGTGTGCGAGGCCAGTACCGAGGAGATCTTCGTTAGCGCCCAGGCCACCAGCAAGCCCAAGTGCGTGCGTTGCTGGCACCACCGTGCCGACGTTGGGGTGGACCCGGCGCATCCGGAGCTGTGCGGCCGCTGCGTCAGCAACATCGCCGGGTCGGGCGAAGTGCGGCGTTGGTTCTGAGCGGTCCTGGCGCGGGCGGGCGGCGTTCCCGCATCCGCTGCCAGTATCCTTGTTTCTTTCTTTATTTCGCCTAAGGCAGAACGAACACATGACCGCACGCCCCACTCCCTCCGCGCTGATCTGGCTGTTGCTGTCGGCGTTGGTGATCGGTCTGGACCAGTGGAGCAAGGCCTGGGTGCTGTCCAGCCTGCCCGAGTTCACTCCAGTGACGGTGATCCCCGGTGTTTGGAACTGGTACCGCACCTACAACACCGGCGCGGCCTTCAGTTTTTTGAGCCAGGCCGGGGGCTGGCAGTTGTGGTTCTTTACCTTGCTGGCGCTGGGCATCAGCGGCCTGCTGGCCTGGTGGCTGGCACGCACTCCGCGCAGCGAGTGGCGCAGTGCCGTGCCCTACGCGCTGGTGATCGGCGGCGCGATCGGCAACGTGATCGACCGGCTGCTGCACGGGCATGTGGTCGATTTCATCCAGTGGTACGTGGGTCAGCATTATTGGCCTTCGTTCAACCTTGCCGATTCGGCCATCGTCGCCGGTGCCATCGGGATCGCATTGTTCGGGTTGTGGGACGGCAAAGCGAAGCGAAAAGCGGGATAATTCGACTTGCTCTCCCCTCTCGAAGCGCCTGTCATCAATAGCCGGCGGATCTGATCTATGCATGTCCTGCTTGCCAACCCTCGCGGCTTCTGCGCCGGCGTTGATCGCGCGATCGAGATCGTCAAACGTGCCATCGAGACGCTGGGCGCGCCGATTTACGTGCGCCACGAGGTGGTGCACAACCGCTTCGTCGTCGACGACCTCAAACAGCGCGGTGCGATCTTCGTCGAGGAACTGGACGAAGTGCCCGATGGCAATACGGTGATCTTCAGTGCCCACGGCGTGTCCCAGGCGGTGCGGCAGGAGGCCGAGCGGCGCGGTCTGAAAGTGTTCGATGCGACCTGTCCGCTGGTGACCAAGGTGCATTTCGAGGTGGCCCGGCATTGCCGCGCCGGTCGCGATGTGGTGCTGATCGGCCATGCGGGTCATCCGGAAGTGGAGGGCACGATGGGGCAGTGGGACCGCGAGCGCGGCAGCGGACGCATTTATCTGGTCGAAGATATGGAACAGGTCGCCACGCTGGAGGTGCAACAGCCGCAGAACCTCGCTTACACCACCCAGACCACGCTGTCGGTGGACGATACCTACGGCATCATCGAAGCGCTGCGCGCGCGCTACCCGGTGATGCAGGGGCCGAAGAACGATGATATCTGCTATGCCACGCAGAACCGCCAGGATGCCGTGCGCGATCTGGCGCGCCAGTGCGATCTGGTGTTGGTGGTCGGCTCGCCGAACAGCTCCAATTCCAACCGGCTCAGCGAACTGGCGCGCCGCGACGGCGTGGAGTCGTACCTGATCGACGGCGCCAGTGAGATCGACCCGGCCTGGGTCGCCGGCAAGCGTCGCATTGGCCTGACCGCTGGCGCCTCGGCGCCGCAGGTGCTGGTGGATGGCGTGATCGCACGCCTGCGCGAACTCGGCGCCGAGGGCGTGTCCGAACTGGCCGGCGAACCGGAGTCGATGGTGTTCGCTCTGCCCAAAGAGTTGCGGCTGCGCCTGATCGATTGACCCGATGCGGGCGGCCCACTAAAATTCGCTATTCCGCCGGAATAGCTCAGTTGGTAGAGCGGCGCATTCGTAATGCGTAGGTCGTAGGTTCGATTCCTATTTCCGGCACCAGTGGATTGTTTCGGAGCGTCCGATAAGGTCCGGAAACTTCAAAAAAACCCGCAGCTTAGCGGGTTTTTTTGTGCCTGATCGTCTAAATGCGTCCAAGGATATGTGTTGCAATCTGGGGGCAAGTGGGGGCAAGTGGGGGCAGATNTTGCCCCCATTCTGGTTGCCCCATTACGAGTCCCCCATGCCACTGACCGATACTGCGATCCGCAAGGCAAAGTCCGCCAGTCGCACCCAACGCTTGTTCGATGGCGGGGGCATGTACCTCGAAATCACTCCTGCCGGCGGCAAGTGGTGGCGGTTGAAGTACCGCGTTGGCGGCAAGGAAAAGCGGTTGTCCCTTGGCACCTACCCCGACACTGGGCTTGCGGCTGCCAGGGTAAGGCGCGAGGAAGCCCGCAGGCTCCTGGCTTCTGGCATAGACCCGAGCGAACAGCGTAAACAGGTCAAGCAGGAGCAGATTGCTGCGGTGGCTGCTTCTAACGAGACCTTCAAGTCCGTCGCTCGCGAGTGGATGAGCCGCCAGACTGTTGCTCGCGTCACGGCCGATAAAAACCGCTGGCTGCTGGAGACGTTTCTGTTCCCCGAGATCGGCAGCCGCCCCATTGGCGAGATCACGCCCCGTGAGTTGCTGGACGCCCTGCGCAAGATTGAGGCTACCGGCAAGTTGGAAACTGCCGGCCGCGCCAAGATCAAGGCCGGCCAGGTATTCCGTTACGCCATGTTGGAGGGCAAGGCGGAGATTGATCCGACTGCCAGCTTGCGCGGGGCGCTCAAAGTCGCCAAGGCTCGGCACCATGCCGCCGTAACCGATCCAGTCAAGATCGGACAGTTGTTGCGCGCCATCGAGGGTTTCAGCGGGCAACCCGTGACCCATGCGGCATTGAAGCTGGCCCCACTGGTATTCGTGCGTCCCGGCGAGCTACGGGCGGCGGAGTGGGGGGAAATCGACCTGGATGCTGCCATGTGGCGTATCCGCCCGGAGCGCATGAAGATGAAGGCGGCGCATTTAGTGCCACTGTCCAGCCAGGCCGTGGCGATCCTGCGCGACCTGCATGCACTGACCGGTGGCGGCCTCCATGTGTTTCCGGGTCTGCGCCCGAATCGTCCGATGTCCGAGAACACGATTAATGCCGCACTGCGCGCCCTGGGATATGCGAGTGATGAAATGACCGGCCACGGCTTCCGCAGCATGGCGGCGACGCGGCTCAATGAAATGGGTTGGAATCCTGATGCCATCGAACGGCAGCTTGCGCACGCCGAGACAAACAAGGTCCGCGAGGCATATACGCACGCGGCGCAGTATCTGCCCGAGCGCGTGCGCATGATGCAGGCATGGGCGGATTATCTGGACTGCCTGCGCACGGGCGGCAACGTCGTGCCGCTGCGAGTCAAGGCTGGTTGAGTTTTTACCGAATACCCGCACCTAGCCCGACGGGGAGAAAAGTCGGGCATCATGACGACTTGGCATGGGTTCTTTTCATGGGCGATGAGGGTGTGCGCAATGTATGAATGGCTCGAAATTATCAGGTATGAAATTGAATCCGAAGTCGAATATGAGAAGAAGCGCAACGCGCAGCGGTGCAGGGAAGAGTCTACATGTGGCGGTGATGATACGTTTGCCCAAGAGATGTACAGTGCTTTTCAACAACTCACTGCCTCGAAAGAATGCAAAATAGTCTGGGATGCACTTGAGCGACGATCTGATCCTAATGCCAAGAGTATTCGTGAATTAGAACGAGAGAAAGGATTTGCGATGGGGGTGGAAATGCGTAGTCGAATTGAGCGTGGTGAGCCTGGATTGGAATGCGCTTTACCAACTCTTGGGGAGTGGTGCTTGAGTAATATTGCAAAAAAACGCACCACCTCCTGAATTGAGTAATGGAAATATTTTAGATATGGTGAGAGATCTTATCGGAATGGTTGCCGAAAACCTCTCTTTTCAAGTTTCACAACACACGAAGAGTTTCTGGCGGGCGCATCTTGCGAAGATCGAGAGAGCTGTTGCAGTCCTGAATGATGCGATGCGTCCGTTACGAAATCGCCATCGCTATTGGCGCGATCATGATGGGAGAATTCGGCAGTACGTCATTCGTGAAATCGACGATATAGTGTGCGATTTATATATTCTTCGTGTGGCTAAGCTGGATTCAGAATCCCTAGCTATAGCCTATTGGGGAGGTGTTGAAGTTTTGAAAAACCCTGATCAACTACTCGATGCTATAGTTGACGATGCAAGGGATTGGGCTGGTGAGCAGCCGGAGTTGGCTAGGGCCAATGATCCGAATGCTGTTCGGCTGATGTTTATAAGAAATATGACAGCTTATTTTCGAGAGAGGTATGAACAGCCGCTGCGTGGGTGCGTATTGGCCATCACTAGCGTTTTTTTACATGCGATACGTTGGACGAAGCTGCGATAGCAAAGCTGGCCCCCTGAATGTATCAACTTCTTTTATGGTGGGCTGACTACATGTAGTGAAGTTGCCATGAAAATTTCCGGTTGGCTCACTTAGCGCCAATCAGTTGAAGCGCCAATCTTTTCACTGTCCAGCCAATAAAGGCCAATAGAGACGGTGAACATGCAACTTCATCCGCTGCCCGCCACGGGTTTCCTGCGACTCCCTCAAATCGTCGGCCGCGCTGCCGACCACAAAACCAACACTCCGGCGATTCCGGCCCTAATCCCGGTTTCTAGGTCTACATGGTGGGCCGGCGTGAAGACTAACCGATACCCCCAACCGGTCAAGCTGGGCGAACGCTGCACGGCCTGGCGTGTGGAGGATATCCGCGAATTGATCGAACGCACCGCCAGTGCCAAGGCGGTGGCATGATCCAGAAACGACGCAGCCCGCACGAGGCGGGCCACGGTGCACGCGCTGGCGGGCTGGGTGCACGGCAAGTCTACAGCAAGACCGGCCCGGCAAGCGCGCGCCTGCCGGACAACTGGCGCGACCGGCTGCCCGATCCTGCCCGCTACTTCGGCCAGCACGTCGATAAGCTGGGCAAGCCCCACGGCAACGGCTGGGCGCAAGGCCGCTGCCCGTTCCACGAGGACCGTAATGCGTCCCTGGGCGTCAACTTGGCAAACCCGCGCGGCGGCTGGAAATACTTTGCTGGCTGCGGGTCTGGCGACCTGGTGAGCTTCCACATGCGCCGCACCGGCCTGCCGTTCAAGCAAGCAGCGCGCGAGTTGCTGAGGCTGCGGACATGAGCGCGGTTCCCGTGGAGTCTTTCGAAGAGGCCGCGCGGCGCCTGGCTGCTGATGCGATCCGCAGTGGCATGCATCTGGTCGGGCTGCACTGCTACACCCACGCTGACGGTGCGCCGATGTTCTGGCGTATCCGCTGCAAGCATCCCCGCACGGGCGAGAAGTGGATTCGGCCGATGCACTGGAATGGCACCGGATATGTCATCGGTGAGCCGCCTGCACCTGCTGCCGGAAAGCTGCTGTATCGCCTGGACGATCTGGGGCGTGCAGCCGTTGGCGCGATTGTGTACGTGGTCGAGGGTGAGTCCTGCGCCGACGCCCTGACCAAACTTGGCCTGCTGGCTACTACCAGCGGCAGCGCGTCGAGTGCCGATGGTGCCGACTGGTTACCGCTGCGCGGTCGTCGGGTGCGCCTGTGGCCCGACAACGACGCGTCGGGACGCAAGTATGCCGTCGATGTGGCCGAGCGCCTGTGCGCGCTGGGCTGCGCCGTGGAATGCATCGACGTGGACACCCTCGGTTTGCCCGAGAAAGGCGACTGCGTGGATTGGCTGGCTGCCCGTCCTGATGCCGATGCGGTCGCAGTGAATGCTTTGCCGTTGGCAGAGACGGCGCACGCGGGCGGCTCTGTACAGCATTTCGCTCCGGCACCGCTACCCGATCCGCTGCCAGCAGTGCCGGTATTCAATCCTGCGCTACTACCCGATTGCATACGCACTTGGTGTACGGACGCAGCCGACAGCTTGCAAGTACCGCTGGACTTCACGGCGGTGCCAGCAATGGTGGGATTGGCTGCTGCGCTGGGTGGGCGGCACCTCGCAGTGCGACTCAGGAGGCATGGGCACTGGTACGAAAGGCCCATCCTCTGGGGCTGCGTGGTTGGGCGACCGAGTAGTGGCAAGAGTCCGGCCCTATCGCCAGCGCGGCGCCTGTTGGAGAGCGTGACCAGCCCCGAAAGCGACGAGTACGAACGTGCCCGGAAGATGCATGAGGGCAAGGCCATCCTGGCCGATGCGCGCAAGGCGCAAGCCAAGGAGGAAGCCCGCAAAGCAATCAAGAAGGGGATGCTCATCGACCCCGAGGCCTTGGGTGAATCAGCACGCTTTGATGATGAGGCGCCGACAGAACCCCGCCTTGTGGTCAACGACGCCACGGTGGAGAAGCTGGGCGAGCTGTTGAACGAGAACCCGCGCGGGCTAATCCAGTTTCGCGATGAGCTGGCCGGGTGGCTGGCATCCCTGGACCGGGAAGGCCGCGAGCAGGATCGTGCGTTCTGGCTGGAATGCTGGAACGGCACAGGCCCGTACACGTCCGACCGCATTGGAAGGGGAACGATCCGCATTGAGGCTTGCGCCGTGTCGATCCTGGGCGGGATGCAGCCGGGCAAGCTGGCCGAGTACGTGCGCGGCGCGGTGCGTGGTGGATTCTCCGACGATGGCCTGATGCAGCGTTTCCAATTGGCCGTCTACCCCGACCTGCCGGCATCGTGGCGCTACACCGACAGACCGCTGGACCGGGAAGCCGAGGACCGCGCGCGCGCTGCGTTCAATCGGCTTCGCACGCTGAATCCTGCGGACGTGGAGGCAGCGACCGCTGATGCCTGCGACGTGCCGTTCCTGCGCCTGTCCGATGATGCCCAAGGGTTGTTCGTCGAGTGGCAAACCGATCTGATGCAGCGGCTTCGCGCTGGTGACGAACCGCCATTCATGGAATCGCACCTAGCCAAGTATCCAGCCCTGGCGGGCCGGCTGGCGCTGGTGCTGCATCTGGCCGACAACGGCACCGGAGCGGTATCAGCCGACGCCATGCTAAAGGCCTTTGGCTGGTGCGAGCATCTGGAACGCCATGCGCGCCGCGTCTATGCCCCGGCTACCGACAACGGCCTGACCGCTGCCCACCTGCTGCTGCGCAAGCGCGACAGCCTGCCCGATGGATTCACCGCCCGCGACGTGTACCGCAAGTGCTGGGCCGGCCTGGATGATCCGGACACTGTGGTCGAGGCGCTGGCGGCGCTGGCCGACCATCGCCATGTGATCGAGCTGGCCCAGATGACAGGGGGACGCCCGTCCGTTGCCTACCGGTGGGCGGCATGAGCGCGTGGCGTGCACGGCTGGCCGAGCTGACCGGTGAAAAAGTCCTGGAATCGCCATCGTGCCAACTGACAAAACTGCCAAAAGCCCCTTCTGTCAGTTTTGACAGTGAGCGGGATGGGTCTTCCAGAAAAATCGCAGGCACGGGAGACATGCGCGCCCACCTGCTAGCCCTGGCCGAGGATCAAGGCATCGATGTCGGTCTGGTCCATGCCTTGCCTGATGAGGAAGTGGCCGGCTGTGATGGGCATGGCGACATAGCCTTGCGAGATTACCTGGGCACGCTGGAAGCTCGCACGTTCCTGGATCGTGGACTTACCCCGCCAGTCTGGGGCGAACCCGTGGCAGTCACCTGCGAGGGCTGTGGCCCGGTTCTGCTGTGGCCCGAGTGCCCGCGCATGGTGAAGGCGTGCCCGTGGTGCTTTCGTCGAAAGGCTGGCAAGCCCATCGCCAGTTTCGTGGAATCACCGCTCGACCGCTGGGCAAGGCAAGACGCTGAAAACACCACCGGCTCGCCGTACTTCCTGCCAAGCGGGCAGAGTCATGACCAATGACCGATAGCTGAGCCATGACAAGGCCCATCTGGCCGAACTGCAACGGGAGCGGCGGGTCACGATGCGCCGCATCGACTAAATGCGCTCCATCTGTCTGCATGCAGGTAGATCGAACGTGACGCCGCCAACACGACGCAAGACAGGCATCATTGCATCCCGCCAAACTGCGGAACCCATTGAGGTGGATCAACTCTAAGTTGCTGATCAGCGTTCAAGGTGGTGGGTCAGTTTGAGGTTGTTGTTGACACCGCTAACGCTGTAGGGAAATTCTGACGCCACGAAAGTCAGTTCCCTGATGTCCATCGGCTGCCACCTACGCGCAGCTGCGCATGCCGGACGCTGGGCCATGATGGCCGCTCATCCCGCGTGGCGCTTGAGCAGCGCCAAGCCGGCATCGCGCTATCGCGATCACGCCCTGGGTAGTAGGCTGTTTCTCTCCCTTCCCACAGGTGGAACTATGGCTGTGCGATCTCCTGTTGCCACGCCGTCCCGTGCCGCGCTTCCCCTGCTGCTGACCGCCGTCTTCGCCCACTCTCTGACAGGATGTTCGCGCATGAATACGCCGACCAACGCTCCGACCAATGCATCTTCCGGCATTCACCTGATCGGGAATATTCCCGTCGATGCCCATAACACCGTGCATATCGATACGAGTAAGCCGATACCATTCAGTACGCATACGTTCGGGGCTGGCTGTTACGACACCTATGGCTGTAAGGTGCTGTACAACGACAGGTACGAGGCCAATTATCCGGACGATGTCAAACAGATTTCCTCCGCGTCTCTCGGAGATATCTATCCTGACAATATGACCGCAGGTACGATTGGCATCCGCAACTTCCCACACTTCCCGCCGCCCGCCGAGGTGACATGGCGCTCCAAGGACGGCCAGCCGCACCATGCCCTGGTAGATCTCGAAGCCATCTTCAAGGACAAGGTGATCCTGCACCATGTGCCGCAGAATCAGTTGCCGCCGATCCTACAGGCGGATATCTCTCCGGACATCATCCTCGAAGTGAACGACCGCACCATCAATGTGTACATGCGGGCCTTTGTAGAGACGACTGTTTTGCAAGAGCCAGGTAATAAATATAGCAACTCACGCAACGACCTGATCCTCGCCTACACCAAAACCTACTGATGGCATCCTCGCCAGGGAGCATGCAATGGGCAACGAACATACCGATGCAAAGACATGGCCGGATGACGTGGAAACGTATCCAGCGACGGCGCAAGACTTGGCCGCATATGCACACAGCCGCCATGAGTTGGCGCAGTTCCAGGCGCCGCTGCTGGTCAGTCAACAGAATCCACACACCCGCTTGTTCGTGGCCTGTTTCGATGGCACCGGTAACGACAAGAACAAAGATCCTCAGCACATCACCAATATCGGCATCTTGTACGATCAAGTACACGCGGCCAACTTCGCTGGTCTTCACAGCGTCAACGGCTATTACGTCCCCGGCGTAGGCACGCAGGACGACTCCTTGACGCGTAATCTCGACGGTGCGTTGGGTTATAGCTACGGCCCACGGATGGAAGAGATGTACTTGAAGTTTATTCGCCAAGTCCATGATTGGAGAAAACAAGACCCGCAAGCCGAGATCAGCATTGTGTCCACCGGCTTCAGCCGTGGTGCGGTCACCGCGGCCATGTTCACCCGCATGGTCCATGAGCGTGGCATTCAGGATCCGATTGGGATGAAAATCGATCAGGGACCACACGGCGAAATCCTCAAACTCACCCCCACGCATCCGCCGCTGGTGCCGCCCGGTCGCACCGCGCAGACCGTCGGCTTGCTGGACCCGGTCGCCACCGGTGAGATGAATTTACAGGATGTGCGCTTGCCGCCCTCGGTGGTGTCGGGCTTGCAACTCACCGCCCGCGACGAACGCCGCGATCTGTTCCCCGCCAAGGACATCCTGCATCCCGGCCATTCCCACGACGGGCGCTTCCTCAATCTGGTCCATCCCGGCGCGCATTCGGATATCGGTGGTTCCTATCGGCTCGATGGTTTGTCGGTACGCAACGGCAATCTGCTGACGGATTATGTCAATAGCCTGAGCGACAAACCGTTCCTGCAACCGCGCGCGGTCTCAAGCGCGCCGGAAATGAACGTCATTCACCGCTCCGAACAGCACGGCTCCTACTACACCACCACCATGGCGACGACGCTCGGGCATCGCGTGCATGTGCATGCCCTGTCCGGCACGGCCATGACACTAGCCCCCAACGACGCCCAATCCCTGGATGCCGGGCTACGCGCACACTTGCCCTTGCGCCCGGTGGCAGTATCGACCGAACGCACCGATCCAGCGCTGCCGGCGTTCTTCCGCGAGCGGCCGCATCCGCATGCTTCAGCGGCACCGCCGTTGCCGGCGTACTTACAGCAAGGAGCAATGCCACCCATGGCTACCCCCCCATGTGGCGCCAGAGCAGGCGAAAACAGTCGAAGCACCGCCACGGACCCATTCGCCGGAATATCTGGTTGCCTTGGCTAGGATACAGCGCATCACGGCGGCGATAGAAAACGGCGACAGGGAAACTCTAAGCAAGGAGAGTGAAGCTTTCACCAACTCCCCACGTGGACAAGCCATCATGGCGAAGGCAAGCGCTATCGTGGAGCGAGAAGAGCAGGAGCGCGTACGGCAGGGGGCACAACGCCCACCGCGCGATCCACGCGAAGCCAGCCATCCCGATCATGCGTTGAACCAAAGCATCCGCGCGCAGGTCGAGAGGCTGCATACGCGCAATGGGATATGCCCGACGAACAAGACGCTC
>NZ_MDCB01000005.1 GCF_002939705.1 Xanthomonas albilineans | reverse complement strand
GGATGAAGCGCTCCAGCTCAGTGACAAGATAAAACAACAACCGAGCCTGCGCCGGTCCCATTTGTCTACATAAGACTATCCGTGAAGCTGACGGCAACACAGATGGAACTCTCCATTTGTCTACATTTAGAGACAATATGTGCGCGACTTATCGGTTGCTTATCCCAACGTATGAGCGCTTATCAGTGCTAACGACTTGAGGCACTGAGGCGCATCAACCTTGGCCGCACCCTGCGCTCACTACATCGACGCATGAACATCTCAACCGGGTCGTACGTGTGATGGTCCTGAGCGCTTATCGAATATCAGGAGTGAATTGACCGCCGAATCGTCCCGATCTTCACGCGGCACCATGCGTTTGACAGCCCCGGCACAATGCCGTATCCATAAATCAAACGGCTTGCACGTCGGCATCATCTGCCCATAAGGACTATGGCTTGAGCAGGCACCCCACCCCCGAATCAGCTTCAGGACGCCCCCACCCCCCGTCGGCCGTGGACGCATGTATGCGTGGGCAATCTACGTGCCTGGCGCATCCATTGCGCCAGGTATCTGCCACGCGCGCTGCATCTGGTTCGGGTCGTGCCAACGTCTTACTGGTATCGCCCCTGTCCAACTGATCTCCCCATTCACTAGATTTCGTTTACCACTCTCAATAAAGGCGCAAGGCCATGAGCATGTTCGATGGATCGATGAATTGGTTACACCCCCTGGCGGATACCAGCCTGGGGGATTACGTCTTCTTCCGGCTGATCAACAACTACCTCAGTAACCAGATCGACACCTTCGGCATGGACGTGATGGCCCGCGCGATGCAGTGGGTAAGCGTCATCGCGTTGACCGCCACCACCTTCTGGGTGCTTTTGCTGGGCTATCGGATCGCCAGCGGACAATTACGCGAATCGGCCATGGCCACCATGATCAAGGCCGGCAAGGTGACGGTGATCCTGGGCATTGCCGCCGGCATCGGCGCCAACGGCACGCTGCTGCATAAAACCATGACCGACGGCCTGGACAAAGAAATTCATTGGTTGTTCACCGGCCAGAAGGACAGCACCGCCGCCGACGCCATCGACGAGAACCTCACCTACACCCAATTAGCGCTGAGCACCTTGGACGCGATCCAGGTGGACCCCAACGACCCGGAAACCATCAAAAAGAAAGAAAACGCGCTGCTGCTGGCCGGCTTCGGCACCGCTGGCCCGCCGATCATGGCTGGGGTGATGCTGCTGATGTTCAAGTTCACCATGGCCTTCCTGATCGGGGTGGGGCCAATCTTCATCCTGTTCCTGATCTTCGACCAGACCAAGGACCTGTTCAAACGCTGGCTGTTCTATGTGATCGGCACGTTGTTTTCGATGTCGGTACTGTCGGTGGTCACAGCAATCGCATTGAAGATGACGGCCAGGATCGCGGCTGCCTACTGGGGGGCAAAGATCATCTCGCTAGGCAATGCGGAAGGCTTGTCCTCGCAGGCATTGCAGCAGGGCTGGGCAGGATTGATTGCCACCACCCTGATCGTCGTCCTACCCCCAATCGGGGCAATATTGTGGCAAGGCAGCATGGCCAACTTCATGCACTTCTCCGTCTTCAATCCCGCCTCGGTCCCCGGACCGCAGGGGCAACCACCTGGGTCTTATACGCCACCGCAGGCGAGTGAAAATAATCATAGAAATTTAGCGAATTCCTCAACAGTAAATTCAGAAACAGCAGGAAGATTCAAAGGGCCAGAGTCTACGCAATCCACTCCACCACCAGGCTCGCGCGGACAAGCAGGACGAAATCGAAACGATCTTTAATTTTGACAATGTGAGCCTATGATAGACCACCATCAGTAAAGAGGCGTGCAAATGAAATACGTATCATTTATGGCTTTTTCTATTTTTATATTTTCGTTTAACGCCAGCGCGGAAGGTGGTTGTCCACCAGGACAACTTCCTGCCCAATCTAATGGAAGCATGTCGTCGTGTGTGCCTATTCCACAAGACAGCCCGGAACCACAGCAGCCACGCCCCACTGGAAAATGGCTAAAAACATGGGGCGCGATTGCTGGGGATGATGGAGATGATTTTGGTGTATCGACAGGAAAATTAAATAAAATAAGCGCTGAAAATGAAGCTTTGGAAAATTGCCAAAGAGGCATAGAAAAAAAATGCCACATTATTCAATCATATGAAAATCAATGTGCAGCAGTCGCCGAGCCAAATAAAAAAGGCGCTATCACAAGAAGTATTACATCTGGCCCTTCACTTGAAGAGACAAGCGATAGAGCGAAAGAAGACTGTCAGAAAAAAAATCCAGGTAGCCAATGCACGATTGGCTACAGCAATTGCACAAAACAAATATTCCAAAGATTCTAATAGCAATACGCAAGCACCACACTCCACTTTCTTAAATCTAGCCTAGCAACAAGGAACTGTGCAATGGACTACAGCAAACAGGCCGTGGAGCAAGTGCCATCACCTCCCTTACACTGGCAGAAGGCCGTGCAACAGATCACGGACTTGATGACCATCACCATCCTGACCCTCTCGGTCATCACGTGCTTGACCATTATGGCCTACCGCGCATCAGGTGGCCTGGCACTTTTGCTGACCCAGATACTGGCCAGCATGGTCGTCCTACTGAATGTTGGAATGGGGGTGATGCTGACACGGCTGCTGGCACATGCAGCAGCGACTTGGAGGCGCTTGCAATCTGGTGGTAAGCGCACGGTGCAATCTAAGCACTTGCGCAAAATCCTTGTGCGCGTGGCCGGCATAACGCTGTTGATGTGGATATGGGCCATCTGCATGACGGGATTTCCATTCTCAATTTCGGCCGTGAAGTGGTCACCTGAGACTGGAATATTTTTAATATTCCTCATGGGATTTATGCTGATCTTTTTGTTGATGAATAAAATTATCATCAATCAAATCTGCAGCAATCTTATCTTTGCTATTGATGACGCTGAAAAAGTGGCGCAGCGCACACTAATCGCTTAAATGAGATTGATAAAGACACACCACACAACACCCTGTAAACACAAACATTCTTGAACCTATTCAGCGCCCGATAATAGCATGCAAATGTCTACCCGCACATGGAAAATTTATAATACATTCCAGATATAAAGGCCATGGACAGGAAGAAAGGGGAATGACAAAAAACATCGCCAAAGGATTCTTACTAAGTGCGACTTACTGCGCTTCCTTTCTGCTCGCCTGGCAACTTTCAGTCGACCAATGGTACTTACCCGCAGGACTGCGCGTAGCAACCCTACTCTTCCTGCCTTACCGGCTATGGCCTTATCTACTACTTGGCGATGCAGCAGCGTTGATCCTGATCAACGTGACCGTAGTGCATGGACACGACACTAGTCTATTTGGGGCATATGCGATTTCCTTTCTGATGATGCCATGTGTGGCACTGATCGCTCATGCCGCACGGCACCATATTGGGCGATTACAGGACCACGAGTGCCTGCTACTACCGCTGACCTTGGCCTTGGCACTTTGGAGCACCCTATGCAGCATAGCTCTGAATACCATCTTCAATTTCTATACAGCCCTTACACCCATACAGGCACTGACACGTTACTGGCTAGGCGATTACCTGGGCATGCTTATGTTCATCATGCCTGCACTGCTATGGCTCCGACGCAAGGAGGATGGTGTAGCTAATTCCAAGCTATTGAGGGATGGCACCTTAGGTTCTGGAGCGGTGTTAGCCTTGTTCATAACAACAGTCATCACAAAAGACCGCTTCTTGCATGAATTGCTAATGTCGATGATGGTCATTCCCGCGATCATACTGACACTACTACATGGCTGGCGTGGAGCGGCAATCGGCATTGTGCTGGCCAACGTTGCCATCGGCATCATGCTGCCTGACGAAAAAACCCTTGCCTCTTACAACGCCGACGCGTTTTTTGTACAGTTAGCACTTGCAGCTATCACCACTGGAATGTGGATCTTTGGCTCCCGCTTGTCATCGGCCTTTGAAAGAGCACGTCGCCTCCGTCATTCTCGTGAGCAAGCACTCCAGTTCGCACAAGCCAGCTACCTGCAAGCCGAACGCACACTCAGACGACGCGTCGTCGAGTACAGCGACATCACTGTGCATATCAACAAACTGCGCAAGGAAATCGTGGCGCACCTTCGCTCTAAGGGCCAGCATGCAGCAGCGATGGAAATGACACGAACCGGCATAATCCAGGCCCGGCTTCTCGACGGGTATGTGAACGCCTTGTACCCGCTTGGCATCGAAACCCATGGACTGTATGACACATTAAGCTCGGTGACGTTTAGCAACCTGTGCAATACGGAGTTCCGGCTCAACCTGAAGGGTGATTCCAAGCGCTTATCGGTAGGATTACAATTGACCACCTATCGAAGCGTACTCAATGTGATCGATTCGCTACCACTAGCGAGTAGGCATCTCATCAAGGCAAGGGTCTGGCGCACGAGACACCACCAAGGGATCGCGGTGTGCGTCATCGCCTACGCATCGCTGCAGAATCCCGCAAAGCACGTTGTACACGATACGGATTGGGAACTGGCCGCTAGGCTCGAAACACATGGCGGCACCTGCCGGCGCCGCCATGCCTACAGCATTAGCTTCCTTGTGTCCGAAGCATTAGATAAAAGGATCAATCTGCGGCTGTGATCTCCCACTTATTAACCTGTCTACCAGGTATGGCGCGCACGATGAACGTCGACGTCTGGTACACCACCATGCCCCTTGGGGCGCTCCCCTTCGCTGGCAACGACACGCGAGACACGTCCACACCCATGGGTAGCACCCACAACATGCCGCTGATATTGCCCACTGCGGCGCGCACTGTCCCTGTCAGATCACTGATCTGCAAATAACTCACTCCATCGCGCTTAAACTCGTAGATGTGCCACGACGGATCTAGTGATAGATCAGGGGCCTTCGGAGCGCTTTCCCCAAGGCCCGTGGCCACCGAAGGAGTATGGTGACCACTATCCGGGCAGCAGGCATGCGCG
The DNA here is from genome assembly GCF_002939705.1 of Xanthomonas albilineans. GTDB lineage: Bacteria > Pseudomonadota > Gammaproteobacteria > Xanthomonadales > Xanthomonadaceae > Xanthomonas_A > Xanthomonas_A albilineans. Next base: position 237,364 of record NZ_MDCB01000005.1, on the reverse strand, counting down.
ACGTTGGCGCCAGCGAGCAGCCCACCAGCCAACACGATGTTCAACATGGTGCTTGTCTTGATTTCCATGAGTTTGCCTTTCCCCTGAATGGGGAGATTTCGCCTGCATTTCAGGCTTACTCAAGGTACGTGCTGCAACAAGTCACCTGTTGACAAATGAAGCAGACAATCTTGACCAACGGCAAGGTTTCAACAACAAGTCGCCCCTGAGAGACACCACCCTACAGCCATGCAGCTCAGCCACTNACCTCGATATGCGCGATGCACTCAGGGCCGATACGTTAGGTCCGATCTGACGGAGTGTGGCGGAATTTATGAAAATTTCACACTTCAAAAAAGGACGATTTTTGTACCACTCGTATCGCATTCTCAGTCGCCTCTGCTAGAGTATGAGAAGAAGCAAACCGATGGCGCGTAAACCCGCATCAACACACGACTCTGCCTCTTGTATGTTCAAGAGGTCAGCAGAGAACGGAGAGAGAAAAACGGGTAAATGAGCGCCGAAAACGGCACCTGCGGCATGTGCATGCTCAAGAGGCCAATGCGGGAAGCCCCGCCAACACTGGGGTTCCGGGCATAAAAAAACCCAACGGAGAACGGTTGGGTTCTTGGTGAATGGTGGGCCGTGATGGATTCGAACCATCGACCAAAAGATTAAAAGTCTTCTGCTCTACCGACTGAGCTAACGGCCCAAAACAACGCCCCGGCATTGCGCCGGGGTGCGCAGTCTACCTCAATGCGGGGCATTTCGCGAAATCAAACGTAGCGAGTCGGATCGGGGACGCCAGCATCAGCGAAGCCGGCGGCACGCAAGCGACAGGCATCACAATGGCCGCAGGCGCGACCGGCGGCGTCGGCGCGGTAGCAGGAGACGGTCAGGCCGAAGTCAACGCCCAGACGCACGCCTTCGCGCACGATGTCAGCCTTGCTCATCTGTTGAAGCGGCGCATGCACACGCAGCCCGGCGCCTTCCACGCCGGCCTTGGTGGCGATGTTGGCCAGGGTCTGGAAGGCATCGATGAACTCCGGGCGGCAGTCGGGATAGCCGGAGTAGTCCACCGCGTTGACGCCGCAGAAGATGTCCGCCGCACCCAACACCTCGGCCCAGCCCAATGCCACCGACAACATGATGGTGTTGCGCGCCGGCACATAGGTCACCGGGATGCCCGAGCCGCCAGCATCCGGCACCTCGATGTCGTCGGTCAGGGCAGAGCCACCAATGCTGCGCAGATCGACGTTGACGGTCTTGTGCGCCACCACATTCAGGGCGCTAGCCACACGTGCGGCCGCGTCCAGTTCCGAGGTGTGGCGTTGACCGTAGCGTACGCTCAACGCATGTACGGCATAGCCTTGCGCGCGAGCGATAGCGACAACGACGGCCGAATCCATGCCACCGGAGAGAAGGACAACAGCGTTTTTCATGGGCACGCGGATCTGTGGAAAAAGAAGAAAAGCCTGAACACGCGAACGGATACAGATGCAACGCAGGCAAACGCCGGGCCACGAATAAAAAGCCGCCCAAGTGAACTCACCGCCCTGGCTCGTCGTTCCACAGCAACTTGTGCAACTGCATCTGGAAGCGGACCGGCAGGCGATCAGCGACGATCCAGTCGGCCAGTTCGCGTGCGTCCAGGTCGCTTTTGCTAGGCGAGAACCACACCATGCAACGCGCCTGCAGTTGATGCTCGGCAACCAGGGCACGTGCCCATTCGTAGTCGGCACGGCCACATAGCACGAACTTGATCTGGTCGCGCGCGGTCAACAACGGCAGATTCTCCCAACGGTTGCGGTGCGCTTCCTGCGAAGCCGGGGTCTTGATGTCGAGCACGCGCGAGACGCGCGGATCGACCTCGGCGATGTCCAGCGCGCCGGACGTCTCCAGCGACACGTCGTAGCCGGTATCGCACAGACTCTGCAAGAGCTGCAAACACCGCTTCTGCGCCAATGGCTCACCGCCAGTGACGCAGACATGGCGCACGCCATGGCGCACGACTTCGGCCAGGATCGCATCGATGTCCCACCACTGCCCGCCATGAAAGGCATAAGCGGTATCACAGTAGCTGCAGCGTAACGGGCAACCAGTCAGCCGCACGAACACGGTCGGCCAACCGGCGCTGTCGGCCTCGCCCTGAAGCGACAGGAAGATTTCCGTCAGCTTCAGTCGCGGGAGCGGGCTTTGGACGATCTCGCTGGGAACGGCGGCCATGGCATCATCAAAGGTGCTCCGCGACAGTGGCGGCAGCGTCGGAGATGGTCAGCGCAACTGCTGACCGATGCGAATCGACTGCAGACGATCCTGCGCGGTACGCGCGGCATCGGAGCCGGGATACTTGCCGATCACCTGTTGCAGGGTCTGCTCGGCCTCCTGGACACGACCTTCGCCGTACTGCGACAAGCCCAGCTTGAGCATCGCGCCAGCGGCCTTGTCGTGCGTCGGATAGCGGCCGATCAGGTCGCGAAACTGGGACTCGGCCAGATCGAAATTCTTGGTGGCGTAATAGCTCTCGCCCAGCCAATACAGGGCGTTGGGCGCATAGACGCCGTTCGGATACTTCTGCAGAAAACTCTGAAACAGGTTCGCCGAATCCGCATATTTACTGGCCTTCAGCGCGTCGAAGGCAAGGTTGTAGCTGGTGCGCTCGTCGCCAGTGGCGGCCAGCATGCCGGCATCGCCATGCAGCGACGGCGGCGGTTCGGAGATGGCCGTCGGCTTGGCCGCCGGCTTGGTCGTCGGCGCGACAGAAGGCGCCGCCGCATTGGCCGGAGGGAGCGACGGACTGGCGGCACCAGCTCCCTTCTCGATCTGGTTCAAGCGGCCATCCAAGTCCAAGTACTGGTCCTTGGTCTGCTGCTTGAGTTGGTCGTTGTCGTGTTGCAATTGTTCGATCGTGGCCTGCATCGACTGCATCTGCGTCCGCAGCTGGTTGAGCTGGTTCAGCATGTCGATGTTGCCCTGGGAATTCATCGCCTGCTGCTCGAGCGCGGAAACGCGATCGGCCAAGCTTGCACGTTGCGCATGAACCGGCGCGGCGACCACAAGGGTCACCGCGACGATCATCGATGTCAGAACACCGATACGCATGCCTTACTGCGCCGTGTAGACGATCTCGACGCGACGGTTCTGCGACCAGCAGGACTCGTTCGATTCGGTGCAAACCGGATGCTCTTCGCCGAAGCTGATAACGGTCAGCTGGGCAGCGGAACCACCATTGGCCTGCAGCGCGGAAAACACGGAGTTGCCGCGACGCTCGCCCAGACCCATGTTGTACTCGCGCGAACCGCGCTCGTCGGTATTGCCCTGCAAGGTGATGCGCGAGGACGGACGGTCACGCAGGTACTTGGCATGGCAGGCCATGATCGCCTGGAACTCCGGCTTCACGGTGTCCTTGTCCAGATCGAAGTAGACCACACGCTGGCGCAGGCAGGCATCGGTATTCAGATCGCCCGGGCCGTACAAGCCGGAGGTCGACGAACCCGACGGGGTGGTGCTCCCGGTGGTCCCGGTGGTGTCGGTCTGCGGGTGCTCCTTGACCTTCTTCGAGCAGCCGGCCAGTGCTGCGACGGATAACAGAGAAACAAGCAGAACGCGGGTAGTCTTGTTCATGGCGATACCTTTATGGCTCCTGGGCCGATAGGGGGTTCAACAGCGGATATTAACATCAAACTTACATGTCAACGCGCGGTGCGATACGGCGACCAGGACGGTTCACGTACATCACCATCGGCCAGGACCAGACGCTGGCGGACGCGGGCATCAGCCGAGACCGCGTACAGCACTCCACGCCCGCCTTCGCGTGCCGCATACAGCACCATGCTGGCGTTGGGAGCAAAGCTCGGCGACTCGTCCAGCGAGCCGGTGGACAAGGTACTCCAACGCGGCGCTCCCAGGCTACGGTCCATCATCGCGATCTTGTAACTATTGCCGCTGCCCTGGGCCACGGCGATCTTTTTGCCATCGTAAGACACGCTGGCAGTCGCGTTGTAATTGCCCTGGAATGTGATTCGCGTTGCACTACCGCCCGTCGCCGGCACTTGGTAAATCTGCGGACGGCCGCCACGGTCGGAGGTGAAATAGATACTATTGCCATCCGGCGCCCAGGTCGGCTCGGTATCGATGCCAAAGTTATTGGTCAGCTGGGTCAATTGCTTGCTACCCAGATCCATCACGTAGATCTCCGGGTTGCCACTGCGCGACAGCGTCAGGGCCAACTTTCTGCCGTCCGGGGAGAACGACGGCGCACCATTGATGCCACGGAAGCTGGACACCAACTGACGGGCGCCGGTGGCGATGTCCTGGATATAAATCGAGGAATTGCCATGTTCGAAACTGACGTAGGCTAGTTTCTTGCCGTCCGGGCTCCAGCTCGGCGACAGCAGCGGTTCGGCCGAGCGCACGATGGTCTGCGGGTTGTAGCCGTCCGAATCGGCCACCATCAGCGCATAGCGCATGGCCCCATCTTTGCCGCTGGCAGTGACATAGGCAATGCGTGTCCAGAACGCGCCGCGCACGCCGGTGATTTTTTCGTAGATCGCATCGGCCATCTGATGCGCGACATCGCGCATTGCATTGGCACGGGCGGTCATCGCCAGACCGAGAATGCGCTCGCCCTTGGCCACGTCGAACAGTTCGTATTCGACTCGGTAGGCACCCTCGCCCGCGTCCAGCACGCGACCGACCACCAGGTAGTCCTGTTTGAGTGCGCGCCAGGTGGCGTACTGCACATCGCCACCGCGGGTCGGACGCTCGACCATCTGCGACTCGGGCAGGTCGCGGAATTGACCGGAGCGGTCAAGGTCGGCGCGCACCACCGCCGCCACGTCGGTGGAAGGTGCGGCGGCCGAGCCTTGGTACGGCATCGGCACGACAGCAATCGGAGTCGCCGATGCATTCCCGCCCACAATATCGATTTCCAACCCCTTGTCCTGGGCGGACGCAGTCAGGGGCAGCAACAGGGCGATCAGGACGGCAAACCAGCGCGGCAATTTCTTCATGGGTCGCTCAGCGGGGATCAGAAAGGCGCAAGAAATAGCAATGCGCGGGTGAATGTATTCGCAATCATGAACCATCGGTGCGTGAAGCCGATGACATCAGATGGCGCAGTATCGCCAATCAGGCGCTACGCTGAACGCCATCAACCGCCTACGCGCGCGTAAGCACAGCGGCCCACTCAGCGATCCTGCGCAGTAAAGTTGAAGGTCAGATCGCGCGTGAACACCGATTCGAACCCGTGATATGGCAGTGGCTGAGCGCGCAGCACCGCCGCCTCGATCGAGCGTCGTCCGGCCTCGTCGTAGGGACAGTCGGGGCTGACCTTGGCCTCGATCACTTGTCCGCCCACGATCTGCCGGATCGCGATCTTGCACTTCTGCCCCAGCGGCACCGAATCCGGCCGCACCCATTGGCTCAGCACCGCCTGTTGAATCGCGGCGGCGTACTTGGCCTGCAGGTCGGTGTTGTTGCCGTTCTGACCCGGCGCCTCTTGCGGGGTGTTCGTGGCCGCTGCCGCGGCTTGCTTGGCGCTCAGGTCGGCGATCTGACGCAGCTTCTGCTGGGTCAGCTGCGCTTCGCGGTCGAGCTTCTCGCGCTGTTTGCGGATCTCGGCGATCTTCTGCTGGCGCTGCTCTTCCTGCTGCGCCGCCAGACGCTGCTTCTGCTCGGCCTCCTGCTGCCGTTTCTGCTCGGTCAGATCGATCTGTTCCTGACGGCGTTTGGCCTCCTGCTCCTGCTTCTCTTTTTCCTGGGAGATCGCGGCGCGGGTGGCGCGCTCCTGGTCCACCTTGTCCGGAACCGGGATGAAATCCTGCGCCTTCTGCTGCTGCGGCGTCGGCGCCTGCTGCGGTTTCGGCACTGGAATCGGCTGTGGCGGCGGCACCGTGTCCTCCTCGGCCACCTGCTTGACTGGCTCCGGTAGCGGTTCCGGCAACGGTTTGGGCGCATCCTGCACTGCTTTTTGCGCCGAGCGCACGTCCGACGCCGAGACCACCAGCGCGGCCTCGACCATCGGCGAGCCGGCCGCCGGCTCCACCTGACGCACCGGCGACCACCACCAGGCAAGGTAGAGCAGCAGCGCGATCAGCACGTGCACCGCCAAGGCCAAGGCGATGCCGAAGATCAGGCCATCGCCGTCGTCTTGGAGACGCGGCGGTCGGGAATCGACGTCAGCGTGCATTGTGTCCCGGCTGACTCATCAGACCGACCTTGGGAACGCCCGCCTGTTGCAGCAGAACCATGGTGTCCATGACCAACTGGTAGTTGGAACTGCCGGGCGCGGCGACGAACACCGGCACGTTCTTGTTCTGGCCGACGAATGCACGAACTTTCGCCTCTAGCTCCGGCTTGGCGATCTTCTCCGGTTTACCGTCCTGCAGGGTCAAGGTGTACTGACCATCGGCATCCACGGTGACGATCACCGGGTCCTTCTTGCTTTCCACCGAGCGCGCGGTGGAATCGGGCAGATCTACGTCCACGCTCAGACTGAGCAAGGGCGCGGTGACCATGAAGATGATCAGCAACACCAGCATCACGTCGATGTAAGGCACGACGTTGATCTCGGATTTGAGTTTGCGGCGCTTGCGGCGGGAAATGGCGGCAGTCATGCGGAAATCCTGGGAGTCGTGGACAGGCGGGCGACGCTCAGTCGCCGCTGGCCTGGCGCTGCAGGATGGAGCTGAATTCCTCCGAGAAGGTCTCGAAGCGTACGGCCAGACGCTCGACCCGAGTGCTGAAGCGGTTGTACGCCCACGCCGCCGGGATCGCCACGAACAAACCGATTGCGGTCGCGAACAACGCCTCGGAAATACCCGGCGCCACGGCAGCGATACCCGCCTGTTGGCCGCTGTTGATCATGTCGTGCATGGTCACCATGATGCCGAACACGGTGCCGACCAGGCCCACGTAGGGAGCGTTGGAAGCGATATTGGCGAGCAATTCAAGATTGCGCTCCAAACGATCCACTTCGCGCGCATAGGTGGCGCGCATCGCCCGCTGCGCACCTTCCAGCTGTATCCGGGCATCGAGATGACGCTTGTCGCGCAGGCGGGCAAATTCGCGAAACCCCGCCTCGAAGATCGCCTCCAGGCCACCGACCACGCGATTGCGATCGGTCGCCCCAGCGTAGAGCTTGCTCAAGTCGGCACCGGACCAGAAGCGGTTCTCGAACGCGTCAGCCTCGCGATTGGCCTGTTTGAACACCCGCCCCTTGCGGAAGATGATGACCCAACTGATCAGCGAGCCGAGCAGCAGCAGCAGCACGATCACCTTGACCGGCAAACTAGCCTTGACCATCAGGTCCAAGTAATTGATACCGCCATGGGCGGCAGTGCTGGCGACGGCCTGCGCGGCGGTCTGGGTCACGTCCTGCGGCAGGGTCTCCACCACTGTGTCCTGCAGGGCCAGAAGCAATGCAATCATCCGTCGTTCCTCAGTGATTCGGCTTGAGTGATTTGAATAGCGTTCAATGCGGCGTACAACACATCGTCGATGGCGCGAGGACGGAAGCTGCCAGCGCCCAGCGCCGCCACCTTCACCTGCGCACGCAACAACAATTCGCCGTCGCGGTGAATCGACTGCGCGAACAGCAGGCTGGCACGCTTGCATTGCGACAGCGCGACGCCCACTTGCAGGGAATCGTCCAGGCGTGCCGGGCGCAGGAAGTCGAGCTGCATCGCGTGCACCGCGAACACCAGATCGTGCTCCAGGCGCAAACGCTCCTGACCGTATCCCAACGCGCGCAGCCACTCCGTGCGCGCACGTTCCAGAAAGGCAACGTAGCGCGCGTGGTAGACCACGCCACCGGCGTCGGTATCTTCCCAGTAGACGCGTGTCGGCCAACTGAATAGAGGCTGGGGCTCGGGGCCAGTGACCCGGGACTCGGTGGTCATGACTGATTCCTTCGCGAGTGTGAAGCGCCGATGGCGGCGTTCATCGCGCTCCTCGTGCGCATCAGAACAACTCCCCCGCGTCACGGGCCTCGGGGCCAGGGTCTCGCTTGGGCTGCAAGCCCAGATGCAGATACGCCTTGTTGGTAGCCATCCGCCCGCGCGCAGTGCGGATCAGATAGCCCTGTTGGATCAGATAGGGCTCGATCACGTCCTCCAGGGTGCCACGCTCCTCAGACAACGAGGCAGCCAGCGACTCGACCCCGACCGGGCCGCCGTCGAAATAGTCGATGATCGTGCGCAGTAGGCGCCGATCCAGTTCGTCGAAGCCTTCGGCATCCACCTTGAGCATCTGCGTGGCCGCCTGCGCAACCGCCAGGTCGATGTGCCCACCAGCGCGCACCTGGGCGAAGTCACGGACCCGCCGCAGCAGGCGATTGGCGATGCGCGGGGTGCCACGCGCGCGCCGCGCGATCTCGGCACAGCCGTCGGCGTCGCACGCGATCCCGAGGATGCCGGCGGAGCGGCGCACGATCCGCGCCAGCTCTTCCGGCGTGTAGAACGCCAGGCGTTGCACGATGCCGAAACGATCGCGCAGCGGCGCGGTCAGCAGGCCCGCGCGCGTGGTGGCGCCGATCAGCGTGAACGGCGGCAGATCGATCTTGATCGAGCGCGCGGCCGGCCCCTCGCCGATCATGATGTCGATCTGGAAGTCTTCCATCGCCGGATACAGCACCTCCTCGACCACCGGCGACAGACGGTGGATCTCGTCGACGAACAACACATCGTGCGGCTGCAGATTGGTCAGCAGCGCGGCCAGATCGCCGGCTTTTTCGATGACCGGGCCGGAGGTCACCCGCAGGTTGACGCCCAGTTCATTGGCGATGACGTGACTGAGCGTGGTCTTGCCCAGCCCGGGCGGCCCGAAGATCAGCACATGGTCCAGCGCCTCGCCGCGCGCCTTGGCCGCTTCGATGTAGATCGACAATTGCTCGCGCACCGGCTGCTGGCCAAGATAATCGTCCAGCCGCTTGGGCCGGATGCTGGCTTCGACCGCCTCGTCCTCACCGGTGGCACTGCTGGCGATGATGCGCTCCATCAGCCGCACTCGGGACGTGGAGCACGGGCGCGGGCACAGGCTCCACACATCGGGCAGATCATCGACGAACGAACAGTGGCGCTGGCACGGGTCGGCATGCGTCTATTGTAGGCAAGGACTGCGTACGCTGCCGCGTTTGCGCATCCCACGCCCAGGCCACTCAGATCTCCACCTGCGCACCCAACTCCACCAGCCGGTTGCCGGGGATGCGGAAGAAACCCGTGGCGGGGGCGGCATTGCGGTGCATGAGCGCGAACAGCTTATCGCGCCAGATCGGCATGCCGCGATTGGCGCTGGCGACGATGGTCTCGCGGCTGGCGAAGTAGGTGGTATCCATTGGATCGAAGTACGTCCCGCCCTGGTCGCAGGAACGCATCAGCGCCAGCGGCACATCCGGAGTCTCCATGAAACCGAAGCGCACATAGACACGGTAGAACTCGTCGCCGATGGCATCCATCTTCAGCCGCTGCTTGGCGGTCGCATATGGTACCGGCAGCGTCTCCACGGTCAGGAAGACATTGCGCTCGTGCAGCACCTTGTTGTGCTTGAGGTTGTGCATCAGCGCATGCGGCACCACCATCGGGTCGGCGGTGAGGAACACGGCGGTTCCGGGCACGCGCACCGGTGGGGCCAGCATCAACCCGGGCAGGAAGGTATCGAGCTTGATACCGTCCTTGCGGATTTCGTCGTGCAACAGCTTGCGGCCGCGGCGCCAAGTGCGCATCAGGGTGAACAGGATCAGGCCGAGCAACAGCGGGAACCAGGCACCGTCCATGAACTTGATGATGTTGGCGTAGAAAAACGCGCCGTCCACCGTCAGGAACACCAGCGCGAACAACCACAGCAAGGGCGCAGGCACACGCGGATTGGCGCGCGCATAGATGATCATCAGCACCGTCGTGATCAACATGGTACCGATCACGGAGACGCCGTAAGCGGTGGCCAGCGACGCCGAGTCGCCGAAACCGATGACCGCCACCACCACCAACGCCAGTAGGCACCAGTTGACCGCTGGCACGTAGATCTGGCCGATGGTGGAATCGGAGGTGTGGCGAATGTGCATGCGCGGGATATAGCCCAACTGCATGGCCTGACTGGCGACCGAATAGGCGCCGGTGATCAATGCCTGCGAGGCGATCACCGTCGCCGCGGTGGCCAGCACGATCATCGGATACAACGCCCACGCCGGCACGGCCTCGTAAAACGGATTATTCACGGCGGCGGGGTGGCGCAACATCAATGCTCCCTGCCCCAGATAGGTCAGGGTGAGCATCGGCAACACCACGAATTGCCACGAGCGTCGGATCGCTTTGGCGCCAAAATGTCCCATGTCCGCGTATAGCGCTTCGCCACCGGTGACCGCGAGCACCACCGCACCGAGTACGAACACCGCATGCCAATTATGTTCGGCGAAGAAACGCATGCCCCACCACGGATTGAGCGCGTACAGCACTTCCGGCGCCTGCACCAGGTTGTAGACGCCGATTGCGCCCAACGCCACGAACCAGATCAGGGTAATCGGCCCGAACGCCTTGCCGACACGCTCGGTACCGAAGCGCTGCCCCAGAAACAGCACCACCAGCACCAGCAAGGTGATCGGCACGACGAACGGCTGCAGCCGCGGCGCAGCCACTTGCAGGCCCTCCACCGCCGACAGGACCGAAATCGCCGGGGTGATCACACCATCGCCGAAGAACAGCGACGCACCGAAGATCCCGAGAATACCCACGACGTACATCGAGCGCGAACCGGCCGGCAAGGTACGCTGCGCCAGCGCGGTCAACGCCATGATGCCGCCCTCGCCATCGTTGTCGGCGCGCATGATCACCGTGACGTACTTGAGCGTGACCACCAGCATCAACGCCCAGAACACCAGCGAGAGAATGCCCAGCACCGTGTTGTGATCGGGGCTGAGCCCATAGTGCGGCGAGAACGCCTCCTTCAGCGTGTACAGCGGGCTGGTGCCGATATCGCCGAACACCACGCCGATCGCCGTCAGCATCAGGCCGAGGCCCGGTTTGCCATGTGGATCGTGCCCCCCTGGGCGGGAGGCGGAACTTGGAGAGCTGGACATGATCACAGAGTAACGCCAAGACGTGAAGAATACGCGGGGAAAGACGTAGCCACCGACCGATCAGCGAAGCGCCGACTGCAGCGCCTTGCGAATGACCATGGCGACCTCGTCGCCATCGGCGGCGGCCTCGCGCGCCATCTTCGCCGCTTCAGCAGGCTTGTAGCCAAGCTGCTGCAGCGCCGATGTGGCCTCGGAGACCGCATCGGCACCCAGTTGCCCAGTGATCGGTGCGCCGCCGCTGAAGTCCGCCGCGCGGTCGCGCAACTCCACCACCATCCGCTCGGCGGTCTTCTTGCCGATGCCGGGAATACGGGTCAATGCGGTAACGTCGGCGGCGGTGATCAGCCGGGCGAACGCGTCCACGCTAACCCCGGACAGTACCGCCAAGGCGATCTTCGCCCCGATGCCGGTGACCCGTTGCACATCGCGGAACAGGCGCCGCTCGCCCTCGCGCAGGAAACCGTACAACGCGACACTGTCCTCCTTGTGCGCGTAGTGGGTGAACAGGATGACCTCGCGACCGACGTCGGGCAGGTCGTAGAAGGTGCTCATTGGCGCCTCCATTTCGTAACCGACACCGCCGACGTCGATCACCAACCATGGCGGCTGTTTGTAGGCGAGGATACCGCGCAGACGACCGATCATCGTAATACCCCTGCGCAAGGCGCAACGTGCGAATACAGATGCGCAACAGCCAATCGCCGGACCGACAAGAATCGCAGAGCCACCACCGGATCATGCGCTCCCACACCGACCACGTGGCAAGTCGTGTGCCTACCGCCAATGCTCCGGGTGCCGCGATGCTCGCTCATTTTCTACTCCATGCCTGTTGCGTGCCCACGCCCAGGCGTTGCGCAGTGGCGCGCACATGGGCATGGGTGATGGCCACCGCCAACGCATCGGCGGCGTCGGCCTGCAATTTACCGCTCAGGCTCAACATCAACCCGACCATGTGTTGCACCTGTTGTTTCTCCGCCGCGCCCTTGCCGACAAGAGCCAGCTTGATTTCCTTGGCAGCGTACTCGTGCACCGGCAAGTCGCGCAGCACCACCGCGCAGATCGCCGCACCACGAGCGTGACCGAGTTTCAGCGCCGCATCGGCACTCTTGCCCATGAATACACGTTCGATCGCCACTTCCTGCGGCCGATACTCCTCGATCAGCGCATCGAGTCCGTGCAGCAGACGCTTGAGCCGCTGTGGGAAATCGCCTTCGCCGAGCAACCGCAACGGCGCATGGTAGACGTGCCGGGCACGACCAGCGGCGTCCACGTCGATGATGCCCACACCTGTGCGCTGCGAACCGGGATCGATGCCGAGAATGCGAACGTCACCAGGACTGAAGAGCGGCGACGCAGGCCGCGAAGGGCTTGCCGTGCGAGCACCGGATGCTGGCAGAGCACGCCACGACGACGGCGCGTCAGGCCTGGGCAACACGCTGTTTCGCGTCCCGTCCACAGGAAGCCCACCGGATCGCGGCGAGCACACCATCAGCCCCCGCCACTCAACGCAGCCTGATCCACGTTGGAATAGACGTTTTGCACATCGTCGAGGTCTTCCAGCATGTCCAGCAGCTTGCGCACCTGCGTGCCGGTGTCACTGTCCACCGCGATGTCGTTGTCGGCACGAAAGGTGATGTCGGCATGGTCGGCGACCAAACCGAGCGCTTCCATGGCGTCCTTGACCGTCTGAAACGTGTCCGGCGCGGTCAGTACGTCGATCGCCCCATCCTCGGGATAGACCACGATGTCGTCGGCGCCGGCCTCGATCGCCGCCTCGGTGATTGCTTCCTCGTCGGCACCGGAGGCGAAGCTGAGCACCCCCAAACGCTTGAACATGAAGGCGACGGAACCTTCGGTCCCCAAGTTGCCACCGCACTTGCTGAAGGCATGGCGCACGTCGGCCACGGTGCGGACGCGGTTGTCGGTCAGGCAGTCCACGATCACCGCCACCCCGCCCGGCGCATACCCCTCGTAACGGATTTCTTCGTATTCCACCCCTTCCAGCTCGCCAGTGGCTTTCTTGATCGCGCGTTCGATCACATCCTTGGACATGTTCGAGGCAAGCCCCTTGTCCATCGCCACCCGCAGCCGCGGATTGTTCGACGGGTCGCCGCCGCCAGCGCGTGCGGCAACGCCGATCTCGCGGATGATCTTGGTGAAAATCTTGCCGCGCTTCGCATCGGATGCGTTCTTGCGGGCTTCGATCGAGGGGCCTCTACCCATGGGGCGTTCCGGACATCTGTAAGGACAAGCGGCGGATGTTACTCGATTGCGCTGCCGCGCCCCATTAGATGGACGCCACTCATGCGGAAAAGCGCCCGTCGCGCAGGAACGCCACAACCTGACGCGCCGCCTGCGCAGAGAACAGCAGTCCGCTATGGCTGGCCCGGACCTGGCAATGGTCGCTGAGCCCCGGCACCCAGGTCTCGGCGAGGGCCACGGTACCGTCGGAAAGCCGGTCCATTGCGACGAAGTGCTTACCCAGCCCACGCGGCAGCGTTCCAGCGATCGCCCCGACCTGCGCTGCGCCATCCCAACCACGTAGTCCCTGCTGCAGTAACCCGGCGCTGCGCCCCAACACCATACCAAGGCCGCGATACACCAGGGCATGGGCGACGGCACTGCCTGCCAATGGGCTGCCAAGACACACTACCCGGGTCACTGGCAGCGAAGGCGCTTGGCGCAAGGCATGCAGTACGATCAGGCCACCCAGGCTGTGCCCGACCAGGGCCACCGGCCCCGATGCGGCTAGACGCTCGATGCGCGCGTGTAGCCGCAGGAACGCCGTATCGACGCCGCCGAAGACCGTCGAATAGCCGAAACTGGTCACATGGAATCCCTGCCGACGCAGCCGCAGCGCCAATGGCAGCAGGTATGGCGGCGCATTCCAGATCCCATGCAGCAACAGCACCTGCGCACGCATGCTCTCAGCCACCGGTAACGCCGACGCGGCAATAGCTATCGCCTAGAAAACCGCCGCACCGATCCTGGCGCAGGTCGCGAGGCATCGCCTGACCCGGGACGATCGGCCGCACACGCCCAGCGCTACCTTCATTCCATAACCACTTCATGAGCATCGACTAGCTAGGCGGCGACGGCCGGCGCAGGATGAATTCCAGGTCGCGGACCTGCCCCACCGGGAATTCGTAAGTCCCGACCTTCTCGAAACCGTAGCGCGCATAGAAGCGCTGCGCACCGAGATTCTCCGACCACACGCCCACCCACAGCGTGCGCGGGCCGTCGCGCTCCAGCCAAGTCAGTGCGGTCTCTAACAGACGACTGCCCCAACCGCTGTTCTGGTAGGCGCGTAGCAGGTACAGCCGCTTCAGTTCGCCGTCGCCGGGGCGTACCTGCGCATGCGGCAACCCGCAGGGGCCGGCGGCGGCATGCCCGATCACCGCGCCATCGTGCTCGACCAACCAGAGCGCATAGTCCGGATGCGTCAACACAAGCTGCGCACGTGCGAGCGAATAAGCCTCGGTCAGAAAGGCGCGCAGTTCCGATTCGGGATAGAGATGACCGAAGGTTTCGCTGAAGGTCGTCGTCGCGATTCGCGTCACCGCCTCGGCATCGTCGAGCCTGGCGCGGCGGATCTGCACCGCTCAGCGCGCCGCGTGTTCTGCGTCGGAGGCCTCGTCCCCTCCTTCCTCTTCCTCGCCCTCTTCGTCCTCGTCGTATTCCTCCTCTTCGTCTTCATCTTCCTCGTATTCGTAATCGTCTTCGCCGAAGTCCTCGCCGTCCCAGCGGCCCTCCGGGTCCTCTACGAAGGCCAGCGGCGCATTAGCACCGTTACCCACTCGCACCAGCCATCCGCCGAATACGCGCGCGCGCTGGGTGACGATGGCATCCACTGCACCCTCATTGCCGAGGGTTTCCCACTCCAAGTTGAATGCGTTCTCGCTCATGTGACTCTCTTTCGCTAAGGCGGGTGGATGGATAAAGAAAACTACAGCGCGCGCGGCCGCACCTGCACGTGCACCTCGGCCAACTGGGTGTCGGCGATCGGCGACGGCGCATCGGTCATCAGATCCTGCGCGCCGGTGGTCTTGGGGAACGGAATCACGTCGCGAATCGACTCGGTACCGGCCATCAATGCCGCGATACGGTCGATGCCGAAGGCAATGCCACCGTGCGGTGGCGCGCCGTAGTTCAACGCATCGAGCAGGAAGCCGAACTTGGCCCGCGCCTCCTCGGCGCCGATGCCCAGCAATTCGAACACCGCGCTCTGCATGTCGGGACGATGGATGCGGATCGAACCGCCGCCGATTTCGTTGCCGTTGAGCACCATGTCGTAGCCACGCGACACTGCGGTCTTGGCATGTGCGCGCAACGTGGCGATATCGTCCACCGCTGGCGCGGTGAAGGGGTGATGCAGGGCCACGTAGCGCTGCGCCTCCTCGTCCCATTCGAACATCGGAAAATCGGTGACCCACAGCGGACGCCAGCCCACGGCGATCAGGCCAAAGTCCTTGCCAGCCTTCAGCCGCAATGCCCCCATGAAATCGGACACCTTGGTGTAGGCACCAGCGCCGAAGAACACGATGTCGCCGCGGCCGGCACCGACATGGGCAAGCAGCACGGCGAACGCGGCCTCGTCGAAGAACTTCTGGATCGGCGAACTGATCTCGCCACTGTCGGCGATCTTGACGTAGGCCAGGCCCTTGGCACCGTACTTGGCGGCATGCGCGGCGTACTCGTCGATCTGCTTGCGCGACAGGCTGGCACCGCGCGGAATCCGCAACGCGGCGACGCGGCCATCGGGATCGTTGGCCGCGCTGGAAAACGCCGCGAAATCGCAGGCCTTGACCTGTTCGGCGACGTCCACCAGCTCAAGGTCGATGCGCAAGTCCGGCTTGTCCGAGCCGTAACGGCGCATCGCCTCGGCCCAGGTCATGCGCGGGAAGCCGGCATCCAGTTCGACATCGACGACGTCCTTGAAGATAGTGCGGACCATCGCCTCCACGAAGTCCTGCACGTCACGCTCGCGCACGAAGGCGAACTCCATATCGAGCTGAGTGAATTCGAGCTGACGGTCGGCGCGCAGCGCCTCGTCGCGGAAGCAGCGCGCGATCTGGTAATAACGATCGAAGCCAGCCACCATCAGAATCTGCTTGAACAACTGCGGCGACTGCGGCAAGGCGTAGAACTCGCCTGGGTGCATGCGTGCCGGAACCAGAAAGTCGCGCGCGCCTTCCGGGGTGGCCTTGGTCAGAATCGGCGTCTCAATGTCTTGGAATCCGCGCTCATCAAGGTAGCGGCGCAGCGCCTGCACCAGCTTGATACGGGTGCGCTGCATGCGCTGCATCTCCGGGCGGCGCAGGTCGAGATAACGGTACTTCAACCGGGTCTCTTCGCCCGGATTTTCATGTGCGTGGAACGGTAGCGGCGCGGCTTTATTGAGTACGCTGATGGCGCTAGCGATCACTTCGACCTTGCCGCTGCGCAGCTTGTCGTTGACCGCGTGGCGAGCACGCACCACGCCCTCGACCTGCAGGACATCCTCGTAGCCCAGACTGGCGGCGACCTTGAACACCTCGGCGTTCTCCGGCTCCACCATGATTTGGACGATGCCCTCGTGATCGCGCAGATCGATGAAACACACACCGCCGAGATTACGCGCGACATCGGTCCAGCCGGCCAGGGTGACGGTTTGGCCGATCAGCGTCTCATCGACCAGGCCGCAAAAGTGGGTACGCATCGCAAGCTCCAAGCAAGGGGGCGACCAGCGCAGAAGGCACCGGCAAGCCGGATATTCTGCGGTGCCGCGCCGGCCCGGGCAAATCGCCGTTGGCGCAGCCGGCCTTGGTAAGAAGCACAGGTCGTCAGCAGTGTCACACCCACGCTACGTTTGGCTGACAACCGCCTGGCGAAACGCTGCGGCGTCCTAGGGCGCCGCCGGTTTGGCCGGAGCCGCAGGTGCCGACGCTGGGCTCGACGCCGCAGCCGCTGGCTTAGGCGCGGCCTCGGAGGCCGCTGCGGGCTTCGTCTCGCCACCGCTCTCGGATCCGACCAGATTGCGCTTCTTTTCGCCGTCCTTCTTGAAATCGGTCTCGTACCAGCCACTGCCAGACAAGCGAAACGCCGGGGCGGTGAGCTGACGTTTAACCGCAGATGCGGCGCAGGCCGGACAGACTTCCGGATCAGGATCGGACAACTTCTGCAGACGATCGAAAGTGTGACCGCACGCAGCACATTGGAACGCATAAATCGGCATGGCGGCAAAAACGCAACAGGAACGGGAAGGCAAATATGAGGGCCAACCGCTCGCTTTCAAGCACGGGGTTCAGATGGAGCCCGGTTACGACTATCGCGGCGGCGATTCCGGAGTCGCCAACGGCGTGGCCGCTGCGATCGTCGATGGCGCGGCCGGGGTGACAGACTGCGTCTGTCCGGGCGCGGGCGCGACGTTGACATGCCCAGGCGCTGCGGGGGCGGGCGTGGCCTCGACCAACGTCACATCGAAGGGCATGCGCAACAACAGCGCAGGCAACAACGTGCTCAACGCCGCATACAACAGCAGCGCACCGAACAGCGCCTCGGCGATAACGAAGCGATCGCGCAAAATACCAGCCAGCACCAGGGTGAAGATCAGCGTCGGCGCCAGCGCCAACGAGACCCGCAGACTACTGCGCGCATCCTCGCCGAACAGCATCCGGCGCTGCAACCAGACCATGCCGATGCGCAGCGGCAATACGCAGGCGGTCAATGCCAGTCCCAGCCCCAGCGCGTGCAGGCTCAGCGCCCCGCTCGGCACCTTGGTGCCGGCGTTGAAAAAATAGAACGGCACGAAGAACGAAGCGAATAGCCGGACCGCGTGCAGGTTCTCGTCGGAGGCCAGCAACGGCATGCGCTGGCGCAACAGGCGCGCCACCAATCCCGCGATAAACGCACCGACCAGATAGTACACGCCCAGCGAATAGGTGATATAGGCCGCGATCAGACCGACCATCACCAGCAGCGAAAATTCCGATCCCGGCGCCTGTGGCGCGACCCAACGCCCCAGCCCCACGAACAGCAATGGCAGACCGATCAACATCGCCGCCAGCGCCAGACTGGAAAGTCCCATCCGCCACGGATCGCTGGCCTGCAGGATCGCGAACAGGGCCGCCAACGCCAGCAATTCGCCGGCGATGGCCTTGCTGGTGACCCAGAACCGCTCCTCCTCATCGAGCCCAAGCCTCCCCAGCGAATCGATGATGAACCCCGTGGACGGCGTCAGCAGTGCCAGGGCCAGCAGACCCGCAGCCTGCCACGGCAGCCCGGCATAGCGCCAAGCCAACCAGCCAGTCCCGAACAAGGTGCCGCCGCGTACCAGCAGATGCAGCAATAACGGCCACAATCCGCGACGCAAGGCCTTCAACTCCACCTCCAGGCCCGCGAACAGGAACAGCGAAGAAATCCCGAGGGTCGCCAGCAGACTCACCACCTGGTCGTGCGCCTTGGCCCCCATCGCCAGCATCGCCACGATGCCGAACAACAGGCAGCTCAACGGCGCTGGCATCGCGAAACGCTGTAGCGCGCGCGGAATGACCAGCAAAGCGAAGATCAACAGCAAATAGATCAGTTCGTGAGACATCGAGCAGTCCGTTCTGTCGCGCATGCGTGGTCGCGCTAGGCGAGGAGGATGTCGCGGATTGGTTTCCGACGGCAATGGCGATGATGACGCTTCATCCGTGTCCGTGCCATCACGCCGCACCATCGCGGCATACAGCGCAAGCCTGGGTCAACGGCAAACACACAACAGCGCACTTTTGCCTTGCCATCGTTGCGCCACACCGCACCAAAGAATCCAGAGCAAATCTACGGGCCGGTCACCAAACCGACATGCGCCATCGCACCGGCTTGGACAGCGTGGACAGCACCTTCATCGCGCCGCCGTGTCGCATCGGATCAACCTTCATATCTTCATAGACGATCTTTCACCGATGTATCGCCGGCCACATGCCAATCTCGCAGCGGCGACCTATCATGGTCGGCGCCGCTTTCGTTTCATGCACGCCATGACCGACCTCACCCGCCGCCGCCTGCTCCGCGCCGGCCTTGCCGCCAGCACCGCCAGCCTGCTGCCACCGAGCATCGCGCGCGCCGCCGCGATCGCCCCGGACGTGCGCAGCGGCAGCCTGAACGACCTGCAGCACGTGGTGATCCTGATGCAGGAGAACCGCGCCTTCGACCACTACTTCGGCAGCCTGGCCGGCGTGCGCGGCTTCGGCGACCGCTTCCCGATTCCCGCACCGCCATTGCCGGGAACGCCACCGCGCAGCGTATGGCTACAACCCAGCGCAGACGGCAGCCGCCTGTTGGCGCCATTCCCCCTGCACACCGCGCACGACTTCGCCACCATGCGCGTACAAGGGACGCCGCATACCTGGCCCAACGCGCAACAGGCCTGGGACCACGGGCGCATGGGCCGGTGGCCAGCGGCAAAACGCGACCACGCGCTGGCGCACTACGAGCGCGCCGACCTTCCGTTCCAATTCGCACTGGCCGACACCTTCACCGTGTGCGACGCCTACCACTGCGCGATCCAGGCCGGCACCAACCCGAACCGCGTGTTCCTGTGGACCGGGCAGAACGATCCGCACGCACGCGCTGGCGGGCCGGTGATCGCCAACTCGCACGACAATTTCCCGGAACTGGGCGGTGATCCCAACGACTACCGCTGGCACAGCTACGTCCAGGCGCTGCAGCAGGCTGGCGTGTCCTGGCAGATCTACCAGGACATGGCCGACAACTTCACCGACAACCCGCTGGCCGGATTCGCAGCGTTTCGCGCGGCGTGGCGCGGCGCGGCGCCCCCGGGCACGATCCGCAATTGCGCGCACGCGGCGTCGGCACGCGTACCCTGACACAGTTGCGCGAGGACGTGCTGGCCGCGCGCCTGCCGTCGGTCAGCTTCATCATCGCCGACGCCGCCGGCAGCGAACATCCCGAACCCTCCAGCCCCGCGCAGGGCGCGGCCTACACCGCGCGCGTGCTCGATGCGCTCACCGCCGCACCAAACGTCTGGTCACGCACCGCACTGCTGCTGATGTTCGACGAAAACGACGGTTTCTTCGACCACGTCCCGCCGCCCGCACCGCCCTCGCCCGACCCGTCCGCGGCCGGCGGCTGGGCCGGCGCATCCAGCGTGGACACCCATGGCGAATACCATCTGCATCCTGCACCCGGCGAAGACAAGGTCGATCTACCGGAACTGCGCGGCCGTCCCTATGGCCTGGGTCCGCGCGTGCCGCTGTACGTGATCTCGCCGTGGAGCCGCGGCGGCTGGGTCGACTCGCAGGTCTACGACCACACCTCGGTACTGCGCCTGCTGGAACGCCGCTTCGGCGTTGTCGCCCACGGGCTGACGCCATGGCGCCGCGCCGTGTGCGGCGACCTGGTCGATGCCTTCGATTTCCGCCAGGCCGACACGCGCCCGTTCATCGCCAACCTTCCCGACGTGCGTGCCGCGGCGGCACGCGCGGCGACGTTGCGCGAGCACGCACTACCGCCGACGCCAACGCAGATACAGCCGCCACGTCAGTCCTTCGGCGTGCGTCGCGCGCGTGCCGTGCCATATCGCCCCGATGTGCAGTTGCAAGCCGACGCCGCACACGGCACGGTGCGGCTGCGCATGCGCAACAGCGGCGCGGCGACCGTGCTGCACGTGTACGACCGCCATGCCCTGGACGCGATTCCACGGCGTTACACGCTTGGCCGCGACGCCACCATGGAAGGCACTTGGACACTCCACGACGGCCACTACGATCTGTGGCTGCTCGGCGCCAACGGCTTCCATCGGCATTATCGCGGCACACTCCCCACACCGGCATTGATCGCCGAGGTAGAAGCCGCTACGCCCACGGCCGACACGCTGCGCCTGCGCCTGCATTCCACGGCGGCGCGCCCGCAACGCATTCGCGTGCGCCCCGGCGCCTACGCCGACGCAATGCCAGCGTTGGAACTGGAACTGGCCCCCGGACAAACCGTCGAGCGGCACTGGCCAGCGGCACCGAGCGCCGGCTGGTACGACCTGTGGCTGCTGCACCCCGACGACAGCGCGCAACGACTGGCGGGGCGCGTGGAGAGCGGACGAGCGGGCCATACCGATCCGGCGCTCGGCGGTCCGGCGCGGCTGTACCAGTCCGAGGTGAGCAAGCAACCGGGCTGATTCCAAGGGTCATGGCCTGTTGGCTGACGCGATCGAAGCTGATTTCGATGCCTGCCAATTGATGCCTGCCGATTCAAACCGCGCCTACCTCGCCAATGGGCTGACTGCCACCGCGCACGGATCACCCCGGCCACCACGCCACTACCGCTTGCGCCACTGCTTTCAGCGCCGCGTCGCGTGCATCACTGTCGACCGTCGCCATGTTCAGATAGGCGGTCAGCAACAAGGGAGCCGACCTGCCCGGCGGCCACACGATGGCGATGTCGTTACGGCTGTCGGTGCCGTTGTTGCCCGTCTTGTCGCCGATCCTCCAGCCCGCCGGCAAGCCCGCGCGTAAACAGTCGTCGCCGGTGCGATTGTCGATCATCCAATCGATCAGGCGCTGGCGCGAGGCCGGCTGCAACACATCGCCCAACAGCAACGTGCGCATGGTGCTCGCCATCGCCGCAGGCGTGGTGGTGTCGCGCGGGTCGTCCAAGGCGAAGGCGTTCATCGACGGCTCGTTGCGATCGGAACGGGTCTGGGTGTCGCCATGCGCGCGCAGAAAGCGGGTCAGCCCCGGCGGATCGCCGACCAAGCGCAACAACAGATTGGCCGCCCCGCCATCGCTGAAGATCATGGCAGCCCGGCACAGCGCATCGACGCTGAGCGTGCCGCCGACATGCGGCTTGGTCACCGGCGCGTAGGACACCACGTCCGCTGCGCGGACCCGCACCTGCTGATCCAGCCCGATCTCGCCACGATCGACCCGCTGCAACACCGCCACAACCAAAACAAATTTGAAGGTGCTGCATAACGGGAAACGCTCCTGCTCACGCCGACCGATGCGCTGGCCGGTGCCGCTATCGAGCAGATAGATACCCAACCGGCCACCGCTGCGGCGCTCGATCTCGGCCAGCCGCTGTTGCAGCGCCAGCGTCTTGTTTGAAAGCGGTTTCGCCTGCACTGCGGCCAACGCCAGCGCGCTTGCGCCCACGCCCACACCTTGCAAGAACCGTCGTCTCGTCAGCATCGTCCACCTCCGTCAGGAGCCAGGATGATGGGCGTCTTGACCGAAGCCCACCAGCGAGGTTATTCAATCGCTCTGATGAGGAATATTGATCGTTTGCGATGAGTCGTCCACATCTGCCGTTGAACGCCCTGCGCGCCTTCGAAGCCGCCGCGCGGCACCAAAATCTGACCCGCGCGGCGGCCGAACTGTGCGTGACCCAAGCCGCGCTGAGCCATCAGATCAAGCACTTGGAAGCCCGCCTGGGCTTGGTCCTGTTCCAGCGCCTGCCTCGCGGCGTGGCACTGACCGAAGAAGGGCAACGCCTGCACCCCGTCCTGACCGAAGCGTTCGACCGCATTGCCGTCACCCTGCAACGCTTTGCCGGTGGCAGCTACCGCGAGACCTTGCGCGTGGGCGTGGTCGGCACCTTCGCAGCGGGCTGGCTGCTGCCGCGCCTGGAGGCCTTCCACACCGCGCATCCGGACATCGAATTGCGTGTACACACCCACAACAACCGGGTCGATCTGGCCTGCGAAGGCCTGGATCTGGCGATCCGTTTCGGCGACGGCGACTGGCAGGGCCAATGCGCCACACCGATCCTGGACGCGCCATTTGCACCGGTATGCGCCCCGGCACTGGCACACGCCTTGCGCACGCCGGCGGACCTGGCCAGGACAACGCTGCTGCGCTCCTACCGGCTGGACGAGTGGCCGCGCTGGCTGCACGCTGCCGGCGCAGCCGAGGTGCAGGCCGATGGACCGATCTGCGACGCCTCGCTGACCCTGGCCAGTATCGCCGCGGCGGGGCACGGCGTCGCCCTGCTGCCGCTACGTCTGTTCGCCCAGGACCTAGCCGCCGGACGCTTGCTGTGCCCGTTCCCGATCCACATCGACCTGGGCCGGTACTGGTTGACGCGCTTGCGTTCGCGCGCCGAAAGCGACGCCGCCCGGCGCCTGCGCGACTGGCTGCGCAGCGAGCAACCCCAGGCGGCGGACTGAGCACGACGCGCCTTTACCGCGCTGCGATGCCGGCATCCAGGCCGTGCTGCCACCGCTCATCGCGAGCAACTGTATGCCCTCTCAAGGCAAGTCGGTCCGCGTGGATGAACCGGCATGTGTGCGGGCAGCGCTGGCGAGCACACCTGCGCGCAGCGGCTTACGCGCCCTCGATGAGTTCCATCCACACCTGCTCGGCCTGCGCCAATTGTTGCGCAGTGGCTTCGCGGTCGCGACCGAGCACCGCCATTTTCTCGGGATCGGCGTAGTAGCGGGGATCGGCGAGTTGACGATCCAGTTCGGCCAGTTCCGTCTCCAGCTCGCCCACGCGCTTCTCGGCCGCCGCGAGTTTGTGCGGATTCTGTGGTTTCTTCGCCGGCAACGGTTTGACCACTGGTGGCGGAGTCGGCGCGGCCTCGGCCAGCTTCTGCTTGGTGCCCTGCGCGGCCGGACGCGTCCGCAGCCAGGCGGCATATTCGTCCAGATCGCCGTCAAACGGCTCGACCACCCCATCGGCCACGCGCCAGAAGTTGTCGCAGACCAGGCCGATCAGGTGTCGATCATGCGAAACCATCACGATCGCCCCCTCGAAGTCGCTCAGCGCCTCGGCCAGTGCTTCGCGCATTTCCAGATCGAGGTGATTAGTCGGTTCGTCGAGCAGCAGCACGTTGGGTTGCTGCCAGGCGATCAACGCCAGCGCCAGACGCGCACGTTCCCCACCAGAAAAACCATCGACCGGCTCGAACGCACGGTCACCGGGAAAATTCCACTTACCGAGGAAATCGCGAAACGCCTGATTGCTCGCCTCCTTGTCGATCTCGCGGAAGTGTTCCATCGGCGACTGGCCTTCGTGCAGCGACTCCACCGTGTGCTGGGCGAAGTAGCCGATGCGCAGATCCGGATGCGCCATGCGCTCGCCGGCGATGGGCTGCAATTCACCGACCAGGGTCTTGACCAGCGTGGTCTTGCCAGCGCCGTTCGGGCCGAGCAGGCCAATGCGCTGGCCGGCCTCCAGACCAAAACCGACGTTGTGCAGAATCACCGCATCGCGGCCATAACCGGCCTGCACCTGGTTCAGGCGGATCAACGAAAACGGCAGCTTGGCCGGCGACGCCAACTCGATGCGGAATTCGCGCTCGGCCCGCACCGCCTCGGTGCCGGCCAATTTCTCCAGGCGCTTCATCCGGCTCTGCGCCTGCGCGGCCTTGGAGGCCTTGGCCTTGAAGCGGTCGATGAAGCTTTGCAGATGGGCGCGCTCGGTCTGTTCCTTCTCGTGCGCGATCTGCTGCTGACGCAGTTGTTCGGCGCGTTGGCGCTCGAAATCGGTGTAACCGCCCGTGTACAGCTTGGCGCCGCCGCCATGCAGGTGCAGGGTGTGGGTGGCCACGTTGTCGAGGAACTCACGGTCGTGCGAGATCAGCAGCAGCGTGCCCGGATACTTCAACAGCCACTGCTCCAACCAGTACACCGCGTCCAGATCCAGGTGATTGGTCGGCTCGTCGAGCAGCAACAGGTCACTGGGCATCATCAGCGCGCGTGCGAGATTCAAGCGCACCCGCCAGCCGCCGGAGAACGAGGACACCGCGCGGTGATGGGTCTGCGCCGGGAAACCCAGGCCATGGAGCAATTTACCGGCGCGCGCTTCGGCATCGTAAGCGCCTAGTTCGGCCATTTTCGTGTGCGCGGCCGCCACCGCTTCCCAATCTTCGCGTGCGCTCGCCGCCGCTTCTTCGGCCAAGACCGCCGCCACAACGGTATCGCCACCGAGCACGAAGCCCAATGCCGGGTCCGGCAACGACGGGGTCTCCTGCGCCACGCTGGCGATGCGTACCTTGCCGGGCAGGTCGACATCGCCCTTATCGGCCTCCAACTCGCCCTTCACCGCGGCAAACAAGCTGGACTTGCCAGCACCGTTACGGCCCACCACTCCCACGCGATAACCGGCATGGAGAGTCAGATCGACATTGGATAACAGCAGCCGCTCGCCGCGGCGCAAAGCGAAATTACGTAACGAAATCAAGGCAGGGCACTCGGCTAGCGAGGCGGCAGTGTATCCGCTTCGCTCGCGATGGCCCACCAACGCGGTGGACTCGCCCCCCTCGACAGCCAACACGGGCGGCACCCCGGCCTCCATCCGACCGAGCGGCGCAATTTGTATACACACGCGCGTTAAAAAAAGATTTCAATGACGTGGCTGTGACTGCAGCGCAGCATGCTACCCACCTTCACGGGAATCCCCCA
Source organism: Xanthomonas albilineans (assembly GCF_002939705.1). Taxonomy (GTDB): domain Bacteria; phylum Pseudomonadota; class Gammaproteobacteria; order Xanthomonadales; family Xanthomonadaceae; genus Xanthomonas_A; species Xanthomonas_A albilineans. The sequence continues at coordinate 211,934 of NZ_MDCB01000005.1, read as the reverse complement.
GCCCCGCCATCCCACAGCCAATTGGAGCCTCAAACCGATGCTGTATCGCCCCGTCCCCCTCGCCAGCGCCATCCTGCTCGTCCTCGCCTCCGGCAACAGCTTCGCTCAACAAGACCAAAACCAAGCCCCCAAGACCCTGGACAACGTCATCGTCACCGGCACCCGGATCACCGACCGGACGGTGGCCGAATCGCAATCGCCCATCGACATCATCAGTCCCGAAGCGCTACAGGCCTCCGGCGCCAGCGACCTGGGCAGCGCGCTGGGCAAGTTGTTGCCATCGCTGAATTTCCCGCGCCCGGCGATCAACGACGGCAACGACGCACTGCGCCCGGCAACCTTGCGCGGCCTGTCGCCGGATGCGGTGCTGGTGTTACTTGACGGCAAGCGTTACCACACCAGCTCGTTAGTCAATTACAACGAAGTGGTCGGTCGTGGCTCGGCGCCGGCGGACCTGAATTCGATCCCGATGTCGGCGATCGCGCGCATCGAAGTGCTGCGCGACGGCGCTTCGGCGCAATACGGCTCGGACGCCATCGCCGGCGTCATCAACATCGTGCTCAAGCACGGCGCCAAACCCGGCAGCAACAGCGTCTCGGTCAACGGCGGCATCATGGACAAGGGCGACGGCGCGCAAAACGGCGTGGATGGCTCTTATGGGCTGGCCTTCGGCGGCACGCAGGGCAGCGAAGCCCCCGGCTGGGCACGTGTGTCCTGGAACTACCAGAACGCGATGAACACCAATCGCGCCGAGAACACCGACAAGTCCACCACCCTGGCGGGCGCGAACAATCCCAGCGGCATTCCTTACGAACGCTACGGCGATCCGGCGGTCAAAACCTATCAAGGCCTGCTCAACTTCGGCTACGCACTGACGCCCAACATCAGCTTGTACGGCTATGCCAATTTCAGCCGCCGCGAAGTGCTGTCCAACGGCTACTACCGCGCCTGGAACAACACCAACCGCAACGTGCAGGCGGTCTACCCCAACGGCTTCCTGCCGCAGATCTACAACCCGGCCAACGACCGTGCCGCGGTCCTGGGCATCAAGGGCAACACCGACAGCGGCTGGAACTGGGACGTCTCCGCCGACTACGGCGAGAACGACGTGACGTTCGACCTGCGCCACACCATCAACACCAACCTGTACTGGAGCACAGGCGCCTCGCCAACGCAGTTCAACGCCGGCGGCTTCCGTACCAAGCAAGGTGTACTCAACGCGGACGCCAGCAAATCCTTCGACTGGGGGCTGGCGTATCCGGTCAATCTCGCCTTCGGTACGGAATACCGGCAAGACAAGTACACGGTCGTGGCCGGTTCGCCGAATTCGTACTTCTTCAACCCGAACACCATCAACCCGAACACTGGCCGCCCCTACCCGGGTGGCTCGCAGGTGTTCCCGGGGCTAGCGCCCGCATTGGCCGGCGACTTCCAGCGGCACAGCAAAGCTGTGTATGCCGACCTGGAAACCAACCTGACCGAGAAACTTTCCGGTGGCTTGGCCGCGCGCTACGAGGACTACAGCGAAGCAGGCGCAACCCGCTCCGGCAAGCTGTCGGCACGCTATCAGATCAACGACACCTTTGCTCTGCGCGGCACCGCCTCCAACGGCTTCCGCGCACCGTCGCTGGCGCAGCAGAACTACACCTCGGTGGTGACCGTGCTGCAGAACGGGAAGTTGAATCAGGTCGGCACCTACCGCACCTCCGACCCCGTGGCCATCGCACTGGGCGCCAAACCGCTTACCCCGGAGAAATCCAGCAACTACAGCCTGGGCGCGGTCTGGCAATCCGGCACGGATTTCAGTTCCACGCTGGATATGTACCAGGTCCGCATCTGGAATCAAATCCTCTACACGGACCAGCTGGCACTGGCCGTCCCGATCGGGCAGGTCGCCGCAGTGCAGTTCTTCGTGAACGGCGCCACCACCCGCACCCGCGGCATCGATTGGGTGAACAACTATCTGCTCGATCTCGACCAGGCCGGCAAACTCAACCTGAGCTTCAGCGCCAACTACAACAAGACCGAGATCCTGGAAGTCTCCAACCCCAACTTCAGGCGTGCCAGCCAGGGCCTGCTCACCGACGCCACACCGCGTACCAAGTATGTCCTCGGCGCCGAATGGAACCTTGCAAGCTGGACCCTGCACGGCGACGCCACCCGCTACGGCGCAGTCACCCGCCGCGGCGATAAAGACGACGGCAGCCAGGATCAAACCTTCGCCGCACGCTGGCTGTTGAACGCGTCCACCAGCTATACCTGGCGCAACATCACCTTCACCGTTGGCGCGGACAACCTGACCAACCAATACCCGACGCGCACGGCATTGAACAGCATCTACGACGATCGCACCAACGGCTTGCAATACTCCTCGCTATCGCCGTTCGGCTTCAATGGCCGCTACTGGTACGGAAAGATCGGCTACCGCTTCTGAGCCGGCAACTACGCCCTTGGCCACCCATCGCCGGGTGGCCAAGGGCGCATCGGCGACAGCGTCGCAAGATCCCAAACGCCTCAATGCGTCGGCGATCCCGTCTGGGCCGCCGACGCTGGCGGACGATCGCCGCGGCTACAGTACTACCCGGCTCAGCGCACGATTCGCGGACGCGGCGGTTTGCCCTTGCCGAATGGTGGCTGCCCGCGCCAGTAGCGAATCATCAACCAACCGAACAACATGCCGCCCAGATGCGCGAAATGCGCCACGCCCGGCTCCCAGCCGGCGAAGCCCATGACCAGTTCGAGCGCGCCGAACACGATCACGAAAGTGCGTGCCGTCATCGGGATCGGCGGAAACAGCAGCATCACCCGCTGATTGGGGAACAGCATGCCGAAGGCCAACAACAGGCCAAAGATGCCACCGGACGCGCCCAGCGTGGGATACGGCGCACTGCCATTGCGCAGCATCCACCAGCCAACCAGCAACTGGCACAGACCGGCACCGGCGACGCAGACCAGGTAATACGTCAAGAAGCGTTTATTGCCCCAGGTCTGCTCCAGCGGGCCACCGAACATGTACAGGGCCAACATATTGAACAGCAGGTGCGAGAAGCCCCCATGCAGGAAGGCATAGGTCAGCAACTGCCAGATCTGGAAGTTCTGCCCCGACGAAAAGGGATCGAACGACCCGATCGGCCACAGCATGAAGGGAGCGAAGGTCGCGGTGCCAAGCGATATCTGCAACAGGAACACCACAACATTACCGATCAGAAGTGCTTGGGTGACGGGAGGAAGTCTGGGAAACATGGATCATGTCCGTAGCAAGTGCCCCCATCATAGCCGCTTGCTATTGCGGGCCCCATAACGCCGCGTCGAGGTCCAGCGCCTGCGTGGTGGTGCGCTGTACTCGCCCGCCCTGCACCACCACCCCCTCCGCACGCAGGCGCTGGCATTGCTCGCGATATCCCCGCGAACCCTCAGGGAAGGCGATGCGGCCGTCGCTACGCAGCACCCGATGCCACGGCAATGTCGCCTCGGCATGCCCGCCGAGCAAGCGCGCGACCAGCCGCGCCCGTCCCGGCAGCCCAGCCAGCATCGCGACCTCGCCGTAGCCACGCACCTGGCCGGACGGGATCGCGCGGATCGCCGCCAGGATCCGTGCATATGGATCGGCCACGACCAACGGCGGGCGGCGCGGGCTCATGCCCGCCGTTCCAGCAGGGGCGTTTGGCAAGGAGTGCAGCGGCGCGAACATCGCGAAGGCATGCGACCATTCTACGACACCGTGCTATGTCGTATCGGCTCGACGCAGCGGCTGCCAGTGCAAATACGTGGCCGAGCGCCACAGCCATTCCACCGGGCCAAAGCGAAACCAACGCAGCCACACGTGCGACCACGCTACCTGCAGCGCGAACAGCACGCACGCGAACGGGATCTGCCAGGCACGCGGCAGACGCTCGAAATAGCCTAGCCCATAGCCATAGAAGAGCGTGGTGCATACCAGCGACTGCAACAGGTAGTTGCTCAACGCCATCCGCCCGGCCGGCGCCAGCCACTGCAGCGCCGGCACCGCGCGCAACAGCCAGGCCGTATACCCCAGCGCCATGAGCCCACTGGCGACGTTGGCCAGAGCGAACGCCCCGGTCAAACGCAGGTCCAACCGCGCCCGATCCATCCAGGGTTCCAGTCGGAAACTCCACAGCATCAGCACCAACCCCAGCGGCAGCACGCCCCAGCGCAGTACCGCCAGCAATCGCGGAAACCGCTGCGGCTGCGCGGCCAAACCGCTGCGCACGCACCAGGCGCCGAGCAGGAACATGCCGAAGATGGGCGAGGCATCGAACAACAGCGTGCTCAATACGTCGAGCAAATCACGTCCGCGCTGGGCGGTGGCCTGAGCATAGCTGCCATGACCAAACGCCTCGCGCTGCTGCGCCAGGGCCATCGCGCTGCGTTGCGCACGTTCGGCCATGTCGTGCCGCCAATGGGCTGCGCCATGCGGGTCGGCCTGCGCCGCCGACGCCATCGCACCGACCAGCAACAACAGCAACGGCGTAAACAGATAGACCACCACCGCCATCCACGGCAACCAGGACGTGGGCGCCTCCCGGAACGCCAGCAGCATCATGGCCAGCAACGCATAGCTGACCAGGATGTCGCCGGACCACAGCAAGAGCGCATGCAGCAGACCGATCAACAGCAATGCAGCGCTACGACGCAGAAAAAACCCAGTGAAGGGACGCCGCGCGGTCTCGGCGCGTTGCGCCATGACCGCAAACCCCATGCCGAACAACAACGAGAACAAGGTGTAGAACTTGCCTTGCACCAACACGTACACCAGTGCGTCGGCAATGCGATCGGCACCGCGCAGTGCCGGGTCCAACCCGGTCATTGCGGCATCCAGCGGGCCAACGAAGCCCTCGATGTTCATCAACAAGATGCCCAGCAGGGCAAAGCCACGCAGCACGTCCAAGGCGACGATGCGCTCGGCGGGCGCGATGGGCTGCAACACGGAAGCGGCAGGGGCGGCCAAGGCGAACACCAGACGGGAGGGTGGCCATTATCCATCACCGCGGCATGCCCACGGCCATACTGACGCAGCGGCGACCCCATCGCACTGCGGCGGCGGCCCACGGCACCGGATCATCCGGCGCCGTGGCGATCAGGGATCAATGTTGGTGGTCGCCCTCGGCTTCGTCATGCACGTGGCCGTGTTCGAGCTCTTGCGCACTGGCCTCGCGCACCTCCAGGATTTCCACATCGAAGTGCAGATCCTTGCCCGCCATCGGGTGGTTGAGGTCGACGTCGACCACGCTCATGCCGACCTTCTGTACGGTCACCGCGCGTGGGCCGAAGTTGGTCTGCAGGATCACCTGGCTGCCCGGCTGCAACTTAGTCGCGCCGAAATGCTTCTTCGGCACGCGCTGAGTCAAGCCCTCGCGGCGGTCGCCGTATGCGTCCTTGGCCGCCACGTCCACAGCGAAACTGTCCCCGGCCACCTTGTCCAGCATCGCGCTCTCCAAACCTGGGATGATATTGCCGTGCCCGACTAGGATCACCAGGGGATCGCGATCCCTAGAACTCTCGATCGGCGCCTGACCGACTTCCGAAACGGTGTAGTGGAAACGGACGACGCGGTCTTTTTCGATCTTCATGTGCACTCTGCGCTAGGTCTGCCGGGGCAGATGGAATGGGCGACTTGTCGGCCGCCGGGAGGGCCGCCATGATGGTGGCCCTCTAGAGGTCGCGCATTATCCCGGCTCCATGCACAACACGCCAGTTTCCGCGCATGCACGCGGCGTGCTTCTCAGATGCGCTGTGCTGCTTTGCGCGGCAGCGCTGGCTGCCTGCGGACACCACACGGCTCGTCCGACGCGGCCGGCGCGGGTGGCGGTGCGCGACTGGCCGCAGATCGCCCCGGCCAACCCGGACGCCGCCAACGCGGTACTGATCCGCGCCCTGGGCCTGGTCGGCACGCCCTACCGCTACGGCGGGAACACCCCCGAATCCGGCTTCGACTGCAGCGGACTGGTTGCCTACGTCTACCGCGACATGCTCGACCTGCGGCTGCCGCGGACCTCGCGCGAGCTCGCCGCCGTGCAGGGGCCAAAGATCGATCCGCAACGCCTGAGTACCGGCGACCTGGTGTTCTTCGGCAGCGCAGGTAGCGTGAGCCACGTCGGCATCTACGTCGGCGAGGGCCGCTTCGTGCATGCCCCTAACACTGGTGGAACAGTGCGTTTGGACTCACTCGACGGAACCTACTGGCGCGATCATTACACTGGTGCTAAACGGGTTTTGCACTGAAATGTGATATTCGTTACTTAAATTGCATTCACAATTACAAAAATTTAACTTTATTTAAACCTCTTCTTGCCTCATCCGGGGGATGATCGTCCAACTTTTGATTTCGTGATCCAAGCGTGACGACTGAAGCCCAGACCTGCACAGGCAAGACTGCTGTTCCCCATCGGACCGCGTTCCGCCTTTTCTGCACCGCCTCGCTCTGTCTCACGGCTCTCCCAGCCCTGGCGCAGCCCCCATCCGCCGACACCGTCGTCCGGGAAGCGATCGCGCCCTTCGCACCCAATCCAATAACCCCCTCCACTGTCGCCACGGCTGTCCCTGTTGCGGGGAACGTACATACGCTCACCACTACGTCCCCCTCCGCCAAGCCAACACCGACGGTTGCACCGCAGGCAGCACCTCCAGCACGCAGCAAGGCAGACATCGCCGCCACCGCCACTCTGGCCGCCCTACTGCCCCACTTGGCCGGCAACGACACTATCCCGCTCATGGATCGCTCGGCAATGTTCGCTGGCGACATCAGCCGCTTGCTAGCCAACTACGATATCTCTCAACCGACCCTGCACGAAGGCGTAGTCCCGGGCGGCGACAAGGTTCAATCGGTCCTCAAGCGCGCCATGGCGCTGCTGGGTACGCCGTACCGCTGGGGCGGCGAGGATACCGAAGGCTTCGACTGCAGTGGTCTGATCGGTTACGTATTCCGTACCGCACTGGGCATCGAACTGCCCCGCGTGTCGCGTGAGATGGCTCACGAGGCCAATGCCGAATTGATCAAGGACCGCGACGCACTGGCACCGGGCGATTTAGTGTTTTTCGGCCACAAGGGCCGCGTCGACCATGTCGGCCTGTATGTCGGCGAAGGCCGCTTCCTGCATGCCCCGAGCCGTGGCAAGGATGTGCGCGTGGATACCCTCACCTCCGGGTACTGGAGCGCGAAATTCCTGCAGGCGCGGCGCGTGGCGATGTAAGCGCGCCCCATCTGGCAGACACAAGGCCGCTGGATACAGCGGCCTTTTTCGTTATTGCAGCGCCACGACCATCAGGAGCCTGCCCTGCACAGAGGCAGACTTAGAGTGGCTAACAAAACGTCGCGAGCGCTGCCGGTTGGGCACGGACAGCGCGCAGGAACCGCCGTGTACAAGGGGGGACATGAGGATTCCGAGCACTGCACGCACCCGTCCGGCGACCGGCGGCGACGCAATCGTTTTGTTAGTTACTCTTAGTGCCCCGGTCCGACGCAAGGCGGTGAGACGCCGTCGAACTGGCGCGCCTGAGTTGATGAAACTGCAATACGCCAGAACATCAGCCATGGTAATGGGCAATGGTGTCCTCGATGCCTTTGCTCAGCTCCATCACCTTTTGGGCGTACTCGGCCAAACGACGATCTTCCGGCGTGTCTGGATGCCACGATGGCACCGGGATCGGCTTTCCTTCTACGCCGTCCAGAGCCACGAACACGATAATGCAATGGGTACACAACCGCGCCTCCCCGCCCATCGGATCGCGGGCGCGTACTTCGATCGCGAAATGCATGCTGGTGGTGCCGGTGTGGACCAGCTTGGCACTCACCATGACCATGTCGCTGATCCGGATCGGCGACACGAAACGGATACCGCCTACCGCCACCGTCACGCTGTAGTGACCACTCCAGCCCACCGCAGCGGCATAGCCGACCTGGTCGATCCACTTCATCACCACCCCGCCATGAACCTTGCCACCGTAGTTGACGTCGATCGGCTCGGCCAAAAAGCGGAAGGTCAGCTCGCGTTGCGTGCCGCTCATCGGACCTCCATACACAAAAATCAAACCGCAGTCTGCCATGCGCCGATGCGGCAATACATAACTGCGCCGCAACGGCAGGCCGACAACAACGCAGCGGCCACCACGATGGACAGCTACGCCAACAAGGCCAAGTTGTCGCGCGTGCGGATACACAACCACGGGAAATGCGGCTGACGCCAGCGCAGCGCACGCAGGCAGCGAGCACTTAGGCGACGCGGGTCGAACAACATCCGCATCACGATCCCGTCTAGCGCGGCGTAGGGATGCTGGTGGTACTGCTGCGCCAATTCCGCACAGCCAAGGTCGGTGAAATAGTGCAGGCTACGCACAGCACTGGCCTGGGCTCGGGCGATGTCGGCATAAAGCGGGCTGTCGATGATATGCAATTCGCCATCGGCATGGAGCAGGCTCAGCACGCGCGCGATCAATGCACGCGGATCGGCGAAGTACTGGAGGCAGGCTGGCAACACTGCCACATCGAAATGTTGTCGCGGCAGTGGCAGGCTGTGGATGTCGCCGGCGACGAAGCTCAGCCGTGGCTCGGCGGCGAACACGCGCGCAGCCTGCGCGAGTTCGACGCGATTGACGTCGACGCCGCAAACTTCACGCCGCAGCCCCACGGCCAAGCGTCGCGACAACCAACCGTTACCGCAGCCCACCTCCAGCAATGGCCCGTCGCCACCCCGTGCGCGCAAATGGCGCAGCAACCGCCGGGACGACTCGGCACGCACCCGCCATTCGTGGCTGCCGCCCTGGGCACCGTCGGGATACGGCAAGGCACGCACTTGCTCGTCACTGTAGAGAGGGCCTTCGCGATGCCGTACCGCTAGATAGCGCTGCTCGAACGGATCTTCCACCTGTGTCTGCTGCACCAGCACACCGTCGCACAACGCCAGGCCAGGCAAGCGCTGCAACTGCGCGCGCAGCTGACATTCACCGCGCTGCGCCATCGGGGTGATCGACCGGCGGCGACTCCAAACCGACGTTGCTGGAAGCGGCTTCGTACACTTGACGATCGAGCAGTCCGGTCTCCTTGGCGACCAGCACCGGCACCAACATCTGCCCGGTCACGTTGGTCATGGTCCGCATCATGTCCAGCACACGGTCGATTGCGTACAGATAACCGATCACCTCCAGCGGCAGGTTGGCTGCGCTCAGGACGACGGTAGCCATCACCACCGCGGTACCAGGCACGCCGGCGGTGCCGAAGCTACCCAGCACGGAGGCAATCAGCACCACGAAATACTGGTTGGCAGTCAGCGGCACCCCCGTGTACTGGGCGATGAACACCGCGCACAGCGCCGGGAAAATCGCACCGCAGCCATCCATCTTGATGCTTGCACCCAGCGGCACCGCGAACGCGGCATAGTCCTTGTTGACGCCCAGATTGTGGGTGATCGAACGCAACGCCACCGGCATGGCGGCAAAGCTGGAGGAGCTGACGAAGGCCACCTGCATCCCGGGCGCAGCGCCGCGGAAGAACTTCCACGGGTTGAGCCCATGCGCCAACAGCAGACAGCTATACACCACCACGATGTGGAGTGCGCAGGCCAGATACAGCGCCAACACGAAATGGCCAAACGGCAGCAGTTTCTGGAAACCGTAGCCGCCGACCAGCCCAGCGATCAACCCGAAGGTGCCCAGCGGGGTCATCTCCAGCACGAGACGCGTGACCTGGATCATGATGTCGCTCATTTGCGTACAGAGCTTGCGCGCCTCGGCCACGCGGGCACCGAGCTTGACCATCGCAAAACCGAGCAATGCGGCGAAGAAGATGACCGGCAGGATCGAGCCACGCCCGGCCACCAGCACGCTTTCCCCGGCGGCATTGGTGCGGGTGCCGATGCCGGTCAGCGCATAGAACGGATTGGATGGCACCACATCCAGTAGAACCTGCATCGGGCTGGGCACATCGTGCGGCGCCCAAGCACTGTCCACCCGCAAGCCGAGGTGACCGGCGCCAGGCTGCAGCAACGTGCCCACGGTCAGGCCAACGCCTACCGCCAGGGCCGCAGTGACGATGAACCACAGGAAGGTGCGCCCCCCCAGTTTGGCCACCGACTGCTGCCCATGCAACGACGCGATCGCATTGATGACCGCAAAGAACACCAATGGCACCGCAATCATCTTGATCAAGGTGACGTAAAGATCACCCAGCGGCTTGCACCATGTCTGCGCAGCCGGACCCAGCGCCCAGCCTGCCAGCGCGCCCAGCGCGAAACCGGCCAACACGCGCTGCCAGAACGGGATGCGTAACCACGCCGTCACCAATTTCATTAACCGCTATCCAGAGAACTCTACAATTTCGCACCATAGCGCAACTGGGCACCGCCGACGATGCCATGGTTTGAAAACGGGTCGCACGACCGGTATCAACAAACCCGAAAGCGTGCGCCCAAGCACCATTTTCGAATTATCTCCACACGCACCACGCACTTCGCCGCACGCTCGCTTGGGTCTACAGTGGCACGATGAATTCGCGCATGCCCACCACACCGCTATTCGCACTCGCCGACGCCTTACCCAATCCAGCACCGGCGCCAGTGCTGCTAGGTTTCAGTGGCGGCCTGGATTCGACGGTACTGCTGCACGCACTGGCGCAGCAACCGCACTATCGCCAGCGCGGCCTGCGCGCCGTGCACGTGCATCACGGTCTGCACCCCGATGCCGACGCTTGGGCGATGCACTGCCAACAGATGAGCGTGGCCCTGGCAGTACCGCTGCAGGTACTACGCGTACAGGTACCACGCGATCGCGGCGATGGCCTGGAAGCGGCGGCACGGCAGGCGCGGCGCGCGGCGTTTGCCCAGGTGCTGGCGCATGGCGAGTGGCTGGCACTGGCCCAGCATCGCGACGACCAGGCCGAAACCTTCCTGCTACGCGCACTGCGCGCCTCCGGCCCGGACGGCCTGGCCGCGATGCAGCCCCTGTCCGGTTTCGCCGACGGCAAACTGTGGCGACCGTTGCTGACACTGCCGCGCAGCGCACTGCATGCCTACGCGCAACAGCACGCACTGCGCTGGATCGACGACCCCAGCAATGCAGATCCCGACTTCGACCGCAATTTCTTGCGCCTGCGGGTGCTGCCATTACTACGCCAGCGCTGGCCACACGCCGACGCCGCACTCGCCCGCAGCGCGCAGCTGTGCGCCGAAGCCGCGACCCTGCTGGATGCGGACGATCAGGCGACGCTGAACGCCTGGCAGTATGCGCCAGGCACAGCGCTGCCGCTGCCGCCGCTACGCGCACTTCCCAGCGCGCGCCGCGCACGCGTGCTGCGGCGCTGGATCAGCGACGCAGGCCTGCCGCCACTGCCAGCGGCGGGCCTGGCGGCGATCGAGCGCACGCTGCTGTACCCGCGCGCCGACGCCGCCGCCGAATTCGCCTGGCATGGTGCCCATGTGCGCAGTTGGCGCGAAGCGCTGTATGCCGAATGCGATCCACCATCGTGGCCTGCCGACTGGCAAACCCATTGGGACGGACGCGCACCGCTGCGCCTGCCCGATGGCCGCCAGTTACGGCTACAGGCCACCACGCCACTCGGCTTCGACACACCGCTGCTGGTAAAACAACGGCGTGGCGGCGAGCGCCTACAGTTGCCCGGGCGCAGCCATTCGCAGACGCTCAAACATCTGCTGCAGGCCCATGCGGTGCCACCCTGGCAGCGTGCACGCATGCCACTTCTGTTCGACGCAGAACAGTTACTGGCGGCCGGCCCAACGTTGCTCGCAGCGCCGCTGCAGACCTGGCTGCAGGCGCGCGACGCACGTCTGGTGCTGGACGACCACGCACCCGACGCTGCGCATTGACCGTGTCCCCGGCGCCGCGCACACTTTCGCGATGCCCAAGAAGCCACAACACGACGATGCCTCCCCGATCGCCCGCTTCGAGCAGTCGCTCGAAGAACTGGAAGTGCTGGTCGAGAAAATGGAAGCAGGCGACCTGAGTCTGGAACAGTCGCTCAGCGCCTACGAACGCGGCGTCGGCCTGTACCGGCAATGTCAGCAGGCACTGGAACAGGCCGAATTGCGTGTGCGCCTGCTCAGCGACCCAGAGCAGCCCGACAGCGCCGAACCGTTCGATCCCACCCCGCCCCATGGCGGGTGAGGCCGTCTTCGCACGCTGGCGCCAACGGGTCGAAGCCGGCCTGGACGCGCACCTGCCTGCAATCGCACAAGCGCCACAGCGCCTGCACGCGGCAATGCGCCACGCCACTCTCGGCGGCGGCAAGCGCATGCGCCCGCTGCTGGTCTACGCCAGCGGCGCCCTGTTCGGCACCGACCCGGCGCGCCTGGATGCGCCGGCACTGGCGGTGGAACTGATCCATGCCTACTCGCTGGTCCACGACGATTTGCCAGCCATGGACGACGATGCACTGCGACGTGGCCAACCCACGGTGCATATCGCCTTCGACGAGGCCACCGCGATCCTCGCCGGGGATGCACTGCAGAGCCTGGCGTTCGAACTGCTGGCCAAGGCCGATGCCGCCGATGCGACACTGCGTGTCCAGTGGCTGCAAACCCTAGCTGAAGCTACGGGTGCGGCCGGCATGTGCGGCGGCCAAGCCCTGGACATCGATGCCACCGGCATCGTGCAACCGCTGGCAGACCTGCAACGCATGCACGCCTTGAAGACCGGCGCCCTGATCCGCGCCAGCGTGCGCCTGGGCGCATTGGGCGGCGGCGCCGACCACGCCGCACTGGATCACCTGGATGCCTTCGCCAGCGCGCTGGGTCTGGCTTTTCAGATCCGCGACGATATCCTCGACGTGGAGGCCAGCTCCGAACAACTCGGCAAAACTGCCGGGAAGGACGCGACCCAGGCCAAATCGACCTATCCGGCGCTGCTAGGCATGGATGGGGCCAAGGCCAAGCTCGCCGAACTGGCGCACACCATGCGCGATAGCCTGCACGATTACGGCGCGCATGCCGACCCACTGGCGGCGTTGGCACAACTGGCGGTGGATCGCGCGCACTGAATCGCCTACGCCTTCCCGTCCGCAGCATGCGCGCCGCCGCCCACACGCGCACGGCGAAACGTAGGCATCACCATGGCCATGCCGCATGCACTACTGCTCCAGGCACGCCGATACGCAAGCCAACCGACCTCGCCCACCTTTACCCAAGGCAACAAAAAAGGCCCGTCGAACGCCGTGCCTTTTCGCGAGCGCAGCAATTGCGGGCTACTTGATCAACCGCAGCGCGAACGGATAACGGTAAGCGACGCCTTCATTGGCCTTGATGGCGGCGAGGATGCAAAACACCAGATTCAGCACCCACAGGATCTTCATGCCCACGAGACCAATCAAAATGATGATGAACACGCTGCAAATGAGGTAGCCGATGGCGATGGTGATCTGGAAATTCAACGCTTCCTTGGCCTGGTCGCTGAGGAACGCCTTGCCAGGGGTGTCCTTATAAAGCAGCCAGACGATCAGCGGGACGACGAAGCTGACGAAGATGCCAGACAGATGGATCATCAAGGCGATGGTGCGATCGTCCTTCGACCCTGACGAAGTCGGCGGCGGCGGTGGGGCGGTCATGTTGTCGAATTCGCTCATCGGTCTTCATTTCCATCGTTGGTGAAGCGGACAAAACGCCAAGCCCTGACTCTCGACGGCAACAGGCTCGTCAAGCCATGCCTGCGTCGCCCAGAATACAGCGCAATCAGGATGCGGCGCCGGCCACGGTCATCGCGCCGATCAAGGTTGCGCCGATGTGGAGATGCGAGCGCACGTCGATGTCGGCGCCCACCGCCTCGATACGCTGGAACATCTGTCGCAGGTTACCGGCAATGGTGACTTCATCCACCGGATAGGCGATGGCGCCGTTCTCGATCCAGAAGCCACCCGCGCCGCGCGAATAGTCGCCCGTCACCAGGTTGACGCCATTGCCCATCAGATCGGTAACCAACAGACCGCGCGGGATCCCGGCGATGATCGTAGCCAGATCCGCCGCATTGGCCGCGACCTTGAGGTTATGCACGCCACCAGCGTTGGCGGTGGTCTGCAAGCCGAGCCTGCGCGCCGAATAGCTACCCAACACGTAGCGCTGCAGCACACCGCCGCTCACCAGCGGCGCCTGGCGGGTGGCCACACCGTCGCTGTCGAAGAACGCCGAGCGCAGGCCGCGACGCAGATGCGGCAATTCGTCGATCGCGAACCACTCCGGAAACAAGCGCGTCCCCGCACTGTCGAGCAGAAAGCTGGCGCGACGGTACAACGCGCCGCCGGACACCGCTCCCAGCAGATATCCAATCAGCGAACGCGCCATCTCCGGCGCGAACAGCACCGGTACCTCACCGGTGGGCAGCGAACGCGGCTGCAGACGCGCCACGGTCCGCTCCGCGGCACGGCGACCGATCGCTGCCGGCCGCTCCAGTTCCTCGCGCGCCAGCGTGCTGCTGTACCAACCATCGCGCTGCATGCCGTCCCCCTGCCCGGCGATCAGCGCGCAACTGATCGCATGGTGGGTGCTACGCTCGCAACCGACGAAACCATGTGAATTGGCGTACACCGACAGGCTCTCGCTGCTGCCAACCGAGGCGCCATCGGAATTGCTGATCCGCGGATCGGCATCGCGTCCGGCGGCCTCGCATGCCAGCGCCAGCTCGATCGCTTCCTCCGCCTGCAGCGCCCATGGATGCCAGCGATCGAGGTCAGGCATTTCGCGCGCCATCAAGGCTGCGTCGGCCAGACCGGCGGCGGCGTCGTCCTCGGTATAGCGGGCGATGGCGCAAGCCTGGGCGACGGTCGCCTCCAGGCTGGCGTCGTGCAAATCTGCCGTACTAGCGCTGCCCTTGCGCTGGCCAAAATACACGGTGACGCCAATGCCGCGGTCGCGCGTAGACTCTACAGTTTCCACCGCGCCCATACGCACGTTGACATCGATGCCGCGGTCTTCGCTGCAACTGACTTCGGCCTGGCTGGCGCCAAGCGCGCGTGCGCGTGCCAGCAAGCGCTCGGCAATGTCGGACAGACGCTCCAGACGCTGCTGGCTGTCATCGTGGTACACGTCGGGGGAGATCGCGTTCAATGCTTTATCCTTGTCATGCGAATCCTTTCGCAGCGGTCCTGGCCTCCATGGCCGGACGTTTAGATGTGATGTTGCAGACTGACCGAGTAGCACGACCATGCGCGGACGCGACGAAGACACCGGTGAATTCCGCGGCGAAAGCCGCAGCCAGCAGCGCCGCGAGGCGCTGGAAGTACTGAGCCTGGGCGAGAAACTGGTGGCCCTGACCCCGGCGCAACTGGCCAGATTGCCGGTACCCGAATCGCTGCTGGCGCATATCGCCGAGGCCAGGCGCATCACCTCGCACATCGCGCATAAACGCCAACTGGCGTTCCTGGCCAAGCAGATGCGCCGCGAGGACGATGCGGTGCTGGAGTCGATCCGCGAGGCGATGGACGTGAACAGCGACAGCGCACGCCGCGAGGTGGCCGCCATGCACCGGGTCGAAGACTGGCGCACGCGCCTGCTCGCCGACGGCGACGCGGCCCTGTCCGCGCTGCTCGCAGAGTACCCCGACGCCGACCGGCAACGACTGCGTCAGTTGCTGCGCAACGCCAAGGAAGAACGGCTGAAAAACAAACCGCCGCATGCGTACCGCGAATTGTTCCGGGAGTTGCGCGAACTGATGCTTGGCGCGGGAACCGACACCAGCGACGCGGAAAGTACAACCACGGACGAGAACGTCGAA
Source organism: Xanthomonas albilineans (assembly GCF_002939705.1). Lineage (GTDB taxonomy): Bacteria > Pseudomonadota > Gammaproteobacteria > Xanthomonadales > Xanthomonadaceae > Xanthomonas_A > Xanthomonas_A albilineans. Next base: position 196,208 of record NZ_MDCB01000005.1, on the reverse strand, counting down.
GACGACGCAGACCGCTGAACCACGACGTCGGCCAAGACGGCGCCAACCTGCGCGGCAACGGCGGCGCACACGCGTGTGCGCCAAAACCCCGCGCGCGGCCAACACAGAGCGCGTGAGCAGCGCAGCCGGTCCCGACACGCCACCTACGACAGGGCAGTTCACCGCAACGTGCATCACGCCCTCTACGCCGTCCCGCCCACGGTCAGACCATCGATCAGCAACGACGGCTGGCCCACGCCCACCGGCACGCTCTGTCCATCCTTGCCGCATACGCCGACACCTTCGTCCAGGGCCAAATCGTTGCCGATCATGCTGACTTTCTGCATGGTTTCCGGGCCGTTGCCGATCAGCGTCGCGCCCTTGACCGGCGCAGTGATTTTGCCGTCCTCGATCAGGTAGGCCTCGGTGGCCGAGAACACGTATTTACCGCTGGTGATATCGACCTGACCACCGCCGAAGTTCACCGCATACAGGCCCTTCTTCACCGACCGAATCATTTCCTGTGGATCGTGCTGACCAGCGCGCATATAGGTGTTGGTCATGCGCGGCATCGGCAGATGCGCGAACGATTCGCGGCGGCCATTCCCGGTCGGCGTCACGCCCATCAGCCGCGCATTCAACGTGTCCTGCATATAACCGACCAACACGCCATCCTCGATCAACGAAGTGCAGTGAGTCTGGGTACCTTCGTCGTCCACGTTCAACGAGCCGCGACGGCCATCCAGGGTCCCGTCGTCGACGATGCTCACGCCCGGCGAGGCCACGCGCTGGCCGATGCGACCGGCATAGACGCTGGTGCCTTTGCGATTGAAATCGCCCTCCAGCCCGTGTCCGACCGCCTCGTGCAGCAGCACGCCGGGCCATCCAGGCCCCAGCACCACCTGCATCACCCCAGCCGGCGCCGGCACCGCCTCCAGGTTCACCAACGCCTGGCGCAGGGCTTCCTTGGCATAGGCTTCCGGACGACCATCGGCGAACAGCACCGCATAGTCGTAGCGACCACCACCGCCGGCATAGCCGGATTCGCGGCGCCCTTGCTGCTCGACGATCACCTGCACGTTCAGTCGTACCAATGGACGCACGTCGGCGGCGAGGACGCCGTCGCTACGCGCCACCAGCACCGTGTCCACGCTACCGGTCAGGCTCACCATGACCTGCTGTACCCGCGGATCGGCGGCGCGCACGAACTGGTCCAGGTGCCGCAACAATTCGAGCTTGCGCGCATGGTCCATGCTATCCACCGGATCCAGCGCCGGGTACAACATGCGCGCGCCACCGCGTTGCAGCGCCTGCGTCGCCTGCGCACCGCCATCGCGTGAGATGGCACGCGCCGACCGCGCCGCGACCAGCAGCGCATCGTGGTGGATGTCGTCGGAATAGGCGAAACCGGTCTTCTCGCCGGAGATCGCGCGCACGCCCACCCCCTGTTCGATGGAGTGCGCGCCATCCTTGACGATGCCATCCTCCACGCTCCAGTTCTCGCGGCGCGAATGTTGGAAATACAGATCGCCGAAATCCACACCAGGGCCGAGCAACGTGCCGAAGGCACGCTCCAGGCTGGAGGCATCGAGGCCGGCGGGAAGCAACAGACGGGTTTCGGCGAGCTGGAGGGTGTGGTCGTTCATGGTCTCAACATGGGGTACAGAAGTGCGGAGCGCAAGCGGCGCGAAGCACCGCGCGTCACGGTGGGACGGAGGACACGGGCGGAACATTGACCGGAGCGGGGGGACGCGCGGATTCGCGCGCGATCACCTCCACCTTCGGGTCTTTCCACGGCCCGGTGACGCGGTAGGTCCGTGCACCAATCATGTCCAGCGGCTTGCTCAGCACCGCATTGGCAGCCGCGCCAACCGCCGCGCCGAGCGGGCCGCCAGCCACCGCGCCGACCACGGTCAACAGGTTGCCGGACTTGGGATTGACGTCGATGGTCTGGTCGAACTGCTGCGCGCGCAGGTCCGCCTGGCCGCGGATCTTGATCTCCGCTGCGGGTCCGTCGATGACCATGCCGTCGCTGTGCGCGAGGCCATCGCCGAAGCGGACCTGACCGTCGATGCGATTGAACGCGAACCCCTTGGAAAAGAAATCGCGAAAATCGAACATCAGCCGGCGCGGCAACTGCGCCAGGCTGAGCAAGCCGAGCACGCGCCCGGCCCCGGGATTCAACTCCAGCAACTGGCCATTGCGCACGGCCACGTCGAGCTGGCCCTGCAATGCGGCCAACTGCACCGCGTCCGGATTGCCCGGCCAGGCCGCGCGCAGATTCAAGCGCCCCTCGCCACCGCGCAACTGGCCGCCGAAATCCAGGCTCTGCATCAGCGCCCCCAGATCCTGACTCTCCACGTGGGCACTTAGTTGAGTATGCGCCGCCGCGCCCTTGCCACGCCAATCGCCACTGATGTCGATCTGCTGTTGGTCCGAGCGCAGGTGCAATTGGTCCACCTGCATGCCATCTGCCAGCTTGCGCGTGCGCAGCGAAGCCGCACCGAAACTCAGCGCACCGAAGCGAAGATCATCCACATCCAACGCCAGCGCCGGGATCGTGGCCGGGTCCATGCTGTCGGCAAGGTGCCCGGCCTGAACTTCGGGCGCTTTAGCGTCCGCCGTCGACGCAGGCGAGGCCGCCGTACGCCAATACACACGCGCCAAACGGCCACCGATGACACCGCCGTCCTTGCTCGGCACGCTCAGTTCGCCGGACAGCGCCGGACCATCCAGCCGCACGTCGATGCTGTTGGCCCGGGGCTGCAGATACATGCGCGTGTTGTCGAACACCCCACCAAGCAACAGAAGGTGATCGGCAAGCAAGTCGATCGAGCGTAACGGCAGCGGGTCTTCGCCACCAGGAACGGCGGCCGCTGTCGGATCTGGACGACTGACCAAGCTGATCCAGTCAATCGCGTTCAGGGCCGCAGTATGCCCGCTCACCACAAGACCGCTGCTTGGCGGCTCGTCGGTGACGTGGTCGCTACCCATCACCACCCTGACCCCGGTCTTGCCGCCCTGGCTGCGCGCAGCCAGGGCCATCAACTTGCCGAAGGCCACTTCGATGCGCCCACTGCCGACCGGCAACGGCACGTTGACCGAGGTTGCCAGCGGCATCGCCGCATCCTTGTCCATCGGCGCCGGCATCAGCAACTGCGTGCCGACCAGATCCGAATGCAGTTGCAGCCGGGTCGGCGGCTGCGCCCCGCCATCAGTGGTCTTGGGCAGACCGACGCCGATGTCCCAGCGCGAGCGTCCTTGCACATAGGGCTTGAGCCAGGCCATCTCCGGCACCCGATCAAGCAATTCGTCCACATCCAGCGATGCGCCCAGCGCGGCCTCAAACGCCTGTTGCGGATCCAGCACACCATCGCCGGCGCGCAGCGCCAGTTCGGCCGAGCGGCCGTCGTGGACCACGCTCAGCTTTTGCGCGGCAAAACCGGTATCGCTGTAGGTGGCGCTGCCGTGCATGTCGTCGAAGACCACGTCCCAGCGTTTGTCGGCGATGTGCGCGCCGAGCAAGTCCACCGTGCCGCGCAGATGACGGGTAACGACATCGCTACGCAAGGGTTGCAGCAGGTCGAAGCTGACATCGGCCGGCCCCGACGCGCTGAGCCCGTCGAGGGTGTCACCGTAATGTAGGCGCAGCGGACTCTGCCGCAACATCGCCAGCAGCATGCCGGTGTCGGCACGGGTGTTGGCCAGCACGCTGAGCTGGCCTTCCCTGTAATCGGGCAGAGTCGCCGACATTTGCTCCACCGGCACACCGCCCATCATGCCGCGACCATGCACCTCGAAGCCGTTGCCGATGAAGGCGACACTGGCATCCACATGCTCTACAGCCGGCCAGTCTTCGTGAAAGCGTACTTTAGCGTCCTGCAGCTGCGCGGTCGCCTCGAAGCGGCCGTCGTGCTCGACAAAGGGCCAGTCGTCGAGATCGCCCGAAATCAGCACGTGTCCATCGTGCACGCGCCCGCCCTGCAGCGCGGCATCCAGCCAATCGGTGAGGGCCTTGCTCATCTTCGAATGGACCCAGAACTTCTTCGCCACCACCACCGGCGCATCTTGGACATCGGCGGCCAGATCGATCCACGGTCGCGAACCGTCGTGCTGAAAGCACAGCCCACCGCGCACGTCGGCGCCGTAGTCGGTGCCCTGCACGCGCAGGCCCGGGGTCGCCACGCGCAGGCCATCGTGATCGCGAAAGGCCACGATGCGACCAGCCAGTTGCACTTGGTGAACCACGCCAAACCCACTGGGCCAGTCCACGCGTACCGGGCTGCTGGCATCCAGCACCAGCTGGCCACCCTGCGCGTCGCCTTCGAAGCGACCGCGCAGACCGCTGACGCCCGGAGACTGGCCGGCCGGTGCAAACGCCAACTCCGTCAGTTGGCCCTGTCCGTACAACGGACCACCCGGCGTTCCGGTCAACGCGACCTGGGTCAGTTGCGCGTGCGGCCGCGCGATCTGCAACCAGCTCCGCAGACCTGGCGACAGGCGGTCGCTGAGCGCGGCCATGGCAATCAGCGGTGCGACATCGAGATGATCGCCCAGCACGGAGAAACGGCGCCCGATGGCGAGCGTGAACCCATCCAGGCGCTGCGGCGGCAGGCCGGCCTGATCGATCTGCAATTTCGGCACATCCAGGCGCCAGCCGCCGGCGCCGTCGATCTGGCGCCACCGCGCTGTTGTCCGCAGCGTGGTGAACAGCAGTTGCGGTCGCGTGCGTCCATCGGCCAGCGCCGCGCCACGCAGGCGCAGGTCGCGCAACGCGGCCTGCACCGTCAGACCGGCAACGCGATACTGCTGTAGTTGCAGCCACGCCTGGATTTCGCCGGCGCCGCCCTGCACTTGGATTCCAGCGACATGCAGCAGACCCGACCAGACCGACAGGTTCATCGGCCGCACAGCGACATAGAGGCCACCGCTGCCGCGTTGGCGATCAATGTTCAGCACCGCAGTCAGTGGCGGCTGATGCATATCGCCCCAGCTTTGCACGCCCACGCGCAGGCGATCGCCGTTGACGCGCAGACGCATGTCGATCTTCGGCACTTGCACCGTAACGTCCAGACTCGGCGCACTTACCGCCAGGCGCCCACCGATCAACTGCAATTCGCCCAAGCCTTGTAAGCTATCCAGCGGATCGCCCCCCTGCCCGGAGGTCGGCAAGCCCTGCACCGACCAGTTGCCGTCGTCGGCGCGCAGCAAGTTCAACGCCAGCCCGCGCAGGCGCAACTCGGTGAACGAGCGACCGGGCAACATACCGGTATACATGGACACGAGGATCTCGGCCTGGCCGATACGCACGCCGTCGCCACCACCGATGCGCAAGCCATCCAGACGCAACAGCGGGCCACGCCGGGTCCAGGCGGTCTCCAGCCGATCGAAACGGATGGGTTGACCGGCACGTGCGCTCAGCCACGCGGCGACCTGCTGCGGGTGCCGTTGCACCAACGGCAACGCCTGGCTCAACGCACCAACCACCAGGGCGACACACACCAGCCCAATCGCCACCGCGTAGAACGCGAAACGGCGTGCCAGACGCAAGCGGCGACGCAACGGTGTGTGCATCAGCAGCCTGGGCCGGGGACCTGTCCAGGCCCCATCAGCGCCAAGACACCACCACGACGCCAATGCACGAACACCACACAGTGCTCTGGCCTGCCAGGTCTCGGGACCCGGCCCCTCGGCCCCGGCTGCATCACAGCAACACCACGTCGAATTGCTCTTGGAGATACTGCTCGTCGGCCTGGAAGCGGATGGTCTTGCCGAGGAACTCCTCCATTTCGGCTACCGCCGAGGATTCCTCGTCGGTGATCCGCGCCACCACCTTGGTCGAGGCGATGACCAACAGCCTTGCAGCATCGAACTGGCGTACCGCGCGGGTGATCTCGCGGAAGATTTCGTAGGTCACCGTCTCGGCGGTCTTGATCGAGCCGCGCCCGCCGCATTGCGGACATGGCTCGGACAGTTGCCGCTCCAGGCTTTCCACCGTGCGCTTGCGGGTCATCTCCACCAGCCCCAGCGGCGAGAAATCGTAGACCGTGGTCTTGGCATGATCGCGCGACAGCGCTTTTTCCAGCGTGCGCAGCACCTGACGGCGATGCTCGGCATCGCTCATGTCGATGAAGTCGATGATGATGATGCCACCGAGATTGCGCAGACGTAATTGCCGCGCCACTGCTTGCGCCGCCTCCAGGTTGGTGCGAAACACCGTTTCTTCGAGGTTGCGCTGGCCCAGGAACGAGCCGGTATTGACGTCGATGGTGGTCATCGCTTCGGTCTGATCGATGACCAGGTAGCCACCGGACTTCAACGGCACCTGCTTGTCCAACGCACGTGCGATCTCGTCCTCGACCCCATACAGGTCGAAGATCGGGCGGTCGCCGGTGTATAACTCCAAGCGCTCGGCCAACACCGGCATGTATTTGGCGACGAAGGCCTGCAAACGCTCGAAGGTGTCGTGCGAATCGACCTTGACCTTTTCCACGTCCTTGCGGATCAGGTCGCGTACCGCGCGTAACGGCAGGCTCAGATCCTCGTAGATGATGCTGGCCGGGGCGCCATCGCGACCGCGTCGCTCGACCACGTTCCAGACCCGCGACAGATAGGCGATGTCTTCGGCCAACGCCTCGGCCGGTTGCCCCTCGGCATTGGTGCGGATGATGTAGCCGAAGCCCCCATGGCTGGCCGCCAGATCGGCGACCATGGTCTTGAGCCGCAGCCGTTCGGCCTCGTCCTCGATCCGCGCCGACACCCCGATCACCCGCGACTGCGGCAGCAGCACCAGATAACGCGAGGGGATGCTGATCTGCGTGGTCAGCCGCGCGCCCTTGCTGCCAATCGGATCCTTGACCACTTGCACCACGATCTCCTGGCCGTCGCGCAGCAATTCCATGATCGGTACCGCGGCCGAGACTGGCAGCGGCGGTGTTTCGTCGGTGTCGCCATTGCAGACTGGCGCCGGTCGCACCACGTCGTTGGCGTGCAGGAACGCCGCGCGCTCCAGCCCCACCTCGACGAAGGCCGCCTGCATGCCCGGCATGACCCGCTGCACCTGGCCCTTGTAGATGTTGCCCACCACGCCGCGCCGCCAACCGCGCTCGATGTGCAGCTCCTGCAACATGCCGTTCTCGATGACGGCCACCCGGGTCTCGCGCGGCGTGACGTTGACCAGGATCTCTTGCGACATCACAGCACTCCGAAGGTACGCAGCAGGTGGAAGGTTTGATGCAGCGGTAGGCCCATCACTGCCGAGTAGCTACCGTCCAGGCGACTGACGAAACGTTCGGCGCCGCCCTGGATCGCGTATGCACCGGCACACCCCATCGGCTCACCGCTGGCCACGTAATCGGCGATGTCGCGCGCCGACAACGGCGCGAAAGTGACCGCGGTCGGCACCGAGACCAGTTCCTCGCGCCCGGCGCCGACCAGCGCCACCACGGTCAGCGCCTGGTGGGTGCGCCCGGACAGCGCCGCCAGCATCGCCGCGGCATCTTCGGCGTCAGCCGGCTTGCCGAACACACGATCCCCCAGCACCACTTCGGTGTCGGCACCGAGCACCACCGCATCGGCCTCGCCGGCCCGCTGCGCCAGCCCGGCACACGCCTTATCGAGCGCCACGCGACGCACGTATGCTTCCGCCGACTCCCCGGTCGCACGCACTTCCGGCACCTCCAGGTCGAGGATCCGAAACGTCGCACCAAGGCGGGTCAGCAGTTCGTTTCTGCGCGCAGAGCGGGAAGCGAGATACAACATGTCCAAAGGATAACCCGACCGGGCTGACTGAACGATCGCCAATTGCGGAGCGATCGCCTCAACTCCAACAAAGATCATCACGCGTTCATCGTCACCGCCACACTCTCACGCCATCCGTCAAGGAGAACACCGATGCGCATCCTGCCCCTTCGCCTGCTGCTGGCTGTGCCCCTCTCGCTGGGATGCACGACAATCACCGCCCATGCTCAACCGGCGACACCCGGCTACGCCGTGCCCGCCGACGGCACCCTGCTCAACATCACCTCGCAGGCCGAGGCCAAGCACGCGCCGGACGTGGCCAGGTTGTCGGCCGGTGTGGTCACCGAGGCCACCGACAGCGGCAAAGCGATGCGCGAAAACGCTGCACAGATGACCAAGGTACTGGCGGCGATCCACGCCGCCGGTATCCCCGAGAAGGACGTGCAGACCAGTGGCATCAGCCTCAACCGGCAGTACACGTACTCCCAGAACCGAGCAAAACAGCCCAATTACCAGGCCAACAACTCGGTCGACCTGAAGGTGCGCGACATTGCCAAACTGGGCAAAGTGCTGGACGCCCTGGCCGCGCAGGGCGCCAATCAGATCAACGGCCCAAGTTTCGAGATCGATAATCCGGAACCGCTGTACGATCAGGCCCGCGGCGACGCCCTGAAGAAAGCCCAAGCCCGCGCGCAGAACTACGCCAAAACGCTGGGCCTGCGCGTGCGCCGCATCGTCAGCATCTCCGAGGGCAACAGCGGCGGCGTGCGCCCGCCGATGGCGATGATGCGTGCGATGGCGACGAATACAGCGATAGAAACACCGGTGGCACCGGGCGAGAGCAGCGTCTCGGTCAGCCTGGACGTGGTGTTCGAACTGGGCAAGTAAGCGGCGGTCTCATTGCACGTCAAATCGGGACTGCAGACACGCAGTGACACGAGTGTCGACCGCATGCCGAACTGAACCGCCCCTGGATTTCGGGAGGCTCCAACTCTTGAGAAGATGGAGCCATGAACAAGACGAATTCGGTCTGTTCGCGCACTTCGCTCAACGTGCGGAAGATGTGCATGTCTAGGACGCCGCGCCGGTAGCTGCCGTTGAAGCGTTCAATCAAGCCGTTTTGCATCGGACGTCCCGGCTCGATGAAGTCCAGGGCGATGCTCTTGCGCTCAGCCCACTCGGCCAATGCAGTCGTTGATGACATTGAACGTGCGAAAGCGTCGACAGACAGGCTGGACCGCTGCTTGCTCAAGGATGTGCAAGGCGATGCACGGAACGCGATCGGCGCGGCGGCGAGCGACAACCTGCGCTGGCTGATGCGGTGGATCGTGTTTTTGCGTGTCTGGCTGCGCGCCATCATGCAGGCTTCGATGGCGGCCAGGTCAACGCTGCATGCGATTGGGAGTTGATGCAGACGATTTTTCAAGGCCGACTATCTACGGGGCCATAGGCGATTCAGTTCGCCAACATCAGCTTGACAGGGCGCTCGCTGTGCTGGCGTTTTCCACACGCGTTGTACGAGGTTTTGCCAATAGCATATATAATGCTGGAACGACCAGTAGGGTTAGGAAAGTTCCGATGCCAAGCCCTGCTATGACGATGCAGCCAATCGTCGAGCGCGCCGCTGAGCCAGGGCCTCCAATGAGCAATAACGGCAATGATCCCATGATCATTGCCGCCGATGTCATGAGAATTGGGCGAAGCCGTATATTTAAGGCGGCAAGGATGGCGTCTTTTTTGCATTGACCAGAATCCTGCTTTTCGTTCGCCACTTCGACTAGCAGGATACCGTGCTTGCTGATCAAGCCAACCAAGGTGAGTAGTCCGACGTCCGTATAAAGATTCACAGAAAGCTGGCCAAGGCCAAGCCATACGAAGAACAGCGCACCTGACAGCGAAGTTGGTACCGATACGAGAATGATGATTGGATCGGTGAAGCTGTTATAGAAAGAGGCTAGCGTTAAGTAAACCACTGCGATACTCAGCAAAAGCATAATCGCATAACCTTTTTGATTCCGTGTGTACTCGCGCATTGGGCCAGAGATATCCGAGGAATAGTCCTTTGGTAAAATTTTAGTTATGCCTGCGAGATAATCCGCTACCTGTCCGCGGGATACCCCTTTTGCCAACTCACCGGAAATAGTGATGGCGCGCTGCCCTTGGAAATGGCGTAGAACGTCTGGACCAGTCGTCGTCTCCAGATGGGCGACAGCCCTCAATAGGACGGGCTGCTCATTAACTGTGGCTACAGGATAGTCGAGTACGTTCTGATTGAGCTTTCTGGAGTCTGGATCGGCCGCTGAAATGACCTTGTAAGATCGTCCCTGGTAGTTGAAATAATTGATGTAGCTGCCACTCAGCATGGAACTGAGCGCATCGGAAACACGTCGAACATCCAGTTTAAAGTCGGCAAGCTTAGCCCGGTCGAGAACGATGTGACTTTTCGACTGGCTAGGCTGTTGATTGGTCTCTAGATAAGCGAATAGGCCAGATGCTTTCATTTTTGCCAAAATTTCTTGGGTAGCCTGGGTCAGGTCTCCAAGTTCGCCCGCGCCTTCGACGACAAACTCAACCTGGTCGCCGTCTTCCGTGGGGAGCGACTCGGACTGGTATAGCGAGAAAGAAAATCCCGTGATGCCATGCAGCGATTGCCTTAGCTGGTCGATGACCTCGGCTGTGGAAGGACGTGATGCCCAGTCGATCAAGGAAATCCCTCCTCTAATCGATGCTGGCGTGACTGAGTTCCATGAGTGTCCAGAGTAGGAGGAGTGAGCTATGCTCGCTAAAACATCCTGATCGAATTGTCGGGATACGGCAAAGGACATTCCAGGTGTAGCATGCCCACGAAGATGCACGTATCCCTGGTCTTCCTGGGGGGCCAGTTCCTGTCGGCTCCCCAGGAAGAAAAACACGGTCGCGACAATTAGCGCACCACCGAACACGCTCACCAACCGGTAATTCGTCAACGACGTGGCCTGTATTCGGTCAAATACCCGTCGCGCTTTGTACCAGTGGCTGGACCCACCAGTGCTGCCAGCGCGGGTGGATCGCCTGACAATAAACCGGCACAGCAAGGGACTGACAGTGACTGCGATCAGGGCGGAGACCGAGACCGACGTGACGAGGGTAACGGCGAACTCCCGGAACAAGATGCCTGCGATTCCAGGCAGCAACGCGATAGGAAGATAAGCCGCTGCCAGCACGATGGTCATAGAGACGATAGGCCTAAGCAGTTCGGATACCGCCATATCCGCTGCGTCGTGAGTCGATAGGCCTGATTCCAGGTGACGCTCGTGCCGTTCCACGACGATGATCGCATCGTCTACGACCAATCCCACAGAAAGCACCAGCGCGAGCAATGTGAGTTCGTTGATGCTGTAGCCAAATAAATTTAGACACCAAAGGCTACCCAAGAGCGCAAGTGGCACCGCGATTACTGGAATCAAAGCGGATCGTATTTTGCGCAAGGCTACGAAGACGATCAGACTGACGACTAAAAGCGCCTCGGCAAGCGCATGCAATACCTCGCGAAGTGCATGGCGCGTAAACTCCGTATCGTCTTCGTTCACGGACAACGCAATGCCAGGCGGTAGTGTTTTTTGCAGAAGAGAGACCTTACTCTTGACCGCTTTGGCAACTTTAATGATGTTTGCGCCATCGTTGGGTACAACATCCAGGAATACACCGGGAACGCCATCTGCGTAAGCGGCAAACTTGTCGCGAGAGGTGCCGATCTCTGCACTCCCGATGTCGCTAAGGTGAATGGGAGATCCGTTTACTTCTTTAACCACAAGATTGTTAAATTCGGCAACTGTCTCAAGCCCCGAGGCGATCGTGAGCGGCACTGAAACCGTATCTCCATCGATCGTGCCGACACCTGTCACGTAGTTGTTTCCCGCGACCTTGTCGCGAACCACCTCTGCGGTGAGTCCATAGGCTGTCATTTTATAGGGATCAAGATTCAGGCGCATTGCCAGCGGTAGGCTGTCGTTGACAGCGACGGAGCGGACGCCTGGAACCGTGGCAATTTCAGGCTTCAGCACGCGCTGTGCGTATTCGGACATCTGTGTTCCGGTCGCGGTCGTACTGGTTAGCGCAAGATCTAGGATACTTTCGTCGCCGTGGTCAAGGACGATTGCGGGATTTTGCGTGCCTGACGGTAAATTGGAAAGAACGGCGTTGACGAGCGACTGCACCTGTGCAAGCGTCTCCACCGGGTTAGCATTGAGAGTGAGGTGTAAAACGATTTCGGACTCGCCCTGCTTGCTTGTAGATGTGACGAAATCGATGCCTTTTGCAGGCAAAACTGCCTGTTCCAGTGGAGAGGTGAGGAACCCTTCTATGGTTTCAGGATCGGCGCCGTAGTAGACCGTGGATATGTTGATTGTGGCGTACTTGATGGTGGGGAACGCCTGTACTGGAAGGCGGACAATCGCCAGGATGCCGAAGGCCGTGATCACCAGCACGATAGCGAATACCGTGCTGGCACGTGTGAGCAACGCAATCAGTGTGGATCCGGACCTCATGCCCCACCTCCACAAGAGAAATACCTACTCATGAGGTGCGACAACGACATGAGTGCCGTCCTCGATCTTGATCTGTCCATTGACCACAATCCTATCGCTGCATTTGAACGGTCCTTCGACGACCGCCCTGTCGCCATCGTCCGCTTTCACTGACACCGGAACTTGATGGGCGACGGTATCCTTTTCCATGGTACGCAATAGATACAGCGTGTCGCCATGTGTGCTGGATAGTATGGCAGCTCTCGGTACGGTCTTGACAGAGTGCCATTTCTCAATATCAAGTCGCATTCTCCCAAACATTCCGGATGCAAGTGCATGCATATCCCCTGCGAACGTCGCACGCGCGGCAATGCTATGGCTTTGAGGGTCTGCAATCGGCGGCAGCGAACTTATCACCACATCGAATTGCCTGCCCGCATATCCTTCGAACTCGACGTGGCCGCGTTGTCCTACGCTGAGTGACGGAAGCAACGACTGAGGTATGGAGAAATCGAAGAGTAGAGGCTCTCTACTATCTATGGTGGTAATGACGTCCCCTGCTTGAATGAACTGACCGGGATCCACTTTCCGAATGCCTAGAGTGCCGGCGAAGGGTGCGCGCACGCTGCGTTGCCCGATTCGTGCCCTTTGCGCAGCCAGGCGCGCTCTTGCTACGTCCGCGGCATGATGCAGAGTGTCGAATTGCTCTTGGCTAATTGCTCCGATACGTAGTTGTTCGCTGGCGCGAGACATGTTCTGCTCTGCAAGCTTCAAATCCGCTTGGTTCTCAGCTAAAACATCGGGCCCATCGTTGAGGCGCAGCTGCACAAGAATCTCGCCAGTCTGTACGGATGCACCAGATTCGAAGCGAACAGCCTCGATGATGCCCGCGGTATCGCTACTAAGATCGGCCCTGTGAGCTGCTCGCACCACTCCGCTAAAGGATTCGCGGCGCTGCCAATCCGTGCAGATGACCTTGGATCCGGCAATGACCGGCAATTCCGTCGAGCCGATCAATGCAGGTGCTGGACTTTTTACGGCGGAGCGGTATCTATATGCCGCAAGTGCAATGATGCATATCGCAATAATCGCAATCATGCACCAACGCAACGATTGCAGCGGTGCCCGAAGCTTTCTCTCTCCTTCGATCATGAGCGCTCCATTTCAACCGGTGTACTTGCATGGATCAATGCATTTGTGGCTGGCAGCGAGGGGACGGCAATCTTCTCGACATCAGCTTTAGAAGAAAGAAGCCAATCAGCGACCGCTCCCAGCAGCGCGATGAGCATCAGTGCACCATAAACAACCCACTCTTTTGCCGTATGCACACCAACGCCCACCAGCCATTTTGTGACAATAGCGGTCAATACTGATGCCAATGTGTAGTAAATCCCGAAGTAAAGTCCGGTATCTCTGCCATTCGAGCATGCGCGGATATGCGACATCGCGGAGGGATATGCGAACACCGTTCCAAATGTGAGTACGGCACCACAGCATACCGACGAAATCCAGTCGGACAGGCCGATGTAAGAGCAAAGAGGAAGCAGTACGAAAGAAAATCCCATCAGCAAATAGCTCAACGATGTCACAGTCTTGTTCAGGTATATCGACGCTCCGTACATGCTGAACAATGCTTGGGCCACCACGCCAACAAGCGCCGCAATGCTCAGACCCAATCCAAGGAAGTCGGCGCGGTTCTGGGAAGAGAGTATGAAGAGTGGAACTACCACGTAGAGCTGTGCCACCAGAACTGAATAGGGTGCTACACCAAGGCATGTGGCGACAAAACGCCGACTGAAAACCCGAATGCCTGCAGGCAGATCATCTTTCCCTCGCCGGTCATCCAGGCTCAGATCACCTTTCTTAAAAATCAGAAGAAATGAAGCAGTTGTGATCAAATAGATCAGCGAGGCAGCCAGGCAGATCTGTTCGAAATAGCGCGGGCAGAGCCATCCTCCAACGAGGAATCCAATGATCTCACCAGCGTTGCGGAACGTGGCGAGGTTGGCGAAAGCAAGTACATTGAGCCCGCGCTCCCGCCCAGAGACTAGCGCTGAACTTAGGCCAGTCGTGATCGACGATGCAACTCCGATCACAAGGACGGCGGCTATTAACATGATCTCCGTGTGACCGTTGGCCAATAGGAAATACGCGACAGCGCGGAGCAGGGAGCTCAGCGCGAGAGTTGGCCTAGGGCCAAGAAGGCGCCCAACCAAAGAACCTGGCAAGGTGAATGCTTGGCTGGCGAATGCTCTCATCGCAAGCACCGTACCAACCGCGCCAGCTTCCAGCCTCAACACGTCGGCCAGAAATAGAGCTAGAAATGGGATGATAGAGAAGTAGACAGCATTACCAGTAAACGCCGTCGCAAATGTCCAGCGTTTTCGCTTTAACATTGGCATTGTTGTATTCAAAGCTTGCGCCTGCATCGTCAGCATTCCTTTCGTTCAGATTATTTTTCTGACTGCCCATCAGTGCGATGCAGCCCTCAATGTGCTGGGTATTGGCCGACATCACCACGGTTCCACCATCCGCCGCCGAGTTCACGGTATAGAACGACGGTATCGACGAAGCGTTGGGCTCGTGCCTGGACCAGTTCGAGCGATGCGTTTTGATAGGTTTGTTGTGCGGCAAGGACTTTTAATACGGATACACTACCAAGCTCACGTTGATGCTCCAATAGCATCTGGACATGGTGGGCAGCCATCTCGCCGTTGGCTGCCAATTGAAGCTTGACGGCATCGTGTTGCAGGCTTGACAACACATCGGACAACGAGTGGAATGCCTCAACGACAGTTGTTCGCCAGCGTGCATCGGCTTCGCGCATTGCTGCTTCCTGGGCGCGCTGGCGGTATCTGCGTTTTCCAGCATCGAAGATCGTCTGGGTCACGCCTGCAGAGACCGACCAGAGGCCGCTTCCTGGGCCGAAGAGTGTGGTTGCATCTAGCGAAGCGGAGCCGAGCCGTCCGCTGATCGTGATATCAGGCAGGCGCTGTGCAGCGGCAACGCCCACCAGTGCGGTCTGTGCGTGCAACACTGCTTCCGCTGCCTTGATGTCAGGACGCTGCTCAATTAACTTGGAAGGCAAGGTCACTGGGAGCGTCCTGGGAAGTCGCAGTGTGTCCAGATCAATCGAGATATCGGAAACGGCGCTGACCGGCTTGCCCATCAGCGCGGCCAGTCTATGTTGAACCTGTTCGCGATCCATTAGCAGTGTTTCCATGACCGATTTAGATCTTGCAAGGGTTGACTGCTGAAGTGCCACATCGAAATCACTGCTCGTTCCAAGCCCGGCTTGTGCGACCATTATATCTAGCCAATTTTGATCAATTTCGACTATATGCTGTTGAATACGGATCTTTTCGTCGATAGCACTTTTTTCGATAACAGTGGTCACAACGTTGCTGGTCAGTGCAAGGTAGGCTGCTTCCATTTCGAAGTGGGCGTAGTCAGTCTGCGCACCGCTTGCCTCGATAGAACGGCGTATGCCGCCCCATAGGTCAAGATCATATACTGCACCAATATGCACATTGGATATTGAATAATAGCTTGCCGGACCTACATCACCGTCTTCGGCCTGAGCATGGCGGCGTCGTTGCTGTGAGACATTTGCATCAAGAGCGGGCAGCCGCTTACTTCCCTCAGCGAGTTCAAGTTGCTTTGCTCTATTTAGCGCTTCGCCCGCCGCTTGTAAGTCAGGATTATCTCGAACTGCCTGTTCTACTAAAGATGTCAGTTCGGCAGATCGGTAAAGCTCCCACCATCGGCCTGCCACTTCGCCACCTACCTGAAGCGCTTCGGCATCACCCCCGATCATCTTTGTCGAGGCCGTATTCTGCTCGATGGGTATACTGATCATGTCGCCATAGTTAGGTGCAGGAGACTTGAAATTAGGTCCCAATGTGCATCCGGCGATCACGCATAGCGCCACGGAACACGCAGCGGCACGCAGGCACAACATAGTCCCTAGCCCAGGCCTATGCGGATTGGGGCCGTAGATGTGCTGTGATTCGGAGCGGCCGTGCGGGCTAGTGTCTTTCAAGGTAGGTGAGTTCAATCGCCGCGACAAGGCGCTCGCAGTGGGCACGCGCATCCACTCCTGCCCGGTCGATGCATAGCACGTGTGCAAGATAGCTGTCATTGTTTTTTGGAGCTGCCACCTTTTTACCTCGCATGAACGGATCCAAATGGCTCCTATGTACATACGGGTCACTTACGATTTCGTCCCAGTTAGAAATGCCTGCGAGAATGCCTGGGCTTGGAGGCAACAAAAACTGGATCGCCGCACTACGTGCGACTGGGGCGAGAAAGCAATCGCTTAGATCCGTGGCGCCGAGCGATAGCTTGACGAACGCCTGGATGAGATCGAATCCGACGGTGATCCGCACTAGCTCCGAAATCCAGTTGCCGCCCACTCGCGGATTTATCTCTACAACGCGTGGACCTCTGGACGTCAGTTTTATTTCTGTATGAGCCACGCCATGAGAATAACCCACGGCACGCAACGCCGCTTCTGCAAGATCCCCGACAGCACGAACGGTTTCAGGATCCAGTATCGCCGGAACCATATGGCCGGTTTCTATGAACAATGTGTCGCTGTAGAGCGATTTGTCGGTTACAGCAATCACCTGAGTCGCTCCGTTAACCGTCACTGTTTCGACACTGACTTCCTGCCCATCTAGAAACTCTTCTATCAAGGCGACGGCATTGAGGTCCTGTCCTCTTGCGTTCTGGCGATAGCAGGTGACGGCATCTGTCGCGCTAAGCAGCTCGGCATCCGTCATCGCGAGTGCGACGAATGCGCTGGCAGACATATCCGTTGGTTTTACTACAACCGGATAGCCGATTCGTTGCGCTATGGCTAGAGCCTCCTGATGTGTAGCAGCAACACCAAATTGAGGAGTAGGTACACCCGCGGAACACGACGCCAATCGCATCAAATACTTGTCCCGCGTAGTGCGTACTACATTGCTGCCAACCGTCGGCAGTTCCAGCGTTTCGGCAACTCGTGCAGCGGCGATAAGGTAGTGATCGCAGGAAGTGATTACCGCGTCGAATGGACTTTGTTCATGCAATCTGCGGGCAGTTTCAAGTAAGGTGGTATCGTCGTTGACATTGGCCACGACAACCGCCTCCGCTTCTGCGATCACTGGGTGTATACCATCGCCAAGCGGGTTGTTTTTGAAGCGCGACGGATTGGGCGTCAGTAGCGTATAAGTGTGGCCTAATTCACGGATAGCGAGAGGAACCGTGATGCCTGTTGCATAGACCCAACTATCAAGCATGAGCAGCCTAGCCATGGGCCGTATGCTCGTTGTATTGCCGCACGATGTAGGAGGAGTGATTGTTGAACGACAGTGGCTGAAGATAGATGTAGCGCTCGAAAGAATCGAGCTCCCACGGTTGCACTTCAGTATATAAGATATTGCAAGGAGTTGAAGCACTGCGGACGATCAAGAATGCGCCGGGTGCAGCATGCATACTTAAGTGCTCAATGACTTTTTGCTTCATGCCGGCCACGCCGACGAAGCCGGCGAGCCATATGACATCGTACTTTGAAAGGTCGCGCAACTCAAGTATGTCGCTGGTTATATGACACATACCTACTGCAATTGAAAGGCGCCGCATCAATTCACGTGATATTTCGGTAGCCTCCGCACTGATATCAACGCAGTCCACATTAAGCCCTAGCCCTTGAAGAATCATAGCTGTCGATCCGACAGGACCGGAGCCGATCATCAATGCATTTTTCAGGTCGCGTCCAGCACATATGCGAACGGCCTGATACTCTAGAGCGACGATGCGCTCATAAAGTGGGAGATCAGTAAAAAGTGTCCGAAAAGCACTTTGCGCATCTTGGGATTCGAAGATATTCCGTGCTGCTTGGATTTCTCGTAAGTAGCACCACTCGGCGTAAAGCATTAGTAATTTAGGCTTGATGTCATTCAATCGCTCATCTGAACATACGGCATGAGCAATTTCTTTATTTCGAAGGCTTTGGCAGAGATGCCATAAATTGGAGAAGTCTGCGATCGAGGTGTCAGTGATAGTTAATGGCTCGTGACATGAAACAGCGTTATAGGCTGATATCAGTTGCTGTACATGGCTATCGATGGATAGATGATCCAACATTATAATTTCACTCCCGAGTGTTATTTAATGCCACTTACCCAGCTATTGAATCATTGACATGAGGGCAATCAATTTTCTCACACCATGCCGGAGGCACCTCATGCCGCACCCTCGCAACTTGATCTATCTTTATTAATTTTACACATGAATCAGAAAATATAGGGGCTAAATAGTTACACAGTTAAATTAAAATAATCCACCTTTCCGATGCCATTTTTCAACAGCGATCATTTATAAATTCCGGATACTGAGCTTCAAAGAAGACACAGTATCGTCACTAGCCCCTTTCACTAAGCGTATATCCTCTATGTCGAAATTATCGAGAATCGCTGGAGAAAAAAATGTAGGCTCATAAATCAAACTACGAAGACCGAAGGATGTACGACATACGATAGTGCAATCGCTTCGCGCAGTACGCGCTATGTTATCTAAAAGCAATTGCTTCGGCTTCGCTAGTAGCGCGATCACAATCATGTCATAATTTGAAACATCGTAATCAACCGCATTTCGGTGGATGATGCGAATGGATCGATCAAGCCCCAGCACCTTGATGAGCGTAGACGACTCCTCGACCGCAGACTTCGAGATGTCAATCCCGTCAACATGTACGTCAAGGATCCTACTGAACCATATAGCACTTAACGGGAGTGGACCCGATCCAATAAAAAGCATCCTTTCTGGCTGAGTCCGCAGCATGGATACTTCACGTCGCACAAGGCGTTGCAGACGGCCAGCCAATCTATAATCTGAAACCGCAGTGGCAGATCCTCCACATAGCCTGGATACGAAATTTCGTTCCAGAGTGGTCTCCCATAAACAATAAGCCTCCTGCAAAACTTTATCGTGTGGCGTTTCGCGCCTCAGCCCAAAAACAAGCTCATCCACCTCAGTGGCATAGAATATTCTCGATTCGACATGTTCCATTAGCAAATCAAGCTCATGGAACTGCACACTCGTATGGCCTGATTCGCTTCGCTGAGAATTTAGAAAATCGGCCACAGTGCAGATAAATTGTTGCAGCGGTGAATTGCACCGCAATATGGTCCGCAACACTGATTCATTTGCAAGCATTTCCCTGCCCCCCCCCCTCTCGCCAGCAGATCCTCGCCATGCATAAGGACACTCCGTTTTCCCAAGGATTCAGAACTACCCCGACGCGGCAATGAGCGACTGCTTTCTGCAGAACGGTGACATGTCAACAAACCAGTTACTATCGGCCTTAAACCAGTTCGTCTAACACGTAGTGGCAATGCAGGAGTGGGGCCATTATTATTACGAACGTTTAGCTTTTCCAATGGCCTGGATGCCATTCAAAGCAAGAGTCTACATATGTAAACAGAATATGGGCAGAATCTGCGCGCTCTCCACCTCGCGTCCTCGATACCCCATGATTTCCACCTGCGGCTGCGCATCCGTGTCCTGCATCAGCGTGCTGGCCTGCTCCAGTCACTCGGCCAGCCTATCGCCATCGTAGGGGCGCCCGATGTCCCGTATCACCCGGCCCAACACCTTGCACTGCCGACACAGCACTCGTCGCATCCGCTTGAACTGTTTGGCATGGGCATAGCGGCCCCATCTGCAAGATGCAGCTTCGCGCCTTCGGACTCGGCACTCTGCCGTGTCATCAGCACTTTTAATCTGACTCACCGCGACAACTTCACACAATGCCGCTTGCACAGCAGCACCGGCTTGCGGCGGGCCATCTCCAACAATCAGCTGTCGGTGGAATGTGCGATCACCTTCTCCTGCACCACGATCACCCGTGACAATTCCCGCGCATCGAACGCCTTCATCGCCTTGGCCGCGGTGATCATCTGCGCCAGCATTTCTTCCATTCCCGTCTCGCCTAGACGCTGGCGCCAACGCGTGAGCGAACTCGGATCGCACGGCAACACGTCTGGAAAAACACCTCGCCGGTGAAGCACTGCCAGCCAGCGCTCGCACACCACTTCATCGGACAGGTCATAGGTGTGCTTGAGGTAGAGCAGCCCGGCCATCAAGCGGATCGGCAGGGCGGGACGTCCACCGCGCACCGGATCGGCTAGCAGGCGGGCCGACAGGGCCTGCTCCAGCGCCGGCCACGGCATCTTGGTGGATAGCTGCGCCATGGGATAACGCAGATCGATCTGGTTCTCCAGCCTGGAACAGAACAACTCTTCGGGCGGGCGATCTTCAACCGTGGGACGTCGATTGCGCATGCTCGGAAAATGCAAGAAAACCGCGCCCAGCCTGACGGAATAGCAATGCAGACACGGCCTCTGCGGCACAGAAGGCGTGGCGCAGGTGGATTTGCGTGGTTTTTCAGGGGCGACTATGTCACCTACATGATCGAAGACACGATCTGATTAACCCTACTCGTCAACCAAAAGTCGCAGGATCTGTGGTGCCCCGGGCGGATGCTGCTGTCACCTGAAGCCAACGAAGTGGCGTGATGAGCATCCATGACTTGCCGTTCCAAGCTGGATTGTCGATACCCGAGTTCTTCGCCTCCTACGGCACCGAGGCCCGCTTCGCCGATCTTGCCAATCTGAAAAAAGCGGCCTGCGATAGCAAACCCTGCAAAGCATCCTCATCGACAAGTACAAGGGCCGCTTGTTGTGGCTGAACGGTGCGCTGCACCTGATCTTCGTCTGCCTCGCGCGCTCGGGCAAGGCGACCAGCGCTGCTTTCCGGTATTGCTACCGGGTACCACGCTCCCTTGTACGGCCAACACGGATACCAAACGAAAAGGCCAACCCCCATCACTGGGAGCAGGCCTGGCAGATCGACGTCAAGCAGCGAACGGCGCGATGCTTGGATCAATAATCGTAGGACAACGACAACAACAGGTAACGTGGCGTCTGGAAGTAATTGCCCATGCCATACGTATTGAGCACCGTGTACGGGCCTGACTCCCAGGCCGCGAACTGCTGGATGGGCTTGCGCTCGTTCAACAGGTTGAACACCTGCAACCCGAACGCCAGCTTCTGGTCCGCGAACGCCGGACGATAGATCAAACCCAGATCGACCTGCTTGGTCCATGGCGTGCGGCCCGCATCGCCAGGACGCGAGGGGCTGCCACCACAGGTGTGATAGGCCGAGCCGTAACCGATCGGATCGCCCGCCGTCGAGCTCTCGTCGGTGCCGTTGGCGCTGAAGTAGCCCAGGCAATTGCGCGGCGTACCTGACTGGATGCGCAGGTTGGCCGACACCATCCATTCCGGCGCAACCTGATACGCGCCGTAGAGCTTCACCTGATGACGACGATCATTGGCCAGATAACCGCCAGCCCAATCCATCAACGCCGCCGCATCCCAATCCCGGGTCTTGGACACGTCGGCTTGGCCGATGTCGGACTTCAACTGACCTTCCGTGTTGCCGAAGTTGCGCGACCAGGTGTAGTCGACACGCGTACTCCACTTGCCATCGAACGGACGCTCCAAATACAGGTTGACCGAGGCGTAGTTGCGCTTGGCCGCATTGTCGAAGCCCCAGTCGGACTTGCTCATGGTGAATTGAGTGCGGCCGCCGTTGCTATTGGCAAGACTGAAGGTATTGGTCCTGCCCGGATTGAACAGGATGCAGCCCGGGATGGTGACGGTACTGGGATCCACACCCAGCGATTGCAACTTGGCACGCATGCGATCCGGATCGCACACGTCGTCGATGGTCGACTCCAGTTTGCGATAGGTTGCCTTGGCACCGAAGGCCCACTTCTCGGCGAACGCCTGATCGAAACCCACGATCAATTCGTCCTGGTACATCGACTTCAGGTCGGTGGGGGTGAAGGTGCGTGGATCCGGCGCAACGCCGTACTCTTCATCCGCGGAAACCGGGCCAGGCCCCAGCGCCCGCAGGCCGGTCGGATTACCCTTGGCGTCGATGCCGCTATAAGCGAAGTACTCACTGGTGTAGGTCGATGCCGAAGCACCACGGATCGCGACACTGTTGGGCAACGCCAGGAAGTAGCGGCCCAGGTTGGCGTAGACCTTCAGCGAGGAATCGCCATGCACGTCCCAGGTGGCGCCAAGGCGTGGCGCCCACTGGTTGCCGCTGTCGACGTAGGGCTTGGCATCGCTGTTGCTGTTGACGAACTTGTCGTTGCGCAAGCCCAGCGACAGCAACACCTTGTCGGTGACCTGCCAGCGGTCTTCGAGAAAGTAGGCTTTCTGCTTGACCGACATCGACGTGGCGGTGCTGAAGATCAGCTTGCGCACATAATACCCGTTACCGCCGGGCGCACCGACACCAAGCGAGGAGCTGATCGGCCGGGCTGGCCTGGACGACTTCGCGTAATACCAGGCATACCCCGGGCCGGTCATGGCCTGACCTTCGTTCTTGGCGGAGTAGTAGATATTATCGACGCCGAAGGCGAGATCGTGGTGACCCAGGCGATAATCGAAGTCCAGACGCAGGCCACGGGTCTTGTCCTGACCATTGAGCTTGTTGAGCGAACCCTGGTTGTTGTAGATCGGATGACCGCCAGTGATCGAGGGATCCTGGAAGACTTGACCGCTCAGAAAGGGGTCCGCACTGACGATGCCTGGATAGTTCTTGTTGTCGAAAGTGCTCTTGCCGTAGGTCGCACTGAAGGTCAGATCGTCGGTCAGATAATTGGTGTACTTGCCGATGTAATAGGTGCTGTCCTGCTTGACGATATTCGGCGCGATCGCAGTATTGCGCGCGCCCTCGGACAGCGTGGCGTAGTCGAAGGCGTTGTAGTAACCGCCGGTGCGGTCGTTGCTCTTGATCCCGGTCAGCTCTAGGAGGTTACTGTCGTTGATGTTCCAATCGATCTTCGTGTAGACCTTGGGCTTGTTCTCGTCGGAATGGTTGCGCGCCACGACGCCATTATCGGACGAATTGGTCGAGACACCGTCGATCTTTTCCTGCTCGACCGCAGCGAACAGGAACAGACGATCCTCGATCAACGGGCCGCCAGCGTAGGCGCTGTACACGTTGCTCCAGGTCGGGTTGTCCTTGCCCGAGCGATACAGCGTGCCGGCCAGTTCGGGTTTCTGATACGCATAGCCGCTGGGCAGGCTGCCATTAGGGTAGTACACGTCCTTCGGCGACTCGGAGGTGCCGCGCGGACGCCACAGCACCTGCCCGCCGAAATGCCACTCGTTGGTGCCGCGCTTGCCGATCTGGTTGATCACGCCACCATCGGAGCGGCCGTAGCGCGCGCTATAGCCACCGGTATAGACCTCCTGCTGGTCGATCGCCCCATAGGGCAGGCTCACGCCACCGATGTTGTCGAGCGGATTACCGGTGGAGAAGCCATTGACGTAGTAGGCGTTCTCCGACACGCCGGCGCCACCGAAGGACACGGCATTCCCATTCTTGAAATAGCCGCTACCGGAGACCGCGCCAGGCGCCAGCAGGGCGATGGCTTCGGCGGAGCGAGCCAACGGCAAACGCTGCAACTGCTCGGCGGTGATGACCGTGCGCGAATCGACCGTGGTGACGTCCACCGCCGCCACGTTACTGGCACTGACCGTCACCGCACCCAGCGTGGAAGTTGTTCCGCCGGGCTGGGCGAAGGACACCTCGGTCCCCGAGTTCACCCGCAAGCCGATGCCCTTGCGGGTATCGACGGCATGACCATCCTTATTCAGGGTGACGGTGTAGGTTCCCACTGGCAGCGAGCCGATATTGAAGCGGCCAGCACTATCGACCGGGACGGTGCGCGTCAGTCCGGTGTCACTCTGCACGGTAATGGTGGCGCCCGACGGCGCAACGCCATAGATGGAACCCGTCGTACTCTGCGCGTGAACAACTCCCTGCGTCAGCGCGGCCCCCAGAAACACCGCCAATACGCTTCGACGCACGACACAACGCGGATGGTGCTTGGACATCTATTTTTCTCCCTGAGTAAGAAAACCTAAGAAAAACCTGAGCTGCACATCAGCGAGAAACCAGACGCTCGCGATTGACATGCACAAATTTGTTTCAAGAAAAACCATCTATTAATAGGAGATTCATTTAGAGCAAAATCTAGACAAATTTGCAACCCTTGTCTCAAGATTTTCGAACGAGAATCAGCTAGAACCATAAAGGTGCACAACGCCGCAGCAAGCGACATTTCGCACCATCGCGAGGCATTGAGTGACGAATGCATAGCGAGGGCTCGGCCATGCGATGGGAACGGCGGCCACGGCAGGCCCCAGGAGGCGCAGCACGCGCAGCAACATGGATGGACCAGGCACGCATCACACAGGGCGTGCCGATAACGCCTATGTCACGCGTCAGCGGAATCCGGCGGAGCGGACGATGTCCTGCCGCAAGGGGCACATGACAGCCGCGCACGCCGCTGCCGCGCCTGGCTTGCGGCAAGACACAAGCTCACCATGATGGTGCACTCAGGCGCGATGGTAGGGATGGTTGGCCAGCATCGCCGCGGCACGGTACAACTGCTCAGCCACGATCAGCCGCACTAGCATGTGCGGCAAGGTCAGCGGTCCCAGCGACCAGGATTCATCGGCAACCGCCAGCACCTCGGCCGAATGGCCCTCCGGACCACCGATCAGCAACGCCAGATCGCGGCCCTGCCCGCGCCAGTGTTCCATCCGCTGCGCCAACTGTTCGGAACTGTGCTGCTTGCCGGGCACGTCCAACGCAACCACCAGCGCATTCTTGGGCAATGCAACAAGCACACGACGCCCTTCGTCCTCGATCGCACGCTGCGCATCGCGGCCCTTGCCGCGCAGTCCCGGCTCGATCTCCACCAGTTCGAGCGGCAGCCAGTGCGACAGACGCTTGCGGTATTCGGCAAAGCCCTGGGCGACCCAGGCCGGGGCACGCTCCCCTGTGGCAATGAGGCGCGCCTTCATCGCCTCGGGCTCGCCACGCACATCACCAGCGTTCGACCGTGAACATCACGTCCAGCATGGCTTCGGCGCACGCTTGCTCTTGCATGTGCGCACGTTGCCATTTGAGCCATTGCTTGAACGTGGCAGGCTGCCGAACAGCAGCGCGTTCTTCGGCATAGTCGCGGCACTCCTCCTGCAATTGGCGCTTGAGCCGCGCCATCAACGCGTCCAGGCGTTGCGGCTGCGGCCGGCGCGCTTCGGCCAGGCCGTAGCGGTGCATGAAGGCATCGACCAACTGCGCCAATTCCTGCTCGATCTGCCTCAACTGCGCAGCCAGCATGCTGTTGTAGTCGCGGATCTGTTGCTCGGCCATGGCGGCGATTCCGGCCTGATCTAGCTGGCCAATCTCCATCTGCAATTCCAGCAGAGCCAGCAGATCGTCATCGCGATAGGCGCCGTTGAGCCGCTGCATCAGCGCGGTCTTGCGTTCGCGTTGCCGCGGGTCGGGCTCACGATCCGGATGCAACGCGGCGACCAGATTGCGGTACAGCGTGCGCAAGGCCTGTCGCGGATCGAGCGCCGGGCCCACCGCCTTGCGCACGCCAGCTCGGTGTCCCTTGGCGCGCTGTTGCGCGCGCCCGGCCGCATGCGCCTGTTGCGCCTGCACACGTTGCTGAATCTGTGCGTACAACGCTTCGGGAGACTGGACATGCTCCAGCTCCTCCTCGGTCAGGCCGAACTGTCCGCCGATCAACGACTTCAACATCGCATCGGACTCAGCCACTTGCTGATCGAAAGCGACCTCACTGTGGCGGTCATAGACCGATTTCAGATCGTCGAAGCCACCCTCCTCGATGAGCAGGCCGGCGAGTTCGCAGATCGCATCGGATAAATCGGCCCGATCGCGCTTGCTCAGCTTGTAGGCGGTATACGCCGCATCCAGTTCACGGACCAATTGCACCTGCGCCATATCGCGCGCCTGCAGCAACGGCTCGACCTGTTCGTGATAACGCTGTTCCCAGCACGGCAACGACTCGTGCCAGGCGCGCAGTTGCAGGCGGGTTTTTTCAAGGCGTTCGACCAGCGTATCGAAGCGCTTGCGTGCTGGGCTCGGACGCGGCTCGCCTGCGCCAGCACGCACCCGCAAGAGCAACGTCTGGCCACTCGCGGCACGGGTTCCGTCCTGCCGCTTAGTCATACTCCCCCATGATCCTCTTCGGCATCGCTCGGCGGCTGATCGCCGACCGTCCAAAGACGCTCCAACGCATAGAATTCGCGCACGCGCGGCAGCATCACATGCACCACCACATCGCCGAGATCGACCAGTACCCATTCCGCTTCACGTTCGCCTTCCACGCCCAGCGGCATCAAATCCAGGCGTTTGGCGTACTTGATGACTTCGTCGGCGATCGACTTGACGTGGCGCGTGGAGGTGCCGGAGACGATCACTAGGTAATCGGTGACGCTGGACTTGCCGCGCACGTCGATTTCCACCACCTCCTTGGCCTTGAGCTCCTCGACTGCCTCGCGAACGTGGGCGAGCAAAACCGGCAGTGGCGGCGGCGGGTTGGGGACTTGGGTCTTGATGACGTGGGCTTGATTGGACAAAGCGGCGAACTCGATGGAATGGGAAAAGTATAGGGGAGCCTGCGACGACACGTATTCAGTCGGCTGTGCTGGCATCTTCTGCATACACGCGATGGGCGCGGATGTAATCGGCGACCGCCGCCGGCAGCAGTCCCTGCCAATCGCCGCCGGCAGCAATACGCGCACGTACCTGACTGGCAGATTCGGTACGCAACGGCTGCCGCAGGCACCACAATAGACCACCCGCCGCAGCCGCCAACGCCTGCGGCGAAGCGGCCCAGCGCCCGGCCAGCGCCTGCGTCAATGCTTCAGGCAGTGCCTGTTGCCAGCCACTACCGGGGCGATCGGCAACGATCAGATGGACGGTATCGAGCAGCGCACGCCATTCGCGCCACCCCGTGAAACCAACCAAGCTGTCGGCACCAATCAGCAAGGCCAACGGTGCGTCGACGCCGAGTTCGGCGCGTAGTTCGCGCACCGTATCGATGCTATAGGACGCCACGCCTGGCTGCGCCGATGCGCGGCGCACCTCGCGCAGATCCAGCAGCAGCTCCGACTCATCGGCGATTGCCAGTGCCAGCATCGCACAGCGCTGCTGCACATCGGCACCCGGCGCGGGACGATGCGGTGGATCGGCGGCCGGCATCATCCGCACCGCCACACCGAACGCATCGCGCGCCGCGCGCGCGATCGCCAAATGTCCGTTGTGGACGGGATCGAACGTGCCGCCGTAGATGAGGTGGAGCCCGGACCCGGAAAAGCTCAATGCTACTGATGCAACGGCATCTTGACGGTGACCCGACGATTCGCGGGTCAGCGTGCCGGTGTCGGAGGTAGCACTGTACGTCCTCGCGGGAACCCCGCTCTCACGGGTCCCGGCTTTCATACCACCAACAACCGCACCGCACGCGCCTCGGCGACAGCCAGCAACAGGCGTTCCAACGCGATCCAGGCATCGCCGTCGGCACGCCCCTTGGCGATGCGGTCGATACGTCCGGCCTCGGCAGCGAAGCGCTCCCAGCGGCGCGGCGCGCAATGGCGTTGCAAAGCACGCTTGAACGGCGCCTGCCGCGCTTCCCAAATACCCTGTGCCTTCATCTCCGCGGCCAGATTGCCACCGGCCGCCTGCACCTTGGCCAGTACCGCCGTGCGCAACAGTTCCTTGATTAGGATCGGCAACAACGCCGCCACCGCCTCGCCTTCGGCGCGCAGACCGGCGAGCATGCGCCGCACCGCCGGCGCCTGCCCGCCCAAGGTGGCCTCGGCCAGCCGGAACACATCGTAGCGCGCCGCATCGGCGACCAGCGACTCCATCGCCGCCACGTCCAGCCCCTGTCCGTCGCTCAGCAAAGCCAGCTTGTCGATTTCCTGCGCCGCCGCAAGCAGATTGCCCTCGACCCGCTCGGCCAGCCGCTGCACTGCGCCGGCATCGGCACGCAGGCCCTTGCCGCGCAGGCGCCGCTCGATCCAATCGCCTAATTCGTGCGGCTTGATCGCCCAAGCCACCGCAATCACGCCGATGCGCCCGACCGCATCGGCCCATTTGCCTTGGTGCGCCTTGCTCCACTCGTTGCAGGTGATCAGCAACACCACGTCCGGCGGCGGATCGGCGCAGAACGCGGCGATCACCTCGCTCCCCTCTTTGCCGGGCTTACCGCTGGGCAAGCGCAACTCAATCAGCCGTCGCGGGCTGAACAGGCTGGGAGAATTGAAGCTGGAATAGAGTTGGTCCCAGTCGAAGTCGCGTCCATCGGCATCGAACACCTCGCGCTCGCCGATGCCGGCGGCGCGCGCACGGGCGCGCACCGCATCGGCCGCCTCCAACACCCGCAAGGTTTCCGGACCGGCGATCAAATAGACCGGGTGCAGCGGCTGCGCGGCAGGCTGGGTGAGCAGTTGTTCGGGACGCAGTTCCATGACGACAGCCTACGCTGTGGCGATGTGGCGCAAGCAACGGATCCTGAGCACGCCGACTGCGCCAGGCAGTGCCTGCACCGCGCGCAACGGCGGCGGGCAGGCGTTCAAGGCTTCGACGAGGGTGCCGGCTTGCCCTCGACCGGGGTACCCGTAGCGGCTGGCGGCGCAGCGTTGACGTTCTTGCCTGCCCGCACTTCCGCCCGCACCACGCTGTCGATCCGACGCAGCATCGAGGCCGACATCTCCCGGCGCAGTTCGTCGGCGAGGATCTCGCGTTCGGTAGTGGTACCGGTGGCGTCGGTGGGCGGTGCAACGTAATCGCGCGACAGTTCGATCACCTGCTGCGGCACCAACACGCTGCCGTCGGCCCGGCGGAACAGGAAGATCGCCGCATAGCGCAGGCTGTACTCCTGCGCGCGGCCTTGGGCGTCGAGCGCGATCGGCAGGTCGCCCCAGCGCTCGGACAGCACTTCCAACCGCGCCACGTCCGTATCGACGTCCTTCGGCGCGATCTGCGCACCAGCGGCGCGCAGGCCGCGCTCGAGCAATTTGGCCAACTCGCTGTAGGGTGCCGAAGACACCACTTTCACCGCGTGCGTATCCGCCGGCAGGGTCAGCTTGTCGCGCAGGTGGAAGCCGCAGGCCGCCAGGGACACTACGAAGACAAGGGCAAACAGGAGTCGGGTCATGGACACAGTCTGGAGGAGCTGGCGGGGCGCGGCAACAGGCGCTTAGCCTGCCCGATGGCGCGTGAACGCGGGTTGAGACACGCCGCGCCGCGCGAATGCGGCCACGGCACGCAACCCTGGCGCGACAGCGACACGCTGACTCACGCCACCACCAGGTTCACGATCTTGCCGGGCACGATGATGATCTTGCGGATGCTCAGACCTTGCAGAAACTTGGCCGTGTTCGGCTCGGCTTGCGCCAGCGCCTCGATCTGCTCGCGCGCGGTGTCGGCGGCCACGTCGATCGTGCCACGCAGTTTGCCGTTGACCTGAACCGCCAAGGTCACCGCCTCGCGCACCAGCGCAGCCGGGTCTGAATGCGGGAACGGCACATCTTCCAACAACGTCGGTGCGTGACCCAGTACCTGCCACAAGGCATGGCTGGTGTGCGGGGTGATCGGATTGAGCAGCAGTACCGCCGCCTCCAATGCCTCCTGACGCACCGCGCGGCCCTGCACACTGGCATCGTCGAACTTGGCCAGCGCATTGGTCAACTCCATCACCGCCGCGATGGCAGTGTTGAAGCTGTGGCGGCGACCGTAATCATCGGCAACCTTGCCGATGGTTTCGTGGGTCTTACGCCGCAGCGCCTTGTGGTCGGCGTCCAGCGCGGCCGGGTCCAACGCCGGGGCCGCGCCATCGGCGGCATGCTTGTGCACCTGCGCCCACAACCGGCGCAGGAACCGCGCCATGCCGTCCACGCCGGCCTCGTTCCACTCCAACGACTGCTCCGGCGGCGCGGCGAACATCGAAAACAGGCGCACCGTATCGGCGCCGTACTTGCCGACCATCGCCTGCGGGTCCACGCCGTTGTTCTTGGACTTGGACATCTTTTCGGTGCCGCCGATCGACACCGGCCGACCATCGCCCTTGTGGATCGCGCCAATCACCCGCGCCTTGTCGTCGCGCTGCACCTCCACATCGGCGGGGTTGATCCAGTCCTTGGAACCGTCCGGATTCTGCCGATAGAACGTCTCGGCAATCACCATGCCTTGAGTCAGCAGATTGGTCGCCGGCTCGTCGCTATCCACCAGGCGCGCATCGCGCAGCAGCTTGTGGAAGAAACGGAAGTACATCAGGTGCAGGATCGCGTGCTCGATGCCGCCAATGTATTGATCCACCGGCAACCAGTAATTGCCGCGCTTATCGACCATGTCCTTGGCGCCGGGCGAGGTGTAACGCGCGTAGTACCAGCTCGACTCCATGAAGGTATCGAACGTATCGGTCTCCCGCTCGGCCTCGCCACCGCACTGCGGACAGGTGGTTTTGCGCCATTGCGGGTCGGTCTTCAGCGGCGAGCCGGTACCGCTCAGGGCGACGTTCTCCGGCAGCAACACCGGCAACTGATCTTCCGGCACCGGCACAGCGCCGCAACTGGGGCAATAAATCACCGGGATCGGGCAGCCCCAGTAACGCTGGCGGCTCACGCCCCAGTCGCGCAGGCGGTAATTGATACGACGCTGACCCTGGCCCTTGCGCTCGAAGCGCTCGGCCAATGCTTCGAACGCGCCCTGGAAATCCAGCCCATCGAACTCTGACGAATTGATCAGTTCCAGATCGCGGGTCTTGTCGCCGTACCAGTCCTGCCAACGGCTCGGATCGTAATGGCGTTCGTCGTCGTTGCGCGGGGATTTCAGCGCGATCACCTGACGGATCGGCAGCGCATACTTGCTGGCGAATTCGAAATCGCGCTGATCGTGACCGGGTACCGCCATCACCGCGCCGGTGCCATAGCCCATCAGCACGAAATTGGCGACCCAGACCGGCACACGTTCGCCGCTGATCGGATGCACCGCGGTCAGGCCGGTGGCCATGCCACGCTTTTCCTGAGTCTCCAACTCGGCCTCGGAGACCCCGCCTTGCTTCAGTTCAGTCAACAACGCCGCCAACTGCGGATTGGACTTGGCCGCATGCAGGGCCAGCGGATGCTCGCTGGCGATGGACACGAAGGTCACGCCCATCAGCGTATCCGGACGGGTGGTGAACACCCGCAGCGGATCCAGCGCACTGCCGTCGGCATCGCGCACCTCGAACTGGATCTCCAGCCCTTCAGAACGACCGATCCAGTTGCGTTGCATGGTCTTGACCGATTCCGGCCAGCCCGGCAACTGATCCAGGCCATCCAGCAACTCCTGCGCATAGTCGGTGATGCGCAGGAACCACTGCGGGATCTCGCGCTTTTCCACCAGCGCGCCGGAGCGCCAACCACGACCGTCGATGACCTGCTCGTTGGCCAGCACCGTCTGATCGACCGGGTCCCAGTTCACCACCGCGTTGCGGCGGTAGGCCAGGCCCTTGCGCATCAGCCGGGTGAACATACGCTGCTCGTGCACGTAGTATTCGGGCCGACAGGTGGCGAATTCGCGCGACCAGTCGATGGCATAACCCAGCGACTTGAGCTGGCTGCGCATGTGCGCGATGTTGGCGTAGGTCCACTGCGCCGGCGCGGTCTTGTTCTTGATCGCGGCATTCTCGGCCGGCAGGCCGAACGCGTCCCACCCCATCGGCTGCAGCACGTTCTTGCCGTTCATGCGCTGATAGCGACTGATCACGTCGCCGATGGTGTAGTTGCGCACGTGGCCCATGTGCAGTGCCCCGGACGGGTACGGCAACATCGACAGGCAATAGAACTTGGGCTTGTCGGAGGTCTCATCGACCTCGAAGGCGCGGGTGGCGTCCCAAAACTGCTGGGCGGCGGATTCGACCTGCTGCGGGTCGTAGGCGGGGGGCTCGACGGCGGACATGGAAACGGACAGGGCCAGGCGGCAACAAAGCAGCTAAGGGTACCGTAGCGCGGCAAGCCGCTCCAATCCCGGGCGACGGACGGCACCGACACGGCGACATATCACCGACGCGCCGTTCGCCACAACCACGACGACCTTGCACCGCTCAACGGCGCTGCCGTGGCGCCTGCGGGCCAGACCAGCAGGCCAATAGCGCCAGCCATCCCCACCACAGCACGAACACCAGCCGTTGCGCCAACGGCGGCGACAACAGTCGGTCCAAGGCGAAGGCACCCAGCGCGGCCAGCAGCGCCACCGCCAGCGCCAGGCTCGCCCAAGCGCGCGCGGCGGGATCGCAATAGGCGCCGAGGCCCAACAGACCCGCCGACGCCACCAGCGCCACCACCCACAGCAGCCAGGCACTAGCGTGCATTTGCGTGGCGCGCGACTGCAGATCGGCCGGATCCAACGGCAACAGGCCGATGCAGGCAAACGCCAGCCCGGCCAGTAATAACACCTGCCCACCCACACGCAACGACCAGGTCGCGCCACGACCGGCCTGTAGCAGCAGGCGCAGCGCCAGCGCGATCGCCAACGCCCCTGGCAGCACGAAGGCCAACAGATTAAAGGCCCAGGCATGTGGAATTCCGCGTGCCCCCAGCAAGGCCAGCGGATGCGACCAAGGCAGATAGGCTGGCAAGGCCATACCGAACCCCACCATCGCCGCAACCGCGCCGAGCGCCAGCAAGGAGCCGACCCCGCGCAGCACGCATTCGCCCATTTTCGTCATTCATCGCTCCCGCGCCCTGCGCACGCCACTGACCGAATCCGCATAGTGTGGCGGTTGCAGACCGCCCCGACATCCATGCCGCGACCACCCTTGCATCGGCACGGAGTTGCTACCATGAAGAGGCTATCTTCTTGCCTGACACGATGCCCCCATGTCCGACACGCCCTACGTTTTCGACGCCACGACCGAGACTTTCGAAACCGAGGTGCTGCAGCATTCCATGCAAACGCCGGTTTTGGTGGACTTCTGGGCCTCTTGGTGCGGCCCGTGCAAAACTCTAACCCCGCTCCTGGAGAAACTGGCAACCGAGTACAACGGCGGCTTCGTGCTAGCCAAGGTCGATGTGGACCAGGAACAGCAGATCGCCGCGGCCTTCCAGATTCGTTCGGTACCGACGGTGTTCCTAGTCAAGGACGGTCAATTGGTCGATGGTTTCCCCGGCGCACTGCCGGAAAGTCAGTTGCGCGCGTTCCTCAAACAGCACGGTGTCGAACCGTTACCGGCGCAAGACACCTCCCAGCAGGGCGATGCCCCGACGGCGGTGCTGGACCCACATGCCGAGGTGCGCCGCCTGCGCGATGCGGTGGCGGCCGAGCCGGACAAGGACGAACTGAAGCTGGATCTGGCCCTGGCACTGATCAAGACCGGCGCCGCCAGCGAGGCCGAGGCGCTGCTCGATGCTCTGCCGGCCAATTTGGCCACCGACGACCGCGCGGTGCGTGCACGGGCACGGCTGAGCTTCGTCAGCGCGCTGCAGTCAGCGCCGCCTTTAGAGGCATTGCAGGCTGCGCTTGCGCAGGATCCGACCGATCTGACGGCACGCCATCTGTTGGGCGTGCGGCATCTGGTCGACGGCGACGATGAAGCGGCACTGGAGCACTTCCTGGACATGCTGCGGCAGGACCGCGAGTTCGGCGATGGACTGGCAAAAAAATCGCTCATCGATGCGTTCCGTGTCATCGAGGACGCGGATCTGGTCGGCCGCTACCGGCGCAAGATGTCGGCCTTGCTGTTCTGACGCCCAACGCATGACGCGCCGTCGGCGGGAATGCACGCAGGCGGCAGCGCCGCTCTGCCGACGCAAGGCATATCCGACCTGACCACCCGCCCAGCCCCGACCAAAATAGTTGCGCGCGACATGCTTGTGGCGCACACGCGAAAGCGGCCGTAGATCAACCGCAAACAGTCGAGCTGAGCAAATCAACACTGAACTTCACCATATCCGCATAGACGCCACCACATAAGACTATCCCCGCAGGCACGACGCTCCACTACACTAGGCGAATGTCGCCAGATCCCCAAGCATCATCTCCGCGCCCATCCTTGCAACGGCTGTTCCTCACCGGCCTGCTCACCTTGCTGCCAATTTGGCTGACCTGGGTGGTGGTCAAATTCGTATTCGTGCTGCTGTCGGGCATCAGTAGCCCGTGGGTGGTGCCACTCTCGGCGCGCATTGCCGCCTCGTTCCCGCAGGCACTGGGCTGGGCAACAGCACTGTGGGTACAGGACACCATCGCGCTGATCGCCACGCTGGCGGCGATCCTGCTGGTCGGCATTCTCAGCCGGCGCATGATCGGGCAACGCTTGCTGGGCTGGTTCGAGGCAGTGATGCGGCGCATTCCGCTGGCCAGCGTGGTCTACGACAGCGCACGCAAGCTGCTGGACATCCTGCAGACCCAGCCCGGCAGCACCCAACGCGTGGTGCTGATCGACTTCCCGCACCGCGACATGAAAGCGGTGGGCCTGGTGACGCGGGTGATCCGCGAACAAGACAGCGGCCGCGAATTAGCCGCGGTCTACGTGCCGACCACACCAAACCCGACCTCCGGCTATCTGGAAATCGTCCCGGTGGAACGGCTTACCCCGACGGACTGGAGCGTGGATCAGGCGATGAGCTTCATCATTTCCGGCGGCGCGGTCGCTCCGGACAGCGTACCATTCACCCGGACCATGGACCGTTGACATGCACACTGGCACGCTAGACGATCGCGCCGTTCGACTCTTCATCGCACTGGCCGCGTTCTTCTGCGTCAATGCAGCGCTGGCCGAGTTCATCGGGGTCAAGATCTTCGCCCTGGAGGACACGCTCGGCATCGCACCGCTGAACTGGAACCTGTTCGGCCAGAAAGGCTCGATGAACTTCACCGCCGGCACCCTGTTGTGGCCACTGGTGTTCATCCTTACCGACACCATCAATGAGTTCTTCGGCCGCCGCGGCGTGCGCTTCATCTCCTGGCTGGCGGTGGGGCTGATCGGTTACGGCTTCCTGTTTGCGTTCGCCGCGATCGCATTGTCGCCAGCCGGGTTCTGGGTCAGCGCGGCGCAAAACCAAGGAGTACCGAATTACCAGGCCGCATTTGCCGCGGTGTTCGGGCAGGGACTGTGGACCATCGGCGGCTCGTTGGTCGCGTTCATGACCGGCCAGTTGATCGATGTGGCGGTGTTCCATCACATCCGCAGCAGCACTGGCGAAAAGCACGTCTGGCTGCGCGCCACCGGCTCCACCGCAGTGTCGCAACTGATCGACAGCTACGTGGTCATCTACATCGCGTTCGTGCTGGGCCCGCAGCACTGGTCGATTCCGTTGTTCCTCGCGGTAAGCACGTTGAACTACATCTGCAAGATGTTGCTGGCGATCCTGCTGCTCCCGCTGCTGTATCTGATGCGCCGCCTGATCACCGATTACCTGACCCCCGAGCGGGCCGAACAGTTACGCGAAGAAGCCGCAGCCGCTTGAGGTCGTCCCACCTCCTGTCGCCGCGGCGCGTCACCGCTGCGATACGGATCGGACAACCTCCCCTCGCTTGTCGTTGGAGTCCGCAATGCCGTCCAGCTTTCCCCGCCTATTGCCTCTCGCCATCGCCGCCGCCCTGAGCCTGTCGCTGGCAACACCGGCGGACGCGACCAAGAAAAAAACCGCCAAACAGCAAGCCACGCAAACCAAGGGCAAAACCAGCAAGACGCACAAGGCGCGCGCAGTGCCGCATGCCCCGGTCACAGTGGCGCTGACCAAGGCCCAGCGACTGAACCGCCTGTACGACGACTACTGGGAAGCCTCGCTCAAGCAAAACCCGCTACAGGCAACATTCCAGGGCGACAGTCGCTACAACGACCAATTACCGAATTTCCTCTCCGCGGCCTTCCGTCAGCAATCGCACGACTTCACCGTGGAGTGGTTGAACAAAGCCGAGGCGATCGGCAAGGACGGACTCAGCGGGCAGGACCTTCTCAGTTACGAGATCTTCGTCAGCGACGCGCGCAACGCGCTGGAGGCAGAGAAATATCCGAGCTGGATGCAGCCGGTGAACCAGTTCTACAACGTCGGCAGCATCATGGCGATGCTTGGCTCCGGTGCCGGCGCGCAACCCTTCCATACGATCAAGGACTACGACAACTGGTCGCGACGCGCACTCGGCATCCCGACACTGTTCAACCAAGCCATCGCCAACATGCGCGAAGGCATGCAGGCCGGCGTCGTGCAGCCACGCGCCCTGATGGAAAAAGTACTGCCGCAATTGGATGCGGTCATCAAGCCCACCGCCGAGGAGAGCCTGTTCTGGGGGCCGGTGCGTAATCTGCCAGCGGACATTCCCGAGGCCGAGAAACAACGCATCACCGCCGAATACAAGCGCATGATCGAGTACCGGATCATGCCCGCTTACCGCGCCCTGCGCGGCTTCATCGCCACGCAATACTTGCCGGCCACGCGCGTCAGTGCCGGCATCGGCGCCCTGCCCAATGGCGAGGCCTGGTACGCCCACGACGTGCGTCAAAGCACCACCACCGACCTAACACCGGCGCAGATCCACCAGATCGGCCTGGACGAGGTGGCACGCATCCAGGGCCAGATCCAGACGGTGATGAAGCAGGTCCGCTTCCGTGGCTCGATGCAGAAGTTCTTTAAGTTCATGCAAAACGACAAACGCTTCACTTTCAACAGC
Organism: Xanthomonas albilineans; assembly: GCF_002939705.1. GTDB lineage: Bacteria > Pseudomonadota > Gammaproteobacteria > Xanthomonadales > Xanthomonadaceae > Xanthomonas_A > Xanthomonas_A albilineans. Next base: position 159,375 of record NZ_MDCB01000005.1, on the reverse strand, counting down.
GAAGACGAACTGCTGAACGATTACCGTAACCTGCAAAGCAGGGTGAATGCAGCGATGCCGCCCATGTTCACGCTCATGCCGAAGGCCAGATTGGAGATCCGCCCGATGGAACCGAATCGGGCGCAATCGACCACCGGCAGCTCGTACATGCCACCCAGCGAGGATGGCCACCAACCCGGCATCTTCTACGTCAACACATCCGACCTACCCAATCGCAAGACCTGGGATGCCGAGAGCCGATATCTGCACGAGGCCATCCCCGGCCACCACTTGCAGCTGGGCCTACAGCAAGAACTGACCAATCTACCCAAGTTCCGCCGTTTCGGCGGCGAGACCGCCTTCATCGAAGGCTGGGGCATGTACGCAGAATCGCTGGGCAAGCAGCTGAACCTGTATCAGGATCCTTACAATTATTTCGGCTATCTGCATAACGACTTGTGGCGCGCGATCCGCTTGGTGGTGGATACCGGCCTGCACAGCCTGGGCTGGACCCGCGAGCAGGCGATTGCCTACATGCTGGATAACTCGGCCACTAGCCGCACCGACGCAGAAGCCGAGACCGAGCGCTACATGGCCCTTCCCGGGCAGGCACTGTCCTACAAGATCGGCGAGATGAAGATCATGCAACTGCGCGACAACGCAAGCGCGCAGTTGGGGCCCAGGTTCGATATTCGCCAATTCCACGCCGAACTCGTGAAGGATGGCACGATGCCGCTGAACGTGCTGCAGGGAAAGATCGAGCGCTGGGTGGCGAGCAAGAAGAACTGAACGACAGCGCGACAAGAAGCGCTTACGCCGCAGAACGGCTCACCCATGCGGCATCGCCAGGCGCCGCGCCAACTGCGCGATCTGCTGCGGCGTGGTGCGGCAACAGCCGCCGATCAGACGCGCACCGGCCGCGCGCCAGCGATCGACGTGCTCGACCAGAGCGCATGCGACCGCACCATCGGCCTTCCAGCGTTTATCGCTGGCGTCGTAGCGCTCCCCAGAGTTCGGATACACCACCAGCGGCAACCGGGTCAACGTGGACAGATGCTCCAGCGCCGCCGCTGCAAGCGCCGGCGCGATGCAATTGACGCCCAGCGCAACGACCTGCGGATGCCCATCGAGCAAGGCCACGGTCTCGCGCAACGGCGTGCCATCGCTTAGATGAGTGGGATCGCGCAGGGTGCAGGCGAACCAGGCGACGCTCTGCGGAAACTCTTCCAATAGCGCCAGCAGTGCGGCGATCTCCGCGCTCGATGGCTGCGTTTCGAACGCCAGCAGGTCCACCCCCGCGTCCACCAGCGCGGCAATGCGCGGGCGGTGGAAATTGCGCATCCGCGCGGGTGCTACAACATAATCCCCGCGATATTCCGAACCATCGGCCAGATAAGCACCATACGGCCCGACCGAACCGGCGACCAGTAACGTACCGGCCTGCGGATGCGCCGCGCGGTAATCCTGCCGGGCCTGCTGCGCCAGTTCCGCACTGCGCGCGATCAGTCGTCGCGCTTGCGCCGGATCGATGCAACGCGCGGCCAAGCCCTGCAACGTGGCCTGGTAGCTTGCGGTGATCGCGCACTGCGCGCCAGCGACGAAATAGTCCAGATGCACCTGACGAATACGTTCCGGCTGCTCCAGCAGCACCTTTGCCGACCACAGCGGATCGTCAAGATCGCAACCAAAACGCTCCAGTTCGGTGGCCAACGCGCCATCGAGCACGATGCAGCGCCCCTCAGCCAACAGCGCAGTCAACGGATTGTGCGGCATGGGCATGTCCTCGCACGACACCTGTCCGCGCAGTGTCGCAGATGGCACGGGGCCGGTCGCACCGCTGCGATAGGCGCAACGCACATCCAACGCACACGCCACCCTGAACATGCCGCGGTGCGGATTTCCAATCCCTGGGGCGCGAAGATACAGTCGCGGCGTGGCCGGCATGGTGTCGGCCACTCCGAACATCCCTGGGAGAGGCCCCATGTCGACCACCTTCAAGAGCCTGATATTGGCCCTGCCACTGAGCATGACGGCGTTGGTCGCCCACGCCGCCGACACCTCGCCGGTCGGCCGCTGGCAGACCATCGACGACGACACCGGCAAACCCAAGTCGATCGTGCAAATCGCACAATCGGCCGATGGCACGCTGAACGGCAAGGTGATCGAGATCCTGCAATCCAACCACGGCCCGAACCCGATGTGCGACAAGTGCGAGGGCGAACGCCAGGGCAAGCCGATCAAGGGCATGACCATCCTGTGGGGCCTCAAACCCGACGGCGCGGCGGTATGGGACGGCGGTTCGGTACTGGATCCAACCAAAGGCAAAATCTACAAAGCCAAGATCACCCTCAGCGACGACGGCAAGCAATTGCAGATGCGTGGCTACATCGGCATCGAGGCATTGGGTCGCACACAGACGTGGATCAGAGAATAGAACCGCGACGCCGACACCGGCCGCAGCATGGCTGAGCCAACACAGCAATCCAGGTGCGAACGGATACGCCACCGCACCCACGCATTCGCCTCGAAGGCGCCCGCACAGGCGCTTTTTTGCCGATGCTCGGAACGCCGGGGCGTGGCGTTTTCGCGTCTGGCTTCCAGAGACCCGGCTTTCAAGCCTGCATGCAATAATCGCCCTCCCCCAGATCGCCGGCCACCATGACCCGCACCGCTCTCGTCACCACCGCTCTACCTTATGCCAACGGACCGTTGCATCTGGGGCATCTCGTCGGCTACATCCAGGCCGACATCTGGGTACGCGCACGGCGGCTGCATGGCGACCGCGCCTGGTTCGTGTGTGCCGACGACACCCACGGCACGCCGATCATGCTCGCGGCGGAAAAAGCCGGCGTCACTGCGGAAGATTTCATCGCCGACATCCAGGCCAGCCACGAGCGCGATTTCGCCGCGTTCGGCGTCGCCTTCGACCATTACGACTCGACCAACTCGGCGGCCAACCGCGCACTGACCGAAGCGTTCTACGCCCGCCTCGACGCCGGCGGCCATATCGCGCGGCGCCGGGTCGCGCAGTTCTACGACCCAGCCAAGGGCATGTTCCTGCCCGACCGCTACATCAAGGGCATCTGCCCGAACTGCGGCAGCGCCGACCAATACGGCGACAACTGCGAGGTCTGCGGCGCCACCTATGCGCCGACCGAACTGAAGGAACCAAAGTCGATAATCTCCGGAACCACGCCGGAGCTGCGCGACTCGGAACACTTTTTCTTCGACGTCGGCCGCTTCGACCGCTTCCTGCGCGACTGGCTGGCCGGCGACGTCGCCCTACCCGGGGTCAAGGCCAAGCTAATGGAATGGCTGGACAGCGAAGGCGGCCTGCGCGCCTGGGACATCTCGCGCGACGCACCATACTTCGGCTTTGAGATCCCCGGGCAGCCAGGCAAATATTTCTATGTGTGGCTGGATGCGCCGATCGGCTACCTGAGCAGCTTCCAGACCCTGTGCGCACGCCTGGGCGAGTCGTTCGAAGCGCACCTAGCCGCTGGCAGCAGCACCGAATTGCACCATTTCATCGGCAAGGACATCGTCAACTTCCATGGCCTATTCTGGCCAGCGGTGCTGCATGGCACCGGCCACCGCGCACCAACCCGGTTGCACGTCAACGGCTACCTGACCGTCGGTGGCGCCAAAATGTCCAAGTCCCGTGGCACCTTCGTCATGGCCCGCACCTACCTCGACGTGGGCCTGGAACCGGAGGCGCTACGCTACTACTTCGCCGCCAAATCCTCCGGTGGCGTCGACGATCTCGACCTGAACTTCAGCGACTTCGTCGCGCGAATCAATGCCGATCTGGTCGGCAAGTTCGTCAACCTGGCCAGCCGCTGTGCCGGCTTCATCGACAAGCGCTTCGGCGGCATGCTCGCCGAGACGCTGCCCGATCCAGCGCAATACGCCCGCTTCGTCGCCGCATTGACGCCAATCCGCGAAGCGTATGCGCGCAACGACCCGGCCAGCGCGATCCGCCAGACCATGGCCCTTGCAGACGAAGCCAACAAGTACATCGACGAACACAAGCCGTGGGTGCTGGCCAAGCAGGACGGTGCCGAGGCCTCGCTGCAAGCGGTATGCACCCAGGGTTTGAACCTGTTCCGGGTGCTGGCCGCCGCGCTCAAGCCGGTGCTGCCGCACACGTGTGCCGAAGCCGAGGCGTTCCTGGTCGCGCCGCTGAGCGCTTGGGACGCACTGCAGGCGCCGTTGCTGGCGCACGCGATCAAGCCCTACACGCCACTGTTCACCAGAATCGACCCCCACCTGATCGACGCCATGACCGACGCCTCCAAGGACACACTCGCCCCCGCCGCTGGCGCAGCGACACCCGCCGCCAAGCCAGCCGCGCCTATCGCGCCGAATGCCGCGGCCGCCAGTCCCGCGCTCGTCGGCATGGACGATTTCGCCAAGCTCGACCTGCGCATCGGCAAAGTGCTGGCCTGCGAATGCGTCGAGGGCTCGGACAAGCTGCTGCGCTTCGAACTGGATGCCGGCGCGCTGGGCAAGCGGCAGATTTTCTCCGGCATCCGCGCCAGCTATGCCGAACCGGACAAACTGGTTGGCCGCAGCGTGGTCTTCATCGCCAACCTGGCACCGCGCAAGATGCGCTTCGGCATCAGCGAAGGCATGATTCTCTCGGCCGGCTTCGATGGCGGCGCGCTGGCCCTGCTCGACGCCGACAGCGGTGCGCAGCCAGGCATGCCGGTGCGCTGAGCGGCGCGCCGATGCGGGCGGCGGCGCACAGCATTGCCGCGCCCACCCATCCCTGCCCGTGCCGCTCCCGCTCTCCAGATGACCACACCCAGCGCACTGGCCCTGTTCGACTTCGATCAAACGGTCACCAGCGGCGACAGCTATTCGGGCTTCCTGCGCCGCGTTGCCACACCAGCGCAGCAGGCCAGCGTGCGCTGGACGATCGGACCATGGCTGGTCGGCTACCGCCTCGGCCTGATCTCGGCGGTGGCGATCCGCGAACGGGTCACCCGCATGGTGTTCGCCGGGCGCGCCGCCGAGGAGATCGCGACACAGGCCGCCGTCTACGCGGAGCAGGCGCTACCACCGCTGTTGCAAGCGCAGATGATGCAACGCATCGCCTGGCACCAGGCGCAAGGCCACCACGTCGTCCTGGTCTCCGCATCACTGGACCTGTACCTGCGTCCATGGTGCGCGCAACATGGACTGGCACTAATCTGCAACCGTCTGGAAGCGTGCGACGGTCGCCTGACCGGGCGCTACGCCGGCGGCGACTGCGGCCCGCACAAGGCCGCACTGATCCGCGCGCGTTACACCCTGTCCGCCTATCGACGCATCTATGCCTACGGCGACAGCCGCGAAGACCGACCGATGCTGGCATTGGCGCACGAGCGCTGGTACCGCGGGCGCCGCATCGCCTGATGCCACACTCCTCGGCACAATGGCCGCTGTTCGCCCCATTGCCACGGACGCACCTCATCCCGTCGTGGACAACGGTCGAGGTCGCGATCAACACGCGCGCGGCTAGGGCCTGGCCGCGACGGTGAGCGCGTTACACTAGGCCGGCCCATCCCGATACGGCCATGCTGCAGTCCTCGTCCCTGCGCGCTCCACCCGACGCCCTGCATCGGGTACACCCTTTCACCATGCATCCCGCCCAAGACGCCCTGCTCGAACGCCTGGACCGCCTGCTGCCACAGACCCAATGCGGCCAGTGCGGCTTCGACGGCTGCCGCCCCTACGCCGAGGCGATGGCGCGTGGCGCGGCGCAGGTGGACCGTTGCCCGCCCGGTGGCGACGCCGGTGCGCGAGCGCTGGCACGGGTGCTCGGCACCCCCGCGCTGCCCTACGACCGTCGCCGCGGTACCCACACACCGCCGCAGGTGGCGCTGGTGATCGAGGCCGACTGCATCGGCTGCACCAAATGCATCCAGGCTTGCCCGGTGGACGCCATCGTCGGCGGCGCCAAACACATGCATACGGTCCTGGCACCGCTGTGTACGGGCTGCGCACTGTGCCTGCCGGCCTGCCCGGTGGACTGCATCGTGCTGCGCTGAACAGACCTGCCATGGCCGACGCATCCGGATCGACGTCCGCCGCGTATGTCCTAGTGTCATCCCAACGGAAGCGCCGTCCATGCACACGTCGACCGTGTCCTTCACGTCTGTCCGTCCACAGACCGCGTTCACCCTGGCCCTGATCCTGGGCGTGTGCGTCCTGGCCACCGCCGCACCGGCACGGGCGATGCTGCACTACGAAGGCCTAGCCTACGCCGCCGACGGTAAACAACTGTTGTATCGCGAGATCCATTGGGTGCGCGAGAATGGCGCGCGGCTGGTGCTGTACCAGTGCGCCAACGGCGCTGCATTTGCACGCAAGCGCGTGGCCGATGGCGGTATCGCACCCGATTTCGAACTGGTGGACGCACGCAGCGGCTATCGCGAAGGGGTCCGCAGCACCGGCAACGGCCGCGAAATGTTCAGCCAGGTAAAAGGACAGGCCGAGCACCACGCGGCACTGCCGGCCAGCGCCGACGCCCCGCTGGTGATCGACGCCGGGTTCGACGCCTATCTGCGCCAGCACTGGGATGCCTTGGCCGGCGGCACGCCGCAGCGCATCACCTTCGCGCTGCCGAGTAGCCAGCGCACGCTCCAATTCCAGATCACTCCCGGCACCGCCGACGCCAACGTGCAGCATTACACCCTGGGTCTGGCGGCCTGGTATGGCGGCCTGCTGCCCGACATCAACGTCGCCTACGCGCGCCAGGACCGGCACCTGCTCGAATTCCGTGGTGTCGGCAACATCCGCGACGCGCGCGGCCGCTACCCGCAGGTCCGCATCACCTTCCCCGATCGCCTGCGCAGCCAGGCCGACGCAGCGGCCTGGGATCAGGCGCTGCAACACCCCCTGGTCGCACAGTGCAACGCGCACTAACCAGGACCGCCGCCGCGTTCACAGCAGCCTGCGCTGCGAGCGTTACAACCATGCCATCTTATCGCCCGCCCATCGCCGAGAATTCCCCATGGCAAAAGCCTACCTGTGGTTCAACGCCGCGCTCTACGCGCTGCTGGCCCTATGGTGCACCATCTGGCCAGCGTCAACCGCAGTGGCGGTGGGCTATGTGGGCCTGGATCGCTCCGGTCAGTCCGAATACCTGGTCATCTATGGTGGCCTGCAATGGGGAATGGCATTCCTGTTCGGCTACTTCGCCCGCAGCGGACAACTGCGCAACGGCCTACTGCTGGCCTTGGCGTTCTATGTGCCGATCGTGCTGTACCGCAGCGCCAGCCTGCTACGGCTGTGGCCGGTCGGCGCGACCACCACCGGGCTGGCCGCGTTCGAGATCCTGCTACTGCTCGCCGCAGTCGCGCTCTGGTACAAGCAACGCATTTGAGCGACGCCCACGTCGAAAGCCTGTAGCATCGCCGCAACCTTCGCCACCGTTTCCCGGCATGACCGAGACGCCCGATCACGACGAAACAGGACAATTGTTGCTGGCCACCGCGGCCGGCGACAGCGCGGCATTCGAACGCCTGTACCGCACCACCTCGCCACGCCTGTTCGGCGTGTGCCTGCGCATCGTGCCGCAACGCGGCGAAGCGGAGGACGTGCTGCAAGAGGTGTTCTCCGCGGTCTGGCGCAAAGCGACGCAGTTCGATCCGCAACGCGCACGCGGCCTGACCTGGCTGACCATGATCGCCCGCAACAAGGCCATCGACTACTTGCGCGCACGTGCGCCGGCGCGACAGTCGGTGGCGCTCGATGAGGCCGGCGAACTGCCCGAAGACGGCCGCGATCCACTGGCCGAAACCGAATGGCGCGTGGCTGGCCGGCGCCTGGACGTGTGCATGGGCCAACTGGAGCCACCGCGCGGCGAGCTGATCCGCACCGCGTTCTTCGAAGGCATCACCTACGAGGAATTGGCCAATCGCAGCGGTACCCCGCTAGGGACGGTCAAGAGCTGGATCAGGCGCAGCCTGGCCAAACTGAAAGCGTGCCTGGAACAATGAACACCTCCGTGCCCGATCCGCAAGAAACCCTCCCCCCGCGCGACGTGCTGGCCGGCGAATACGTGCTGGGCGTGCTCGACGCGCACGAACGCCGCACCGCCGAACAGCGCATCGAGACCGACCACGTCTTCGCCACCGCCGTGACGCAGTGGCAGCAGCATCTGATGCCGCTGGCCGACGAAATCGCGCCGGTCGCGGTTCCCGAGCGCGTGTGGGTGCGCATCCGCGCCTCGCTGCATCTGGATGCGCCTGCGTCGCGCACGCGCGCCGCCGCGCCCAGCATGTGGGATAACGTGCGCACCTGGCGCTGGCTCAGTGCAGGTGGCTTCGCCACCGCCGCCGCCTGCCTGTTCGCCTTGATCCTGGCACGCGCGCCGCTGCCACCACAGCGGCAAACAGCGCAGGCAGCGCCGACAACACCGCAGAGAAGTGCCAGCGGCATTGCGATGACCTCCACACTGATGCAGGACAACGGCAAGCCCGGTTACGTGGTGCTGATGGACGCCGACAAGCAACGCATCACCCTGACCCCATTGGCCGGGGGCCACGATGGCGGACGCGTGCCGGAGTTGTGGCTGATTCCAGCCGACGGCAAGGCGCGGTCGATGGGCGTGTTCGACGATGTGCAGGCGCGAGTGGCACGCATCCCAGAAAAGCTGATGCCCTTGCTCCGGGACGGGGCCTTACTGGCAGTGACCATGGAGCCGCCCGGCGGCGCACCCGGCGGCGTCGCCACCGGCCCGGTGGTGGCCAAGGGTGGCATCAGCACCCTGCATCTAGCGCCGTAACCCACGCAGTACGCAACCTGGCGCAGCGTATCGTGGCCGCTGCGGCGATGTCTACTCTAAACCTGATTGCCAGAGCAGATGAAGTCGCGCCCTGTAGCAAGCGCCTATCGCAGGTTCCTATTCACTCGCCCCTGTTCATACAGCCTTTCGGGTGGTATAGACAGCTGATCTTGAGTCTGAGAACTGCTGTCAATCGAGCCTCGCCAGGTTGCATAGGGCCGTGCTGCGCTCCATGGTAGACAGCCTCGCAGACACAAGTAACGCAGGTGTATCTAACGCAGGTGCATCCGTTCTCTCGTTTCGGTCGTATTTTTATCCCGAGTCCCTAATGAGATGCCCTTGTGCCGAGATCTTTTGCAGAGCATCCAACCACTTCGACCGTTACGCCGCGGCGCAAGCATGTGCTGCGCACGCTACGCCAGTGGTTCGACACCAACGCGCAGATCGAGTTGGACCCGGCGCGCGCCGACCGCATCGACTGGCTGCGGGCGACCCCCTATATCGGCCTGCATCTGGCCTGCCTGGGCGTTTTCTGGGTCGGCGTGTCGGGATGCGCGGTGGGTGTGGCGCTGGCCCTGTACGCGGTGCGCATGTTCGCTCTCACCGGCTTCTACCACCGCTATTTCGCTCACCGCGCGTTCAAGACCTCGCGCCCAGTGCAGTTCCTGTTCGCCGCGCTCGGTGCCACTTGCGTGCAACGTGGGCCACTGTGGTGGGCCGCGCACCATCGCAATCACCATCGCCACACCGACACCGCGGCCGATCCACACTCCCCGCGTCAGCATGGCTTCTGGTGGAGCCATAGCGGCTGGTTCCTGACCCCACGCGGTTTCCGCACCGACTGGGAGGCGATTCCCGACCTGCGCCGTTTCCCTGAACTTCGCTTTATTGATCGCTTCGACCTGCTAATGCCGGTACTGCTGGCACTGGCAATATTCCTGCTCGGCCAATGGCTGCAGCGGCATGTGCCGCAACTGGGCACCGACGGCCCGCAGTTACTGGTGTGGGGCTTTTTCGTTTCCACCGTGGCCTTGTTCCATGCGACCTTCACCATCAACTCGCTGGCGCACCGTTTCGGCAGCCGTCGTTTCGACACCCGCGACGACAGCCGCAACAATCTCTGGCTAGCACTGCTGACCTTCGGCGAGGGCTGGCACAACAACCACCACTTTTTCCCCGGCGCGGCGCGCCAGGGCTTCCGCTGGTGGGAAGTGGACACGACCTGGTACGGCCTGAAGGCCATGGCGTGGATCGGCCTGATCCGCGAACTCAAGCCGGTGCCAGCGGGGCTGCTGCGCGCGAAGGAACGGACACGATGAGTCGCATCGCGGTGGTGGGCTCGGGGATCGCCGGCCTCGGCGCGGCGTGGCTGCTGTCGCAGCGCCACGAGGTGACGCTGTACGAAGCGGCCGACTACCTCGGCGGCCACACCCATACCCATGCCATCGCCCTGGACGGCGTGGAATACGCAGTGGACAGCGGCTTCATCGTGTTCAATCCGCAGCACTATCCGCTGCTGAGCACGTTGTTCGCACAGCTAGGCGTGGCGTCGCAACCGACGACCATGAGCTTCTCCGTGCACGAAGCACGCACCGGCCTGGAGTACAACGCCGGCAACCTCGACGGCCTGTTCTGTCAGCGTCGCAATCTCCTCTCGCCGCGGTTCTGGCGCATGCTGCGCGACCTGCGCCGGTTCTACCGGCACGCGCCGCAGGTCCTGCACGACCCCACGATGGCGCAACTCACCTTGGGCGAGTTCCTGCAACGCCACGGCTATTCGGAGGTGTTCCGCGACGCACACCTGGTGCCGATGGCCTCGGCGCTGTGGTCCTCGCCATCGCGACAGATCCTCGACTTCCCCATACGCCAGTTGATCGGCTTCATGGCCAATCACCACATGCTGCAATTCAGCGGCCGCCCGCAATGGCAGGTGGTGCGTGGCGGCTCCAACAGCTACGTGCGTGCGCTGCGCAGCCGCTGGCAGGTGCGCGAGCGCATCGCCACGCCGGTGCGCGCGGTGCAGCGGCTGGCGGCGGGGGTTTCCGTGCAGACCGATACCGGCGCCGAGCACTACGACGCGGTCGTGCTCGCTTGCCATGCCGACGACGCATTGCGCCTGCTTGCCGACCCCAGCACCGCCGAAACCGAAATCCTCGGCGGGCTTCATTACCAGGAAAACGACACCGTCCTGCACACCGACGCGCGCGTCCTGCCCCGCGATCGCCGCGCCTGGGCCGCCTGGAACGCGCACGTGCCAGCCGATCCGCATGCACCGTGCACGGTCAGCTACTGGATGAACGCACTCCAGTCGATCGACGCGCCGCAGCCCTTCATCGTCAGCCTCAACTGCAGCGACGCGATCGATCCGGCCAAGATCCTACGGCGCATGCGCTACCGGCATCCACTGCAAACGTCTGGATCGGTCGCGGCGCAGGCGCGCAAGGGCGAGATCCAGGGCCAGAAGAACACCTGGTTCGCTGGCGCCGGCTGGGGCTTCGGTTTCCACGAAGATGGCCTGCGCAGCGCCGTCGAGGTCGCCACCGCGCTCGGGGTCTCATGGCCATGACCGCGCTACCGCGTGTTTCCGTGTCCGCCCCGCCGGCTGGCGCCGTCTCGACAACGCCGGCGGCGGAGGTCACGCCCCATACCGGCTTGCACAGCGCGATATACACCGGCTGGGTGCGGCACCGACGGCATGCACCCAAGGCGTTGGCATTCCGCTATCCACTTTTCCTGATGTATCTGGACCTGAGCGAACTGGACCAAGTTTTTGCACGGCGATGGCTGTGGTCGGTGGGCCGCCGCAACCTGGCCGAATTCCGCCGTAGCGATTATCTCGGCGATCCGGCGCAACCACTGGACGAAGCGGTACGCGACCGCGTGCAACAACACACCGGCGAACGCCCACTCGGCCCGGTACGCATGCTCACCCACCTGCGCTACTTCGGCCATTGCTTCAATCCGGTCACGTTCTACTATTGCCACGATGCACAGCAGCGCCTGCACAGCATCGTCGCCGAGATCACCAACACGCCATGGCGACAACGCCATGCCTACGTGCTGCCGCTGACGCAAGCGCATCGCCACGGCAGCGTACATGCTTGGCGCTTCGACAAACGCTTCCACGTCTCCCCGTTCATGGCGATGACGCACACCTATGCCTGGCGTTTGAGTGAGCCTGGGCAACAGCTGCGCGTACACATGGACGTGCTCGATCCAACGCCCACAGCGCGGCGCTTCGACGCCACCTTGGTGCTGGAGAGACGCGAAATCGACGGCGCCAGCCTGGCCCGGGCATTGCTGCGCTATCCGGCGATGACCCTGCAGGTGCTGGCCAAGATCCACTGGCAGGCACTGCGGCTATGGCTGCGCGGCAATCCAGTGCACGACCACCCCGACCTTTCCACTCAGCGAGAACGCCGATGAACGCTCCGCACGCATCCTCTTCCGTCAACACGCTGGTGCCCGCCACGCCGCCGCTGCGCGGTTTCGACCGATTCCTACGACAACGCCTGCTGACCACACTGGACAGCCTGCGCGACGGTCAACTGCGCATCGAGGATGCCGGCACGCTCACCACCCTCGGCGATACTGGTCGCAATGCCGGCGCCTCCACACCTGGGAGCTTGCATGCGCATCTGCGCATCCGCGATCCGCGCTTCTACCGCCAGGCCGCACTGAACGGCAGTGTCGGCGTCGGCGAAGCCTATATGGACGGGCTATGGGACTGCGACGATCTGGTCGCGCTGGTGCGCCTGCTGGTGCGCAACCGCGACCGTCTGGATGCGATGGAAACCGGCCTGGCCCGGCTCGGCAGCCTAGCCATGCGCGGTCTGCATGCGCTCGCGCGCAACACCCGTGCCGGCAGCCGGCGCAACATCGCCGCGCACTACGATCTGGGCAATCCGCTGTTCGAATTGTTCCTGGACAGCAACCTGATGTACTCCTCGGCGCTGTTCCGCGACACCGACGCCGCCCTCGGCGATGCCGCACTGGAGCGCGCCGCCGAGCGCAAGCTGCAGCGCATCTGCGCCAAACTGGACCTGCAACCGCACCACCACGTGATCGAGATCGGCACCGGCTGGGGCGGATTCGCGCTGCATGCGGCCAAGCACCACGGCTGCCGCGTCACCACCACCACCATCTCGCGCGAACAGTACACACTGGCGCGACAACGCGTCGAGGCAGCAGGGCTGTCGGACCGGGTCGAGGTACTGCTACGCGACTACCGCGACCTCGACGGGCGCTACGACCGACTGGTGTCGATCGAAATGATCGAGGCGATCGGCCATCAGTACCTGGACACTTACTTCGGCAAGGTCGGCGGGCTGCTCAAGGACGACGGCCAGGCGCTGATCCAAGCGATCACCATCGAAGATCACCGCTACGCGCAAGCGCTGAAGTCGGTGGATTTCATCAAACGCTACATTTTCCCCGGCAGTTTCATCCCCTCGGTGGCGGCGATGACCGGCGCGATCGCGCGCGCCAGCGACCTGCGCCTGTTCAACCTGGAAGACATCGGCCCCAGCTACGCATTGACCCTGCGCGCCTGGCGGGAGCGCTTCATGGCCAAGTTGCCGCAGGTGCGCGCGCTCGGCTACGACGAGCGTTTCATCCGCATGTGGGAGTTTTACCTGGCGTACTGCGAGGGTGGCTTTCTGGAGCGTTCCATCGGCGATGTCCACCTGTGGCTGAGCAAGCCGCTGGCGCGTCCGGCGCAGTTCGCACCGGCGTTGGCTGGAGAGGCATGAACAACCTGATCAACTACCTCGCCCTGCAAGGGCTATGGTTGGCCGCGGTGGCCGGTGCCAGCCACGGCATGCGCTGGGCTGGCCCGGCCGCACTGGTACTGTTCGCGCTGTATCAGCTACAACGGCATCGCCGCGCGCGCGGCGATGCGACGCTGATGGCGCTGGCGCTGCCGCTGGGCGCCAGCGTGGACGCGGCCTTGCGCGCCGGCGGCTGGGTCCGCTATAGCGCCGCGCCGCCAGCACCATGGCCGCCGCTCTGGATCCTGGCGCTATGGGCCGGCTTCGCGTTGACGTTCAACCACTCGCTGGCCTGGGTCATGCGGCAGCCCTGGCGCGCTGCGCTATTCGGCGCCACCGCCGGCCCACTGGGCTACGTGTTGGCCGCGCACGGCTGGCAGGCCGTGACACTGGCGTCACCGCTGCCGCATGCGCTACTGGCGCTGGCGCTGGGCTGGGCAATCGCACTGACGCTGCTGAGTCTGGCGACACGGCGGTTCGCGGCAAGCGCAGCGGCACCATGGCCCACCGCAGGAGCGGCGCGATGAACGCCTGGCCGCTCCTGCACGTGGGCGTATTCACCACCCTGGTCATGCTCGCCGGCTGGGCCTGGCAGCGGCACAGCCGCAACGCTGGCGTGGTGGATGTCCTGTGGACGACATGCATGGCACTGGCCGCGGTGTATTGCGCCTGGTGCGCTGACGGCGCGACGTTGCCGCGCGTGCTGACGGCGGCGATGGGCGGTCTATGGGGCGCGCGACTGGCCTGGTATCTGGGCGTGCGCGTGTTCGGCGATCCGCACGAGGATGGCCGCTATCGTGCGCTGCGCGAACACTGGCAGGACGACCAGCGGTTATTCCTGACCTTCTTCCTCGGCCAGGCACTGGTGGTGGTGGCGTTCGCGGTGCCACTGTCGGTGGCCGCGCACAATCCGCAGCCACAGTGGAGCGTTTGGACCACGCTGGCACTGGCCACCTGGCTGCTCGCGGTCGGTGGCGAAAGCCTAGCCGATCGACAACTGGCCGCGTTCCGCGCCGATCCAGCACACCGTGGCAAAACCTGCCGCCAAGGTCTGTGGCGCTACTCGCGGCATCCCAACTATTTCTTCGAATTCGTGCACTGGTTCGCCTACATCTTTCTGGCGGTCGGCAGCGGCACACTGTGGGTCGCGATGGCCGCACTGGGGCCGGTCTTGATGTTCGCGTTCCTCTACCGCATCACCGGCATTCCCTACACCGAAATGCAGGCGTTGCGTTCGCGCGGCCACGACTATGCCGATTACCAACGCAGCACCAGCGCCTTTTTCCCCTTGCCGCCACGGCACTGAACCCATTTCAGGAGATACACCGATGTCCAGCACTTTCGTCCCCTCGTCCCCGGCCGCCTTGCCGGCCGAACCGCTGGCCACGCGACTGGCAGAATCCGGCCTGCTGCCTGATACGCTCCTGCGCGCAGCGATGCGTCGGCTGTGCACACAACGCCTGCGCGAGGAGCGCGCTGGTGGTGCCGACGCAGCCTGGGAACGCCAACGCAGGTTCATCGCCTCGCTACGCGAAAGCGCCATCGCGATCGAAACCGAGGCGGCCAACCGCCAGCACTATGAGGTAGCGCCGCGCTTCTTCGAGCTATGCCTGGGCAAGCGCCTGAAATACAGCAGTTGCTACTGGGATGCGAGCACCGCCGATCTGGATGCCGCCGAGGAGCGGATGCTGCATCTGTATGCCGAACGCGCCCAATTGCACGATGGCCAGCGCATTCTGGAATTGGGCTGCGGCTGGGGCTCGCTGACCCTGTGGATGGCCGAGCAGTACCCTGGTGCGCGCATCACTGCAGTGTCCAACTCGCGCCCGCAGCGCGAACACATCCTGGCGCAATGCAATGCACGCGGGCTGGACAACGTCAAGGTCATCACCCACGACGCCAATACCCTGACCCTGCCCGCCGCCAGTTACGACCGCGTGGTCTCGATCGAAATGTTCGAACACATGCGCAACTATCGCGAACTGCTTGCGCGGATCAGCAACTGGCTGGTGCCGGACGGGCAGTTGTTCGTGCACATCTTCTGTCACCGCGACCTGGCTTACCCATTCGAGGTGCAAGGCGAGGACAACTGGATGGGACGGCACTTCTTCACCGGCGGACTGATGCCGGCGGCCGATACATTGCTGCAATTCCAGGACGATCTGACCCTCGAGCAACGCTGGCTGCTATCCGGACAACACTACGAAAAAACCGCCAACGCCTGGCTGCATAACCAGGACCGGCATCGCGAGGAACTGATGCCAGTGCTGGAGGCCACTTATGGCGACGATGCCAATATCTGGTGGCAACGCTGGCGCATGTTCTGGATGGCGTGTGCGGAACTATTCGGCTACGAACAGGGCCAGCAGTGGGGCGTGGCGCATTACCGATTCGTGCGGCGCTGAGAAACCGCAACGCGCAGCATGGTGTCGAGACCGAACCGCCATCGAACGATGTCAGTTACAACATGGCCGCCATTCCAGTGAAAGCCCGCTGGTTTGGCGGCAATCGCATGCTTTCTTCCGCCATGGGGCAGCCTCGGCCACGACGTGCTACCAGCAATGCGTCGCCACCGAGGTGACTCCTGGCGCAAACGCAGGCATTGCTGCGCACGCAGCAGGCACCAGAAGCTCCCCAGGTTACTGCCGCTACCTATGCCGCCGCGGTGACCACGATTTCGATCTTCCATTGCGGATTGGCCAGCTTGGCCTGCACGGTGGCACGCGCTGGCGTGTTGCCTGGGCTGACCCAGGCTTCCCAGACTTTGTTCATTTCGGCGAACTCGGCCAGATCGGTCATGTAGATCTCCGCACGCAGAATCCGGCTTTTATCGGTAGCGGCAAGGGCCAACAACCGATCGATCGCCGCCAGCACCTGACGGGTCTGGCCAGCGATGTCGGCACTGGCATCATCGGCGATCTGTCCGGCGAGATACGCCACACCGTTGTACACGGTCATCTCCGACATACGTGGGCCGGTATCGAAACGCTGGATCATGGGCATTGTCCTGAAGTGGGAAGACCGGGCCATTGTCGCGCGATTGCGTCGCGGCTGCAGGCAGCGATCGCCACAGGCAATAGGCGACCAACACCAGCCACGCCAGGATCAATGCGATGGTCAGTTTTTGAGTCCGCCCGCGCAGCGGCGTGCGCCATAGCACATGCAACCGCATCGCAGCGAACGCCACCCCCTGCGCAGTTCCCGCACTGCGCTGCCGCACGACCTGCCGACGCAGCCAGGCGCTCTGCAACAGCATCGCGCTGGTCAGGCACAGGAACGCGGCTTGCGCCGATAAGGCATGCACCAGCGGTGCAAGCCGCGGTGCTTGCTGCGGCAGGTAACTTTCCCCGATCACGAGCGCACACAAGCCCATTGCCGCCACGACGAACAACAACACCGGTACAGCGCTACGCGTCCGCGCGGTGCCTGCGCATACAGCCCGGCTGCCAGCATCGCGTCGGCGGCCAACAGGACATAGACGCTCCTCAACAACAAGCCACCTGGGCCATGCCATGCAGGTATAAGCTCAGCGTGGCCTGCTGCCAGTGCAGATCGAGGCGGGTCACTTGCAATCCCAGCACCCCCCAAGAAATAGCAAAGCAAGGACCAGCGCCAACACACCGGCCAAGCGCGGCCAACGCGGTGGCGAGACGGGGCGGACACAGGCATCGGCAACTGCGGATCGTAGGAAAGGTACCGCAGATCGCGACCGGCGCCACCGATGCCGCAGCACAGACACCGTGCCGACCTGCGATTCCACTATCATGCCAATTGTCGGTATGCCGGTATAGCACTGGTCAACCGACATCACGATAGACCGTCTCTCTTCCGCCGCTTGCAGTTCCGCCCTGCCTCCATGGCATGCTGCTTGCGGCGCGTCCACCATCCTCTTCTGCCCACGCACACTCGTAATGACCGACGCCGCGTCCTCCGCTTCCCCTGTCTCCGGCTGGCGCCGCGCGCTGCCGGTACTGGCCAGCCTGGCGATCCTCGCCATGGCGCTGCATGCGCTGGACAGCGAGTTCAGCACCCACGGCTACAGCGCAATCCATCATGCGTTCAACCAGCTCGGACTTAGCCAGATCGTCCTGACCATGCTACTGGGGCTGAGCAGCTACGCCTGTCTGATCGGTTTCGATGCGATCGGCCTGCGTCGCAGCGGTCGCACCCTGCATCCGATGCGGATCAGCGTCACCGCGTTCCTGGCGCACGCGGTCGGGCAGACGCTCGGCTTCGCCGCGTTGACTGGCGGGGCGGTGCGCCTGCGCGGTTACGGCCGGGTCGGCTTGAGCCTGGCCGAAATCGGTCAGGTCGTGCTGATGAGCACACTCGGCTTCTCGTTCGGCGCCTGGCTGTTGCTGGCGCTGGCGCTGGCCCTGGAGCCGGACGCGGCCGCACTGGCCTTGCCGGTCGGCGCATCGGCGGTACGGGGCATCGGCATCGCGCTGCTGCTCGGCTTCGCCGCGATGCTGCTGCTGGCCGGACGCGACGGGCGCACGCTGCACTGGCGCGAGCATGCACTTTGGCTGCCGGACCGGCGCACCACATTGGGCGTGACCTTATTGAGCGTGGTCGAACTGGGCCTGGCCAGCGCCGCGTTCTACGTGCTGCTGCCGAACGAATCGGGAATCGAGTACATCGGCTTCGTCGGCCTGTATCTGGTCGCGGTGGTGGCTGGCCTGGTTTCCACCGTGCCAGCCGGCCTGGGCGTGTTCGAATGGAGTCTGCTCAAGCTGCTGCCTGGCGTCGCGCCGGCGGCGGTACTGGCTGCGGCACTGATTTACCGCGTCACGTATTACGTGGTGCCGCTATTGCTGTCGGTGCTGATGGCCTCGGTTTCTGGCCTGCGCCAACCGCTGGTCGCCAGCGCCGGTGGCGTCCGCGTCGCCTGGCGCACGCTGCGCCCGTGGCTGCCGCAGATCATCGCCATTGCGGTGTTCGCGGTCGGCGCGGCGTTAGTCATCGACGGTACCCTGCCCACCCCGAAGCGGCGCCAAGGCGTGGCGCCATTGTCGATCGTGGAAACATCGCACCTGCTGGCCAGCCTCGGCGGCGTGGTACTGCTACTAATCGGCCAGGGGCTGCAACGGCGCAGCCACTCGGCCTGGGCCATGGCGATCGGCATCTGCGTACTGTTGCCGTTGCCGGCGTGGCTGCGTGGCGGCCATGTCTCGGTGGCACTGTCCTCGCTGGTGGCGGCAATCGGCCTGTGGGGGGCGCGACGCGAGTTCTATCGCGAGGGTGCACTGCTCGACGAAGCCTGGTCGTGGCCATGGCTGCGCAACCTGGGACTGGTGTTAATCGCCACCGTATGGCTGCTGTTTTTCGTCTACAGCCACGTCGAATACCAAAACGAACTGTGGTGGGAGTTCGCCACATCGGCCAACGCCCCTCGCGCGCTGCGCGCAGTGTTGTTGGTCAGCGTGGCGGTGGTGGTGTTCGGGCTGGCGCGGTTGCTGCACAGCACACGTTCGCCATTGCCGTCAGCCGATGCAGCGCAATTGGACGCACTGATGCCCGTATTGGCCGACGCCACCGACACTCAAGCCTGCCTCGTCATGACCGGCGACAAGGCACTGCTACCGGCTGAGAACGACCACGGCTTTGTGATGATGCAGCGCTATGGTGGCTCGCTGGTGGCGATGGGCGACCCGGTGGGGTCGCCGGACATCGCCCGTGCGTTGATCTGGCGTTTTCGCGAAGAAGCCGATCGGATGGGCCTGCGCCCGGTGTTCTATCAGGTGGGCGAGCAACATTGGCAGACCTATCTGGATCTGGGCCTGACCCTGGTGAAGCTGGGTGAGGAAGCGCTGGTCTCGCTGGAAGGTTTCCATCTTGAGGGCCGCGACCGTGCCGACCTACGCCAGGCATGGAACCGTGGCAAGCGCAGCGGATTGAGCTTCCGCATCGTTCCACCAGCGGATGTCGATGCGCTGCTGCCGATCCTGGCAGACATCTCGCAACAGTGGCTGGAGGAAAAGGCCGGTGACGAAAAGGGATTTTCTCTTGGCAGCTTCGATCCGGACTACCTACGTCGGTTCCCGATCGCGTTGGTGGAGTGCGAGGGCAAGGTCGTGGCCTTCGCCAACCTTTGGCAGGCACCGGCTAGCAAGGAATTGTCGGTAGACCTCATGCGACATATCGCCGATGCGCCCAAAGGCACCATGGACTTCCTGTTCATCGAACTCTTCCTGTGGGGTCGCGACCAGGGCTACAAGCGCTTCTCGCTCGGCATGGCACCGTTGTCGGGTCTGGCCCAGCACCGACTGGCCGGACGCTGGAACCGCTTCGGCAACCTGATCGTGCGCCACGGCGAGCGTTTCTATGGTTTCACCGGCCTGCGCCGCTTCAAGTCCAAGTTCAACCCGACCTGGCGCACCCGCTACCTAGCCGCCCCAGGCGGCATGCACCTGCCGGCAGCGCTACTAGACGTGACCCGGCTGATTTCGCTGGACCCGCGCAAGCCGGAGTGAAGCTGAGGCTCGGGACGGCGATATCCCGTCGCGCGCCACATCGCCGCCAAACGATGCGATGGAAAAACCGCGAGGCTTTCGCAAAAATAGCGTCATGCCTTCACCTGGAACATGACCGTTTGTGTCCGGCAAGCGCAGCACGAGTCGCGATGCTCTATCGAAAAGCGTTGCAGACGCGCGCCGCGCCTGCCGCAAGACTGACGCGAAACCGTGGGCCGACGAAAACCCAACTCGCGCACTCGGAACATGAGCGGCGCGTTGCCACGGCACAACCCTCAGTTCACCCGCTGCAGGATCTCCTTGGCCACTGTCGCATAATCGCCCTTGAAATGATGGTCACCCGGCAGTTTGACCAACTGCACAGCGCCCTTCGGCAGCCTTGGACACAGCGTATCGTCATCGTCTTCGCCGTAGATGCACATGGTCTGCGCCGGCGGCATCTTCGTCAGTTCCGGGACGATCGGCAGGCCGTCGTCGTCGCGAGAGCTGATCCAACTGGAGACGTGGAACTCGTAGTCGACCTTCTTGTCCAGCGACAACAAGGCGGTCAGTCTCACCTGATCCCGCATCGGCGCTGGCAATCGATTGTAAGCGGCAGGCAACACATCCGCGCCCTGCGAGAAGCCGATCAACACGACTTTTTCGCGCTTCCACAAGCCGCTGTAGTGGCGATAGATGCGATCCAGATCGGCGGCGATCCCCTGCGGGGTGCGTTCGCTCCAGAAATAACGCAGCGAATCGACCCCCACCACCGGGATACCGGCCTCGGCGAGCGCGCCAGCGACGTGCTGATCGGCCCATGCCCAGCCGCCGTCCCCGGACACAAAGATCGCGAACACATTCGCGTTGCCCGCGCTCACCGCGGTCGGGGTGACCGGCACCTCGACCACCGGGAGGCCGGCAAGGTCAACCGGGATCGGCGGCAGACTGACACCAGGCCGCGCACCCAACGAACGCACCGCCGCGAGCAGACCAGGCAGCGCGTCGCCACTGACGCCAAGGCGGAACTGGCGTGCCTGCGGCACCTGCTGCACGAACGCATCGCTTTGCTGGCGGCAGCGATCCTGAGTTTGAGCATCGATTGCAGCCAACCACGGCACCGACAACGCGCTCGGCTTCAGCGCGTGCACCCCCAATTTGACACCAGCACCGCATATCCGGTCGTAACGGACCTGCGTCGGACAAAAATCCTCGGTCAGCAGGCCCGCCAACTCATGTTTAGGCGCCTGCGAAGCGAGCGCATAGGCGACTGCGGCGCCGTCACCGTCGCCGACCAGTAGCGGCAGATGATAGGTCGGCACTTGGAAGTCGGCTTGCAGGTAGCGCGACAAGTTTTCCACATCGCCGAAGGAGAAACCGCATTTGTCGTTGTTCTTGGTCAACACCGCCTGCAGATGTGCGCTGTCGATCACCGCGACCATCGCACCATCCTGGCGCAGGGCTTCGACTTGGCGCATGCGGTCGGCCTCGCCGCGCTTGTCGCCGGCAAACCACAGCACCACGCGCTGCGCATCGCCCTTCGGCAACAGCACTGGCACATGCTCGAAACTACCGTGGGTGATGAGCTTTTCCGCCACCGCCATCGGGGCCGGTACGCTGGAGGGCGCACTCGGCGCCACCACACGCAGGGCCGCCGCAGCGAGCATCGGCGCCAACAGCCCGCTCAGTCCACATCCCCATATCCAAACACCACGCGTTTGCATCATCAGACAATCCTTGAAAAAGCCTGTTAAAGATAATCCCGAACCGCAGCGGCGCGAAGCGCCACGTGCGACTCGGTTCATCTGGGGTACGCCGGACGCGTTCGCCATCGCCGCCCATCCATCGCCGTAGCCGGGTCAGCCATCCGCGACCGCCTCGGGATGGCGCAGGCGCCACTGCGCCAACGCATGCAAATAGCGCGCCAGTTCGTCGTGGTAGACATCATGGACGCACAGGGGACAGCCGCTGTCGCAGCAGTCGCCTGGTGCCGGCGGCGATGGCGGCTGCGGTCTGGGATCGGCGTGGGCGTTGGAATCGGGCATAGCACTCCATGGTGGCAGACCGCGCTCGGCAGGGATGCCCATTGTCGCGAGGGCAACGATGGGAAACCGACACGACCACGCAGCCAAGGATGCGACATAGGTTGGCACACGCCGCCACATCCTAGCGCGCATGTGATAAATCGCTCGGCAAGAGAATTCCGGACACTAGCACTGCCCGCCGCTGTCCGCCGACAACGCAGTCGTTTCACCACTCTTCTGCACACACTTGCCGCACGCGTCCACAACGGGTAGATACAAACGCGGCATGGCCAAGCGCGCACAGTGCATGGACGCAACCAAGCCAGACGCATGCACGTCGCGGCCGCCCTGCACCGACCCCAAGGCGATGTTGCGCATCCAAGCACGCCAGGCCACGCTGACGTCCGGCACACCCAGCAGCAGCAACGCACTGTCCCAAGAAACCGACGCGAAATCGGCACCGCCATCCCCATCTCTGCAGTCGCGAATCCTGGCAGCATCGCGCTGCAGGCACCTTGGCCCACCCACACAGAGGACTCCCGATGACCGAGACCGCTTCCCCGCTGTTCACGCCAGTGCGCCTGGGCGCAATCGCACTGGCCAACCGCATTGTGATGGCGCCACTGACCCGCAACCGCGCCGAAGGCGAGGATCGCCTGCCCAGCGCACTGGCCGCCGAGTATTACGGTCAACGCGCCAGCGCCGGCTTAATCGTGGCCGAAGCCACCCAGATCAGCCCGATGGGACAAGGCTATAAGGACACGCCGGGAATCTACAACGACGCACAGGTCGCGGCCTGGAAGCCGATCACCGATGCCGTGCATCGCCGCGGCGGCAAGATCGTGCTGCAATTGTGGCATGTCGGCCGAATTTCGCATGTCAGCCTGCTCCCAGGCGGCGCCGCGCCGGTGGCACCCAGCGCATTGCGCGCGGATGCAAAGACCTATACCGCCGACGGCTTCACCGACGTATCGACACCACGCGCACTGCGCCTGGACGAAATTCCCGGGCTGATCGAGGACTACCGCCGCGCCGCGCGCAACGCCATCGCCGCCGGCTTCGACGGCGTGGAAGTGCATGCCGCCAACGGCTATCTGATCGACCAATTCCTGCGCGACGGCAGCAATCACCGCGACGACGCGTACGGCGGCAGCATCGAGAACCGCACACGGCTGCTGTTGGAAGTGGTGCAGGCGGTGGCGCAGGAAATCGGTGGCGAGCGCACCGGCGTGCGCCTATCGCCGGTCACTCCCGCCAACGATGCACGCGACAGCAATCCACAGCCGCTGTTCGAGCGTGCGTTGGAACGCTTGGACCCGCTGGGCTTGGCCTTTGTACACGTGATCGAAGGCGCCACCGGCGGCCCCCGCGACAACATCGCCTTCAACTATGCCACGCTTCGAGCAAAATTCCACGGCCCTTGGCTGGTCAACAACGGCTACGACAAGGCCATGGCAGAAGAGACGATTTCCTCTGGTCGCGCCGACGCGGTGGCATTCGGACGTCCTTTCATCGCTAATCCGGACCTGGTGGAACGCCTGCGCCGCAACGCCCCGCTGAACGCGTTGAATGCGGACACGCTCTACGGCGGTGGCGCCAAGGGCTATACCGACTACCCGACACTGGACTGACCCATGCAGACGGCGGCGACGCACCACTGCCGCCGCCGTGGCACTCAGGTCTTGCAACGCCTCACCTTGCCAGCATGCCGACCGCCGACACGGGTCGCACGCATGACCGGCAACGCTTGCATCGCCGCGCTGCTTAGCACACAGTGCGCGCCCGTCCCGTTCCCGGCAGCGCCATGCGACTCGGCATCGACTTTGGCACCAGCAATTCCGCCGCCGCCGCAGTGATCGATGGCCACGTGGTGCAGATCGGCTTCGGCGAGCAATTGCAGTTCCGCACCACGGTTTACTTCCCCGAGGCAATGCGCGACCCGGCCGATTTCGACCTGACCCCCGCGCTGGAACAACAGGTGCAGGAACTGATCGACACCGGTCACCGCGATACCATCGCCGCTGGACGCGAACGCAGCCGCGATGCACTGCGCCGCGATGCGATCCGGGTGGTGCGGCGACAGTGGATGGAAACGCAGATCCGCGAACCGCGCAGTTCCGCAGCACTGTTGCAGAATGCGGTCTACGGCGATGCCGCACTGGACGCGTATTTCGTCGAGGGGGAAGGCAACCTGGTGCAGAGTCCCAAATCAATGCTGGGCTACAACCTGCATCCGCGCGCGCGCCAGACCATCGCCGGCATTGCCGCACACATCCTCGAACACATCCGCCTGACCGCCTCGCAACAGCTCGGCGTGCAGGTGCGGCGCGCACTGCTCGGACGCCCGGTGCAGTTCCGCAGTTCGATCGGCGAAGCCGGCAACGCGCAAGCACTGGAGATTCTGCAGGACGCGGCGATCACCGCCGGCTTCGACGACGTGGCGTTTCTGGAAGAACCAGCCGCTGCGGCCATGCACTACCACGCTGTCAGCCGCGAGCGACACGATGCGGTGGTGGTGGACATCGGCGGCGGCACCACCGACATCGCCCATGCCAGCGTCGGCGGCGACGCAGCGCCGCAGGTCCATCGCGCCTGGGGCATCGCCCGTGGCGGCACCGACATCGACCTGGCGCTGAGCCTGGCCTGCTTCATGCCACTGTTCGGCCGCGGGATCACGCGAGTACCCTCGCACCACTACGTGGAGGCGGCGATGGTGCAGGACACCACCCGCCAGCGCGACTTTCGCCAGCATCGCTACGATGCGGTGCCCTCGCCCTACGACGCGCGCCTGCAAGCCCTGCAGCACGCAGGCAACACCGCGCGCCTGTACCGCGCGGTGGAACGCAGCAAGATCCGTCTCAGCGACACCGCGCAGCATAGCGAAACCCTGGAATACATCGAAACCGGGCTACAAGTGCAGGTGTGTGCCGAGGCCTTGTCACAGGCCGCGCGCAGTTATCGCGACGCGCTGGAAGCACTGCTCGCACAGGTGCGCCAGGAGATCGGCGGCGATCCGGCCGCCGTCTTTCTGACCGGTGGCATGTCGCGCGCCAAGGATTTGCAGCAACTGGTCGCCGCCGCATTCCCGCAGGCACGCCTGGTGCATGGCGATCCCGCGTTCGGAGTGGTACAGGGCCTGGCGCTGGCCGCAGCACACGACTGAGCAGCGACGCGGCCCATCCCTCGGCCACCACACGGGTAACGAAACCGCTATCCCCTAAAACCGCAACAGCGTGTCCGGGGGTAAACCAACCCCGTTCATACGCGCCCGTCGCGACTGGCGTAATATGCGTTAATACGCTTCAGCATCAAGTCGTTACACGCGTCTCGTCCGGCCCTCCCTTTCTGTCGCCCGACTCGCCCCCTTCTCGCTCCAGGCTCTACCCCATCGCCGAGCCTGCTTCACCGGGAGCGCCCGTGTCCGCCGTTATTTCCCAACCGCATCCGCGCACCTGGACGGATCACGCCGCCGTTTCTTGTGTGCATCGTTCTGCCCAGCAGCGTAACAGCCGCAACCGCCCATGAAGACGCCAACGGCACCGCCGCACAGCAGCAAAACGACCATTGCCTGCGACCGCTGCGATGCGATTTGCTGCCGTCTGACCGTGCTGCTGATGCCCGAGGACCAAATCCCCAAACACCTCACCGAACACACCCGCGACGGCCTGCTCGCGATGGCGCGCGACGAGGAGGGCTGGTGCGTGGCCGTGGACAGCAAGCGCATGTGTTGCTCGATCTACGCGCAACGGCCGGCGATCTGCCGCAAGTTCACCATGGCAGGTCCGTACTGCCGCGACATCCGCCGCATCCACAACGACCAGTTGCGGCGTGGCATTCCGTTGACAATGTACTGATTTCAGGAGTTCGACCATGGCACGCCCCATCAGCAAGACCACTGCGTCCAGCAACAAACTCGGGCGCGGCGCCAATGCCGTCGACAAGACGCAGAAGGGCCTCAGCCGCGAGCGTATCGAGGCGGACATGGCCGCCTTCCGCAAGGCCGGCGGCCGCATCGAAGTGCTCGGCACCACCCGCGTACTGAAGAAAGTCGGCGAACTCGAAGCCGGCTAGACGCGCGCACTATGCGCGGTCTTCACGCCGACTACGCATACTGTCTGCTCTTCGTCGCCATCACGATCCCGTATGATTCTGCGTTCTCAGTCCGCGGAACTGGGCCAGCCTGCTTACGGCAACTGCGGCGACGCAGAACCGTTGGATTTCGCAGTGCACATGGCGTTCCAGCCGATCGTCGATGCCGCCACACGCACGATCTACGCCTACGAGGCGCTGGTCCGCGGCGAAGACGGCAGCAGCGCCGCCGCCATGTTAGGACGTGTCCGGCCAGAGCAACTGCACCACTTCGATCAAACCTGCCGGGTGCAGGCAATTGCCACCGCCACTCGCCTGGGCTTGCGCACGCGCCTGTCGATCAACTTCATCCCCAATGCGATGTACGAGCCGACGACTTGCATTCGTATGACCCTGGCCGCCGCCGAGCGCTTCGGCATGCCGATCAGCGGACTGATCTTCGAACTCAGCGAATCCGAATACATCACCGACCTACCCAAAGTGATGCAGATCCTGAACCGCTGCGCAGAGCATGGTTTTCTGACCGCGATCGACGATTTCGGCGCCGGCCATTCCGGCCTCAATTTACTCGCC
Organism: Xanthomonas albilineans; assembly: GCF_002939705.1. Lineage (GTDB taxonomy): Bacteria > Pseudomonadota > Gammaproteobacteria > Xanthomonadales > Xanthomonadaceae > Xanthomonas_A > Xanthomonas_A albilineans. The sequence continues at coordinate 132,713 of NZ_MDCB01000005.1, read as the reverse complement.
GATTTCCAACCGCACTTAATCAAACTGGACATCGGCCTGATCCATGGCATCGATACCAGCGCAACACGTCGGCACATCGTCGGCGGTATCGTGCAAATGGCCGCTGCACTCGGCTGCACCGTGCTCGCAGAAGGCGTTGAAACGCCTGCCGAGTACCATGCCTTGCGCACGCTGGGAATCGACCTATACCAGGGCTATCTGTTCGCCAAGCCCGCATTGGAAGCGTTGCCGCGCATCCCCACCGCACTGTGGAAACGTCTGGAAGGCACAGGCTGACACCGCGCTCGCTGATCCGCGCACTTACCAGATCAGATCGTCAGGCACCTGAAAACGGCTGTAATACGGATCGTCCTCCCCGCTGCTGGCAAGCGGCGCTGCCAAGGCGTCGAATATGATCGCCGTCGGATCGCGACTGGCGACCTTGTCCACCACCGCACGCGGAATCGGCGCATAACCCGCCTCCAGCCGCGCGATCACCACGCTGCCGGCGATCAACTGCGCGCGCAACGCCGCATCCACCCGCAGCCGTTGAATTTTTCCAGCATCGACGAAGTGATAGTCGATCTCGCCATCAGCCTTGAGTTTGTGGCTTTCCACGATCTGTCGCGCTTGCGCGCGCTGCTCCTGCGCCCGCAGCTGCGCATTGCGCTCGGCGGCCAGAGCGCGGTCGCGCTCCACCCGTTCCTGGCGCAGCCGCTCGCTCTCCACTTGTTCGGCACTGGGCGGCGGCGGTGACTTGCCCTGACGCGCCTTGGCCTGTTCCCGTGCCACCTGGGACACCTGACTCTTCTTGACCAAACCGGCCTTGAGCAACTGCTCCTGCAAGGGATTACGCATCGAAACCTTCCGCGGAACCGCTATCTAGGAACCGAATGATACCCGCTGCACGCGTCAGCATCGCGCATAGCACCCGAGCACATCACCTGAGCGCCATGCACCAATTCCAATGTCACCGAAAAAAAGCGTACGCAACAATCTCTTCCATCCCCACGATGCGCACGCATGGTGCCGGCTCCACATTGGCGTTTGATCTGCGCCAGCAACTCATCGCGTTGAATTTCGTCCGACATCGGAGTCCGGCCGCGTGGCGGGACAACCGCCGCGCCCTTACACTGCCCGCCCACCGATTGCAGCGACGCCGATGTCCGCCCCCATTCGCCTCGACAAATACCTCGCCGCCATGCTGCACTGCTCGCGCGGCGAAGCCCAGCAGTACATCGAAGGCGGCTGGGTCAGCGTGGACGGCATCGTGGTCGAGGAACCCCAGGCCAACATCACCACGCAGCATGTGACACTGGCACCCGATGCGCAGTTGGGAGTGGACGACGCGGCCACTTTGCTGCTGCACAAACCCATTGGACTGACTGCGGCGCAAGCACTGGCACTGGCCAGTCCCGCGACGCGCAGCAGGCTGGATCCGACCGACAGGCGCATGCTCAAACGCCACTTCCTGCACCTGAGCATGCCGTTGCCACTGGAGCAGGAAGCCAGCGGGCTGCTGGTGCTCAGCCAGGACCGCCGCGTGCTGCGCCGACTCAACGAGGACGCCGCCACAATCGAACAGGAGTTCGTGGTCCAAGTGCGCGGCGACCTGCTGCCCTATGGCCTGCACCGGCTCGCCCACGGCCTACGCCACGGATCGCGCACATTGCCGCCATGCAAGGTCAGCTGGCAGAACGAGGATCGCCTGCGTTTCGCGATCAAACAAGTGCAACCCGGTCAGTTGCATGACATGTGCGCACAGGTGGGGCTGGAGGTGATCGGATTGCGGCGCCTGCGCATCGGTCGCATTGCACTGGGCAAGCTGGCGTCGGGCGAGTGGCGCTATCTGCCGAACAGCGAGCGCTTCTGAGCCGCACGGAGACACCGTACAACCTGCACCCTCTAGCCATGGCAGCGCGCACGACTCGGCCCATCATGCGCGCCACTACGCTCAGTGGTGCGCCAGCGCGCGTTGTATCGCTTGCTCAGCCAACGGCGCCATCAGCGCATAGCCGGCGTTGTTGGGATGCACACCATCGATCGCCACGGCTTTATCCATCCCACCCTCGCGGTTGCTCAAAGCGCCGTAGTAGTCCAGATACACCGCACCCTGGTGCTGCGCGTACTCCCGCATCCAGGCGTTAAGCGCGCGGACCTTGCCCGCCGGCTGCAAGCCGGGCCGCCACGGATAGTCACTGACGGGCAACACCGATGCCAGCACCACCTTGATGTGATTGGCCTGGGCCAGTTCGGTCATCGAGCGTAGGTTGTCCTCGATCATGCCCAGCGTGGAAAGCCCGGTATTGCCCGCAAGGTCGTTGGTGCCGGCCAGGATCACCACCACCGCTGGTTTCAAATCGATCACGTCCTGACGCAAGTGCACCAGCATTTGTGCGGTGGTCTGCCCGGAGATACCCCGGTTGACGTAGCCGGATTTACCGGGGAAGAAGTGTGTCCCTTCCCTGCGCCCCCATGCATCGGTGATGGAGTCGCCATAGAACACCACTCGCCGCGCCCCCATGGCCGACGCTGCCAGGGCGGCGTATCGGCACGATAGCGTTGCAATTGCGCCCAATCCAACAGCCGCTGCTGCATCGCCATCACGTCGCTGGGTTTGAGCGTGTCAGGCGCACGCGTGACCTTACCCTCCAGGGCGGCGCCAGGCGCCGGTGCGGCGTACACCACACCCAGCGTCGTGACCCACACGGCGAGGACAACGCACAACAACGGCAGGCATTTCATCGCTCGACTCCAGATACGTGCGGCCCTCCTGTGCAAGCAGGAGGGTTTCCGGCATCCGCAACAGCAGCCGGGCCGCCACCAAAATGTGCGCATACTCACGAAAAACTAAGGGAACTTATGTCATGACGCAGAAAACACATCCCAGACACGCTATCGCAACTGCGCCTGTTTTAGGCTTGGAGGAACACTTGAAAAAGTGTCGCAATCGCCATCAGGCAACCCGCCTGATGCCACCTGAAGTAATACGCAATAAGGATGATCCATGAGTCGCAAACATGCCCTGTCTATCGCATTGCTCGCCAGCATCGCGGGCCTGTCTTCCACGGCCATCGCAAACCCTCCACCCGTGGCCGACGAGATGGATTCCGCCGCAGTCGACACTCCGCCGAACGCCGCTGCACTGGGCGGGGCGGAACTGCACAGCCTCGCCGCAAATAGCAGTCTCGCCGCAGATAGCGCGCACGCGCACGCCCTGATCGCACTGCCCGCGCCCGACAGCGTCAGCACCGCCAAGATTCAGCAATTACGCGGACAGCAAGTCAAACAGGGAAAGCCACTGCAAATCGGCTTCTCACGCGATATCGTCAAGCCGGACATCGACCTGGGCCATCTTCACTGGCAGACACTGTCCGACGGCGCGCAGGTGACCAGCTTCGAGATCAGCTCCACCAATGCCGCAGCGCTGCGCGTGGCGCTGCAACTCAGCGGCAGCGGCGCTCACCCAGGCGATCCGAGTCAAGCGACGCTACGCTTCGCCAGCAAGGATGGTCGCGTGTTCGAACAGAACGGTGCCTATTTCGCCGGTAGCGCACCAGGCTGGTCGGCCGTGGTCGCTGGCGCGCGCATGGTGGTGGAAATCGAACTGCCGAAAGGCCAGTCCCCACAGAACTTCACGTTGAAGATGCCGAAGGTTTCGCACATGGACATCAGTCCTGTCGCCAACGACGCGATGATGCAGCCAATGAGCGGCGAGAGCGGCTCATGCGAGCACGACGTCGCGTGCCGCACCAATCCGACGCCCGGCTTCATCTCGGCCACCAAGTCGGTGGCGCGCATGCTGATCACCAACAAAGACGGCTCCACCTTCACCTGCACCGGCACTCTGCTCAACAACCTCAATACGCCGAAGAAATTCCTGTTCTGGACTGCGTCTCACTGCATCAGCACCCAGGATGTGGCCAACACTTTGCAGACCTACTGGTTCTACGATGCCACCACCTGTAATGGTTCAAAGATCAATCCGGAGTACGCCACGCTCAGCGGCGGTGCTTATGTACGCTACACCAACGATACCCGCGACGTGTCCTTGCTGGAGCTGAAGACCGCACCGCCGAGCGGAGCATTTTTCGCCGGATGGACCAGTCAGGCGATCCCTTCAACAGGCACCCCGATCATCGGCATTCATCACCCCCAAGGCGACGTGAAAAAGTATTCGTTGGGCAACGTGACGGCCCTATCCCGTTCGTTCGAAGACAAGTCGCCGCTGTACCGCGTGCAATGGAAGGCCGGTGTCACCGAGGATGGTTCGTCCGGTTCGGCCCTGTTCACCGTCAAAGACAACGGCGCTTACCAATTGCGCGGCGGCCTGTTCGATGGCGGCTCGTCCTGCAAAACGCCGAAAGAGCCCGATTACTACTCGCGTTTCTCGGACGTGTATCCACACATCCGGAAATACCTGAGCAAGTAAGCCCAAGAGCAAGGAGTACCGCACTCGTACTCCTGCGTCAGGACAGGCCGCCCCAACCGGGCGGCCTGTCCGTTTCTGCCACTGCGCCGCGCAGCGGTTACACTGGCCATCTACCACCGACAAGCAGACATCACTTGGCCAAGCCCAACTACTCCTTTGAAAAACGTCAGCGCGAACTGGCCAAGAAGAAACAGCAGGACGAGAAGGAAGCGCGCAAACGCGAAGCACGCGACGCGGCCAAGGCAGCCGCAAACACCAGTGGGACGCCCGACAGCGCGACCTGAAGACAAGAACGATCAGGTGCCATCAGCACCGCACTGCACTCTATCGCAGGACATCGGCGCTCAGTCGCTGGACGCTCTCAACTTGCAAGAGCAACACGAGAACCGGACTGAGCGATTTCCCCATGATTGAGGCCATAGCGAGATTTCCGACATGGCCGATCGCAACGAGCTCCCTGCCACAGAGCCAGCGGAACCGCTGCGAAAGCAGTGCCCCATCGCCAGCGCGTTCACTCGTGCCGCAGCACCAGCGACCAATCCAGCGCCAGCATCAGCATCAGCGATAAGCCAACCAACGGGAACAGCGCCCCACCGAGCGCCAACAACGCGACCACAACGCGCAACGTGCGCCAGTCCGGTGGTGGCGGCACACCCAGCGCGCGGGCCGGGCGCCGCTTCCACCACACCAGCACGGCGCTGACACACAACACCCCGATGCCAAAGCACGAGGCGATCAAAAGTACCTGATTGAACCAGCCATACTCCTGCCCCATGTGCACGTTGATGCCCCACTCCAACGCCTTGGCCAGCGGGCCGTAGTCGGCGTAGCGCATATCCAGCAGGACCTTGCCACTGTATTGATCCAGATGAATCACGCGCTGCTGCGCCAAGTCCGGCGGATACACCGAGGCGGTGTACACGCCGCGGGGACCACGCGGCAAGGCCACGCTGTAACCGGCAGCGATGCCGCGCGCTCGAAAGCGTGCCACCGCCGCGTTCAGGCCAATTGCAATGGCGGCCTGGCCGGCAACGGTCATCGCGGCACTTGCGTCCTCGGCGGTGCGCATCGCATGCGTGGTTGCTGGTGCGGCTGACGACAGCACCGATTCAGGCACGCGCGCCTGACGCAACGACCAGGCCGGCACCTCGGTCTCGCCCAGGCGCTGCGCGGACATGGGCAGATTCACCCGCAGCCCGGCCGGATAACCGTAGTGATGGCCATTGGCGAGCCGGTTGACCTGCGCGCCCCAGAACCACGACCACGGCAATCCGGTCAGCGCCAGAAACAACAGCATCGCGCCGACGACACTGCCAGTAAGCGCATGCACATCGCGCCAGAACCTCCGCTGTGGTGGCCGTCCGCGCACACGGGTCACGCCCGCGCGCCGCCCGCGTGGCCACCACAGATAGATCCCAGTCAACACCAGCAAAATCGCCCAGCCCGCGGCCACTTCGATCAACGCTCTGGCGAACCAGCCGACGTAGTCGAGGCTGTGCAAGCGGCGGATGGTCCAGGCCACGGTGCCATGCTCGGGCAAACGGCCAAGCACCCGCGCCCGATAGGGATCCACGTACACCACCATGTGACGCCCATCGGCGGCGGCGATGGTCACTTCCGCCGAAGCGTCGGAACGCACCGGCGTGGTGTAACGCAACGCCTGCCCCGGCTGCACCGCCAACGCTGCATCCAGCAGTCGCTGCGGCGGCAGCGCTCGTGCGTCAGCGGACACCGTCACCGTCTTCAGCGCGCGATGGAAATAGCCGTCGATCGGCTGCTGATAGACGAATGCCGCACCGGTCAACGCCAGCCAGATCAGAAACGGCAGCACCAGCAAGCCAGCGTAGAAATGCCAGCGCCACACCGCACGGTAAAAACGCGCCGGTGGCACAACCTCCGCCATCATGCTGCGTGTCATCACCAACCCCAGCTCAAGGTGACGTACAGGGCACGGCCGTCGCCGGGCGATTGACCGGAAGAACCGCTGTCGTACCAGACATACACGTAGTGGCGATCGGTCAGGTTCTTCAGTTGCACGGAGATCTCGCGCTGCGCTCCCCAGTCCCAGGCCGCACCCAGATTGGCCAACGCATAACCGCCGTAACGGCCCAGGGTATTGCTGCGCTCCACGTAGTAATCGCCCTGCGCGTTACCCCAGACCGAGAGTTTCAACCGCGATGTCGCCTGCCAGTCGACACCGGCACTGGCCAGAAAGTGCGGCACGTTTTCGATCTCCTTACCACGTGTCGTCGGCGCACTCGGGTCCGGGGTCTCAATCAACGCCCGTTGCCGCGAATACGCCAGCCACAGCATCCAGCGTTCGTCCGGATGCAGGTTCAGTTGCGCGTCCCAGCCGCGACGCAGGGTCTTGCCGACGTTACCGACCTCGCTCGTGCCGACGCTGCCGTTGACCCCGAAGATGGTGGCCACTTCGTCGGAAGCACGCTGTTCCCAGTACGCCACACGCGCGTCCCAACGCTGTTGCGCACCGACGAACTTCAATCCGGTCTCCCAGCCGTCGTTGAACGACGGCGCCAGATCGCGCGATTGGGTGCGATAGGCGCCATTGCCGCTGCCAATCTGGAAACTGCGACCGATGTTGGCGTAGGCACTGGTCTGCGCGGTCAGCGTGTACACCGCGCCGAATTTGGGTTGCCGGATGGTGCCGTAGGCGTAGGCCGGATAACGCGCACCGCTGGACAGATCGCGGAACTGCCCACCCACCCAATCCACACGATAGCCTGGCACCAGTTGCAGACCCGCATTCGGCCGCAATACCACCTGCACGTAGGCGCCACGCGTGTGCAGATCGAAATCCCAGTCGCGTAACGGCGCGGTGCGTACCCGCGCCACGGTGCGATAACGCTGCGAGGCGTTGTCCTGCCATTGCCCATCGACTCCGCCTTCCAGCGCGAACGATTCCGCCCAATCCACATGCGGCCCCCAACTGAGCTTGCTCAGCAAGCCACGCTGGGTCTCGTCGGTATCGCGTTCCTGTTGCAAGCCAGCCGCGGTGAAGCGCACCCATCGCTGGTTCTGGTAGCGATTCCAGTACAGCGTCGTACTGCTGTGCACGGTGTCGGCCAGGCGCGCATCAAGATGTAGCCCGACCTGCCCGGTCTGGCGTTCGCTGCGGTCATCGCGCGCGTAATCCGGCGAACTGCGCGGCGCGCTCTGCGCCGTGGCGGCATCCAGATACCCCGCTTCCAAGGCCGCGTCGTGGTAGTAGCGCATGCTGAGCCCGGCACGCCAACGCGCATCCGGGTCTGTGTAGAACCACTTGCCGGCGAACACGCGTTTACGCGCGTCGGCATGGTCGCGGTAACCATCGCTATCGCGCCAGGCGGCGAAGTAGTTCTGGCTCCAGCCACCGTGCTCGATGCCTTGCAGCGCCTGCACCTCGCGGGTGCCGAAACTGCCGACGGTGACGCTGGCACGTCCATCGTTGCCGCCGCTGCGCGTCAGCACTTCCACGCTGCCGGCGATCGCGTTCAGGCCGTATCGCGGATCGTTGGTGCCACGCACGATTTCGAGCGCGGCGATATCCAGCGGGAACACCGCATCCAGATAAGGCATGGCGCCGTTATTGTCGTTACTGGGAATGCCGTCGATCAGCAGCTTGACCGCATTGACCCGACCTTCGCCGTTGAAACCACGAAAGGAAAACGTACCGCCCTCGGTCCCCATTTTGAACTGGGTGACTTGCACACCAGGCGCGCGCAACAGCAGTGCCGAAGTGTTATCGACATGCTGATCCTGCAACAAATCGCCGCCGAGGATGTCCACGGAACTGAACACGTTGCGCGCACTGGAACCAGCGGCGAGCGGCGAGGCGACCTGGACCTTGCCCAACGTCAACACAGAGTCGCCGGCAGCGACCGGCGGTGCGTCGACCTCGGCGCGCGCCGGCGCGACCACCGCGGCACAGACGCAGCAGCACGCCGCCGTCGGCATGTAGAGAAAACGCATCATCGATGACTCCATCGATACAAAGGAAGGACCTGCCGCGACGAGGTCGCAGCACGTAAACAACCAACCTATGGATCAACAGAACAGCGGAGGTCCGCGTGCGGGATGTGCGCGACCGAAATCGGCCGTGGCAAAAACACTGCATACAGACGCGTCGGGAGCGGGTGTACCGCGCCAGGGCAGCAATACCAACAGCAATGCCATCCACGGCAACAGACGCGCGGCCAACAAGCAGTAATCGCAGAGCGGTGCGTGCGCCAGCCCAGCGTCGTCGTGATGTCCGGCCTGCACCGGTAACGCACTGCCCGCGAGCCCCGGCAGGCGCAGGCCGCTGCTGGTGCACAACGCCTGGCCATGCAACGCCACCTCACCAGAGGGCGCCTGCTGGCAACGACTGATCAACGGCGCCAGCAACAGCAACCCGATCGCCAACACGGCGAGCGCGGCCCACAACGACGGTGGCTGGCGGAGACGGAACATCATCCCAGTCTAGTACACGCCCACCGGCACGCCAACGCGACGTGTCGCCGCAGCCGTCGAGCCGACCGACTATCGACGCTCCCCGCACAACACGGTATGCATACGCTCTTCACCGACACACGATGGGCGAAGCATCCCCTGGCGTATGGCCGGGCCAACACGCAACGCAGGCCGCCAGCGCGAGCGCCCCAAGGGCGCAACGTCGGCAGCATCGCACGCGATACCCTAGACTTGGGTTCTTCTGCCGTCGGACCGGGCCGCATGTCCACCAACGAATCCACCGTTCTCCCTGTTTATTGCGCCATCAAGCCGCACAACGAAGTGCTGCGTCTGGATGCCCTGCATAGCTACGCGATCCTGGATACGCCGCGCGAACCCGCCTTCGACGATATCACCCGGCTGGCCGCGCTGATTTGCCAGACCCCAATCGCCGTGGTCAGCCTGATCGACAGCGAGCGGCAATGGTTCAAGAGCGAGGTCGGGCTGGGCATACGGGAAACCCCGCTGACCGTCTCGATGTGCGCGCATGCGCTGCTGGAAGACGATCTACTGCTGGTGCCGGACACACGCGAGGACCCACGCTTCGCCAACAACCCCCTGGTGACCGGCGAGATGCACTTGCATTTTTACGCGGGCGCATTGTTGAAGACCTCCGACGGTCTGCCCCTGGGTACGGTCTGCGTGTTGGACCATCGCCCAAGGCACCTCACCTACGAACAGATCGAAGCACTGCGCGCATTGGCGCGGCAGTCGATGGCACAACTGGAACTGCGTAAAGCGCTGCATCTTGCACAGGAATCCAGCCACTACCGTAGTCGCTTGCTGGCCATTGCCGGCCACGATCTGAAAGCGCCCTTACGCACCGCCTCCTATGCGCTGGCCAAGGTACAACGCCAGCTCGGCGAGGCCAGCGAATTGCCGCTGGATGCCGCGCGCGCAGCCTTGAATCAGGTGGCGACCGGGCTGGACACGCTGGCTACCAGCGCGGTCAGCGGCGAGTTCAGCCTGCCGACCTTGCACGATCTGCCCCTGGCCGAGGTGCTGGCGCCAATTCTGGAAACCTGGCGCCCCCAGGCCAAAGCCAATGGAGTGCAACTGCGCAACGTGCCGACCACGCTGCGCGTGCACAGCAACGCGCCGCTGTTGTCCACGTTGCTGGGCAATCTGATCGGAAATGCGGTCAAGTACACCGCGCATGGCAAGGTCCTGGTCGGCTGCCGCCGGCGCGGCAACACGGTGGCCGTGGAGATCATCGACTGCGGCATCGGCATGGATCCGGATAGCCTGCGCACCCTGTTCCAGGCCTTCCGTCAGGCCGATCCGCGCAGCGATGGCCTGGGCCTTGGCCTGTGGATCGTGCGCCGGGCAGCGGACACCCTCGGGTGCGGCGTCGAGGTCCGCAGCCGCCAGGGCCACGGCAGCCGTTTCACGGTGACGCTGCCGGTAAAGAAAGAAAACTGAGCCACCGACCCGGCCACCAGATCAGTCGATGCGGGTCCGAGTCAGCGCTTCCCAGCGCGGCGGCATCGGCCAATCCGGTGGTTGATTACCCTCCATGACCCGGCGCAGATCACGTGTATCGATTTGCGGAGCAAGCGCATGCACCAGCTCCAATGCATAGTCACGTAACACGCGATCGCGCGGCAGCACGGCCCAGGCGATGCACTCGGGAATCTCCGCCGGCGCCGGCCATGCACGCAGATCGGTGTCGTTGGCGTCGACCGCCATCTCTGCCAGCAGGCCAACGCCCAGCCCGGTACGTACGTAGGTCTTGATCAGATCCGCGTCGAGCGCGGTCAACGCGATACTCGGCTCCAACCCGAGGCCAGCGAATGCACGCTGCAACGAAGATTCGGCACGGGTCGAGGATTCGTAACTGATCAACGGCTGCGCCGCCAACGTCACCATATCCGGCGCCCGCGTCGGCATATCCAAGGCGTGTCCGCGCGGCACCAGCACCAGGCGCCGCCAGCGGTACAGCGGTACCGCGATACCCGCACCCGGCGCATTGCCGGCAGTGCTGACAATGGCGATGTCGGCATCGCCCTGTCCCAGCAAATCCAGCGCAGCGCTCTCGGCAGCCTGCTGCAAATGCACGCTGACCTGCCGATAGCGCTGCTTGATCCGCGCCACCGCCGGCGGCAGCACGAAACGCGCCTGGGTATGCGTGGTGATGAGGGTGAGCTGGCCCTGGCTCTCGCGACGCTGGTTGGCGGCATAGGTGCGGATATTATTGGCCTCGGCCAGCACCGCGCGGGCGCGCGCGATCACCTCCCGACCCGGCGGTGTCACCGCCTCCAGACTACGCCCCTTGCGCACGAACAACAGAAAGCCCAACTCGTCCTCGAGTTGTTTCAGCTGTTTGGATAGCCCCGGCTGCGTGGCATGCACGCGCGCCGCCGCCAGGGTGATGTTCAGGTCGGCATCGACGATGGCGACGAGGTAACGAAGCTGGATCAGCGTCATCGGAACGAGGGCGAGACAATATCTGGCATAGGAATCGCGACTTTAGTGGAAATCGGCCCCAGCTTATAACCGAAAGCGATTGGCCCCAGACAGGAGGTGATTTCCAGCGATCAGGCGCGGACGCTAAGGTCGTCGCTGCTTTCACCATCCCGTATTGCGCTCCACCATGCGTCCTGCTTTGATTACCATGATCGCGAGAAGGCCGCGCCGGATAGACTGCCCTGGAGGGCATTGGCGCGGGAACAAAGGATTGTGGCGGTATCGCGGGCGCGCCTGCTGGCTGGCAGCGGCGCCGCTCATGCACACCGCCTGACCCGCCCCCATTCCGGAGACACTGCAATGGCGATCTACGACAACATCCTCGACACCATCGGCCACACGCCGGTGGTCAAGCTGCAACGTCTGGCACCGAGGCACACCAGCCTGTACGTCAAGGTCGAAGCGTTCAATCCCGGTGGCTCGGTCAAGGATCGCCTTGCCATGGGGATCGTGCTCGACGCCGAGGCGCGCGGCCTGCTCAAACCCGGCGACACCATCGTCGAGGCGACTTCCGGCAACACAGGCGTGGCCCTGGCAATGATCGCTGCCGCTCGCGGCTACAACTTTGTCGCGACCATGGTGGAGACCTTCTCGATCGAACGGCGCAAGTTGATGCGCGCCTATGGGGCCAAGGTGATCCTGACACCGGCCGCAGAACGCGGCAGCGGCATGGTGCGCAAAGCAGAAGAACTGGCCAAAGAACACGGTTGGTTTTTGGCACGGCAGTTCGCCAACCCGGCCAATCCTGCCTACCACCGCAACACCACCGCCACGGAAATCCTGCGCGATTTCGCCGGCCGCCGGCTGGACCACTTCGTCAGCGGCTGGGGCACCGGCGGCACCCTGACCGGTGTCGGCGAAGTGCTGCGAATCGCACGCCCGGAGGTGCGCATCATCGCCAGCGAACCGGCCGGTGCGGCGTTGCTGCAAGGCCAGGAATGGAAGCCGCACAAGATCCAGGGCTGGACACCCGACTTCGTCCCCGAGGTGCTCAACCGCTCGGTCTACGACACGGTACTGAGCGTGGAGGACAACGAAGCCATCGCAACCTCACGCCGCCTCGCCGCGGAGGAAGGCATTTTCACCGGCATTTCCGGTGGCGGCACCGTCGCCACCGCATTGCAGGTGGCCGAGACTGCCGCGCCCGGTGCGGTGATTCTGGCAATGCTACCGGACACTGGCGAGCGCTACTTCTCCACACCGCTGTTCGCCGACATCAACGAAGGCAGCGACGACGACTGGCTGGCCGGACTGCCGTAATCACATCCACCGCGTTGCAGGCCACAGCGCGGCCTGCAACGCGGAAGTAAGAGTGGCTAACAAAACGTCGCGCGTCACTGTCGGGTGGGCGCGGACAGTGTGCAGGAACCGCAGTGTACAGGGGGGTACATGAGGATTCCGAGCACTGCCAGCGCCCGTCTAGCGGCGACGCAGTCGTTTTGTTAGCGCCCCCAAGACGGATCGCCCGTCTTGGTCCGATGCCGATGCCCCCTCGATCTGCACCGGCATCAGATCGAACCGCCGCTGGCCTGGACCAGCCTAGCCTTGCCTTGAAGAAGCTCTGCCACGACCGCCAACTTGCGCCGGCCATCCAAGGCTTGATCTGCTCCTCCTCCATCACTGTAGTCATCCACTGCAGTCATCGGTGTCTCCTTCGAAACGTCACACCCGCGCAGGGATTTCAGTGGGTCATTACATTGGCGCACAATTGATTTAAGATGCAGTATCGCGACGATCAGGGCCAGTTCCGGAACCGTCGCGTTTTTTGTTTTTCAATCATTTAACTAGGCAAGTTCCTGGAAACACGGTATTCGACACCTGTAACGCCAGCGGAGCCCTCATGCTTTTCGAAACGCTTGCCACCACCGGCCACGAACAAGTCGTTTTCTGCCACAACCGCGATATCGGCCTACGAGCGATCATCGCCATCCACAACACCGTCCTTGGCCCCGCGCTGGGCGGCGTGCGTATGCGTCCCTACACCAACACCGAATCGGCGCTACAGGACGCACTGCGGCTCAGCCGCACGATGACCTACAAAAACGCGCTGGCGGGGCTGAACATCGGCGGCGGCAAGGCGGTGATCATCGGCGATCCGAAAACCGACAAATCCGAGGCGCTGTTCCGCGCTTTCGGTCGCTACGTGGATTCGCTGGGCGGGCGCTACATCACCGCCGAGGACGTCGGCACCGACGTCAACGACATGGAGCAGATCTACCTGGAGACCGAATACGTCACCGGCGTGCACCAAGTACACGGCGGCTCCGGCGATCCGGCCCCGTTCACCGCCTACGGTGCGCTGCAGGCGCTGCTGGCCTCCTTGCAACGCAAACTTGGTCACGAAGAAATCGGCAGGATCAGCATCGCGGTGCAGGGCCTGGGCCACATCGGGATGGAGTTGGTGAAGCTGCTCAAGGAGCGCGGCGCCAAGCTATACGTCACCGACCTGGATCCGACGCTGGTCGAGCGCGCGGTCGCCGAATACGGCGCCGAAGCGGTGACGCCCGAGGAGATCTATGACGTCGCCGCCGACGTGCTGGCTCCGTGCGCGCTGGAAAATGCCATCGACGAAGCCAAGCTGCCACGATTGAAGGCAAAGATCGTCTGCGGCACCGCCAACAACCAATTGGCCAGTGCGGCCGTCGGCGAGGAACTGCATCGCCGCGGCATCCTCTACGCACCGGATTACGCGGTCAATGCCGGCGGCGTGATGAACGTATCGCTGGAAATCGACGGATACAACCGCGAACGCGCGATGCGCTTGATCCGTAGCATGTATCACAACCTCGGCAAGATCTTCGACCTGTCCGAGCGCGAAAATATCCCGCCGCAACAGGCTGCCGACCGCATCGCCGAGGCACGCATGCAGGCCATTGGCAAACTCAAACTGCCGCTAGGCCGCACGGCACCGCGTTCGATGGGGCATCTGCGCGGCGAATAGCGCACGTCCAATGGCGCAAAGCCTAGGCCGAATCGCGGCCGACCAACGCCACCGACAAGCGCCCTTGCCGCACCCGCTGACACACTACCGCGCTGTCACGGTCCGCACCGGAACAGCGCGACTGAGACCTCGGCCCCACGCTACCGCCCTGGGGTCAGAACCCCAGGCGGTAGCGCAGCGAGAACACGCGATCATCGCCACGCGGACCGAAGCGCTGGTCGTAGCCCAGCCCAAGCACCGAGGTGTTCCAATGGGTCTGCAGGCTCGCGCCGAACAGACCACCGGCGCGTGCAGGTTGCAGATCGACCAGCGGCGCCCACGCGTCCAGGCCGACAAAGCGGGCCTGGCGGTCCAACCCCTGCGCGGCCAGGGTCTGCTGCCACTCGGCATAGCCCTGCAGCGACCAGCGGTGACCGCCGACGCCAGTGCGCAAGCCGGCCAGCGCCTGGCTGCGCGAGGAAGACGCGGCATCGGCCATGAGCCCGAATCCGTCGCCGCCCTGCTCGCGGAAACCATCGCTGTCGATACGACTGTAGTCGGCGCCGGCATAGGGCGTCAGCCAGGCCGGGCCACGGCCCATGCGATAGCCGATCTCGACACTGGTGGAGAGAAAGCGCCCGCTATAGCGACTGGACGCACCGGCGACGCTATCGCCGAGCAACAGACTGCGGTCGAGCTGGCGGCGGTATTGTCCACTGCCCAGTTGCGCCAACGCATACGCCTTACCGGACGTCGCACCGAAATACGCCTGACCCTGCACTTGGCGATTGCGGCTGCGATCCAGGCTCCCGGCATCGTTGGCGTGACTCTCGCCGAAGGCGACACCGCCCACCGTATGCTCGCCCAGCCGCATGTCCTGGCCCATCAACCAACCATCGAACTGGAACTGACTGCCGGCAAAGCTGCCCTGGCCGGTCTCGCCCAGTTGCTGACTCCAGGCACCGACCGCACGTGGCCGCTCGACCAGCAGATCGAAGCGGCTGGACAGCGCGCGCCGCTGCAGGTCCATGGTGTCGAAGGTCATCGCACCGGCAGCGGCATGGGCTTCGCCGGACAGGCTGCGCAGCGTTGCCGTGGCCGCCGCCACCGTCGGCGACTGCTGCACCGCGCCGGCCGCTTTCAACAGGGCTCCATCGACCGTCGCCGGTGCATGCTGCAATTGCGCATCCAACCGTGCGAACGCCGCATCCACGCGACTCGCCGAAGCCAGGGTGGCCGCATTGCTGATGCCGAAACCAGCCGCCGCCGCGGTGACGCTCAACGACTGCAGCGTGATCGAAGCACTGGTGGCATCGTAGGACAGCGACGCGGTCACGAACACGTTCGACGGCGACGTCACCGACGCGAACGTGCCGGTCAAGCCGCCGCTGGCTTCCAACACCTTGTAGGCGGTGTTATTGACCACGTAGTCGTGCTTTCCCAGCACGTACAGCGCGCCACCCTGCAAGGTCGCGGTGCCGCCGGCCGAGAGCTTGTCGCCCACCAGTAGGGCCAACCGACCATTGCTGGCCTGCACGTAGCTACCGCTCAGGCTCAAGACCGCGGCCCCGACCTGAAAAGTACCGGCATTGAGCACGTTGCCGCCCAGTGGGCCGGTCCCGATGAAGGTCGCACCGTTGCTGATCGCCACGTTCGAGTTGCCCAGACTCGCCGCGCTGAGCGTGCCACCCTGCACCTGGGTATCGCCGCTGTAGCTGTTCTGAGTGCTGCTCAAGGTCAAGGTACCACTGCCCTGCTTGATCAGCCCGCCGCTACCGGCAATATCGTTGGCCCAGGTCGAACTGCCGTCGAACGCGACGGTGACATCGCCCCAATCGAACCGGGCCGGCCCCTTCACCGCCTTGCCGATGTTGAGCAGGCCATAGCCGAACGTCGGATCCGCCCCAGGCGCGCCCAGGTCGGTGGCGGTGCCGAGTAGAGTCTGCCGCACCAGATCGTTGCTGAAATAGGGGAATGCCTGCCACACCAGCGTGGCGGCGCCGGACACCAACGGAGCAGCGAACGAGGTACCGCTGCCGTAGTAGTAGCTCGGATTGGCGGTGGACGTGGTCGCTTTCGGATCGACGTACACTTCAGTACCTGGCGCAACCAGGCAGTAACGCATCGCCGCGCCGCAGGCATTGGAATAGGAAGCTAACTGCGTCCCGGTCGTCGAATCCACTGCGGCCACCACCAGCCAGCCGCGCTCCAGGTCCGCAGCCGGAAGGGTGCCACCGGGTCCGGGCTGGCTCGGCAACGATGCGATGTCCGACGGCGTGGCCTTGGAATCGTTGCCCGCTGCGAACACCACCAAACCGCCATTGCTATGCACGAACGGACGGTAATCATTGGCGATCGCGTTGGTCGCGTTGGGATCGCTCCAGTAGACCCCTCCCCAGGAATTGTTCATCACCCTGACCCCGGCATTGATCAGATCCTGGTGCACGCCGCTCAAGCCGAGCCCACCGCTGACCTGATTGCCACTGCCGCTTCCGTCATCCTTGGGCTCGGTGTCAGAGATGATGCGCGCCGACACGATCTGTGCGCCTGGCGCGATGCCGCCCGGCCAGGCACCGACCGGCTTACCAGCGGCGAGTTGAGAGACGCTGGTGCCATGACCCACGACATCGTCGACATTGACGTTGTTCTTGGCCGGATCGACGTAGACCAGGTTGGACACCACACGCCCAGCCAACGCAGGATGATTGCGATTGACTCCGGTATCGACCACACCAATACGGTAACCACTGCCGTCGTAGCCGGCGGTCTGCGCCGCCAAGGCATTCGTCAGCACCAGATGCGCGTCGAACGCCGGTTGTGGCGGCGGCGGTGGCGAATTTGGAGGAGGAGGTGGTGGTGGTGGTGGTGGCGGGGGAGGAGGTGAGACAGGCGGTGGATTGCCGCCGTGAACCATCGGGCTAGCGCCACCGTGCCCACCACCACAAGAAGTCAACGCAACTGCAACAGCGGCCGCCAGCAGCGACCGCGCCATCAATGTCCGCATGTTTTTCCCCTATGCCTTGAGCCGCGCGTCAATGCGCGCACTGAATTGAGTCGCCACTCAATTAACAAAACCAACGCCCCACGTGAACCCCAGCGAACTCTACACCGAAATGGCGCACTCGCGACGATGCACGATCCAAACGCGATTGGCATTGGCAGGAGCGGCAGCACAACCGATAATCAATATTACCTCTCCCCAAGGGTTTGAAATGACCGAGATCGTCATCGCCGCGGCCAAGCGCACTGCCATCGGCGCCTTCCTTGGCCAGTTCAATGGCGTCCCCACGCCAACGCTCGGCGCCGCGGCCATCCGCGCCGCGTTGGAGCAATCCGGCATCGCCGCTGTCGACGTTTCCGAAGTCATCATGGGCTGCGTGCTTCCGGCCAACCTCGGCCAAGCGCCCGCGCGGCAAGCCGCGCGCGCAGCAGGCCTGCTCGACGCCACCGGCGCGACCACCATCAACAAAGTCTGCGGGTCGGGCATGAAGGCGGTGATGCTCGGCCACGACCTGATCAAGGCCGGCTCGGCCAGCATCGTCGTCGCCGGCGGAATGGAATCGATGAGTAACGCGCCGCACCTGCTGCCCAATTCGCGCATCGGCAACCGTTACGGCAACTTTCAAGCAGTCGATCACATGGCCTGGGACGGCCTGACCAATCCCGACGACGGCCAAGCCATGGGCGTGTTCGGCGAAGCAACGGCAGAGAAGTTCGGTTTCACCCGCCAGGATCAGGACGCGTTCGCGATCGCATCGGTCACCCGTGCACAGGCCGCGCAGCGCGGCGGCGCGTTCGATGCCGAGATCGTTCCGATGCGCATCGCCACCCGCAAGGGAGAGGTGCAGGTCGCCAGCGACGAACAGCCGGACAAGTCCGACATCGCCAAAATCCCGACATTGAAGCCGGCGTTCAAGAAGGATGGCACGGTGACCGCCGCCAGTTCTTCCAGCATCTCCGACGGCGCTGCAGCACTGGTGCTACTAAGCAGCGACGATGCCGCGCGGCGCGGTATCACGCCGCTGGCACGTATCGCCGGCCACGCGACCTTCTCGCAGGCACCAGAATGGTTCACAACCGCACCGGTCGGCGCGATCCGCAAGCTGCTCGACCAAGTCGGCTGGAGCCTGGACCAGGTCGATCTATTCGAAATCAACGAGGCCTTCGCCGTGGTGGCGATGGTGCCGATCAAGGAACTGGGCCTTGACCATGCCAAGGTCAACGTCAACGGTGGGGCCTGCGCGCTTGGCCACCCCATCGGCGCGTCCGGCGCACGGTTATTGGTGACATTGCTAAACGCGTTGCGCAACCGCGGCCGCCGCCGCGGCATCGCCACCCTATGCATCGGCGGGGGCGAGGCAACCGCAGTCGCCATCGAATTGATTTGATTAGAGTTAACCCGTGCAATACAAAAATGAATGCGCGTACGCTTGACAGCCGACTTTGGCTTGTCATCATGTTAAAGGCGCGCACTCGCGCGTTGCCTAACTAAACGACGAGGATAGACACAATGAGCATCAACAAGCTGCTGATCGCAATGGCGCTAGGCCTGGCCCTGGCCGCGTGCTCGAAGCAGGAGCAGGCCCAAGACGCCGCGGCTTCCGCTAACCAGTCCGCCACCGAAGCCCAGGCTGCTGCCGACCAGTCCGCCGCTGCCGCTGCCCCGACCGCAGACGCAGCCCAGGCTGCTGCCGACACCGCCGCGACCGCAGCCAACACTGCTGCCGATGCCTCGGCCGCCGCCGCCGCTGCCCCGACCGAAGCTGCTGCCGACAAGGCTGCCGACACCGCCAAGGCTGCGGAAGCAACCGCTGACAAGGCCAAGGAAGCCGCCGAAAAAGCCAAGAAGTAATCACTTCTTGCTTCAGGCACGTCTGAGAAAGCCGCTGGTTCGCCAGCGGCTTTTTCTTTGCCCTGCAACAAGACCTGTCTGCAGAAGCCGCTATCGTCTGCGCAATTCAAAACAGCTTTGCGGCAGGAACAGGAATTGCCACGCCCTCCTAGTCCGTATCGACTTCGCACTACGCATGAGCTGCTGCGCTATCTCACAGCCGCAATGGCCTAAGCTGCGGCCAGCCAGTGCCACTGAACTCCCTCTGCGCCAGGGTCTGCCAACGGCAACACAGATTTCTGAATCCGAGTACGCGCCGATGCACCGCCTTGACGCAGACTGCATGCAGCGGCAACTAGTCTGCGCCAAACACCATGTCGACCGAGAACGCGCATGAACAAAACTACGATTTTGACCCTGTTAGCTACGCTGACGCTGACCGCCTGCCAAGGCCCCGAAGCCCAGCAGGCGCAGCGCGACGCCAAGGCCGCCGCCGAGGAAACCAGTAAAGCCGCAAAGGAAGCCGCAGACCAGGTCGCGCAAACCGGGCGCGAGGTCGCTGCCGACGCGCGCGACGCCGCGCATCGCGCCGCTAACTCCGAGTCAGTGCAGGATGCTACGGCTGCCGCCAAGGAGATGGCCGCCGATGCCAGCGAGGCCACCGCCGAGGCTGCGAAAAAGGTCGCCGAAAAAGCCCGCGAAAACGCCGACGCAGATCCGCATAACGCGCACAAAGAGCGGCACTGAGCTTATGCCCTCGCCCCCGCCTTCACCCGCGCTGACGAGGGAGCGCAGCCTTATATACGGCGGAATTTTTTCGTGACATAGGCCGAAGGCGATTAACGCGGAGCGCTCACTTTGCCAATGTCGACTCTTCATCGCGTGCGGGCCAGGACCCGCTTTGCTCTCCTGTTCTCCGCCACGGTATTCGTGGCAATCGGGTTCGGCGTGTTTTCGGGAGCACAACGCGCCATTTCCGATGCCGCACTGGTGGCGCATACGCACGAAGTGCTGCGCAATATCGACGAGGTGCAGTCCACACTGCTGATGAGCGAATCTTCGTTGCGCGGATACGAGCTGACCGACAACCAAGCCTACCTGAGCACCTACCACGACAGCGCCGAGCGGGTACCGCGGCAACTGGCGCAATTACGCGCGCTGGTGGCCGACAATCCGGTGCAGATCGCCAACGTCCGTGTCCTGCAACACCTGGCGAATACACGCCTGGCACAGATGCGGCAGTTACTCGACACCTACCAGCGCGCGGGCCTCATCGCCCTGCAGCGCGCGATGGGAGCCGAGGTTTTCCAGAATTCCAGTGCGATCCGCGATCATATGCAGCAGATGATCGAACTGGAGCAACGGTTACTGCAAAGCCGCGATCGCTCCAACCAGCGCAGCGCCGACCTGCTACTAGGCCTAGCACTGGCAGGAATTCCATTAGGACTGGGCGGCGTCTGCGTGGTCTACGCGCTGTTGTTCCGCGAATTGCGCAATCGCAGCGCGGCAGAACAGGCCGCTTCGGTCGCCAACGAAAAGCTGGAGGCCAGCATCCTGGAACTTGAGCGCACCACTGCCGACCTCAATGCACTCAGCCGCTACTCCGGCCTGCTACAGAGCTGCATGGATCCGACCGAGGCATTGACGGTGACCACGCGCCTGCTTGCCGCATTGATACCCGACAGCGGCGGCAGCATCTACCTGCTGCGCGCCTCGCGGGACAGAGCAGAGCAGATCGTCACCTGGGGTCAGCCGTCAGTGCGCAGCGAACCGATAGTGACACCACATGACTGTTGGGCGCTGCGCCGCGACAAGAGCCACTTCGTCAACGCACAGCGGCACGACTCTGCCTGCACGCACATGCTCGACGATCCACAGAGCATCGGCGCCAGTACCGCCTGCATTCCGTTGTCGGCGCAGGGCACGCAGTTGGGCTTCGTCTTCTTGGCAGGTTCTGGCCCTGGGCCACTGCCGCGCATCGCCATCGCCGAAGCTGCTGCCGAGCAGTTGTCTCTGGCACTGAGCAATCTGCGCCTACGCGAGTCGCTGCGCCTGCAATCGATCCGCGACCCGCTCACCGGCCTGTTCAATCGCCGCTACCTGGAAGAGTCGTTGCAGCACGAACTGGCCCGCTGCGAACGCCGTTCGATGCCACTGTCGCTGCTGATGCTGGATGTGGATCACTTCAAGCAATTCAATGACGTGCATGGCCACGGCGGCGGCGACAGCCTGCTGGCGGCGGTCGGGCAGATGCTGTCCTCGCGACTACGGGGCGAAGACATCGCCTGCCGCTACGGCGGCGAGGAATTCACCGTGATCCTGCCTGAAACCGGCCCCGAAGAGGCACTGGTGATCGCCGAGCACATCCGTGCCGCCGCCCCACAACTCAATGCCAATCTGGACGGCAAGGCGTTGCCTGGGGTCACGCTATCGATCGGACTCGCCAGCTATAGCCGCGACGGCACAGTCGCCACTACACTGCTGCGCAAAGCCGATGCGGCGCTGTACCGGGCCAAGCGCAGCGGTCGCAACCAAGTACAACAGTACGATTCAATCCTGGATGACATCAGCTAAACCGGTCGCCCCCAAATGCGACGACGGTCCCGATTGGCGATAAAGGTCACAAAATCGACGCGTTAGAGCAGCCATAGTGGCGTTTTCCCCCGACTGGAGACGACGACCATGTCCATTTGGAAAGATCAGGGTTCAACGCGCAAGGACGGCCTCCCCCCCGTCCCCGGTAACGGCGCCGCGCCAGCGGATCCACGCCCCACGGGCGAAGCGCTCGGCAACGAACCGCTGACCAGCATTGCCGCCGCCCCAACACCAACCCCCGCCCCTACCCCTGTCCGCTCATCGACACCGGCGGCCAAAGAATCGCTGATCGCCGCCGACATCAGCATCGAAGGCAAGATCGAAGGCAGCGGCCATATTCGCATTGCCGGCAAGTTCAAGGGCGACGTCAACGTGCAAGGCGATCTGACCATCGAGACCGGCGCTAAGCTGAGCGGTGGCGTGCGCGCCGAGAAGGTCATCATTGCGGGCGAACTGGAAGGCAATATCGAATCGGCTTCGCGGGTGGAACTGCTGGCTTCCGGCGCGCTGATCGGCGACGTAAAGGCAGGATCGCTGACTGTCGCCGCCGGCTCGCGGATGCGTGGCCAGGCCGACTTCGGCTGGGAAGACGACAAGCATGGCCGCAAACCGGCCAAGGCCACGGAGTCCGACATCGGCGCATGAGTAGTCCGCGTCCTGGCACCCCGGGAGCGACCCGGACCTGCCCGCACTGCCGGGCCACGATCTTGGAAAGTGCCAGCGTCTGCCCGGCATGCAAGCACCATTTGCGCTTCGACTCGGCAGTGCTGCAGCAATCGGCACCGTCGGCGATGGTGCCGCTGCGCGTAGACGGCACCATCCGCCATCCCGCCGATGGCACCGCGTGGGAGTACAGCGTGCTGGTGAGTATTCGCAACGGACGCGGCGAGGAGATCAAGCGGCAGTTGGTCGGAGTCGGGGCCATGCTCAATGGCGAGGAACGCACGTTCACCCTGTCGGTGGAGGCGACTCCGGTGAAGAGCAGCAAACGGGGGAAACTCTAGGAGCCAACGGTGCCATCCGCAGGAACGCATGACGAGTATCGCTCAAAACCACGGCGATGCCCTGTTGGCAATCTGGAAGAGCTGCGTCAGCCAACGGCTCCAGAATTGGTACACCGCCACATGCGCCTGACGTTGCGCCTGGTCTCGGCTCAGCGCCACGTCAAAGTCCGGCGCCTCGCGCAGACGACAGGCGCTCAGCGTCCAGGCATCCATCAGCGCCATGTTGGACTCCCTCCCCGAGTTGCGGACTCATCTTATTTACTGAAACCAGACGTTATTTACTGAAACCGGACGCCCCATAAGACCATACATAGTCGTCCCTGAAAAACTTCACCCACCTTGCAGAGCCAGAATTATAAGCTTCGTCATGTGGGCTGTGTTTGCCCGTTTTCGCTAAGTTCGATGCGATTTTCTTGCACGTTTCAAGCATGTGCCACCGTCGGCCTCCCCCGCTGATGAGCGACCTGTATCGGTGAATCCTATGCTCAATGGATGCCTGGGGTTGCTGATCCAATTGATGGCCCAATTGCTGCAACTCAAGCATGCCGATGCCCTGTCCGGTGAGACCATGCTCGGTTTTTCAGAGACAACCGATTACTTGCGATGCTTTTCGTGTCAGATCACCGCAACCAAATGGTTCACAGCGGTGTTTCTCGCTTCTTGAAACCGCCTTCTTATTTCTGTCTACGCACGGATATAACCGCTCCATACAATGCGCGAGCATATCTCGCAAACCACCACTTTCCCCGATCCCGAATCCCCCTGGACTCGATCGTTGATGAAAACCCTACAACTGCAAAAGCGCGTGGCATGCCTCGCCATGGCCATCGGCACCACCCTCGCATGCTCGGCTGCCATGGCGGTGGAACCTCGCAATTCCGACCGCAACGTCCTGCCGGTCATCTCGGGCTCGAAGATCCGCCTTAGGACGGGATCAGAATGGTCATCATGCACCGTCGGGGCGGTGTTGGTGCCCACGAGCATCTGGCAAAGACTGACGCCGTACCAAAATGCCACACGATGGCTCGTGATTGCCAAGCACTGCGGGCCGATGTATGCGACCGTCTACTCGGGGGACCAGGCACTCGGCGCCGTCGAGTGGCAGTCCGCTGGCTCGGACATCGCGCTTGTACGGGTATCGCCCATAGCAAATCCGACGTACACGTGGTGCCAGGCTCACCACAGCGGCGCCTCCTACTGCAATCCATACGCGGCTTATACGCCCCGCGCGCGCAATCAAGTCTTCATGCTACGCGGGGGGCGGGAAAGGCGTCTTCCTGTTGCCGGGTATTCGAACGCGCCGGATGGGCGGTTCTGCACAAGCGGTTTTGTCACCGGTGTCCGTTGCGTGTGGCAAGGCATGTCCCTCGAGCCGGGAATGTTTCGACCGAGTTATGCCAACATCAGTGCCGCGCACGGGGACGAGTTGTACAGCCTTGCCGGCGGCGACTCCGGCGGACCGGCCCTCACCTACGACCTGAATTTGATTGGGATCATCTCGTCCAGCAACACTGCCAACAGTTCCATGCTCTTCTACACGTCAATGGCAGATGTGCTGCAAGAGTTAAGCACCTACACCCTTGCTCCGAACAGCCTACCCGCCGGTGCCGGCGAGGATAATCCGCTCTCCCCCTTCGGTGAAAACGCCGGTTGGGAACTGGCCCCAGCGGACGAGGCGGACGACGACGCGGGAGCTGCCCAGACGCAGCCCATTGGCGGATAAAGACGAGCGGGTCCGGCGTTCATGACGTCGGCCTGTGCCGTCAGCATCCCATGTGAGTCGTGGGAATCGCGTTTCAGTCAGCAAAGCGCCGCCTCCATGCGGCGCTTTGTTATGTGCATGAGTTGCACCTGAAAAACCCAGGATTCCCGTGCAACTGGTTCACATACAGCGTTGACCTGACCACCATCGGCGCCAGCACGCTAGCCGATAGCTGCGCCATGGGATGACGCAGATCGATCTGGTTCTCTAGGCGGAAACGGAACAACTCTTCGGGCGGGCGATATTCTACGGCGGGACATCGATTGCGCATGCTCAGAAAATACAAGAAAACCGCGCCCAATCTAACGGAAACTGGCAATCCAGGCACGTCCTCTGCGGCACAAAAGGCTTGGTGCAGGCGAGTTTGCGGGCTTTTCAGGGGCGACTACATATTGCAAGAAATCCGGTTACAGCAGGGTTTAAAACAAGCCGGATCGACGTAAACGTTTACGCGGTCGGCGTGATATTAAAGTGACCAACAAAACGTCGCGCGTCGCTGTCGGGCGGGCGCGGACAGCGCGCAGAAACCACAACGAAGACCATCACCCACGCGCCAACGCACCGATCAACTCCGGCAACCACACCGAGGCCGCCTCCACATTGGCCAGCACCTCGGCCAGGGTGATTTCCTCTGCATCGCCGCAACCGGCCGCCCAATTCGCCACGATCGCCAGGCAGGCGTAATCCAAGCCAAGTTCGCGCGCCAGGCCAGCCTCCGGCATGCCAGTCATGCCGACCAGATCGCAGCCGTCGCGGCGCAGCCGCGCGATCTCGGCGATGGTTTCCAGGCGCGGCCCTTGGGTGGCGCCGTAACAGCCGCCATCGACCAGCGCGGTACCAGTCACGTGTGCGGCAGCCAATATCTTGCTGCGCAGCAACGGCGAATACGGATGACCGAAATCCACGTGCAGCACCTCGCTCCCCGGCTCCTCGCACAGCGTGGAAATGCGCCCCCAGGTGTAGTCGATCAACTGATCCGGACAGGCCAGCACACGCGGCCCGAAACGCGCGGTGATGCCCCCCACCGTGTTCAACGCCAGCACCCGCGACGCGCCGATTTGCTTTAGCGCGGCAAGGTTGGCGCGATAGTTGATCTTGTGCGGCGGCAGCGCGTGACCTTCGCCGTGACGGGCCAGGAACGCGATGCGCTGGCCGAGCAACGTGCCGATCCGCAACGGTCCGGACGGGCTGCCGTACCGCGTGTCGACTTCGCGGGTTTCCACGTCGTCCAATTGTGCGAGTCTGTAGACGCCGGTGCCGCCGATGACGGCCAATGCGATGTGGTCCATGAAAATCCTCGTGCGGAACGTGAGCACGCCGACGGCCAACCGCCGACGCGCGGGAGTCTGTAGACGCCGGTGCCGCCGATGACGGCCAATGCGATGTGGTCCATGAAAATCCTCGTGCGGAACGTGAGCACGCCGACGGCCAACCGCCGACGCGCGGAGCGATGCGCGGAGCGCGCGCTATTCCTTCATCGCGTAGATTGCCGGCACATTGCGCAGGCCTTCGTTGACGTCCATGCCGAAGCCGAACACGTAACGATCCGGCACTTCCACGCCGCTGTAGTCGGCGCTCAACCCGCCGACGCAGCGGCCGTGGCGTTTGACCGTCAGCACCGCGATGCGGACGTCGGTGGCACCCTGCTCCAGGCACCACTGACGCACCGCCTGCAGGGTCAGCCCCTCGTCGAGAATGTCGTCCAGCAGCAGCACGCGGCGACCGTAGAGCGCGGTAGCGGGGCGATGCTTCCACACCAACTCGCCGCCGACAGTTTCGCCGCGATAGCGGGTGGCATGCAGATAATCCAGTTCCAGATCCTGACCACGGCTGCCCAGTTCCAGTGCCAGTTGCCCGGCAAACGGCAGTGCGCCATGCATGATGGTCAGGTAGACCGGAATGTCGCCGCGGTAGTCGGCGGCAATGGCATCGGCCATGCGCGCGATGGCCTGATCGAGCTGCGGACGATCGACCAGCAGGTCGGCATGAGCCTGGACCTGGGCGATGGTGAACGTGGACATCAGGCGATTTTCCCGAGAGTGGAGAGCAGATGGGATTGGGTATGGCCGTAGCGGGTATCGGCCAGCAAGCCATCCCAACCGAGGCCGCCACGACCGATCAGGCCGAGCAGCGCAGCGGTGTTGCACGGACGATCGCGCACGGCCAGCAACGATTCGGCGACCAGTTCCGGATGACAGACCAGAACCACATCGCAGCCAGCATCCAGATGCGCGGTCACGCGCGCAGCGACACCGCCCACAGCGAATGAAGCGGCCATCCCGATGTCGTCGGAGAACACCACGCCGCGGAAGCCGAGTTCCTCTCGCAGAATCTGCTGGATCCAGCGCGACGAATAGCCAGCCGGCTCCGGCGCCACCTGCGGATAGACCACATGCGCCATCATCACCGCATCGGCACCGGCGGCGATGCCGGCGGCGAACGGCACCAGATCTTCCTGGCGCAGCGTCTCCAGCGCGCGCGAGTCCTCGGCACGGTCGACGTGGGTGTCTTCCCGCACCGTGCCGTGGCCTGGGAAGTGCTTGAGTGTGGCGCCCATGCCAACGCTGTGCATGCCACGCACGTAGGCGGCGGCAAACGCCGCCACCACCTGCGGATCGTCGCTGAAGGCGCGATCACCGATCGCGCGATTACCGCGCGCCAGATCCAGCACCGGGGCGAAACTCAGATCCACACCGCTCGCGCGCACTTCGCTGGCCATGAGCCAGGCATGCTGTTCGGCCAGCGCCAGGGCGGCTTCGGGATCGCGCGCGTAAAGCGCACCGAAGCCCTGCAGCGGCGGCAATGCGCTGTATCCGTCGCGGAAGCGCTGCACGCGACCGCCTTCCTGATCCACACAGATCAGCAGCGGCCGTGGCGCAGCGGCGCGAATCGCCGCGCTCAGTTCGCTCACCTGGGCGCGCGAGGCGAAATTACGTTTGAACAGAACCACACCGGCCACCGCGTCGTGCTGCAGCCAGTCGCGTTCCTGCGCGGTGAGTTCGGTACCAGCAACGCCGATCGCGAGCATGCTTGAGTCTCCTGCCAGCGCTATTCAAGCGCGTCTAGGCCGGTATTGTCGCAGATGCCGACAGCGACGACGGACACCCAGATGATGGACTAGGGCGCGCAGGCATCCGCGCCGCAATCGCGTCCCGATGCCGAGGTGCCCGGCAGCAGACCGCGCAAGGTCGCAGCGAACACCTCTGGCGGCTGCGCGCCCTGCAGCGCCTGGCGGCCATCGATGACATACGCGGGTACCGCGCGAATCCCCATCGCCTGCGCCTGCTGCAACTGCGCCTGGATCTCGACCAGGCCCTCTTCCCCGTCCAGCAACGCCTGCACGCGCGCTGGAGGCAGGCCTCCGGCAGCACCGGCGTCAAGCAATGTCTGCGTCTGGACGAGATTGCGGCCTTGAGCGAAATGCGCTTGGAACAGCGCCTCGGCAACCGCGTCGGCATCGCCTTCGCGCGCGGCCAGCCACAACACTCGGTGTGCCGGCAACGTGGTCACTCGCACCTGACCGCGACCGAAATCCAACGGCAGGCCCTCGGCACGCGCGGTGGCCTGGGTCTGCATCAAAATTTGCTCGGTCCGCGTAGGACCGCCGAACTTGGATGCGTAGGCCTCGCGCAACGGCACCGGAGTGAAATCGGCCTCGGGATCGAGCAGATAGGGATGCCAATGGATCTCCAACGCCGGCGCATCCGCGCCAAGCGCCGCGACGCCCTGTTGCAGGCGGTGCAGACCGATCCAGCACCAGGGACAGACTACGTCGGACCAGATGTCGATACGCATTGGGGAGACTTAAGACTCAGCACGATGAAACATGAGACAGCATACGACACTGAACAACGAAGGCGATTGCCGAAGCGCGCTCTCCGTTTCCCATATGCGACTTCCCAGATTCAATCCTGCGACCAGCGACAAAACGGATGTGCCGCCAGGGCGGCGTTGTAGTAACGCCGATCGTCCGTGACCTCGACACCGATCCAATCGGGCATGGCGAAGCTCTCATCGGCGCTATCCAGTTCGATCTCGGCCACCACCAGACCTGCGTTATCGCCAAGAAACTCGTCCACCTCCCATAGATGCCCCTGGTGTTGCACCAAATGTCGGCGCTTGTCGATCAGTCCGCCCACGCATAACGCCAACAATGCGCGTGCATCGTCCAACGGCAGCGGATATTCGAATTCCTGGCGGGTATGCCCCAGCTCGCGCGACTTGAAATTCAAAAACGCCTGCTCACCCTGTAAGCGTACCCGCACCGACGCCTTCTCCGCCCCACTGGCCAGCGCCACCGGGTCGTTGAGGTAGCCCTGCGCCATCGGGATGACGGCATGCGTCGTCGTGCGCCAGCCATCGCCGGCAACCAGGAATTTACGTTCGATTTCGATCGACATGATGGGAATCTCGCAGAAACGGGGGGAGGTCTCGATACGATTACGTGATACGCACATCCGCAACGCGGTCAAACGATTTAACGACGACGAAAAGCAGTACCGCTGTGCAAGGCGCCATCCCAGGCCCCGCGGAAGATCTACCGCTCGAACACCGCGATACTCTCCACATGCGCGGTATGCGGAAACATGTCCATCGCCCCCGCTACCTTCAACACGAAACCCTGCGTATTCACCAAATAGCTAGCGTCGCGGGCCAGCGAGCCGGGATGGCAGCTCACATAGACGATGCGCTGGAACTGCTTCAGCGGCAGTTGCTGTAGTACCTCCAGCGCACCGGAACGCGGCGGGTCGAGCAGCAGCTTGTCAAAGCTATCGCGCATCCACGCTGCCTGACGCTGATCCTGGGTCAGGTCGGCAGCGAAGAACTGCGCGTTATCCAGGCCGTTGCGCTGCGCGTTTTCGCGCGCGCGCGCCACCAGTCCGGCATCGCCCTCCACTCCCACCACCTCGCGCACTGTGCGCGCCAGCGGCAAGGTGAAATTCCCCAGGCCGCAGAACAAATCCAGCACGCGATCGCCCGATTGCGCATCGAGCAAGGCCAACGCATGCGCAATCATCTGCTGATTGAGCGCGGCGTTGACCTGGATGAAGTCCAATGGCCGGAACGCCAACTCCACGTCCCACTGTGGCAACCGGAACGACAGCGGCGCCGCCTGCGGATACAGTGGATGCACGCTGTCCACGCCAGCGGGTTGCAGGAAGATGGCGAAATCGTGTGCCTGAGCGAAGGCGATCAGCGCATCCTGGTCGTGTTCGCTGAGCGGCTGCATGTGGCGAAAGGTCAGCGCCACCGTGGCATCGCCGGCGATAAACTCGATCTGCGGAATGTCGCGCTTGGCGTCCAGGCGCTCGACCAACTCGGCCAGCGCCGCAACCTTGAGCCCGACCTGCGGAATCACCGTATGACACACCGATAGGTCGGCGACGAAGCGTGGATCCTGCTCGCGAAAGCCGACCAGAGTTTTATCCTTCTTCTCTACCCGGCGGACCGAGAAACGTCCCTTCCGGCGGTAGCCCCAGGACGCGCCCGACAGCGCTGGCAGAACCACCTGTGGAGTGACATGGCCGATGCGCTCCAGGTTGTCGGTCAGCACCTGCTGCTTGGCGAGGATTTGCTGGTCCTCGGCCAGGTGCTGCAACACGCAACCGGCACAGACGCCGAAATGCGGACAGCGCGGCGCAACCCGCTGCGGCGAGGCCTGCAGCACCTGCAGGGTGCGCGCCTCGTCGAAATGGCGGTTGCGGGCAGTGGGTTCGGCGAGAACGATCTCGCCAGGCAGCGCGCCGGCGACGAAGGCGACCTTGTCGCCCTCGCGGCGGGCAACGCCGCGGCCGTCGTGGCTCAAATCGGCGATTTCAGTCTGGAAAGGGGTACGGTCGAGGCGGTTTCTGGATCGGGCCACGTGGCGATTGGCTGCGGGCTGAAAAGGGCGGCCATTGTCGCAGATGGCCAGGCGCCGGGACTGACTTGCGCTGGTCACAGCGACGCGGCAAAGTGACGCGGCGTCTCCGTAGACACCGCTATGATGTACCAACGCCGCATGGAGGCAACGCAAGATGGCATCGAATCAGAACACTGTGACGCGACTTTTGCTCGTCGAAGACGACCCGATCAGCCGCGCCTTTTTTCATATCACGCTGGAATCCCTGCCAGCACAGATCGATCTGGCCGACTCCGTCGCCACTGCCCTCGCCCACGCGGGAATACGCAACCATGATCTTTGGCTGATCGACGCCAACCTGCCCGACGGCAGCGGCACAGAACTATTGCAGCAGTTGCAGCGGCAGTGCCCCGGTGCGCAGGGATTGGCACACACCGCCGACGCCAGCGACACCGTCCGCGAGCAACTGTTACGCGGCGGGTTCGCCGAGGTCCTGTTGAAACCCCTAAGTGCCGAGCACCTGTTGCAGCGCGTGCGCTGGCTGCTCGCACGCGGCCCCACCAGCGACCTGTCCGCCATGGACTGGGACGAAACAAAGGCCCTGACTGCGCTCAACGGCGAACACGCCCACCTGATCGCATTACGCGAACTGTTCCTGACGGAACTGCCCGGCGCCCGCGACGCGATCGCCTCGGCACTGCAACTCAGCGACGAGCAAGCGGTACGCAGCCACCTGCACCGCTTGCAGGCCAGTTGTGGTTTCGTCGGCGCCACGCGGCTGGCGGGTGCGGTGCGCCAGTTGCATGGCAACCCCGCCTCGCCGCAGGCGCTGCACCAGTTCAGCGAGGCGGTGGCGGCGTTGCTGCATTAGGTCTGGACAGCGGGACTTGCAGCAAGACGCCTCCGCAGCGGCGCTTTTGGCCTGCGCCGCTGACGGCAGAAACATCGAACACCTACTTGTCGGCAGGAGGGCGCCAGCATACGTCGCCAAAAAAATCGGTGTTCCGGCCGATCCAGGCACCTGCTTGGCGCAGGCTGCGGTGCTTGCGTGTGCTGGCCGCGCTATTTCCCCTGCCCGCCGCCACGTCCCGACCGCGTTACGATTCTGGCGTTCCCATTGCCGGATCCGACGTTGCGTCTCCCTGCGGCATCGGCTTGCGCAGCAGATTTTCTAGCATTTCCCACGACTTCAAACCACGCCCACCGAGGTGATGCAGCAGCACCACACGCATGCCGCGACGCAAGCCGGGCAAGTCCTCGGCGACCGGCAGGGTATCGTCTGCCAATGCCAACAGCGCACGTCCGGTAGCCATACCGCTGCGCTGGTCGTGGCCGTGATCGCGCAACAGCCGCCTTGGCCCGTGTTCGGGATCGAGCGCATAGCGCGCCGCCGGATCGATTGGCGCGCCATCGCCATCGTGGCGCAGGTCGAACCATACCCCCAGCGCCTCCAGCATATCGCGCTCGAAACACCGCAGCGACCAGGCCAGCGGCGCCTCGGCAGCCAGCCGCGCGCGGACGCGTGCGTACGCCAGGTACAGGTCCGGCGCGGGGTCGTCACGCGGCGCCAGGCGCAGAGTCAGCTCGTTGATGTAGAAGCCGGCGAGCATCGCCTCGCCAGTGAGCCGCGGCGCCGTATCCAGCGGCTCGGCCGCATGCAGCTGCGCCAGTTCGCCACGGCGCTGGGCGCTGAAGCGGATCGACTGCAACGGCTGCAACATCGCGCGCAACGCCTGCTTTTTCGGCCCCTGCACGCCTCGCGCCAGCACACCGAGACGGCCGTGGTGCACGCTCAGGATTTCGACCAACAGGCTGGTCTCGCGCCAGGGCCGCGCATGCAGCACAAAGCCTGGCTCGTGCTCGATCAAAGCCGGGACTCGGGACCCGGGGCCAGGGGCCCGGGAAAAGCAGCAATCAGGCGTCGGAAAGCGCACGAGCAAACGCGACCAAGAACGCATTTGCCCTGGATTTCTCCGATTGATGCAGTGCGCAGTCGCAGTGAAGCGACGAGTTCGGGGCGGGATGCGCGCAAGCAAGCATGGCCGAGACCGTTGCCCTGGCTTCTCCCGGGTCCCGGGTCCCGAGTCCCGCGTCCCGGCTTCATTCGTATCCGAACGCCTTCAGCGCCGCTTCGTCGTCCGACCAGCCCTCGCGCACCCGGACCCAGGTCTCCAAGAACACTTTGGCACCGAACAGGCGCTCCATCTGCTGCCGTGCCTTGGCGCCGATCTCCTTCAAACGCGTCCCGCCCTTGCCGATGACGATCGCCTTTTGGCCTTCGCGCTCGACCCAGATCACCGCGCCGATGCGCAACAGCGCGCCATCCTCCGCGAAGCGTTCGATCTCCACCGTGGTGGCATAAGGCAGCTCCTCGCCGAGCTGGCGCATCAGTTGCTCGCGCACCAATTCGCCAGCCAAAAAGCGCTGGCTGCGGTCGGTGATCTCATCCTCGCCGAACATCGGCGGCGCTTCCGGCACCAACGCCAGCAGGTCGCGCACCAGCGCCTCCATGCCTTTGCGCTTGAGCGCGGAGACCGGATGCACCGCGGCGAAACTTCGACCGTCGCTGACCTGCTGCAGGAATGGGAGCAACGCGGTTTTGTCCTTGAGCCGGTCGACCTTGTTGACCACCAACACCACCGGAATCCCAGCATCGCCAAGGACGTTGAATGCCAGCGTGTCTTCTTCGTCCCAGCGCCCGGCTTCGATCACCAGCAAACCCGCATCCACGCCTTCCAGTGCACCGCGCGCGGCGCGGTTCATCACCCGGTTCATGGCGCGCTTGTGCTCGCGGTGCAAACCCGGCGTATCGACCAGCAGCAATTGCCCTGCGGGAAAACTGGCGATGCCCAGCAGCCGGTGCCGCGTGGTCTGCGGCCGGTTGGAGACGATGCTGACCTTGGCGCCGACCAAGGCGTTGGTCAGGGTGGATTTGCCCACGTTGGGCCGGCCGATCACCGCCACGCTGCCGCTGCGGTATGAAGTCACTGCGTCATTCACTTGCTCGAATCCAGTTGCTCGATGACAGCGGCGGCGGCCTGTTGTTCGGCCAGTCGTCGCGAGGTGCCCTCGCCCTCGGCGACGAGGACAGGCTCGGTGAGTGCGCAGCGCACCCGAAATCGCTTGGCGTGCTCGTCGCCAGTCTCGCTAATCAATTCGTAGGCTGGCAGCGCCCGCTGCCGTGCCTGCAGCCACTCCTGCAAGCGGGTCTTGGCGTCCTTCTCCGGCTTGCCCACCGGCAACGCCGCCAATCCGCTCTCGAACCAGGGCAGGATCGTCGCACGGCAGGTCTCGAAGCCGGCGTCGAGATAGATCGCCGCGACCACCGCTTCGACGGCGTCGGCCAAGATCGAATCGCGCCGATGCCCACCGGACTTCATCTCGCCCGGCCCCAGGGTCAGGCGGTCGCCCAGTTCCAGTTGCCGACCGATCGCAGCCAGCGACGCCTCGCGCACCAATTCGGCGCGGGCACGGGTCAGCGCACCCTCGTCAGCCTTGGGCCAGCGCTGATACAGCGCCTCGGCGATCAACAAGTTGACGATGCTATCGCCAAGAAATTCCAGACGTTCGTTGTGCGGTGCGCCGGCGCTGCGGTGGGTCAGCGCCTGCGCCAACAACTGCGGCTCGGTGAAGCGATGACCGATACGGTCACCACGCAGCACGGTTTTACTGCCCACCACGCGTCGTCAGATCCTGGGTGGCGTCGAACTTGCCAACCACGTCCAGGTTGGCGATCAGCGAGCGGCGCACTTCGTAGTCCACGTGCATTTTCACACCGGTACCGGTGCGTTCGAAAGTAACGTCTTCGGGCTTCACGTTGTCCGCGTTACTGATATCCAGGCGACGAAACAACGACCTCTTCGCCTCCGCCGGGTCCATCTCCGCGCTACCAGCTTCGGCCGCAAACCCCTTCATCGCCGAACGCACCGCGTAGAACTCCAGGTACATCGGAAACAGCTTCATGCCGATGTAGATGAAGAATCCGACCACCGCCAACACGACCGCGAACGAGGTCAAGGTGATCCCACTTTGTTTATGCTTCATCGCGTTTCCCCTCACGCACGTTACTGGATCGCCGTTCCGATCCGCGACGGATCGAAACTGCCGTTACATAACCACCCCTGGCAATTGAACCAGATCAGGAACGCCTTGCCACGCAAGTTTTCCTCGGGCAGGAAGTGGGTCTGGGTCCAGAACCGGCTGTCTTCGCTATTATCGCGATTATCGCCCATCACGAAGTACTTGCCTGGCGGCACCACCCAGTCGCCCTGGCTGGCCGGCATGTTGCGGCCCAGCCACTCCAGTTCGGTATGGGTCCGGCCCGGCAAGTACTCGGTGAGCAAGGTCGCACCGGTCATCTCCGCGCCTTTGCCCTTGCCCACGTATTCGCCGATGACCTTGTACTTCATCGGCGTACCGTTGATGTACAGGGTGTCGCCGTGGAAGCCGATACGATCGCCCGGCAAGCCAACGATACGTTTGATCCAGTTCTCTTCTGGATTTTGCGGAGGATTGAATACCACCACGTCGCCGCGCCTGGGCTCGCTCACCGGGATCACCTTTTTGTTGGTAATCGGCAAACGCAAGCCGTAAGCGAACTTATTGACCAAGATGAAATCCCCAACCAACAGATTCGGCATCATCGAACTGGACGGGATCTTGTACGGCTCGGCGATGAAGCTACGCAAGATCAGCACCACCGCCAACACCGGAAAAAACGCCCGCGAGTAATCCACGAGCACAGGCTCGGTGTCCAGCAAATTGGCGCGCGCGGCACGGCGCTTGGCAAAGAACAACTTGTCCAGCAACGTCACGATGCCAGTGGCGAGGGTCAGGACCACCAGCGCGATTTCAAACCATTTCATTCTGCTTCCTTCGGAACGGGACGAGCAGCCAGTGGCCGCGACAAAACGTGGAGGGATTTACGACGTGAAAGCCCGGCCGATCCAGACCGTTTACACGGCCGCCGGTGCCCTGCGCCATGCCTTATTTATTGTCCATCTGCAACACAGCCAAGAAGGCCTCCTGGGGAATTTCCACGCGACCGACCTGCTTCATGCGCTTCTTGCCTTCCTTCTGCTTTTCCAGGAGTTTCTTCTTGCGCGATACGTCACCACCATAGCACTTGGCCAGCACATTCTTACGCATGGCCTTGACCGTGGTGCGAGCGATGATCTGCGAGCCGATCGCCGCCTGGATCGCCACGTCGAACATCTGCCGCGGAATCAGATCCTTCATTTTCTCGCATAACTCGCGGCCACGGCGGTCGGCATGGCTGCGATGGGCGATCAACGACAGCGCATCGACCTTGTCGCCATTGATGAGGACGTCCACGCGCACGAACGGACCGGCCTCGAAACGAACGAAGTGGTAGTCCAGCGAGGCGTAGCCGCGGCTGACCGACTTGAGCTTGTCGAAGAAATCCAGCACCACCTCGGCCATCGGCAACTCGTAGCTGATCTGCACCTGGCTGCCAAGATAATTGATGCCGATCTGGCTGCCACGCTTCTCTTCGCACAGCTTGATGATGTTGCCAATGTATTCCTCGGGCGTGAGGATGTTGGCGCGGATGATCGGCTCGCGGATTTCCTCGACCATGTTCAACTGCGGCAGCTTGGCCGGGTTGTCCATGTTGATGATCGCGCCGTCGGTTTTCAGTACTTCGTACACCACCGTCGGCGCGGTGCTGATCAGGTCTAGGTTGTATTCGCGCTCCAGGCGCTCCTGCACGATCTCCATGTGCAACATGCCGAGAAAGCCGCAGCGGAAGCCGAAGCCCATCGCCTCGGAGCTTTCCGGCTCGAAGCGCAGCGCCGCATCGTTCAGGCGCAGCTTGTCCAGCGCCTCGCGCAGGTTCGAATAGTCCTCGGCATCGACCGGAAACAACCCGGCGAACACCCGCGGCTGCATCTCCTGGAAACCTGGCAACGGCTTGGCGGCCGGGTCGCCTGCCTGGGTCAGGGTGTCGCCGACCGGCGCGCCGTGCACGTCCTTGATGCTGGCGGTGACCCAACCCACCTCGCCGGCGGCCAGCTTCGGCAGCACTTTGCGTTTTGGGGTGAACACGCCGACGCTGTCCACCTGATGGGTGCGGCCGGTGGACATCACCAGCAGCTTGTCGCCGGCCTTGATCTCGCCCTGCATCACCCGCACCAGCGAGACCACGCCTAGGTAATTGTCGAACCAGGAATCGATGATCAACGCCTGCAACTTGTCGGTGTCGCGCGGCACCGGCGGCGGAATGCGCTGCACGATCGCCTCCAGCACATCGCGCACGTTCAGGCCGGTCTTGGCGCTGACCGGAACCGCGTCGGTGGCGTCGATACCGATCACCGCCTCGATCTCGGCCTTGGCCCGCTCGATGTCGGCGGTCGGCAGGTCGATCTTGTTCAGCACCGGCACCACTTCCAGGCCCTGCTCCACCGCGGTGTAGCAATTGGCTACCGATTGCGCCTCAACCCCCTGCGCAGCGTCCACCACCAGCAGTGCGCCTTCGCAAGCGGCGAGCGAGCGACTGACCTCGTAGCTGAAGTCGACATGGCCGGGCGTGTCGATGAAGTTCAAGTGGTACACCTGCCCATCCTGCGCGGTATATGGCAGCGACACGGACTGGGCCTTGATGGTGATCCCGCGCTCGCGCTCGATCGGGTTGGAGTCGAGCACCTGCGCCTCCATCTCGCGCGCCTGCAGGCCACCGCACAGTTGGATGATGCGATCGGCCAAGGTCGATTTGCCATGGTCGACATGGGCGATGATGGAGAAATTGCGGATGTTCCGCATCGAATCAGAGGACATGAGGTGGGCGGCGGCCAGGACCGTCGTCAGGATAACGGGCTATTATCGCATGGCTGGCAGCAGAGGGTCGCCACAGCCCGGGGGACGGCCCCTCCTGGACCGCCCCTGGAACGCTGCCCAAGCAGCAGCCGGGCGCCAGACTCAGCCGCCGGCGCGCACCGCGACGAAGCTGGTGGTGTTGCGGTAGCTGATCAGCAGCATCACCACATCGCCCTTCTTGTAGCCGCTCAGTTGCTGGTTCAACGCAGCCACGCTCCCGACTGGCACGCGCCCGACCTGCAGGATCACCATGCCCGGGACCAACTGCGCGTCGCGGGCCGAACGGCCGGTCACCGCGGCGATGCGCACGCCCTTGCCCGGTTCCAGTCCCAATTGCTGACGCGAGGCGGCATCCAGATCCGCCACCTCGATCCCCAGCAACGCGTTGGCGCCATGGGCCGGAGCTGTGTTGTCGGCACCTGCGCTACGCGCGCCAGCGGTGCGGTCGTCGGCCAGAGCGGTCAACTGCACGCTGATGTCGCGCGGCTTGCCGTCGCGCAGAATGCTCAGGCGCACCTTGGTGCCAGGCTGCATCACCCCGATCATCGGCGGCAGATCGCTGAACGCACCAATCTCGGTGCCGTTAACGGCACGGATGACGTCGCCCACTTCCAGCCCGGCCCTGGCCGCTGGACCGCCCTCGACCAACTGGTTGACCAGGGCGCCACGCGTATCCGGCAGCCCCAGTCCTTGTGCCTTCAGCGCATCGATGGGGCCGACCATGACGCCGAGCTGGGCGCGGGTCACCTTGCCAGTCTTCTTGATCTGCTCGACCGCGCTCATCGCCAGGTCGATCGGGATCGCCAAGCTGATGCCCATGTAGCCACCGGAGGCGGAGAAGATCTGCGAGTTGATGCCGACCACTTCGCCACGGGTATTGAGCAACGGACCGCCTGAGTTACCCTGGTTGATCGCCACGTCGGTCTGGATGAATGGCACGTAGCGCTGGTCGGCATAGGGATTGCTGCGGCCGGTGGCGCTGACGATGCCCGCGGTGACCGAATGATCGAGACCGAACGGCGAGCCGATCGCTACCACCCACTGCCCGGACTTGAGCAGGTTGGAATCGCCGATCCGTGCCGTCGGCAGGTTCTTGCCGTCGATCTTCAACAACGCCACGTCGTACTGCTGGTCGCTGCCCACCACCTTGGCGGTGAATTC
Source organism: Xanthomonas albilineans (assembly GCF_002939705.1). Classification (GTDB taxonomy): domain Bacteria; phylum Pseudomonadota; class Gammaproteobacteria; order Xanthomonadales; family Xanthomonadaceae; genus Xanthomonas_A; species Xanthomonas_A albilineans. Next base: position 94,399 of record NZ_MDCB01000005.1, on the reverse strand, counting down.
GCGGCGGTCGGTGAGTTTGACCTTGACCTCGCTGGCACCATCGATCACGTGATGATTGGTCAACACATAGCCGTCGGAGGAAATGATGAAGCCCGACCCCATGGAGCGGCCAGCGGGCGCGCCATCGTCATCGTCCGGCGCGCGCCCGCGCGGCTGCGCAGGCATGCCCGGCATTCCGTCCGGCCCGAAGAAGCGACGGAAGAATTCGGGAATCTGGTCGTCGTCGGGCATGCCGCCATTGGAACGCGCGGCCGCCGCGCGGCGGCTGATCGTGGATTCGACATTGACCACGGCCGGCCCGGCCTGCTCGACCAACCGGGTGAAATCGGGCAAACCAGCGACCAGTTGTGGCGCTGGTGCCGTCTGCGCGGCTGGCGGCGACGCGGCGGACGTACTGGGTGCATGCTGCTGCGCGCAAGCGGTCAACGGCATGATCAGGACCAACAGGCACAGTAGATTGTTGTGGATACGGTGAGTCATCGGACACGAGCCTTCGGTTCGAGGGAAGAGTTAGAACTTAGAACGAGGAAAAGATGCCGCGGTCACCATCCGCAGAGACGAAGCAAGGACTCCGACCGACGCACGCAATCAAGGCTGTTGCGAAGGTGGTGCGGCGACCGTAGCGCCTGCAGACAACTGCGGCTCGAACGGGTAAAACGCCGTCGAGGACGCACCTTGACTAGGAAAACTAGCCGTGAACTCGCTGCCGGAAGCCCCCTGAGGCAGCGGTGAGCGCGGCCACGGTCGTGGCTGCAAGGTAGGCGTCGCATGCCCGAACGGATCGCCTGCGCGCTGCGCGATCGCCGGCGCGGCGACTGCAGGAACGGCAAACGGGGGCGTCGCCTGCACCGGCGGCGCGGCAACCGCAGATGTCGTGACGGCAACCGCACGCGCGGGATGCTCGACCGCGACAGCGCCAGCCGCGCGCTCCACTTGCGCACGGCGCATCCCATCGCCACGGGCCTCGGCGTCCTGACGTCGAGGTGCCGCTGTTGCCACCGCCGGGGCAGCGACAACAGCGGCGGCGAGATCGTCCTGCGGATCGATGGGCGTCGGCTGGGGCGCTGGAAGCCGCGCCGGCGATGCAGCGGACGCAGACGCCTGTGTGGTGTCACTGGCGACCTGCGCCGGCGGCACTGCCGCGGGTGCCTCGGGCAAACGTTCGCGGGTCACGAATAAAGCGAGCCCCGCAACCGAGGCGGCCAACGCCACGCCGCCGCCCCAGCGCCATGTGCGGCGGTTGCCGGCAGCACCGAGCCGACGGGCCTGCACTTGCTGCGATGCCTCGGCCGCGACCGCCTCGCGCACGCGGGCACTGAAATCCGCTGGCGCCGGCACGCTGACACGGCCACGCAGAATCTCCCCGCACAATTGCCAACGCTCGTGGCAGCCGGCCAATTCTTCATCGTGCTGCAACCGACGCAACACGAAGCGTGCCTCGTCGGCCGGCAATTCGCCATCGATCAAGGCGGACAACTGCTGCCGGTAGTGCAGTTCGAACTTGTCCGGGACCACAGTGCCGGGAGGTGGCACGGGCTGGGGAAAAGGCGTGTTCTCGGTCATACGCGGTGTCGCTCACGAGTGGCGCTGTCGGTATCCAACAGGGGACGGAGTTGGGCGTCGATGGCTTCTCGCGCACGGAAGATGCGCGAACGCACCGTGCCGATCGGGCACCCCATCTTCTGCGCGATGTCCTCGTAACGCATACCGTCCACCTCGCGCAGGGTGATGGCGGTACGTAATTCTTCCGGCAGGGCATCGACCGCCTGCATCACCGTGCGCTCCAACTCCTGACGCATCAGCTCGCGTTCCGGCGTATCGGTGTCGCGCAGCCGCGCGCCGCTGTCGAACTGCTCGGCATCGAGCACATCGACATCGTCGGTGGGCGGCCTGCGCTTATGTGCAATCAGGTAATTCTTAGCGGTATTCACGGCGATCCGGTGCAACCATGTAGAGAACTGGGCATCGCCGCGGAAGCTCCCCATCGCGCGGTAGGCGCGAATGAAAGTGTCCTGGGCCACGTCCTGACATTCGCTCCAGTCGGCGATGTAGCGCCCGATCACGCCGACGACCCGGTGCTGGTACTTGCGCACCAGCACATCGAACGCCGCGCTCTCGCCGCGCTGCACACGCCGGACCAGTTCCGAGTCCAGCTCCTGGGATGTTTCGACATCGGCCATAGCGGGCCGCACTCCTGTCAGCCCAACCTACGTCGGACCGTATGACCGCCAATTCGGAAAAAAGTTCAGCGCTCCTCAACGGACCGCCGTCCCACCACGTTAACCAGAAGTCCGTTAGGCTGGCGCAAGACCAGCGGTCGCAAGACCCACGTCAATGCCGATACATTGGATTTGACGCTATGGAAACAACCTCTGGATGATAACGGCCTTCTCCATACACACACGAATGGTCCTCCCATGGTCTCAGGCTTCGATGGGCTCCGATTCAGTCACTGGCAAGCGGACATCCGCGACGACGGGGTCGTCGTACTCAGCCTCGATCGCCAGGACGCGCCCGTCAATGCGCTGTCGCAGGCCGTCCTGCTGGAGCTGGACGACCTGCTCGACCGCATTGCCATCGATCCGCCCAGGGGCGTGGTGATCCGTTCGGCCAAACCCAATGGCTTCATCGCCGGCGCCGACCTCAAGGAGTTCCAGGAATTCGACCGCCGCGGCACCGTCAACGACGCGATCCGGCGTGGTCAGGCCACCTTCCAGAAGCTGGCGGAATTGCCCTGCCCCACCGTCGCTGCGATCCATGGCTTCTGCATGGGCGGCGGCACCGAGATCGCGCTGGCCTGCCGCTTCCGGATCGCCTCCAGCGATGCGTCCACGCGCATCGGCCTGCCCGAGACCAAACTCGGCATCTTCCCCGGCTGGGGTGGCAGCGCGCGCCTGCCACAACTGATCGGCGCACCGGCGGCGATGGATCTGATGCTCACCGGGCGTACCGTATCGGCGGTGGCGGCGCGGGCGCTCGGCTTGATCGACAAGATCGCCGCGCCGGCCGTGCTGACCGATAACGCGGTGACGCTGGCCCTGTCCGGCAGCGCACGGCCATTCCAGCAGCGTGTCACTGCCTGGGCGACCAATACCTGGCCGGCGCGCAAACTGCTGGCGCCGCAGATGCGCAAGCAGGTCGCGCGCAAGGCACGAAAAGAACACTACCCGGCGCCGTATGCGCTGATCGACGTGTGGGAGCGCACCGGCGGCAGCGACATTCAGGCACGTCTGGACGCCGAGCGCAAAGCGGTGGTCAAGCTGGCCGGCACACCGACCGCGCACAACTTGATTCGCATTTTCTTCCTCACCGAACGGCTCAAGTCGCTAGGCGGCAAGGAGCACGGCATCCGCCATGTGCACGTGGTCGGCGCTGGCGTGATGGGTGGCGACATCGCGGCGTGGTCTGCCTACAAGGGCTTCGAAGTGACCCTGCAAGACCGCGAACAGCGCTTCATCGACGGCGCACTACGCCGTGCCGGCGACCTGTTCGCCAAGCGCGTCAAGGACGACAGCAAGCGCCCGGAGGTGGCGGCACGCTTGAAAAGCGACCTGAGCGGCAACGGCGTATCGACAGCCGACCTGGTGATCGAAGCCATCATCGAAAACCCGCAAGCCAAGTGCGACCTGTATCGAGAGCTGGAACCACGGATGCAGCCGAACGCGCTGCTCAGCACCAACACGTCCTCGATTCCGTTGAACGAGTTACGCGAACAGCTCCAGCACCCGGCGCAGTTCGGCGGCTTGCATTACTTCAACCCAGTGGCGCAAATGCCATTGGTGGAAATCGTTTGCCACGACGGCCTGCCACCGGAAAATCAAAAACGCCTGGCGGCATTCTGCAAGGCGATCGACAAGCTGCCGGTGCCGGTCGCCGGCACTCCGGGATTCCTGGTCAACCGGGTGCTGTTCCCGTACATGTTGGAAGCGGCCACCGCGTATGCCGAGGGCATTCCCGGCCCTGCGATCGATAAGGTCGCGGTGAAGTTCGGCATGCCGATGGGCCCGATCGAACTCCTCGACACCGTCGGCCTGGACGTGGCCGCTGGCGTCGGCGCGGAGCTGGCGCCATTCCTGGGCCTGCCAATTCCGGCGGCGCTGCAGACAGTGGAGCCGGGCAAGCGCGGCAAGAAGGACGGCAAGGGCCTGTACGTCTGGGAAAACGGTCGCGCCAAGAAACCCGAATTGACCAAGGACTACCGCGCGCCGGACGATCTGGAAGACCGCCTGATCCTGCCGTTGCTCAACGAAGCGGTGGCATGCTTGCACGACGACGTGGTCGCCGATGCCGATCTGCTGGATGCCGGCGTGATCTTCGGCACCGGCTTCGCACCATTCCGTGGCGGCCCGATCCAGCACATCCGCGCCGCCGGTGCCGACACACTGCTGGCACGCTTGCGCACGCTGCAAGCGCGCTACGGCGAGCGCTTCGCACCGCGCCCAGGTTGGGATTCGCCGGCATTACGCGAAACGCCGGTCTGAGATTCCACCAGGCCGGCAAGTTCGCAAGCGCGACGGACTGTCGCGGGTGCGTGGATTGAAACATCAGCAACGTCCGGCCAAGGAACAGCACGGCCTGGTCGCACCCTCACGGTCACGTTGATCGCGACGCATCGCACTGGAAACCGCTCGCGGCTACTGCCGCACACAGGCCAGTTCAAGAATGCGGAGGCACCTGCGCACGACCATGCCGGTGCGCGCCGTGGTCGTGGTCGTGGTCGTGCTCGTGCTCGTGCTCGTGCTCGTGGCTATCATGGTCGTGCTCACCACTCGCCACCGGAGTGCCGCACGGTGCCGCACCGCAATGGCCCGCCTCCATCTGCAAGGTGATGTGATCGATACCGAAACGTTCGTGCAACTCCTCGCGCAGACGCGCACGCAACACATCGCCATCGATGCCCTCGGCGAACACCACATGCGCGGTCATCGCCGGCGTACTGGAAGCCAACGCCCAGATGTGCAAGTCATGCACGCTCGACACGCCCGGTACCGCATGCAGATGACCGCGCACCGCCTCCATGTCGACTCCTTTGGGCACGCCTTCCAGCAACACATTGACCGCCTCGCGCAACAGCACCCAGGTCCGCGGCAGCACCCACGCCCCGATCAGGATCGCCAGGACCGGGTCGATCCATTTCCAACCTGTGAGACGCATCGCCAACGCACCGACAATCACGGCAACCGAGCCGAGCATGTCGCTCCACACTTCCAGATAAGCACCTTTCATGGTCAAACTGTCGCCACTGCCGGCCTTGAGCAGACGCATCGCGATCAGGTTGACCAGCAAGCCGAACGCGGCGATGCCGAGCATTCCAACTGTTGCGACATGCTGGGGTTGATGGAACCGCTGCAACGCCTCCCACAGGATGTAACCGGCCACCACGAACAACAGCGCCGCGTTGACCAGCGCCCCGAGCGCTTCCAACCGCGCATAGCCGTAGCTGCGCCTGGCATCGGGCGGACGCCGACTCAGCCGCACCGACACCAAAGCGATCATCAACGCCAACGCATCGGTGGCCATGTGCGCGGCATCGGAAAGCAACGCCAGACTGTTGGTGACAAGCCCCCCTGCCACCTCCACCATCAGGAACATGGCCGTCAAACCGAAAGCCCACCATAAGGGTACTTCGTGGCGGATCTGAGTCGGCGCGTGGTTGTGGTCGTGTCCCATGGAACACCTGGCAACGAAGCGATAAGGGAAGTGGACACCACCATACGCCGGTGCCAGCACGCAGACTATTACACCGTGGCGGCAATGCCATGCACCGGGGCACGCTTGCTGCGACTGCGAATGTCAGGGCAGCCAGCGCAGCAGCAGCACGCTGATGCTCGCCAGCGCCAACAGCGACAACGCCCCAGCCGCAAGCACACGACCGCCAGAGGCCAACATCGCTCGCAGGTTAACCGACAACCCCAGAGCCGCCATTGCCAGCAAGGTCAGCAGGGAAGAGGCAGATTGCGCCACTTCCACCAACGGCGCCGGCAGCAGTCCGCACGCACGCAATCCCATCATGCCGATAAAACCGAACACGAACCACGGCACCAGGGTATGGAGCGGCCTGCGCTGCGTCTGTCGGCGTCCACCGAGTACGCCCAGCAGCAGCAGCACCGGCCCCAGCATCACCACCCGCATCAACTTGACCAGCGTACCGACCTGGGCGCTGACGGCACTGACCGGTAGGGTCGCCGCGAGTACCTGCGGCACCGCATACACGGTCATGCCGGCCAGGATGCCGTAGTGGTGATGATCCAGTCCCAGTAACGGCACCGTCAGCGGCAGCACCAGCACCACCACGATGCCGAGTGCCGCGGTGAATGCGATCGAAGCGGCCACGTCCTGCGAATCGGCGTCGATGACCGGCGCGGCCGCCACGATCGCCGAATTGCCACAGATCGCGTTGCCGCAGGCAACCAACGTGGCCAAGCGCGGCGGCAGGCCAAACGCGCGGCCGATGCCGTAGCCGATCCCGATGGCCAACAGCACGACAGCGGCAATCGTGATCAGCAGCCAGCCACCAGCCGCACCGATGGCGGCGAGGCCGACTGTGGCCCCGAGCAGCACGATTGCCAGTTCCAGCGGCAATTTGGCGGCGAAGGCGACTCCGTCATGAACGCACGATGGCAGCGTGCATGCGGTACGCAGCAACGTGCCGAGCACGATCGCGAACACCAGCGCATCGATCCACCGCCGCCCCAACCACTGCAATTGCCCCCACTCGACCAACCACGCCAACAGCGCAATGGCCACCGCCAACGCGCCACCCGGCAGCAGCCTTTTGGCGCTCCACCCCATCGTGTACATCGTGTCGCGCTCCTCGAAATGACCACAGGATGTGCCTACGCACCCTTCTGATCCATCGGATAATTGTGCACACTTCATTCGCATGAATCGAATGGTTCCATCATGCCCCTGGAACAACTCGCGCTATTCGTCGCAGTCGCCGAACGCCAGCATCTGACCTTGGACGCACACGCCGCGCACCGCACACCGTCTGCGGCCAGTGCCGCGATCAAGGCACTGGAGCGCCAGTACGGCGTCACGCTGTTCGATCGCGTCGGGCGCGGCATCGTCCTGACCGCCGCCGGCGCTGCGTTCTGCGAGGATGCCCGGGCGATCCTGGCGCGCCGCCGCGCCGCCGAACTGGCCTTGAGCGAATGGCGCGGCGTGCTGCGCGGCACCCTCGACCTGCACGCCAGCCAGACCGTCGCCAGCTACTGGCTGCCAGCCCGGCTCATGGCGTTCCATGCGCGCTATCCGCAGATCCAAGTGCGGCTCAGCGTCGGCAATACCGAGAACGTGGCGCGCGCGGTAAGCGAAGGACGCGCCGAATTGGGCTTCGTCGAAGGCCACGTGCAGGCGCCGGAACTGCACGCGTCGGCACTGGACCACGATCGACTGAGGGTAGTCGCTGCACCAGGGCACCCGCTGGCAGGGCAACGACGCTTCGGCCTGCCTCGGCTGGTCGAGCGCGGCACCTGGATCATGCGAGAACCTGGCTCGGGCACACGCTCGGCGTTCGAGACAGCATTGCGTGCCACCGGGATTGCTCCGGACCGACTGCGCGTCGCGCTGACCTTGCCCTCCAACGAGGCGGTTTTATCGGCGGTGCATGCCGGCGAGAGCCTGGCCGCGATCTCGCAACTCGCCGCCGCGCCGTGGCTGGAAAGCGGACGCCTACGTGGCATCGGTGCACCGCTGGACGCACGCAGCTTTTACGCCCTGAGGCATCGCGAACGCAGCCTCGGTGCCGCCGCGTCCGCACTGCTGGCGCTGCAAACACCGGCCACGGCAGGCTGATCCGTCACGCCCGATCTCCCGCGCCAGCACTGCATTGGCATGCGAATGATTTGATTCAATTTCCAAGTGCAACACTCCGCGATCGAACTCCGCAATCACCTAGTATTGGCATGGGAAAACAATACCGTCATTTGAGTTGCGAAGAACGCGCGTTTCTGCAGGTCGAGCGCGGCAACGTGGAAACAATGAGAATACCAACGAAATTCTGCGTCAATTCATGCCCAAGGGGGCAAACCTTTCCGAGGCAAACCAGGAATATCTAAATAATGTCGCTGATCTGATGAACGCTCGATCACGCTAGACGCTCGACTGGCAGACGCAAAATCAGGCGCTGGAAAAAAGAGCGCTAAATTCAACTGACGTATCGCGCTTGCAAGTTGAAACCGCCCTGCTAGGCATGGAAATTAAAACCGCGAAATTCGACACACTTTCGACGCTTGACACTCGCGCATTCACCGGTTACCAATGATTGCGAAGGCGGGCATATGCTGGTGCGCTAGGACGCTTTCCTCACCACTACTCTTAGCCGTTTCGAAGGATCGATCGTCGCATGCTTCAATCCCTCTCCACGCTATTGCTTGACGGCCTTCTCCTGGCCCTGCCGATCATCGGCATCGTCCGGCTTCGTGGTGGCAGGCTCAATCGGGTGAAGCTGGCCGCCATCCTCGCGGCAATGCTCAGCGCACGCGGCATCCAGGCAACCGCCGGGGTACCGGAGCAGGCGTTGCCGATCCTGGAGGCAGTGTTGATCGGCGCATTCACCCTGTTCGCGATGGTGGCGTCCGCTCGCCATGCAAACCGCCGTACCGGTCGAGAACACACGCCATGACCCTGTTCCGCCAGGAAGTGCTGCAAGCACGTCGCAACAGTTGGCTGGGCGGCATCTCCTTGGCGCAGCCCGTGCGGGCATGGGTGCTCGCCAGCGCCGCCGGGATCGTGGCGGCGTCCGTCTTGGTCTTCCTGTGCATGGGCACCTATACCCACCGCTCCACGGTGACCGGGCAACTGGTGCCGATCAAGGGCTTAGCCACGGTGATGGCGCCGGCCACTGGCGTCGTGAGCCGGCTGGAGGTCAGCGAAGGGCAACGGGTCAAGGCCGGGCAGATGCTCGCCGTGGTCACGGTTCCGCGCGCGGCATATTTAGTATTTCCAGAATACCTGGAAATCGCAATCCTGAGGCGAATTAACTCAGGCTAAAATGGAGTAGGATATGTACGAGCTAAGCGCAGATGAAATTAACATGGTATCAGGGGGCTTGGGGCTTGCCGACTTCACAGGTGCAGCCGGCGGCTATCTAGGCGGCGAAGCCGGAGCAGAAGGGGCAATGATTGGACTCGGCATTGGTGGCCACATAGGAGGAGCTATCGGCGCTGCAATCGGATTTGGCGTCGGCTACTACATTGGCAAGTCAGTTGTAGAGGGTTGACTTAATCATGGTGGGGCATTGAAAAATGCCCCACCATTACAATAAAAAATTATATGAAAAAAATAAAATACCTAGGACTCAACCAACAGCTCAAGGATCGCCCCAAAGTTATATTTTACATTTCACTTTTCCTTGCGGGATATATAGCAGCACACTTGATTGATCATGGCACTACTGCGTTACTTGGCTGCATTGCGGGAATTGCCGGGCACTGGAAAGCCACATGGATATCAAAAGTCGAAGTTTCAATCGCTAATTTCCGTGACATTGAAGAATTCCTGATTTCCAATAGATATGTATTTAATAAAAATAAAAATTGCTGGGAGCCTGATATTCATAGACTACTGAGATTTGACGCTCAAGACGTCATGATCAAAAAGGACGATAATTTACCACTTGTTATCGGCCCTTTTTACATCCTAAGGAAAATGCTTTCCAATCCAATCTTTCAATGAGGGCGTGGCAAGAAATTTTCATCCCATACTGAACACATAGTCAAAAACCCATTTTGACCGTTTCAAAGGATCGTCCCGTGCTTCAATCGTTCCCCACGATATTGCTTGACGACCTTGTTCTGGCGCTGCCGATCATCGGCATCGTCCGGCTTCGCGGTGGCAGACCCAAGTGGACAACGCTGGCCGCCATCCTCGCGGCGTTGATGAGCGCACACTGCATCCAGGCAACCGCCTGGCTACCCGAGCAAGCGTTGCCGATCCTGGAGGCAGTGTTGATCGGCGCATTCACCATGTGCGCGATGGTGGTGTCCGCTCGCCATGCAACCCGCCGCACCGGCCGAGAGAACAAGCCATGACCCTGTTCCGCCAGGAAGTGCTACAAGCACGCCGCAACAGTTGGCTGGGCGGCATCTCCTTGGCGCAGCCCGTGCGGGCATGGGTGCTCGCCAGCGCCGCCGGGATCGTGGCGGCATCCGTCTTGGTCTTCCTGTGCATGGGCACCTATACCCACCGCTCCACGGTGACCGGGCAACTGGTGCCGATCAAGGGCCTGGCCACGGTGATGGCGCCGGCCACTGGCGTCGTGAGCCGGCTGGAGGTCAGTGAAGGGCAACGGGTCAAGGCCGGGCAGATGCTCGCCGTGGTCACGGTCCCGCGCGCGACCCTAGGCAGCGGCGACACGGAAGTGGCACTGCAACACCAATTGCGCCAGCGCGGCGAAGGCTTGAAATCATCCGAGCAAGCACAGTTGCAGCAATTGGATGCGCAAGAGCAGGGCCTGCGTGCGCAGCTAGCCAATCTGCGCCAGGAATTGGTGCAAGTGGATGCAGAAGTCACCACCCGTCGCAACCAGATCGCGCTTGCCAATGAGGTGCTGCAACGCTGGCGCCAATTGCAGGACGACAAATACGTCAGCGTGTTGCAAATCAAGCAGCAGGAATCCACCGCCCTGGAATACACCAGCCAGATGCAGGCCTTGCAGCGGCAGGCGACGGAGATGCGACGCAGCGCGGCGCAGATCGAACAGCAACTACGCGTGTTGCCGGGGCAGCGCGGGGGCGTGCAGGCCGATTATCGACGGGATGCGGCGGCGGTGGAACAGGAACAGGTGCAAACCCAGGTCAATGGCGCCTTGGTGGTGACGGCACCGGTGGCAGGCGTGGTGGCCACACAGATGGCAAAACCTGGGCAAGCGATCCAGCTCGGGCAGCCGCTGCTGAGCGTGGTGCCGGGCGATGGACGCCTGGAAGCCGAATTACTGGTCCCCAGCCGTGCCATCGGCTTTATCGCCCCTGGGGATACCGTGTTGCTGCGCTATCAAGCCTTCCCGTATCAAAAGTTTGGTCACCAGCAAGGCCACCTGAGCCGGATCAGCCGCAGCGCGCTGAGTTCGAGTGAACTGGGCGCGTTGATCGGCAATGCTCAGCAGGGGGAACCGTATTACCGCGTCACCGTTGCGCTGGGGCGGCAAAGCGTCATGGCCTACGGCAAGCCCGAAATGCTCAAGCCGGGGATGCTGTTACAAGCCGACATCATCGGCGAGCGGAGAAGGCTGATCGAATGGGTGTTTGAACCTTTGTTGTCGCTTGGTAGGTGATTGGTTTGGATGCATCGACGGAAGCGATCCCTGTAATCAAGATGTTCAAGAGTGCTTTGTGAGTGAGATCGCCAGCCAATCGCTGACACCTACGGTGCAAGGTATGCCCCCTCATCAGTGGAGAAGTACGATGCGCGATATGACAATTGGAGAAATCATGGACGCGTTCGAAAGTCGCCAGTCACAACCTGATGCATCTGGCACCGCTGCAGGAAGCTGAAGTTTTTCCTGCATGAGTGCGCGACATGTACGCAGCGCGGTTGCCGCCTTCACTACAAGGCGGCGGCGGTGACCAAACGCTGCGTGCTGGGCTGTGAATCAACCTGCGGTGCAATCCGAAAATTTATCGGAATGCATATCAGGGGATTTTTCGAGCCCCCCCCCCATAACTCGCAGCATCGCTGCGCGCCGACCAGGAACAATTCAAAGTACAGATCTGGCAATTGAATTCCCCGCAGCAAGTACCTGCGGCTCAAGACGATCCACGCAGCAAAATTAGGACCTGCATGGACGTAACCCCCTTGCGGATGGGGGGATTTGAATACCACCGCACATCTAGGAAGGAGTTAACCATGTTTGACGAAAACGCTTCGATCAAGCCGGTAGGTCTGGAAATGGCACGTGAACTTAGTGCTGAAGAGCTAATGAGTGTCGGTGCTGGCGGGGGTGAGACTACCCATAGCGCTACTGGCAAGGTTACGTCTGGTGGCGACTGGGAAGCTTCAGTAACTGTTGATTGGTAATATCTTCTTAGCATATTGGCAAAAGCCCTCCCTCCGCCTTGCGGCGGAGGGAGTTAAACGGATCAGGGAGCTAACCCTATGGGACCAGCGCACATCATCGTGGGGAATTCTGAAGATATCCATGCTGTGGCCGTAGCATGGGCGCTTGAGCGGGCGGGTGCATGCGTTGTGTTATGGGATGGAATCGGTGTATCTGATAGTTCAGTCGTTACACACTTCCCTACTAGTGCGGGTTCCGATTTGCGCATGGGAAAAGAGAGGATCAACGACGTACGTTCACTGTGGTTCAGGCGCCCAGTACCTTACCAGCCGCTGGCTGGACTAGATCCGGTGTCTCTGAAATTCACGCGCAACGAACTTCAGAGCGCGCATGGATCGCTAGCTGCGGCTCTTCGCTCCAAGGCTTCATTCATAGTTGGGGATTGGCATCCAATCGATGCAGGCATGAAAGGGCTCCAGCTCGATGCTGCAGTCGCATGTGGATTCCACATTCCAGATACGGTGATCACGAACGATCCTGCTGTCGTTGCTGATTTCCGCGCAAGACAGGAAAATCTCTTAGTGAAGCACTTCACTCCACACTTTTGGTCGAGCGAGCAGAATCGAAAGTGCTGGCAGTGTGGGCCTGTGGTGATCCCACAAGATCGAAAAATCGACGATGCCAGTATCCGTGCATGCCCAGCGATCTACCAGACTTTGGTGAATAAAGCGTTTGATCTTCGAATCACAGTGATTGGACATCGTATTTTCTCTGCGAGAATTGTGGGGCATAATGGAACTGCGCTACTGGATTGGAGGCCAAGCTCAGTAAAGCCAGGTGAATTACGCATGGATTGGTACGACGTCGACGCAAGAACACGCACCTCAATCAACGCGCTGATGGAAAAGCTTGACCTGCGATATGGCTGCATCGACCTTGCGGTCGACTTGCAGGGAAACGTATTTTTCTTCGAGGTCAACACTGGCGGTCAATTTCTATTTATTGATGACCACATCCCCGAGATGAACCTCCTTGGCGAGATGGCCGGTTTACTCCTTGCCGGATCATCGGACTACCAGGCATTGCCATGGGATGTGGCAAACCTGCCTGACTTTGAGAGTAGCGATCGGTACGTCGAGTTTCGCGCTGCAACACAGCGCTTCCGACAGAACGACCGCGTGATTACCCGTATAGACCAAGATATGGTGGCCATATGAGACTTGTTAGCGCACTGGGACTAGCGTCCCTGCTCTTCATAGATTCGTGCGGGGCGGTTGATCTGAGTCAAGCAATGGATGCATGCCCCGGCGCAGCGAAGTTCATTCAAGCACAAATTTCCCGGCAGCTGGCGGCGGGGCCACCTAAGGCACCGGTGGTAACAGATGAAGCAAAGCGGCATCGCATTCTGGAGCACGAAGAGGAGGATCAGCGGCTCTACGAGCAGTTGGCATCCGGAAGCGTCAATCCAACTGCCCTTAAGGAACTGCAAGCACGGAATCTGCGCTATCTCCACAAAGAACTGGGGCATGCAGTATCCATTCCCTCTATTGACGAAGTGGGACGCGACGGGCTTGCTGCACTTTGGCTACTTATTCAACACGCTGATGGAGATGTTGAACTTCAATCAAAAGCACTAAAGAAATTTGAACCCATGGTTAAAAGTGGTGAAATAGATGCAAGCAAGTTCGCCTTGCTATCGGACAGAGTGCTTCTGGCATCAGGAAAGCCTCAACGCTTCGGTTCGCAACTACGATCGCCTACTACGGGCGAGCCGCTGGACGTAGGTAATTCCGTCGCGATCGAACGTGAACGGGATGCACTCGGGCTGATGAAGCTCGCCGACTACCGCTGTATCAGTGAACAACTCTACAAAAATTCTCATTAATGACCGCCCCTGATTCTGTAAATTAAAGTGTGTAACTATCCTTTGACAGGCTGACGAGGAAATATGCACAATGCATTTCAATTCGGATGAGATTTTCCCGCACGCATCATACAGATGGTCAGCATGGCCACCGCCATTGGGATGTACACAAGAGTGGGGGTTCAGCAGTACGGCGTGCCATCTTGCAATGGCATCCATTTGACCCAATCATTTTGTCAATCCCTGGCGAAAATTCGATGCCCCCCATTTTTTACGGGCATGGCACGTTGCCCACTGGGAAGGAAGGAGAGGCTATGTTGGTGGCGGAAGGAGGCCCCAGGGTTTTGGCGGCGAAGTATCGTGATTGGCTGGAGAAATTTCATAACGAGGAGAGGATTTTTACATTCGTGCGGGCGTGAACTATAAAATACTGGAACGTGCGGATCAGTAGGTAAAAAAGAATCCTGGGAAGCTGGATGAGTACAAGCTTGATGAAAAGACCGCGGAATATACCTATACAACCACCCCGTCTGTATGGGTTCCTCAGCGCGCTACGCTGGAAAAATATGGAGTTAATGGGTAATAGTATTGTCAGAAATACAACAATGAAATAGTTCAGGATGCAATAAAGAAGGCTGGTATCAAGTCAGCGTTCGTATTGGAATTGATGGGTCTGCTTGCAGATGGGCGCTTGAACCTTTGTTGTCGCTTGGGAGATGATCGGTTTCGATACATCGACGGAAGCGATGTCTGTAATCAAGATGTTCAGGCGTGCTTTGTCAATGAGATCGCCAGATAATATTCTGGCACCTACGGTGCAAGGCATGCACCATCATCAGTGGAGAAGTACGATGCGCGACATGACAACTGAAGAAATCATGGAAGTGAGTGGTGGCAGCCCTGCATCTCAGCTCAATGGTTTTGCTGACTTACTAATTGCAGGAGGCACACTGTCTCTAGGGACTGGCGTTCTGGCTGGTGCCGGAGGGTTTGCCCTGGGCCTGGGAGGCAGTATCAAATTGGGCTTGGTCTTAACTGATTCAATTTAATACTAATGGTGCCCCTGAGCATGTTCGGGGGCATTTCATATCGAGGATTCGAAATGAAAGTGATACACAAAAAGCTGCTTGCATGCGCGATCGCAGCGGTTTCATTTTTACTTTTTTCCATTGCCTTCATGGTGCATGAAGAATGGCCATTCCCGTTGGTTGGTTGGCTGACTGGAACTTTTTTTTATGCATTCGGATTGATGTCTATTTACAACTATATCCTTGGCTCTCACAAAGGACATTTTTTGTACTTTAGAATGCTATTGGTGTATTTGATTTTATCAATCGTCTTTTTGATCCGCTCTTGCGGGATTTTCATCGGAATTGGATACTGGATTACTGGCTCATTAATTCTTTTTGTTCTCTGGATGATTATCCGTCCACATCAATCAAAAATAATGGCAGAGAAGGCTGCAGGAATAAGGCGAGACTATTTTTCGGAAGACCAATATTGAATAAAATAAAGATGATTTCGCACAACCAATGGATGCGATTATTTATCACAAATCAATAATATCAACATGAAAAATATTTTTCCACTTCTGTCTGCGCTATGCATCTGCTTATTAGCCTCGATAATTTCCGCCTTCTTTTATGAACACCTTATCATTCGCTACCTTGTGATTGCGCTTGGCGTTATCATTTCAGTATTTACATATAAGGAAATTTCTCAAAATTCAGATTCATAGGAAATTTGATAATCCAATGAATATAAAATTAAATTCATGCCTTTCTTGATTCATTGCACACTCCTCGGCACGCGACCTTCGAAACACATCTCTCCGATGTTTTTCAAAGTTACTTTGAAATAAATAGCTCAGCGCCTCCTTGATTAAATTAATCAAATACTTTTCACTTGAGAACCATTTAAAAAAGAGGCGACAGTGGCTTCGATTAAATATTTCCGCTGGGAATTAAGCCTTAAAAGAAGGATCATCCCCTTTCAGTCAATTAGCCAACTAGCAAGCTTTTTTTCTATCTTTTTTTCGCTGAAATACTTGTTTTTCCCCTAATAGAAATCCTCCCAGGAGATATTGAGGATAAGATATTTATCATGATTCCATCCATCCTTCTATCATTTTTCCCACTTTACGAAGTTACCCCCAAAAGCTTTATTATCGAAGGAATCAGCGCCACTGAAATCTGCTATAAAATCGAAGAAAAACTAGATGAACTTGGATACGAAAGGTGCGAGAAGCAGACTGAATTTGTATATTTCAGTAAACTCCCAAAGATTATCTCCTGGAAAGAAAATTCATTGAGATTAATCGACGTGAAAGATGGCTGCAAATTTATCGCCCCCAAATTGATTTCTAAAAAAATCCATGATTTTTGTGCGGAACTTTTTTGAATTTCAACAAATGCAAACGCGAAAATCGAACTTTGACAAACATGATGTCGTTCAAACGCCTTGTGGAGCATGTCTCAAGTGAATAGCTCAACTCCCCCTTAATCCGCTGAATTGATAACCGGCATAATGGCGTAGTATCACGTATTGAAAATATGTATCATGCATTGGAATTCAGACAATAGCTTCCCCCACGCACCAGACAGATGGTCAGCATGGCGACCGCCTTGGGGACGTCGATTAGAGGGTGAATCCGCAGTACGACGCGCCACCTGGCAATGGCATCCATTCGACCCGATCATCGTGTCGATCCCAGGCGAGAAGTCGATGCTCCCGCCCATTTGCTTTGCACGCATGGCATCTGAAATTCAAAAAATAATGCATTTTCAATACCTCGCGTTATTTTCCCTGATGCTATGCATGACACTAGGTTTCGCCATTGCAAGCTTTGAAACCCATGCCAGCTATTTCATCAAAGCAAGCGCTGCAATTGCATTATTTTCCACTTTTTTGATTTTTCAATACATATTTATTTTTAGAAAATTATCCAGTCTATGCGAATATTCTCGATTTTCCGCATGGTGTTATCTACAACCGAAAAGGCAAACACTTTCAATCGCCGTCATGATGATAGCGATCGGCGGAATTCAGCTCTACCTACAGACGCGCGCCGGTAACATTTTCAGTCTAATTGAGCATTACGGGCTTGTTTTCCAAGATGCGCCGCGCCAACCATGGCGCTATTTCAGCGGGCCTTTCCTGCACTCCGGTGTTGCACACTGGGCAGCCAATTTTTCTTTACTCATGGTTGCAGCCGGCATTTCTTTCTCGCTTGGCCGGGCGCTGGTTATTTGGCTGACGTTCTTATCCGGAGTATTGTCGCCCGCATTTTCATTGACATTCCTCCCGCATTGGGTCGGCTCGGATGCATTTCTGGGCATCTCTGGCGGAGTATTTGCGTTATATGGATGGATTGCCGGCATATCGCTACGCAATCGTCGAATATTCCCTCCCGCCCTTGGGTGGCTGCTTGCCTATTTCGCACTGGTAACGATGTTGGCTTCCTCATTGCTCTCTCCTCGCACGAGTTGGTTTGCACATGCATCGGGTTGGCTGCTGGGGCTTGCGATTGGCTTATTGGAGATAGGATTCAAGCATGATCTTAAAAAACCAATACTGCCATCTTCAGAAACTGGAGCGATCTGAGCGATGAAAGCGATTTTGCAAGCAGAAGCGAGCGAATGCGGGCTGGCGTCATTGGCGATGGTGGCATCGGCGCATGGCATGCAACTTGGCCTGCCCGAGTTGCGGCGGCGCTTCCACTTGTCGCTCAAGGGTATCAGGCTCAACAAGTTGGTCCAGATTGCACAGGCGCTGGGCTTCTCCACCCGCCCTCTGCGGCTGGAGATGGAACAACTGGATCAACTCGCCCTGCCTTGCATCCTGCACTGGGATCTCAACCACTTCGTGGTACTTGCCAAGGTTGGCAAAACCAAAGCGACGATCCTCGACCCAGCCATCGGCGAGCGCAGGTTATCGCTCAGCGAAGTGTCCCAGCACTTTACCGGCGTGGCACTGGAGCTGACGCCTACTACCGAGTTCAAGCAGCACAAGGCAGCCCCTTCCATTTCCGCACGCCAACTCACCGGCCCCATCCGTGGGCTGTGGAGTGCGCTGTCGCAGATCGCATTGTTGTCGATGGCGTTGCAGGTCTTCGTCATCCTGGCGCCGTTCTACACGCAATGGGTGGTGGACCAAGTGCTGGTGTCGGCGGACCGCGATTTACTCGTGGTGCTCGGCCTGGGTTTTGGGTTGGCGCTGCTGCTGCAAGTCGGCATTGGCCTGCTGCGTGGTTGGTCGGTGGTCTCTCTCTCTTCCCGGCTCGGATTGCAGTGGATGAGCAACGTGTTCGCGCATTTGCTCAAGTTGCCGCTGGACTTTTTCGAAAAACGGCACCTGGGGGACGTCACCTCGCGCATGTCGTCGGTGCAGACCATTCAACACACGCTCACCACCAGCTTTGTCGAGGCGATGATCGATGGCGTGATGGCGATGGTGACGCTGGTGCTGATGCTGGTCTATAGCTGGAAGTTGGCATTGGTGACGCTGCTGGCCGTCGCGCTCTATCTTGGTATCCGCGCAATTGCCTATCGGCCCATGCGCGACCGCGCCGAACAACAATTGGTGGCCGCGGCCAAGCAACAGACACATTTGTTGGAATCGCTGCGTGGCATGCAAAGTTTGAAAGTGACCGGCGAAGAATCGGTGCGCCGTTCCGCTTACGAAAACTTGCTCAACGACACCGTCAATCAGGACGTGAAGCTGGCGCGGATGTCCCTGGGCTTCAATACGGCCAGCCAGTTGGTGTTCGGCCTGGAGCGCATCGCGGTGATCTGGATCGGCGCCTGGTTGGCGTTGGACAACGTATTTTCGGTCGGCATGCTGGTCGCCTACCTGGCCTATAAGGACCAATTCGCCACGCGCGTGAGCGGGTTGATCGACAAATGGATCGAGTTCCGCATGCTGCGCCTGCATGGCGAGCGGCTGGCCGATATCGTGTTGACTCCGCCAGAAGACGATCACGCATTACCGCACGCGCTGCCACCCGCCGAGCCAAGCATCGAGGTGGAAGGGCTGTCGTTTCGCTACGCCGATGGCGAGCCGTGGGTGCTCAAGGACTGTCGCTTCACGATTGTGCCGGGGGAATCGGTGGCCATCATTGGCGGGTCTGGTTGCGGTAAAACGACGCTGGTCAAGCTATTGCTGGGGTTACTCACGCCCAGTGCTGGGACGATCCGCATTGGCGGGCACGACCTGCACAAACTCGGCCCGCGCAATGTGCGCGCGATGGTCGGCGCAGTGATGCAAGACGACCAGTTGTTCGCAGGCAGTATCGCCGACAACATCGGTTTCTTCGATACGGATTTCGACCTGGAACGGATCGAGGCGGCGGCGCAGTTGGCGGCGGTGCATGAGGATATCGCCGCGATGCCGATGGGCTATCACAGCCTGATCGGCGACATGGGGAGTTCGCTTTCGGGCGGCCAGAAGCAGCGGATTATTCTCGCGCGTGCGCTGTATCGGCAGCCGAAGCTACTCTTCCTCGACGAAGCCACCAGCCATCTGGATGTCACCCGCGAGCGCCTGGTCAACGAGGCGGTGAAGCACTTGCAACTGACCAAAGTGATCGTGGCGCACCGCCCCGAAACCATTGCCAGCGCTGACCGCGTCCTGGTAATGGAGCATGGACGGATCGTGCAAGAATTGAGGCCGCAACCATCGCCGGAGATGCCACGTCTTGAAGATCAGGTCTTCAGTGCTTGAGTATAGGCAACAAGAGTGGAATGACCGATTTCCAAGCGCGCCCACCGCACTGAATTTTTTGAATTTCCTTGGAACATGGAATGCACATGTATAAACTAAATGGCATTCAATATAGCCTTTGCTTGGCTAGTTTAGCATTTTTAATATCTTTCACGAAACCGAGTGGCTGGTGGAAATTTTATGCAATATTTGCATTGCTAGTAACAATATGGTTTTTATGTTCGAAGTTTTCCAATAAGATTAAATGGAAAAATTAGTCGCTCCTGAAAAATCATGCGCTTGCGTCAACACCTCAATCCGATGGAACAGGCGCAGCATCCTGCCACCACGCCAGCAGCGCGGCGCAATCGGCGAAGTGCAGATCGGCCAGCGCCGGCCAGGGATTCTCCGCACGCAGCAACACCGTGGCGGCCCCGGCATGGCGACCGCATTGCAGGTCGTATTCGTGATCGCCCACCATCGCCATCGCCTGCGGCGCCACGCCCCAGTGTTCGGCTAGCTGCAGCAGGCCGCCCGGATGCGGCTTGGGCGGGGCGTCGTCGCGGCCGAGGATGGTCACCGCGTCGAACAGATCGTGGAGTGCGATCTCTTCCAGGGTCAGTTGCGCCAGTTCGCGCGCATTGCGGGTCAGCACGGCCAACCGACAATCGGCCTTATGCAGCGTCCGCAGCAGCATAGCAGCACCGTTGGCGGCGATCGCTTGCTGCGCCAATGCGCGCTCGTGTTCGAGCAACCAAGCATGCTTGGAGGCGCGCTGCGCTTCCGGCAATGTCGCCAGGTGCTGCAGAATATCGGCCTGCAGCGGGATATCCAGGACACGGCGAATCGAGCTGAAATCGTGCACCGCGCGAGTCAGTGTACCGTCCATGTCGAACACCCAATGCCGCACTTGGCGCAATCTCTGTGCCTGCGGCGTGGCGGCATGCATGCGGCTCAATCCCATCCCGGCATCTGCGCGCCGTCCAGCCCGCCGGTCTCGAACACCGCCGTGCGCGTCCCGCCCGCCTTCACTGGAAAGGTGATCTGCAACACCGTGGTCTTGCGCGCCAGCTTCCACAGCGCCTTGTTGTCGGTGATGAACATGGCGATGGCTTCGTCCGTCTTCGGGCGGCTCGCCGCAGCGGGACGCGGCGCGCCGGCATCGGCCTTCAATTCCACCTTGCAGCCGTTGGCGCAGCGGAAATCGCCGGACTGCAACACCAGGTAGGCGCTGCGCTTCCACTCGGGATGATCGCGAAACACCAGTTGCACCGGCTTCGGTCCGCTGCCGTCCACGTCCACCTTGTCACGGCTGTACAGCATCGCCGCGCGCTGCATGCCCTTGCCGGCCGGCACCTGCGAATACTGCCAGGCGGCCTGCATGCGCCGCAGTTCGCGCGCGGCCTCGCCTTTGGCCTTGACCTCTGCGTAGCCGGGCCGGATGCGTTCGGCGGCAGCGGAGTCGGGATACTGCTGCTGCAATGCGGCGCCGTGAATCCGCGCCAATTCCCAGTTGGCGGATGCGGCGGCGGCGGCGTATTGCTTGGCCAGGTCCTCGGCGGCCTGCGCCTTGGCCTGCGCTTGAGCGGCGGCTTGCGCCTTACGTTCGGCTTCGTGGTCGCCGCAACCGACCAGGGCAACAGCGCACAGCGCACCGAGCAGGAGACGTTTCATCGTGGGGTTCCTCGTTGGATCAGGGTTGCGATCGCCTGCGCGACGTCGTTGGGTTTTTCGACAATGGACATGTGGCCGCAGCCATCCAGCATCACCTGGATCGCCTGCGGCAGGCGCTGCGCGTACAACGCCAGCGCGCTGGCATCGATCACCGCATCCTGCACGCAGTACAGCAGCAAGACCGGCTGACGGATCAATGCGGCTTGCTCGAATGGCAGGAACGCCTCCTCGCCGCGACCGATCCGTGCGAGTACCTGCTGCTCGAAATCGGCCTCTCGGCGGCGCCAGGCGACCACCAACGGCACCGCCCATGCTGGGATGCGCGGCTTGCTGCGTTCGAGCAGGAACGCGGTATCGATGTAACGGCGCAGCGATGCGGCATCGTGCACTGCAAACGGGTTATGACCTTCCAGCACCGTCTGGCCGAACGCGTTGTCGGCAAAACGCACGCCGGCCGCATTGAGCAAACCGACCCGGTCAAATCGCGCGGGATAACGCGCGGCAGCCAACGCGGCAATGCCACCGCCCATCGAATGCCCAATCAGCACGCACTCGCTGCCGGCACGGCGCACGCAGTGCGCGGCGAATGCGGCGACGCGTTCAGCCTGCGCGAGGAAACCATAATCTTCGCCGGCAATGCGCTGGCTCTCCGCCCAGCCAGGCAGATCGGGGATGATCAGGTGATAGCGCGTGCCCAGCGCACGCGCCAGCGGCAGCCAGTTTTCCTTGCTGCCGGTGAAGCCGTGCAGCAGCAATAGCGTCGGCGCGGTAGGCTCGGTCGCGGCGCGTTGCAAATACGTCCAGCGATGTCCGGCGACCTGCGCCTGACGCCGATGCAACCTACTGCCGCAGCGCTGACGCAGGCCTTCCAGGCGCAGCAGCAGGAATGGCTTGTGCCGCAACAACAGCACAACGCCCAATAACAACGCCAAGGTCACGGCAAGCACGGTGAACACACACCACAGCAACGACGCGATCAACGCCATGGAAAAACCCGCAAGCACAAACATGACATGCGTTCAGACGGCCGCGTCGGCTTCGCCAAGATGGATCGCCAGCCAAACGGTGGCCTGGTCCAAGTCGGTGAAGCTCACCCAATGCGGCGTGTGCGCCGGGATCAACAGGTCATCGCCAGGCGCAAGCGCGACCTCCTGGTCGTGCACGACCACGCGTGCGTGGCCGTTCAACACCATCACCCATTCATCGTGCGCTTGCAGATAGGGCGTTTCCTGGGGAGTAGTTTGCCCATGCGAGACGATGCGTTCGATGCGGCAGCCGGGGCGTCTGAGCAATTCGGTGAAGACTTCGCCGCCGGCGGCATCCGGCAACGGCGTCAGCCGCTTCCCGAACATGGTGCAGATATGGGTCATGTCAGGGCATTCTCCTCGGCAGATGCAAGCCGGCGCGATCGGGCTAGCCCTGGAAGCGCAGGACCAGGACGACGGCGAATGCTGGGAAGCCGGGTCGGCATTGGCGGACGAAGGGCAGGCACGCATGGACGATGAGGCCATCGGAACGGCCGAGGATAGCGCGAATGCCCAGCGCCGGGATCGCCACCGGCATCGCGCGCGCCACCTGTCTCGTCTATGAATGCGACCGGCTCAATGCGCGACAGCGCCGGCCTTGGCCTTGTCCAGCATCTCCTGCACCGACGCCGTGGTGATCGGGTGGTAACCGGGCTTGGCCTGGGCGAAGACTTGCTCGGCGAACGCCAGACCATCCGGGGTCTTCACCAGCTCCGCGTAGACCGGCAGGATCAGCCGGCGACGACCGATGCGGGCGATGAACTCCCCAGCCGCCGGACGCGCGTCGAGGTCGCCGCTGCGGATGGCCAGCGGGTACCAGCGCATCGCGATCTCGCCGTTCGGCGTGCCGGTGAAATGGTAGGCCGCGTCGAGCTGTTTGATCTGTTCAAGCGTGAGTACAGGCGGCAGGCCACTGAGGAAACGCACCCACTCCTGCGTGCTCCAGGCGTCGGTGATCTGCTTGCCCGGCAAGATGCCACTCCCGCTCCAGGCGATGCGTGCGGTATCGACCATCGTGAAATTGCGCGAACGCGCCTTCTGCGCGAAGACGGGAATGCCCGGCTCGTCCAGCCACGCATGCAACTCCTGCGCACTCACCGCATCGGGCTTTTTGGCCAGCAGATGGGTTTTCAGATAATCGACGAATTGGTCGGTGTTGGCGCTCTGGAAGGCATGGTCATCGAACCAACCGCGCAGGAACGCATCGAACGTGTCGCGACCGAAGCGCTGCTCCAGAAATTGCAGGAACCAAGCGCCTTTGACATAGGCGATCTGACTCAGGGCATCATCCGGATCGCGCTCGGTCAGCGGTGGCAGCGCCAGCAGCTGGTCGGTCGGCCGCATGCCCTTCAGATCGGCCAGTAAATCGGTCTGGTCGATCTGACGCTCCATCTCCGCCGCTTCGGCACCGTACAGCGCTTCTGTGATGCGCGCCTGCACATAGGTGGTGAATCCTTCGTTGAGCCAGATGTCCTTCCAACTGGCGTTGGTCACCAAGTTGCCGGACCAGCTATGCGCCAGTTCGTGCGCGATCAACGACACCAGCGACTTGTCGCCGACAATCACGGTCGGCGTGGCGAAGGTCAGGCGCGGATTCTCCATGCCGCCGAACGGGAACGACGGCGGCAACACCAGCATGTCGTAGCGGCCCCAGCGATACGGGCCGTACAGCGTCTCGGCGGTGACGATCATTTTTTCGGTGTCCTCGAACTCCTTGGCCGCCTTGTCGGCCATCGCCGGTTCGGCCCACACGCCCGAGCGCGCGGAGATCGGTTTGAACACCAGGTCTCCGGCGGCGATGGCCAGCAGATAGGACGGAATCGGCTGCGGCATCTTGAACGTGTAGTCGCCGTCGCGCACCGCGTTCGGATCGTTGTCGGCGCTCATCAGCACCATCACATCCGGGCGCGAAACCACATGCGCGCTGTAGGTGAAGCGCACGCTCGGGGTATCCTGCAACGGCACCCACGAGCGCGCGTGGATGGCTTGCGATTGGCTGAACATGAAGGGCAGTTTCTTGCCCTCGGTCATCGCCGGTTCCAGCCACTGCAAGCCTGAGGCAGTGGCGGAGGTATGGTAAGCGATGGTGATTTTCTGCGGCCGGTTCGGCGCTTCGATCGTCAGCTTGCTGCCGTAGATCGCGTTGGCCGGCGCCAGCGTGTACTGCAGCGGCGCCAAGTGGCCCTTGCCATCGTCGGCCTGTACCTTCTCGATGGTGAGCTCACGGGTGTCCAAGACCAATTGCTTGGCGTTGCGATCCTTCCAGTCCAAGGTATAGGTCGCGGTGCCACCGATCTGCTTGTGGTCGAAATCCAGCTTGAGATCCAGCGCCAGATCCTTGATGACGACCTTGGACGGCTCGGCGTACGAGGTCTCGTCGTGACTACGATCCACGCGCGGTGCGGCAGCAGGCGTTACGGGAGCCGCGGCGACAGGAGCCTGTTCATTGGAACAGCCCGCCATGCCGAGCGCGACAGTCAAGGTCAACAACAAGGGGGATCGCATACAGGCCAACCCATCGGGCAAAACCCGATTCTAACGCAGCCTCGCCCGCGCGCCCTACGGTGCCCGATTGGCGCAGGCCACCGCGTTACATCGATAACTCCTGTGCTTGCCAGCTTGCCGGCAAGGCCAGCAAATCCCGCTCCTGCCACTGCGCATGTTCAAGATATTCCTCGGCAATGCCGCGAATCAGGCGCTGTTTCATCTCATCACGCATGGACAGCAGGTCGGCGACCTGCAAGTTCCAGTGTCGCGCGAAACGGATCGCATACCGATACCCATCGACATCCTCGAGGATCGGGCGCAG
The DNA here is from genome assembly GCF_002939705.1 of Xanthomonas albilineans. Taxonomy (GTDB): domain Bacteria; phylum Pseudomonadota; class Gammaproteobacteria; order Xanthomonadales; family Xanthomonadaceae; genus Xanthomonas_A; species Xanthomonas_A albilineans. Next base: position 69,329 of record NZ_MDCB01000005.1, on the reverse strand, counting down.
CGCAGGATCGGGCCATAGCGCCACCAGTTCTTCCAGCAGCGAGGGGTGTTCCTGGTGCGTGCGCAGCATCTGCTCGACGCGGCGCAGCGCTCTATCGAGGAACGCCGCAGGATCGCCCAGGCGTAATCTGCGCGAATGCCACTGCCAACCGCTCGCCCAGTATGGGTCGGCGATCATCCGATTGATCAGCGAAATCGACCCGCCCTCCAGAATCACGCCACCAGCAGCGCTGTGCCGGCCGACCATGTCCTTGAGCAAGGCGTGCGCCTCATCCGCTGCGATGATTCCCTCGCGCACCGCGCGCGAGGCGAGATAGATCCTGCGGGTGCCGCGCAGTTCTGACGACAGCGGACGCCCGCTGCCGGTGGCCAGTTCTGGATAGCACTGAATCCGATCCAGCCCGATGACCGGCCATCCACTTTGCTCGGCCAACGCCACGGCAAGCGCTGTCTTGCCGCTGCAGGTTGGCCCCCAGATCAAATACAACGCACCATTCATAGCTTCTCGACCTCGTCCAGGCATGACCTCTGCGCAAGCGCATCGCCTGACCGCGCACGTGTGTGCATATAGTTGGCGATCAAGCTGGCCGCATGCTCACTGATTCCCGTCCTCCAACCCGAGGACAGCATCAGACCGCTGCGTTGCTCCTCGGCGTGCATATAAGGTGTTTCCCATTCGATCCGGACAGCAGCGCAGGTGCACTCTTCAAGCGCCTGCCCCAGCGCTCCCCCTTCGCACCGATAAAGAAGACAGGTCCGCAAGCCTTGCCGGACTAGCGCATTGAAGCGCTCGGCTTGCGCAATGAAAACGTCTCCCGCCACCAACGGCATGGACGAATAAAGGCAGACGATATCGGTGGGACGGAAGCACGGATCAGATTGCGCATCGACATCGCATATCAAAAAAAACCGCTTACCGCTGGCAAGGCTGAACTTCAGCAAGCCGGGCTGCGGCATATCCAGCATCAACGGTGTTAACTGGCCGCACAGGACCGTGAATTCGAAATCCTCGAATCCGAGAACATCCATGAGCGCAAGCCATTCGAAGGTATCGCAGCTACCGCACGCAGGAGAAATCGTCATTCGTCACCAACCCAACCAGCCCGATGAATATAGACAGAAGAAACGTATTGCGGCACACCTCAGCCATAACAGCTTGAAAAGATGCTGAGGGCGTGAATTTTCAAAAAGATGAATTTCAAATTCATAAAATCGACTCACGATCTCGCGACAAGCCCAATATTCCTTATGAATTTACCAATGGTGCATAAATGATCCAGACAATGCACCATTCGTCGATCCGATGCAAACTCAGAAACATTAAAAATTCACGTAACGATGCGAGAGACGGCCAAACGTAGGCCAACGCATCCGCAAAGACTCAAACGGTGGAGCCGAGTTCGGCGGCCTAGCACAATGCGCTGCACGCCTTCTGGATGCACAACTGCTCGCGCGGACGCCACAGCGACGCAACGCATCCGCTACCAGATAACTGACAGCCTCAGATCTTGTAGCCGGAATGGATCGCCACGATTCCGCCAGTCAGATTCTTATAGTGACTGCGGGCAAAGCCGGCCTCTTCCATCATCGCTCTCAGCGGTTCCTGGGGCGGATGCTTGCGAATACTTTCCGCCAGGTACTGGTAGCTCTCGGCATCCTTGGCGAACAACTTGCCTAGCCGCGGCAGCACCTTGAATGAATGGAAGTCGTAGAGCGGCTTGAACCAGTCGACGGTGACCTCGGAAAATTCCAGCACCCGCGCTTGTCCGCCAACCTTGAGGACACGGTACATCTCGCGTAACGCCGCGTCCTTGTCGGTCACGTTGCGCAGACCGAAGGCGATGGTGACCAGATCGAAGCACTGATCCGGGAACGGCAGCGCCTCGGCATTGCATTGCACATAATCCAGGCCAGCCACCAGGCCACGGTTGGTAAGCCGGTCACGACCCACCGACAACATGCCGGCGTTGATGTCGCCTAGCACCACCGCACCGTCGCTGCCGACGCGCTCCTTGAGCAGCGCGGCGATATCGCCAGTGCCACCAGCCAGATCGAGGACGCGGTCGCCCGGTTTGACCTGGGCAGTAGCCACGAAATAGCGCTTCCACACCCGATGAATGCCCAGACTCATCAGATCGTTCATCAGATCGTAATTACCGGCGACCGAAGTGAACACGTCGCCGACCAGCTTTTGCTTGTCCTTGGCGGCAACGTCGCGGAAACCGAAATGGGTCGTACCAGTCGTGTAAGGAGATTCGCTCATGCCGAGATTATCGCACTGCCAGCCGTTATGTGGTGGTAGTGGCGCGGGCACGATCCGCACCTCGGCGATCCAGCGGATGTGAGACGGACCACACTGGCGCACTTGCCGACACTGGGATTCCTGACCATTCAGGACGTCATGTGATGCAAACCTATAGTCCGATTTGCGTGATGGAACGCGAGCCCTGTGGATGATCGCCATCACGCCTGTACGACCGCTGCGCGTCGTACCGCTGAACATCGCCCAAACCGCCTCTCACTTTGCAATGCCCGAGCGCGGCAAGCACCGACGCAGACACACGAGATTCATCCGCAGGCAATCCCGGCATGATCGAATGGATTCCACTGTACACGCTTGGAGATCCAAGATGTCCACCCACCTCCCATTGTGTTTATTCATCGGCATGACCCTCGCTACAAGCAGTTGCGATGCGCTGGCGGCGAGCAAACGCGACGCCTGGGTCGTGCAGCAGATCTACAACGACAACCACCCCTATGCCGCGCAACACGGCGAACTGGATACCAAGATGGCGAAGATGGCAGGCAGCGCCTACGCCTTCTACCGCGGCACCGACACCATCTTCTATCACGACATGAAGCGCTTGCCGTGTTCGCCCTGGACCTCCCCGCAGACTGGCTACACCTGGCTCAGCGGCGATGCCCACATCAACAACTTCGATGCCGCACGCGACAGCAACGGCGTGGCCGTCTTCAAGGTCTCCGACTTCGACGAAGGTCATCTCGGCCAATACATCTGGGACCTGCGCCGGCTGGCGGCGAGCATGGTGCTGGCCGGGCGCGACAACGGCTTGTCCGACAGCGACATCGGCGATGCGATCGACACCATGGTCGGCGCCTACATGGACAAAATGCGCCAGTTCAGTCGCAGCGATGCGGAAAAGACCTTTCAGTTGACCAAGGACAACACCAGCGGCGCCGTCGCCAAGATCATCGAAAAGGCCGATGGCAAGAGCCGCGATAAATTACTGTCCAAGTACACCGAGGTCAGCGGCGGCAAGCGCACGTTCCAGACCCTGAAAGATCTGGTCGCCGTGGACAATGCCACCGTTGCGGGAGTCGCAGCGGCGATGCATGGCTACATCGACTCGATCGCCGTCTCCAAACGTTATCCATCCAGCTACTACACGATCAAGGACGTGCATCAGAAGCTGGGGTCTGGCGTCGGCAGCCTGGGCCGACTGCGTCTGTACGTGCTGATCGAAGGCCCCACGACGTCCACCGACGATGATGTGATCCTGGAATGGAAGCAGGAAGCAACCAGTGCGGTGGCGATCGCCACGCCGCCATGGCAGATGCCCGCCTTCACCTATGGCAACAACGAAGGCGCGCGCGTGGCGCTTACCGCCAAAGCACAGACCATCGCTGCCGATGTGTTAATCGGCTACACCCGGGTCAACGGCACCCCGTTCTACGTGCATGAAAAATCGCCGTTCCAGGAAGACTTCGACCCGAGCGTGCTGAACAGCGCCGACACGCTCGTCACCGCAGCGACCTATGTTGGCCAGGCACTGGCCTCGGCGCACGCGCTGGCCGACCGGGACTACAACCCATGGGTGACGCCATACAGCATCGACAAGCAAATCGACAAAGCCGTCACCAGCACAAGCGGACTGAAGTGGGAGCTGCGCCGGTTCGCATTCGATTATGCCGCACAGGTGCAAATGGATTGGCAATCCTTCGTGGCCGCGTACAAGGCAGGGACACCGCTGTACTGATTCCGCGCCTGCACGGCGGTGTCGCGATGCAAACGCCTGGGATCGGCGAGATGCATCGCAATCGGATCTGCCCGCACGGCCCGACAGCGTTCAGCATCGCACACAGTCGCAACAGGCGTTCTTGCGACTGTGTGCCGCGGCTTCGGCCACGACGCGCTTACAGGATGTACCGACTCAGATCCGGGTCTTGCACCAGTTCGCTCAGGCGCGCGTCGACATAGCCGGCATCCACGGTGACACTCTCGCCGTCGCGGTCGGGCGCTTCATAGCTCAGGCTGTCGAGCAGGCGCTCGAGTACGGTATGCAAACGCCGCGCACCGATGTTCTCCTGACGCTCGTTAACCAGGAACGCGATTTCGGCAAGACGGACGATCGCATCATCGCTGAAGCTCAGGCTCACGCCCTCGGTCAGCAACAAGGCCTCGTATTGCTTGATCAGCGCCGCCTTAGGCTCGGTGAGGATGCGAATGAAATCGTCCTTGGACAACGCCGACAACTCCACCCGGATCGGGAAACGGCCTTGCAGTTCCGGAATCAAATCGCTGGGCTTGGCCAGATGGAACGCACCAGAAGCGATGAACAGGATATGGTCGGTCTTGACCGTGCCGTACTTGGTGCTGACGTTGGAGCCTTCCACCAGCGGCAGCAGATCCCGCTGCACTCCCTCGCGCGAGACATCGCCGCCGGACACGCCAGCTTCGCTGCGCTTGGCGACCTTGTCGATCTCGTCGATAAATACGATGCCATGCTGCTCGCAGGCGTCGATCGCAGCAGCACGCACATCATCCTCGTTGACTAGCTTGCCGGCTTCTTCCTCGATCAACAGTGGCCGCGCGGCCTTGATGGTGAGCCTGCGCGACTGCGACTTGCCGCCGCCGAGGTTGGAAAACATGTGCCGCAACTGCTGGCCCATCTCCTCCATCCCCGGCGGGGTCATGATATCCATGCTGACATTGACCGGCACGTCCAGTTCAATCTCGCGCTCGTCCAGTTCTCCGGCGCGCAACATGCGCCGGAACTTGCTGCGCGTGTCGCTGTCCTGCGCCGAAGGCTCCTGGCGCACAGCGTCCGGATCGAAGCCGATACCGACGCTGCGCCGCGGCAGCAGTGCATCCAGGATGCGTTCTTCGGCACGTTCCTCCGCCTGGGCGCGCACGCGGGTCTTGGCCTGCTCGCGATACAGTTTGACTGCGGTATCGGCCAGATCGCGCACGATCTGCTCCACGTCCTTGCCCACGTAGCCAACTTCGGTGAAGCGGGTCGCCTCGACCTTGACGAACGGCGCATTGGCCAACGTCGCCAGACGCCGCGCGATCTCGGTCTTGCCGACGCCGGTGGGGCCGATCATCAAGATGTTCTTGGGCATCACTTCATCGCGCATCGCGTCGGGTAACTGCATGCGCCGCCAACGGTTGCGCAGCGCGATCGCCACCGCGCGCTTGGCGTCGTGCTGACCGACGATGTGGCGGTCCAACTCCTGCACGATCTCGCGCGGGGTCATGGTGGCGGAGGAGGATTCGATCTTGTGCGACATGGATATACTCACGAATGACGTTGGATTATCGGCACTGACGACCGACGCACGCGACTCACCACGCCCCGCGCACGACGTGCAGCCGATCGATGCAAGAGGAAGCGGTTGCAAGGATGCTGCGCACGCCACAGCACTGATCGGATGGCATCGAGGCAAACACGATGGCGCATGCCGCTCACAGTTCTTCGACTACCACGTTGCGGTTGGTATAGATGCAGATGTCGCCGGCGATGTTCAACGCCTCGACCGCGATAGTTCTGGCGTCAAGACTGGTATGACCGAGCAGCGCGCGCGCGGCCGACAGGGCATAGGAACCGCCGGAGCCAATGGCAATGATGCCGTCCTCCGGCTCGATCACATCGCCAGTGCCGCCGATGATCAGCGAGGTTTCCCGATCGGCCACCGCCAGCAACGCCTCGAGCTTGCCCAAGCGGCGCTCGGTGCGCCAGTCCTTCGCCAGCTCCACCGCCGCGCGAGTCAGTTGGCCGTACTTTTCCAGCTTGGCCTCGAACAGTTCGAACAAGGTGAAGGCATCGGCGGCCGCGCCGGCGAAACCGGCCAGCACCTGGCCGTCGCGACCGAGCCGGCGCACCTTGCGCGCATTGCCTTTCATCACAGTATGGCCCAACGTCACCTGACCGTCGCCAGCGACGGCGACACGGCCGTCGCGGCGTACCGACAGAATCGTGGTGGCGTGGAAAACGTGAGGATTCTGACTGGGATCCATGCGGCCTCCGAAAGGGTTTTTGAGGTGTGGGGGCGGGCGGCGCCGGGTTCAAGCGCTGCAGCCGATGTCGGCATGTCCGCGCGGCTGCAATGCGCCTCCACGACACTGCCCACGCTGGCTCACGCCACGCCCTCGGCCACGACTGCGCGTACAACGCATCGTGTAGCGCATGAGCACACACTCGCGACAGCGAGGCCGTCACCAATGTCGCGCAGCAACGCGAAGGAATCGACAACAACCACCGCCTTGCACAATGCCATCGCTGCGGCGCTGCTGCGTACTATCGCAGCGTACTTCATGACACGCTTACGCCACGGTAGCGATACCACAAGCTCAGCGCTCAGGACTTGCGTTTGGCGCGCGGATGCGCGGCATCGTAGACCTTGGCCAAGTGCTGGAAATCCAGATGGGTGTAGATCTGCGTGGTGGCGATATCGGCATGGCCGAGTAATTCCTGCACCCCACGCAAGTCACCGGAGGATTCGAGAATATGGCTGGCAAAACTGTGCCGCAGCATGTGCGGATGCACGTGCTTGAACAGCCCCTGGCGGGCCGCCAACTGCTTGATCCGAATCTGCACCGCGCGCGCGCCGATCGGCACCCCGCCACGGCCAGGAAATACCGGCGCGGCGGCATCGGCGCAGTGCTCCGCACGCCATTCCGACAGCGCCTTGCGCGCATGCGAGCCGATCGGCACCAGGCGTTGTTTACCCCCCTTGCCATGCACGCTGACCAGGCCGCTGGCGGCATCCAGGTCACGCCAACGCAACGCGCACAGCTCGCTCAGGCGCAAACCGGAGGAATAGAACAATTCCAGCAGGGCACGATCGCGCAAGCCCAGTGGCACGTCGGTGGGAACTTCGACCAGGCGCACCGCCTCGTCGGCATCGAGCACCTGCGGCAATTTGCGCGGCGCCTTCGGTGCACGCAACGCCGCGGCAGGACTCGCCTCGATATGACCGTGCTTGAGCAGCCAGACATAGAAACTGCGGCAGGCCGACAGGCGCCGCTGCAGGCTCTTCGGCGACAATCCGCGGCGATGCTCGGCGGCGATGAACTGACGCAGTTGTTCGGCACCGAGCAATGCCGGATCGCCCAACAGGTTATCCGCCGCCCACGTGGTCAGCGCCGCCAGATCGCGGCGGTATGCATCCAGGGTATGCGCGGACATCCGGCGCTCGACCCGGAGATAGGCAAGGAACTCGGAGACGCGACACGTCGCGGAAGACACCGCATTGCCAACGGCCGCATCGGCAACCGTGCCAGGGCGGCTTGCACGCTTTCCGCGTTTGGCGTCTGTCGCCGCCACCTTCATCGCTGCAGCGCCACCACCAGCGCCTCGCCCATCATGCGTAGGAACAATGTCCCCATGCCGGGATAGAAACGATTGGGATCGCGGCTACCGACCGCGATCAGGCCCAGGCCAGGCAGCGGCAACAATGCGGTGGATTGCACGGTATCGATCCGCTCGGCGTACAGCAACGCCTGTTTTTCCGGTTGCAGGCGTCCGCAGATCGGTTCGCCATCCTTCAGGCAATCGCGAAACGGTGCCAGCCGCGGATCGTCCTGCGCCACGATCTGCAACCAAGGCGCCTGTTCCAGGCCGGGCAACGGCTGCAGCAGCACGATACTGACCAGATCGCCGTGGAAATCCTCCTGCAACGACGCCGCCATCGCGCGGACGCTGTCGGCGGCGCTGCCTTGCCGCATCAGCGCCAGTGTCAACTGATGCGTACGCACGGCCAGACGTTCGTTGACCTGCGCGTTGGCCGCCAATTCGGCCAGGCGTCGCGACAATTCGCGATTTTTGTCGCGCAGCACTTCCAGTTGGTAACTCGCCAACGACGCAGTCGGGCCATCATCGCGCGGCACCACCAGGGTCAGCGCCAGATCGGGAAACTGCTTCAGAAAGCCCGGATGACGGCGCAACCATGCCGCGACCTCGTGCGCACCGATCTTGTCCAGACTCTCGCTCATTGAATCCACTCTCCATCGAAAACAAACGCGGCCGGCCCGGACATCACCAGCGGCGCGGCAGCGTGCGGCCATTGCACGCGCAACTCGCCGCCGGGCAAGACCACGCGCACATCGCGATCCACACGACCGCGTTGCATCAACACCGCCGCCGCGGCACAGGCACCGCTGCCACAAGCCAGGGTTTCGCCGACACCGCGTTCGTACACGCGCAGGCGCAGGCGATCACGATCGATCACTTGCACGAAACCGACATTGACCGAGTCCGGAAACGAGGCATGCTGCTGCAGCAGCGGACCCAGCCGTTCGACGGGCGCGGCATCGACCAAGCCCACTTCCAGTACCGCGTGCGGATTCCCCATCGACACCGCGCCGAAACGCACGCTCTCGCCGTGCATCGGCAGCAGATATTCGTCCAGCGCATCCGGAAAACCGATCAGAGGCACGTCTTCCGGGGCAAAGCGTGGCACTCCCATCGCCACGGCGAACTGGTCATCGTCGCAGCGTTCGATACGGTGCGCTCCGGCGGGACTTTCGATGACGAAACGATCGCCACTGGCGCTGCCATCGCGCACCAGCCACGCGGCGACGCAACGCGCACCATTACCGCACTGCCCAGCGGCGCTGCCATCGGTGTTCCAGATGCGATAGCTGGCCAGTGCCGCCGCATTGCGCGCGGGCTCGATCGTCAGGATTTGGTCGCAGCCGATACCGAAGTGGCGATCGGCCAGACGCACCGCCAACGCGGCATCCGGCGGGGAACTGCCATCGCGCAAATCGAGCACCACGAAATCATTGCCCGCACCCTGCATCTTGGTGAAGCGCAGGCGCGCGCCGCGACTGGTCTCACCCTTTTCCATCGGCGGGGGTAGTCGGTTGCGACGGTTGACCGTCGGTCGGCGTGGACGGGGTGGCGGGATCGGAGCTGGCCGGCGGCGTTGCCTCGGGCGTGCTGGCCGGCGCGACCTCCACCGGTACCGGTTTCTGCGGCATCACCAGCGGCCCCTTGTTGCCGCATCCGGTCAGCGCGAACAGCACGGCAGCGGCCAGGACGATACGGATCGAATAAGAGGACGGGGTGCTCATGTGCCGAGTATAGCCACACCGGCATGAATCTGGCTTTGCCACCTCTTCCACCTCGCGCGCGGGAGCGACCACGCCACAGTCCATCGTGCGGCGACTGCTGGTACCACAGCAGTCGCCGCATGCACAGCGCCATTGTCAGCGCCGCCATCCAGATGCGCGACGCCACAGCCTCCAGGCCATCTGGACTCCCAGTGGCGCGCACGCATCACTTCGCGACGTGTTCCACCCCCAACTGATCGAGCACGAACGCGTAGGACTCGGCCAACTCGCGATAGCGGCGGAACCGTCCGGACTTGCCGCCGTGGCCGGCCTCCATATTGACCCGGAATACGATCGGCCGGGTGCCGGTATCGTCCTCGCGCAGCTTGGCCACCCACTTGGCAGGTTCCCAGTACTGCACCTGCGAGTCCCACAAGCCGGTGCCGACGTACATCGCCGGATAGGCCTGGCGCTTGACGTTGTCGTAGGGCGAGTAGCTGAGCATGTAATCGTAATAGGTCTTCTGCTCGGGGTTGCCCCACTCGTCGTATTCGTTGGTGGTCAGCGGGATGCTCGGATCGAGCATGGTGGTGACCACATCGACGAACGGCACCTGCGCCACCAGCACGCGGTAGTCCTGCGGCGCCATGTTCGCCACCGCGCCCATCAACAGACCACCCGCGCTGCCGCCGGCGGCGGCGACACGGTCCGGCGCCGCATAGCCCTGCCGTACCAGCGCGCGGGTCACGTCGATGAAATCGTTGAAGGTATTTTTCTTATGCAACAACTTGCCTTGGTCGTACCAGCGGCGCCCCATTTCCTGGCCACCGCGGATGTGGGCGATGGCATAGACCACACCGCGATCGAGCAGACTGACCACCGGCAGATTGAAGCTCGGATCGGTGGACAAGCCGTAGCTGCCGTAGGCGTACTGGTACAACGCCGCGCGACCGTCCTTTTTGAAGCCCTTTTTGTAGACCAGCGACACCGGCACCTTGACCCCGTCGCGCGCAGTGACCCACAGACGTTCGGTCTGGTATTTGCTGGCGTCGTAACCGATCACCGGCTGCTGCTTGAGCAGTTTGCGTTCGCCGGTGCGGGTATTGAGTTCATACGTCGTGGCCGGCGTAGTCAACGAGGTGTAGCTGTAACGCAACCATGGCGTGTTGGGTTCGGAATTGATCGACAGCCCCATCGAATACGCCGGCTCGTCGACCTTGACGTATTCCTCTTTGCCGTCGACGAAGTGCAGGCGAATCCGCTCCAAGCCATCGGAGCGCTCGGCAATGGCAGTGAAACCATCGAACAAGGCAAACCCCTCGATGAACACGTTTTCGTCGTAATGCAGCCAGGGCTGCCATTGCGCGCGTGCGCTCGCACCATCGGGCGCGGTCATCAGCGTGTAGTTCTTGGCCTTCCAGTTGGTGCGGATCACCCAGCGTCCGTCGAAATGGTCAGCGAAGTATTCGACATCGCGCTCGCGCGGAGCCAGCACCGCGAAGTGTTGCGGGTCGGCGGCAGACGCGTAGCGCTGCTCGGAAGACACGGTGCTTCCCATACTGATGACGATGTACTTGTCGTCGCGGGTACGCTCCAGGCTCAGATAGAAGCTATCGTCCTTTTCCTCGTAGACCAGTGTGTCCTGGGTCGCCGGCGTACCCACCACATGCTTCTTGACCCGCACGCTGAGCAAGGTTTCCGGGTCGTTCTCGACGTAGAACAGAGTCTTGTTGTCGTCGGCCCAGACCACCTCCGGCGACACACTCGGAATGCGGTCGGCATACACCTCGCCCGTATCCAGGTTCTTGAAACGCACGACATACTGGCGACGACCAACTTCGTCTTCGGTCCAGGCCAGCAGGCGGTTGTCTTGGCTGACCACCGCATCGCCCACGTTGAAATATCCCTTCCCCGCAGCCATCGCATTGACGTCGAGCAGAACTTGCTCCGGCGCGTCCATGCTGCCCTTGCGCCGCGCATGAATCGAATAATCCTTACCACTTTCGTAGCGACTGTAATACCAGTAGCCACGCTCGCGATACGGCACGCTACTGTCGTCCTGCTTGATGCGACCGACGATCTCGGTGTACAGCGTGTCCTCTAGCGGTTTGAGCGGCTTCAGCACATGGTCGGCATAGGCGTTCTCGGCGTTGAGATAGGCCAACATCTTCGGATTTTTGCGGGTGTCGTCGCGCAGCCAGTAATAGGGGTCCTGGCGCACCGCGCCGAACGGCGCCTTGACCGCATGCGGATGCTTGGCTGGGCGCGGCGGTGTGACATCGGTGGCGGAAGCGAAAGAAGTGGTCATGAGCAAGAGCAGGCACGCTAGCAAAGGGCGATACGGCATGTGATGGGGTTCCGGTTAGTGAAACGCAATGGGACTGCGCCCGACAAGGGAGAGACGTCACCGTGCAATGTCGGTCGAGTCTCCCCACAACACCGCATTCTGGCAATACACGCGATGAGTATTTCCGGCCCCTTCACCATCAGCTACCATCGCCGCCATGACCTGTTTGTCCGGCGACACCCCTGCGGCGCCCCCGACTGGACCGGAATACAGCCAGCGCAGCCGCGAGATCGAACCGTTCCACGTGATGGCACTGCTGGCGCGCGCCAACGAACTGGAACACGCTGGCCACGATGTGATCCATCTGGAAATCGGCGAGCCGGATTTCACCACCGCCGCGCCGATCGTCGCCGCCGGTCAAACGGCGCTCGCCGCCGGCCACACCCGTTACACCGCCGCACGGGGATTACCGGCCTTACGACAGGCACTGGCAGATTTCTACCAACAACGCCACGACATCGACCTGGACCCGGCACGAATCCTGATCACCCCCGGTGGTTCCGGTGCGCTGCTGCTGGCCAGCGCACTGCTGGTGGATCCTGGCAAACACTGGCTGATGGCCGACCCGTGCTATCCCTGCAACCGGAACTTTTTGCGCCTGGTCGAAGGCAACGCGCAGTTGGTCCCGACCGGACCGGACAGCGGCTACCAACTGACGCCCGCATTACTGGAACGGCACTGGAACGCCGCGTGCGTCGGTGCGCTGGTGGCCTCGCCGGCCAACCCGACCGGCACGCTGCTCACGCGTGCCGAGTTGGCAGCGCTGGCGCTGGCGCTGCGCGCACGCGGCGGCCACTTTGTCGTGGACGAGATCTACCACGGCCTGAGTTACGGCATCGACGCGCCCAGCGTGCTGGAGGTCGACGACGACGCCTACGTGCTCAACAGTTTCTCCAAGTATTTCGGCATGACCGGCTGGCGCCTGGGTTGGCTGGTGGCACCACGCGCGGCGGTACCGGCACTGGAAAAGCTGGCACAGCACTTGTACATCAGTGCTTCCAGCATTGCCCAGCAGGCGGCGCTGACGTGTTTTCATCCCGATACGTTACAGATCCTGGAAGCGCGCCGCGCCGAATTCGCACGGCGCCGCGATTACCTGCTACCAGCGTTACGGGCACTCGGCTTCCGCATCGATGTCGAGCCGCAGGGTGCGTTCTATCTGTATGCCGACGTTGGCGCGTTCACCGACGACGCACAAGCGCTCTGCACGCACTTCCTGGAAACCCAGCATGTGGCGCTCACCCCCGGGGTGGATTTCGGCCATCACCGCGCGCACCAGCACGTGCGCATCGCCTACACGCAAAGCCTGCCGCGGCTGCAGGAGGCGGTTGCGCGGATTGCGCGCGGACTGGCGCGTTGGGAGCGCTGAGACGCCGCACTGCATCGGCGTCTCGGCCACGGCCCAGACGCTGCAGGACGCTGCGTTCGCGCGGCTGTGCCGGCTGACTTAACTGCCAAACGACACAACCGCTGGTCCGCGGCCTTGCAGGCAGCGGACCACGACGCTCTCACTTGGCAAGATGCTCCCATAGGAAACTGTAAGCCAGCGCCTGCATGTGCGCTTGCTGCGCGTTATTGGCCGCGCCGCCGTGGCCGCCTTCGATGTTCTCGTAGAAGGTCACGTCCTTGCCGGCATCGAGCATCTTCGCCGCCATCTTGCGCGCGTGCCCCGGATGCACCCGGTCGTCGCGGGTGGAGGTAAGGAAAATCACTGGAGGATAGGCCTTCTTGGGATCGAACAGGTGATAAGGCGAGAAGGTCCGAATGAATTTCCAATCGTCGGTGTCCGGATTGCCGTACTCGGCCATCCACGAAGCGCCAGCCAGCAGGTGGCTATAGCGCTTCATGTCCAGCAACGGCACCTGCACAACCACCGCGCCGAACAACTGCGGGTACTGCACCAGCATGTTGCCAGCCATCAGCCCGCCGTTGCTGCCGCCTTCCACCCCCAAGTGCTTGGCCGAGGTGATCTTGCGCGCGATCAGATCCTGCGCGACCGCCGCCATATCTTCATAAGCCTTATGCCGGTTCTGCTTCAACGCGGCCTGATGCCAGCCCGGGCCATATTCGCCCCCCCCACGGATGTTGGCCAAGGCATACACGCCGCCCTGATCGAGCCAGGCGCGGCCCAAGCTGCCCGAGTAGCCCGGCGTCATCGAGATCTCGAAGCCACCATAGCCATACAACAGGGTCGGATGACTGCCATCGCGCTTGAACTGCTTCGGCCGGATCAGGAAATACGGCACCTTGGTACCATCCTTGGACACCGCGAAATACTGCTCGACTTCGTCCTTGGACGCATCGAAGAAGCTCGGCGTTGCTTTGAGCTTCTCGATGCTCTGCGGACCGCGCTGCACATCGGCCAGCATCAGCGTGGTCGGGGTGAGGAAGTCGGTGACAGTCAGCCAGACCTGATCGTTTTCGTCAGCATCGACCGTTTCGGCAAAAATGCTGCCGAACGCCATATTGCTCACCGGAAACGGCGCCCGCGCCCACTCGCCCTCGCCCGGGGTCAGCACCCACAACCGGCTCTTGACGTCGTCGAGAACATTCAGCACCAGCCGCGACTTGGTCCAGGCGAAGGACTCCAGCGACGTCGTCTTGGTCGGCGCGAACAACACTTGGAACGCACGCTTACCCGCCATGAAGTCGTCGAATTTGGTCACCAGCAAGGCTCCGGCGGGATACGTGGTGCCATCCACGGTCCACGGATCGCGCAATTGCACGGTCAACCATTGCCGGTACACATTTTTGTTGGCCGAATTGGGCACATCGATCTTGCGTAGACGGCCGCCGGCATGGGGATCGCGCAGATACCGTTCGCTGTTGTAAAAGGCCAATACGCGGGATACGAAATCGCGCTCGTAACCGGGGGTGTCGTCGTGCATCGCGAGGATTTGCATATCCTGCGGCTTGCCCTCGTACACCAGCGTCGCGCTCTGCATCGGGGTACCGCGCTTCCACTGTTTGACGATGCGCGGATAGCCGGACGTGGTCATCGACCCGGGACCGAAGTCGGTGCTCACGTAGACCGTGTCGGCATCGATCCAGCCCAGGTGGCCCTTGGACTCGGATCGGAAGAAGCCACCCTTGACCCACTGTTTGGTGCTCAGGTCAAACTCACGGGTGACGTCGGCATCGGCGCCGCCGCGCGACAGCGCGATCAAGCAGCGGCGATACTGCGGGCGCAGGCAATCGGCGCCATGCCACACCCAGTTCTCGCCTTCGGCTTTGTTCAACGCGTCCAGGTCCAGCACCGTCTCCCACTTCGGCTCGGGCTTGCGGTACTCCTCCAGGGTGGTGCGTCGCCACAGGCCACGCGTGTGCTCGCGATCCTTCCACAGGTTGTAGTAGTAAGGACCGATCTTATTCACCCACGGGATCTTGGCATCGGAATCCATCACCTCGCGGATACCGGCTTCCCTGGCCTTGAACGCCGGTGTGTCGGCGAGCCGCGCCTCAGCCTTGGCGTTCTGCGTCTTGACCCAGTCCAGCGCCTTGGCGCCGGTGACGTCTTCGAGCCAAGCATAGGGATCTTGGGGCATTGCGGGTTCCTTGGCGGCAACGGAGCCGGCCGTGAGCAAAGCGACGAGCAAGCAAGCCTGCGCGAGAGACGACATGGCGATAGATCCTGGAGAAGGGCCCCGCACCGTATCATGCGTCATTTCGGCCTTCCCCTGCCGAAGGTCAGGCCACGCTGGGAGGCTGTCGCACCCGCCACCGGGCCTGTGTCCGCGGCCGGGCCCGCACCCAGGCCAGCAGCGGCCGCAGCGACATCGGGAAGCGGTGCAACGCCCACCAGGCGCTCAGTGGCATCCCCAGCAACCACAGCGGCCACCAGCCCAGCCATGCGCTGTCTCCGCGCGCGGCGGGCCACACCACAACCATCGCCAGTCCGACCAGCGTCACCTGCTTCAGCAAGCGACACAGGCCCGGATGCGGGACATGAACAAAACGTGACACGGGAATATTCGGCATGACGGTGACTCCGGAGGGACAAGGCGCGCAGCGTGCCGCTGCCACATCTCAAGGACTGCGACGTACCATTGACACGCTGTAAGCGCAAAATTCGTTACGCTCGACCCTACCTCTCGGAACTCCCCATGCGCCTGCTTCCTCTGTTTGCCTCCGTGTTGCTGCTCGGCATCCTCGCCCCTGCGTCGACAGTGCGGGCGAAGTCGCCAGGCCCGGAGCAGGAAGCGGCGCGACCGCCCATCGACCTGCAGCGTTTCATGGGCCGCTGGTACGTGATCGCGCATATCCCGTATTTCGCCGAACGCGGCCATGTCGCCAGCAGCGACGAGTACACGCTCAAGGACAATGGCAAGATCGCCGTGCGCTACCAGTACCGTAAGGGCTTCGACGAACCGCTCAAGGAAATCACCTCTCGCGCCACGGTTAACGCAGGGACCGGTAACCGCCGCTGGACCACCTGGTTCTTCGCCGTGTTGCCCACCAAATACCGAATTCTGGAAGTGGCGCCAGACTATTCCTGGGCGCTAATCGACTATCCCGGACGCGATCTGGCCTGGGTGTTCGCGCGCAGTCCAGACATGAGCCACAAGCAGTACCGCGAATTGGTCGACAAAATGGACCACAAATACGGCATCAACACCGACAAGCTCCTGCGCATCGCGCAACGCCGCGAACAGGTCGGCCGGCTTGGCTTCGAGGTCCCGGAAAAGCCCTGAACGGCCCAGCACTCGCCGATCGATCACCTGGCGCTCAGCGAATTCCCCGGCGCTGCTCGTATGATCGGGGTGCCCTCCCCCACAGACAGGTGCACCACTTGGCCAGCATACTTTCCGAATCCATCGACAACCCAGCCGGATCCTCTGCCCAAACGGCGATGCTACGCGGCCAGGTGTTCGCGCAAAACTGCCCCTCCCGCGCGGTACTGAGCCACGTGACCAGCCGCTGGGGCGTGCTGGTGTTGGTAGGGCTGCGCAAGGGCACGCACCGCTTCGGCGACCTCCGCCGCAGCCTGGAGGGAGTCAGCGAAAAGATGCTGTCACAGACCTTGCATGCGCTGGAAGCGGACGCATTCGTGCAGCGCACCGCCTACCCAGTGGTACCGCCGCATGTGGAGTACACCCTGACTCCGCTCGGCGAAGAGATCGCCGTGCATGTGCATGCACTGGTTGACTGCATCGAGCGCAACATCGGCAACATCCTCAGCAGTAGCACCGTAGCAGACGCCCTGCCGGAATAGCCCAACAGGGCGCGGCCACCGACGCTGGCCAGCTCAATCCTCGCTGTAATTGCTCAATGCCAGTGCGAGAAGCGCCTTGGCCTGCTCGCGCAGCGAGCGCGGCTCGACGATCTCGGCGTCGGAACCATAGTGCAGCACATCCATCAACAACTCGCGCGAGACGCTGTACGGTACTTTCAGTTCGTAGCGGCCATCGGGCAAAAATCGCCCTTGTTGCTTGGAGTGCCAGTGCTCGTCGGCGACCCAACGCGCCGCCTTGGGACTGAACACGATCGTGGCCCACCCCTTGGGCGCACCGGAGAAAATCCCATAGCTAGATGAAAGCTGAGAATCCAGTTCGGCATCGGCGACGTCCTGTGCCGGCTGATCGAGCAACCGCGCATGATTGATGCGGTCCACCGCGAAACTACGCACCGCATCGCGACCGTGATCCCAAGCATCCAGGTACCAGTTGTCGCGGTAGTGGGTGATGCGCTGCGGCGAGACGGTCCGCTTGGTCGATTCGTCGGTGGAACGCGCGCGGTAATCGAACGACAGCCGCTTACGCTCCAGCACCGCCGAGGCGACAGTGCGGAAACTGGCCTCGTCGAGCTTACGACCGCGATGCGGAATCACCCGCACCCGCTCCACCGGCCACTGGGTCACCCCAGCCTGCGCGGCGAGCAGGCTCTCGATACGTTGCTGCAACGGCGCCAGCACCGAGGACAACACTCCGCCACCAGTACGCGCCAGCAACTGTTGCGAGGCCAGCAGCGCATGCAGCTCCTCGGAACTCAGCCAAAGCCCGGGCAGTTCGAAACGGTCGCTCTCGGCGGATTCGTAGCGGAAACCCGCTTCGCCATCGCCTTCGACCGGTGCCATCAGCGCATCGCGTAGGAACGCCAGATCGCGGTAAACAGTGGCGCGGGAACAGCCCAGTTCGTCCTGCAGCCGCGCCACCGTCACCGGGTAGCGCGCGGACTTGAGCTGGCGGTGCAGTGCATTGATACGTTCGTAGCGGTCCATGGCACAATTATGTCTGAGTCCGAGGCCGAAAACGCCCGCTGCAGCGCAGCCTGGCGCCGCCAGCGACCAAACCGGCAATGCAGCGCATGACCAGGGTGTCATGTGGATCCGGTATGATGAAATCGTTTTCAACTCGTTAGCCGAAGGCTGCGTCCCGCCCCCCTCCGGAGAAAAACTCATGTCCCGCCGCGCCCCCATCGCATCCACCATCGCCTCATTGCTGCTGAGCGCGTCTCCGGCATGGGCCGCCGACACGGCTGCCCCCACGGATCCGGCCAGCTCGCCTTGGAGCGGTTCTGGCGAACTGGGTATCGCGTCCTCGCATGGTAATAGCTCCAACGAGAGCATCAACGGCAGGTTCAAAGGTCAATACGTGGATGGCGACTGGATCCACAGCCTGGACTTGTTCGCGTTACGCGCCAGCGCCGATTACACCAACACCAACGCGGACGGCACGATCACACGCTTGCGCCAGACCACCTCCAACCGCTACACCGGCAGCGCTGGCAGCGCGTTGCAACTCGGCGAGCACCGTCAGTTGACAGCCAACCTGCGCTACGAACGCGACGACTTCGCCACCTACGACCGGCTGGGCACGATCGGTATCGGCTACGGCACGCGGATCATGGACGGCGACCACAAGAGCATCGATGTACAGATCGGCCCCGGCGTACGCCGCGCCCACGACGTGGCGCAGGACCGCACCGAAACCGGGCTGATCGGCCGCGGTCTGGTTGATTTCAAGTATGGACTGACCCACAACACCGAACTGAGCAACACCCTACTGGTCGAATCGGGCGCCTACGACACCTTCGCTCAGGACGACCTGGGCATCTCGGTGAGCATGAACGAGCGGCTGGCGCTCAAAGCCGCTTGGCAAGCGCGTTACAACAGCGTCGTCAGTGGCGGAAAGAAGAAGACCGACACGCTGGCCACGATGAACGTGGTGTACAAGTTCAAATAAACCCAAGATTCGGCACCACCCTGCCCTAGACGGCCACGGACGGGTGCCTGCTAGCGCGGGCAGCAGAACCTCCGGGGCAAGTCGCCCGGTCTATGCGAGCAATGCGCCAGCGCCGGCAGCTAGCAGGGCATCGGCCACGGCCTGACCTAGCGCCTGTGGATCCTGCGCGCTGCGCTGTATCTGCGCGCGCACCAGGCGCCCGTCGGCAACGTCACCGACCAGTCCCTGCAGCAACAGATCCTCGCCGCGCCACTGGGCGAAGGCAGCGACCGGAACGTGACAACTGCCGTGCAGCGCGCGGTTCATCGCCCGCTCGGCCTCCACGCAGGTACGCGTCGCAACATCGTCCAACACGGCGAACAACGCGCATGCTGCCGCCATGTCCTGGCGGCATTCCACCGCGATTGCCCCCTGCGCCGGGGCCGGCAGCCAGTCCGGCGCCTGCAGCCGCTGAGTGATGCGACGTTCCAGGCCCAGCCGTTGCAGGCCAGCACAAGCCAGTACGATCGCGTCGTAATCACCATTGTCCAGCTTGGCCAGACGCGTGTTGACGTTACCTCGCAGGTCCAACAGCTGCAGATCAGGACGCCGCGCACGCAGTTGCGCCTGCCGACGCAACGACGAGGTCCCTACACGGGCACCGAGCGGCAGCGCATCCAATGCCGCGTACAGGTTGGAAATCAGCGCATCGGCCGAATCGGCACGTGGCAAGATCGCCGACAGCACGAACGGTCGCTCCAATTCCATCGGCACATCCTTGAGCGAATGCACCGCGCAATCGGCGTCGCCGCGCAGCATCGCCAGCTCCAGTTCCTTCAGAAACAGTCCTTTGCCACCGATCGCCGCCAACGAGCGGTCCAACACTTCGTCGCCGCGCGTACTCATCGGCACCAGCAGCACCTCCAGTTGCGGGTGCGCGCGCCGCAGGCAGGCGGCGACATATTCGCTCTGCCAAAGGGCGAGCGGACTCTTGCGGGTGGCAATACGCAGGATCTTCATCCACGCATTATCACGGAAAGTCGTCTTCCGCCGCTGCCGCAATGGGAATGCGGCACCTTCAGCGCTGACGGATCTCCTGCCGCAACTGCGCCACGCAACGCCTGCTCACTTCCAACGGCTGCTTGCCATGGCGCAGCACCGCCTGTACCTGTCCATCGCCAAGACGGCGCAGTTCGACCAGTTCCTGGCGCGCAACCAAACAGTTGCGATGGATGCGAACGAAGCGCTCGGCAAACTCCTCCTCCAGCGAGCGCAGCGATTCCTCGATCAAATCTTCGCCCCCCGCATGGTGGACCACCACGTACTTCTCCTCGGCCTGGAAATAGTGGATGGTATCGAGCGGAATCAGGCGCAGAATGCCGCGCAAACGCGCGCACAGCTGGGTACGACGCTGCATCGGCACAGCCGCGCTGTCGGCACGCCCAGCCACGAACATGCGGGCACGCTGCAATGCCGCCGCCAGACGCTCGGCACGCACCGGCTTCATCAGATAGTCGATCGCCGCCGCTTCGAACGCGGACAAGGCATGCGCGTCGTAAGCCGTGCAAAATACCACCGCCGGCCGGGGCTCGAACGCAGCAAGGTAGCGAGCGGCCTCCAGGCCATCGAGACCGGGCATCGCAATATCCAGTAACACCAGATCTGGGCGCAACCGATCGCAGGCATGCAAGGTCTCCAAACCGCTGCCGGCCTCAGCCACCACCTCGACACTGGGGTGCTCGGTCAACAGGACACGCAGACGCTCGCGGGCCAGGGGTTCGTCGTCGGCGATCAGCACTTTCACCTGCGTGTCCTCGGTCGGCTGGCGTGCGCGCTGGATGCATAGTAACGGGCGCCCTTGATACCTGCCATCGGCGGCAAGCGACCCCGCCAGCACCAGCCTGGGCTCAGACGGCAGCGAAACGCGCCGCCATCCAATCGCCAAGATCGGCGACCTCCTCGGGGCAGACCTGATGCGCCATCGGATAACGCTGCCACTGCACCGGCATGCCGAGCGCCCGCAGCGCCTGCGCGGTCTGCTCGGCATAGACCTGCGGGATCACCGGATCGCTCTGCCCATGGGCCATGAACAGCGGCTGCGACAGCGCCGTCGGGGCATGCCAGCGGGCCACCTCGGCAAGTTCCGGCAGATAAGTCGACAGACCGATCAGGCCCGCCAACGGCTGTTGCCTACGCAACCCGGCCGCCAGGGTGATCGCCCCACCCTGGGAGAAACCGGCCAATAGCAAGCGTTCGGCAGGAACACCACGGGCATGCTCGCGCGCGATCAGTTCCTCAACCTGGGCGACCGAGGCCGCGACCCCGCTGCTGTCGGCGCGGTGAGCAAAGTCCATGCTGACAATGTCGTACCAGGCACGCATACGCACGCCGTTGTTGATGGTCACCGCGCGCATCGGCGCGTGCGGGAACACGAAGCGCAACGAAGGCCAACCCGGCCGGACCAGTTGCGGCACCAATGGTGCGAAGTCGTGACCATCCGCCCCCAGCCCATGCAGCCAAAGAACGGTCCAGCGTGGCGCGGCACCGGTTTCGTGTTCCACTGTCTCCAGCATGTTAGCTCCCTATCGTGACGCTAGGCATTATGCCCGGCTCACGCCTCGACGCACCGCGCGGCGGCCTCCCGGCGCAACTCTGCCGCGCGCAACAACACCGCCGGTGGCTGGGATTCTTCTGGAATGGCGAAAATGTGCAACTTGCGCAACCACAGGCCAACCGCGCGCGAGGAACTGATCGCCACCACCGGTACGGCAAGCGCCATGCCGATCACCACTGGCGCCATCCACGCGGCTAGTGACGGCGAGACCGCATAAGCCATGCCGCCCATCAACAGCCCAAACGCGCTCAGCCCGCCGTAGCCGCGCAACAGTGCCCGCCAGGACAGACGGCCGTCGTCGCGTTGCTGCACATCCCAACCGGAATCCTTGCCGGCCAGCACCTCGGCAACACCGCGCGACTGTATGTACATCACCACCGGCGCCATCAACGCAGCCAACAGCGTCTCCAGCAACATGCTCAACAGCGCACGCAATGCGCCGCCGCACCCGCGTCGCTTCTCAGACTTGAACACCATCGCCAGATAACCCAGCATCTTGGGCGCCAACAGCACGAACATGGTCACCGCGAACACCCAGAACATCCGGCTGGAATCCTGCTGGTGCCAGTAGCGTGCAGGCGAAAACGGCGCCAGCACCGAAGCGACTAGATCGATGCCGCCGTTCTGCAGCGGGATGGCGATGCCGATCAACATCAGCATGCCCCACATCGGCGCGGTGAAGTAATGTCCGATACCGACCAGCATGTGCATCCGACTGACCCAGTGCAGACCGCGCGCGGTCACTACCTTGGAGTGCTGCAAGTTGCCCTGGCACCAACGACGGTCGCGTACCAGCAAATCGGTCAACGTCGGCGGACCTTCCTCGTAGCTGCCCTGCAGATACGGCACCATGTGCATTGCCCAACCGTCACGACGCATCAACGCTGCCTCGACGAAATCGTGGCTGAGCACATGACCGCAGAACGGCTTGCGTCCAGGTAGCACCGGCAGGCCAGCGTGCGCGGCAAATGCCTCGGTACGGATCATCGCATTGTGGCCCCAGTAGTTACTCTCCGCACCGTGCCACCAGGCGACACCGAAAGCGATCACCGGACCATAGACACGGCCGCCAAACTGCTGCATGCGAGCAAACAGGGTATTGCCATTGACCACTTCCGGCAGCGTCTGGATCAGGCCGACATCCGGATTGGCTTCCATCCCCGCTGCCAGGCGCACGATGCTATCGCCGGTCATCAGACTATCCGCGTCAAGGATCAACATCTGCGGATAAGCGCCGCCGAAACGGCGTACCCAGTCGGCGATATTGCCAGCCTTGCGCCCGGTGTTGCTGGCACGACGGCGGTAGAACAACCGGCCCTGGCCACCGACACGCTCAAGCAGTTCGGCGTAGACGACTTCTTCCTCTGCGCCGATGGCGGGACGCGTGGTGTCGCTGAGGATGAAGAAATCGAAGCGCTCGAGTTGCCCCGTGGCCTGCACCGACTCGTAGATCGCCTGCAAGCCGGCCATCAGCCGATGCGGATCCTCGTTGTAAGTAGGCATCAACAAGGCGGTGCGGCAGTGCACGCTGGGCAGCGGCGCATCCGGGTCGATGCCGAGCTTGCGGCCATGGCCGAACACCATGGTAAAGAACCCGGCCAGCGCACTGACAAAGGACAACGCAATCCAGGCGAACAGCGGAACGAACAACACCATCAGACAGCCTTCGAGCACGCTGACTCCGCCGATCAGCAGGACCTTGCCGATCAGCATGCTGGCATAGGCGGTCATCGCTGCGGTGGTGCCGAAGACATAGAAACGTCGCCAAGCGATGCCCATTGGCGTACTGGGTAGACGTCGATTGAGCAGCTTGCCTTCGCTCAGCGACTGCAGCGGCATTGCTAGCGGTGCCTCCGGCGGCAACACGGCATGACCGGCATCGAGGAACACTGCTGAGGGCATGGGCCGGGACGGGGCGACAGTGCTCATGCCATCCACCGATGGCTTTGGACACAGCCGCGCCAGTATTGGGGCTGTGTGCGCACGGACATCGCGACGTTTAACGTCACAGCCGCACGAACCTTATTATGTTCGCCACTCGATACCACGTTCGCTCGCTCCTGTCGGCAGGCACACCAGTGCCACTGTAAAGCCTAGATAGTATGCTCACGAAGGCTGTTACAGGCGTTGCGGCGGCCCCAGGCGCCAGATCCATTCAGGCATGCCAGCCTTCAACGGACCATAAGATCTCCCCAGGACACGAGCCCCGCCCGGGTTCGGGCCAGACACGGGACAGCCACCACCAGCACGGGCGAACACCTACACCTGCTAAGAAACGTTGGAATCAGCGCTATCGCCAAGCGGCCGAGGCACCAACGGGAAGGCCAGCGTGATCGTGGTGCCGCGGCCCAATTCGGAATCGACATCAACAAACCCACCGGCCTGACGCACCAAGCCATAGACCTGGGCCAACCCCAGCCCTGTCCCCTTCCCTTCCGGCTTGGTGGTGAAATACGCCTCGAACAGGCGCGACTTGGTCTCTTCCGACATCCCCTCGCCCTGATCGCTAACCACCAGGGTGACGTACGTACCGGGTTGGCGCATCGCCACCGCGCGCAAAGGCGGCACTTCCAGCGTACCGCAACGGATCCAGACCACGTCGCCCGGGCGGCAGGCATCGCGCGCATTCAGGGCCAGATTCATCACCGCCTGTTCGACCGAATTGCGGTCGGCATAGGTGGTCGCGGGACTGGCGGATGTATCCATCTGCAGCCGCATCTCGCTGCCCAGTGCCTGTGCCAGCAGCGGCTGCATCTGCACGACAAGATCGCACAGGTCCAACCACTCTGGCTTGACCGGATGCGCCCGCGCGAAGCCGAGCAGGCGCCGGGTCATCCGCGCACCATGCTGCAGCGCATCGCCGGCGATGCCCAGCAACCTGCGCTGATCCGGCTGCAGACGCTGCGGTTGGTCGGCGACCATACTCACCGAGGTCATCGCGGTCTGCAGCATGTTGTTGAAGTCGTGAACGACGCCGGCGAGCATCTGTCCGACCGCCTCGCCCTTCTGTGCCTGGGCCATGGCGCGCTCGGCAACGCGCTGCGCCGCCAAGGCGATATCCAGTTGCCCACGCAATTGCGAATGCTGCGCCTGCCAATGCCGTCCAAGCGCCGCAGCCTCGGCCTGCACCACCGCCTCTGTCTCCGCCCCGTCCTCCGCGCGCCCCAGCGTCAGGTCGCCGAGGGTGCGCAGCGCCTGCTCGATTTGACGCTGCGGGGTGACATCGCGACTGATCACCAACACGCTTTCGACCAGTGCCGACGCATTGGCCAGCGGACTGACCATCACATGCCACCACCGTTGCCGCCCATCCTGAGATGGGCGTTGCGCCCAGAATTCGTTCTGCTCGTTGCGTAAGGCCGCAGCAAAGGCGGCATCGGCGAGCGGCTGCATATCTTCTGGCCACAGCCCCACCCAGAGGCGCCCGACGATGCTCTTGGGCTCCGATACCCCAAGCAAGGTCAACCCGTGCGTATTGATCGAACGCACGATGCCATCGCGACCGACTTCTTTGATGCAATCGTGCGAGAGTTCGACGATCTGCCGATAGCGGGCGTGAGTGGACAAGCTGCATCTCGCAGTAATTTAGTGAAATCGAGAATATCGGGATTGCCCCAGCATCACCAGCGCTTCACTGGAAAACCGTGAAGCTGCGTCCACCCAGTATTCGGTGGTGACAGCATTATGCGCACGACAGGCGCCCTGGCCACAATTCTTTTGGTTGAAGACGATCAAACCATAAGAGAACTAGCCGCCGACATGCTGGCTGCCGATGGATACCGCGTGCTGGCGGCAAGCACAGCGAACGAAGCTATGGAGAAGCTGGCGCGGCACCCGGACGTGGATCTGATCTTCAGCGACGTGCAGATGCCCCGTTGCGACGGCCTCGGCATGGTCCGCCAGCTCCGGCGCAAAGGGATTGCCCTCCCCGTCCTGCTTACCTCGGGCTTGCACACCCCCGAGGCAGGCAATCTACCAACGCAGACCTGCTTCCTGCCCAAACCATACCGCCGCAGCGAACTGCTCGCCGCACTACATCGCTTGCAAAGTGGAACCCTCTAGCCCCGGCAACCTACGCCCGTGCATCATCGAATCGCATACTGGATTTTCCCGCAAGAACAAAACCGTTCAATTCCAGTCGTAAATGCACTGTAACTCGCACCATCTCGCGAATACGCACCAGCATCCCAGAAATGGCACCGCGCACAGCAACGATTGCGCACTGGCGCACCATCCTCCCCGCACAGCGAAATTAAACGATTCATTGGCACCCATGTTGCGCATGCGACTGCATGCCAACGGCTTTATGTTCTACCGTCACCCGCTTACCAATGTAGACAAGGCGGCACTTCACGCACCTTTTATTGCGTGAATCGTAGTTTAATCGAACAGCGTCAAATTGCTTCGATACTAGCAAGCGCATCGCCCTTATCCCATGGCCACGTCGCGCGTCCGCGAGGACTCGCAACTGCTGTTGCTTTACGTGTGACCGTCCCCCCAATGCTCCGACGGAATCGCCATGTCTCCCCGCATCACTACCGATCTTTCCGACAGACAACGCGATAGCCACCCCGTGCTACCTGTACGGCGCCATCGTCACCGTGATACGCGCGGCCGCTTCGTGCGCAGCGCCGAGCTAACTGTCAAGTTACAGTCGACACTACGCCGCGCCAGCCTGTTCGTCACCTCCGAGATGGCCGACTTCATCAAGGCCGGCGGACTCGGCGACGTTGCCGCGGCACTGCCGCGTGCGCTGCACTGCAGTTGCGACATCCGCGTCTTGATCCCCGGTTACCCAGCGGTACTGCGCAAGACCGGTCCGCTGGAAATTGTGGGCCGGGTCGCTGCGCATGCGGCATTGCCGGCCTGCGCACTTGGTCGCATCGAGCAGCCGGATGGACTGTGCGTCTATGTCCTGCTGTGCCCGGCACTCTTCGAGCGCCAGGGATCGCCCTACGTCTGCAGCCAGGGCCGCGACTGGGACGACAATGCACTGCGCTTCGCCACCCTGTCGTATGCGGCCGCACAAATCGCGGGCGACCGCGCCGGACTGGACTGGACCCCGGACCTGCTGCATCTCAACGACTGGCCATGCGCACTGGCTGCCGCCTACGTGCGCTGGTCCGGCGGACATACCCCATGCCTGCTGACCATCCACAACCTCGCCTACCAGGGCTTGTTCCCGTATGCGAAGGCGGCGGCGCTGGGCATTCCCAATGAAGGTTTGCAGGATATGGAGTTCTACGGGCAGATGTCGTTCCTGCGCGCCGGCATCGTCCACGCCCACCATGTCAACACCGTCAGCGTCAGCTACGCAGCGCAGATCACCAGCCCGGCGCAGGGCTGCGGCCTGGACGCCTTGCTGGCACGGCACGCCGCCAGCGGCCGCCTCAGCGGCATCGTCAACGGCATCGACGCGAGCTGGGATCCACGCACGGACACGCACCTGCAAACCCATTTCGGCATCGGCCAGTTCCAGGGCAAGTACGAGAACGCCGCGCAGGTGCGCCACGCATTCGGCCTGCTCAACAGCGAGGGCCCACTGTTCGCGGTGGTATCGCGGCTGGTCCACCAAAAGGGCCTGGATCTGATCTGCGAGGTCGCGCCGCAGATCGTCGCCGCTGGCGGGCAGATCGTGATCATCGGCGGCGGGGAGCCGCAAATCGAAGCGGCGGTGGCGGCGCTGGCGCATCACTACCCCGGCCATGTCGGCGCGTACATCGGCTTCGAAGAGCAACTAGCGCGGCGCATGTTCGCCGGCTCGGACTTCCTGCTGATGCCCTCGCGCTTCGAGCCTTGTGGACTCAGCCAGATGTACGCTCAGCGCTTCGGCAGCCTGCCGATCGCGCACGCCACCGGCGGCCTGATCGACACGGTGGACGATGGGGTGACCGGTTTCCTGTTCGAAGAGCCATCCGCCGACGGCCTGGGCCGCTGCCTGCAGCGTGTATTCCGCACCTTCCGTCTGCCGGGCCTGCTGCAAGCGATGCGGCGCGCGGCGATGCTACGCCCCAGCGGCTGGGAGTTGGCCGGGCGCAAGTACATGGCGCTGTACGAGCGTACCGCCGCGCCAGTGGCAGCCACGACAACCGGCACCGCGTCGATAGCAACGGCCAGCGTATGAGCGAATGCGAACAGGCCGGGCTCCCTGTTGCGAAATCGCATGTGACGACACACATGCAACTGGATAACCCTCGTCTTGCACGACAAGCGTACGGCGAATGAACATGGCAACGATGCTCGCATCAACCGATAACGCCAGTACGAACAGCGCTGCGCCGCGTTGCGGCGCCTGGCCGAGCACCGAGGGCGAGGTTGTCTTCGCGCTATGGGCACCGGACGCCACAGGTGTGGAACTTGTCTTCGACGATGACCGGCGGCAGGCGCTAAGCGCCGTCGGCGACGGCTATTTCGCTGCCACGGTGGCATGCCCGCACGGCACCCGCTACCGCTATGCGGTCGATGGCCATGCGCCGGTACCGGACCCGGCCTCGCGCTGGCAGCCCGACGGCGTACACGGCGCCAGCGCCGTGCTGGCCACCGATGGCTATCGCTGGCGGCACCACGACTGGCAAGGCCGGCCCTGGGCGGAAACGGTGTTCTACGAACTGCACGTCGGCACCTGCGGCGGCTATGCCGGATTACGTGCGCAATTGCCTACGCTGGCAGCGTTCGGCGTGACCGCGATCGAGCTGATGCCGCTGAGCGCATTTCCCGGCCGCCGCAACTGGGGCTACGACGGCGTGCTGCCATACGCGCCGGCGTCGGCCTACGGCCATCCGGACGAACTCAAGGCACTGATCGACGAGGCCCACGGCCTGGGTCTGAGCGTGTTCCTGGACGTGGTCTATAACCATTTCGGGCCGGATGGTAACTACTTGGGACAGTACGCATCGACCTTCTTCCGTGCCGATGCACCGACGCCATGGGGCGCAGCGATCGACTTCCGCCTGCCACAAGTACAGCGCTATTTCATCGACAACGCGCTGATGTGGCTGCACGAATATCGCTTCGACGGCTTACGCCTGGACGCGGTCCACGCCATCAAGCCCAACGCCTTTCTGGATACGCTGCGCGAGGCAATCATGGCCAGCGTGGAGGATGGACGTCACGTACACCTGGTCTTGGAGAACGAAGCAAACCAAACCAGCTTGCTGATGCGCGGCTATAGCGCACAGTGGGACGACGACTTCCACAACAGCCTACACGTGCTGCTGACCGGCGAACACGAGGGTTACTACGCCGGCTTTGCCGATGCCCCGGCGCAACACCTGGCGCGGGTACTCGGCGAAGGCTTCGCCTACCAGGGCCAGGCCGATCATCGCGGCCATCCCCGCGGCGAGCCCAGCAGCCAGTTGCCACCGCACAAATGCGTGATTTTCGCGCAGAACCACGATCAGATCGGCAACCGCGCCTATGGCGACAGGCTCATCACCCAGGTCACCGAACCGACACTGCGCTCAGCGCTGGCGCTGACTGCCCTGACCCCGATGATCCCGCTGTTCTTCATGGGCGAACCCTGGGGCTGCCGCGCACCATTCCTGTTTTTCACCGATTTCCCGCCACCGCTGGACGAGGCCGTACGCGAAGGCCGACGCCGCGAGTTCGCGCAATTTGCCGCATTCGCCGACCCACAGCAGCGCGCGCGCATTCCCGACCCGAATGCGCCAAGTACGTTCCAAACCTCCATCGCCGACATCGGCGACACCACCCACGGCGACGGTGTGCGCTGGTGCGACTGGTTCGTGGCCGTGCTGGCATTGCGTCGTCAGTACCTGCTGCCTGCACTGACCCAGGCACGTTCGCTAGGCGCGCGCGTGCTCGGGCCGAAGGCGGTTACCGCCGGCTGGCGCATGGGCAGGGACGAATGGCACGTCGCGGTCAACTTCGGTGACACGCCGGTGCCGCTGGACCTGCCCGGCATCGCTGTACACCGGGAAAACACCGGGGAAAACCCGGCGTCCCTGCCACCGGCCGCCTTCGTCGCACACTACCGCTGCGGCAGCGCATCGTGAGCGCAGGCTGTCGCGACGCGATCGCGTCCGTGTGGCCGACGACACCCCGCTGGTGCTCCGCTTCCCCCTACGCTCACGCATACGCTCTGCGATCACACGCACCACCGGCGACAGCGAAGATGCGGTGCGCTTTCCATCTCGATGCAGCCGGCCCGTCCCCATGACCGACGCCGCACTGCATACCCTGGCCAGCACTGCCGGCCTGCTGGTGAACTGGATCGATGCCAGCGACATCCCGCGCACGGTCGGCGCAGACACACTACGCCTGGTACTGAACACGCTGGGCCTGGACGCACGCGACAACACCACCTGCCGCGACAGTCTGCGCCGACTACAGGCTGATACCGCCACACCGCCATTACTGACCACAGACCCGGACGCGGCGCTCGACATCGGCGCTACACCCGGCACGGCGTACCGACTGGAACGCGAAGACGGCTTGCACCTGGAAGGCCATTTCGATGCACATGGTCGCCTCGCCGCACCCGCCGCGCCCGGCTACTGGACCCTACTGCATGGCGAACGCCGCACCACCGTGGCGGTGGCGCCGCCGCGCTGCTACAGCGTCGCCGACGCAGTCGGCATCCACGACCCGCGGCGTTGGGGGCTATCGCTACAGGTCTATTCGACACAAGGTGCGCACGACGCCGGCATTGGCGATGCAGACGGCGTGGCCACCTGGGTCACACGCATCGCCGCGGCCGGTGGCGATGCCATCGCCCTCAGCCCGGTCCACGCGGCGGCTCCGGTCGGCACCCACTACAGCCCGTATTCCCCCAGCGACCGCCGTTTCCTCGACCCACTGCAAGCCGCACCGGCGCACGTCCTCGGCACGCTCGCCACGCAGCGCGCCATAGAAACGGCCGGGCTGACGCAGAGCTTCGCCGCGGCACAGGCACGCTCGCTGATCGACTGGCCCGCCTCGGCCACAGCAAAATGGCGCTGGTTGCGTCAGTTGCATGCCGATTTCGGCCACGCCGACGCCGCACTGCACGCGGACCTGGCGAACTTCGAGCGCGATGGCGGAACCGCGCTGCGCGAATACGCCATCTTCGCCGCGCACGCCTTCGGCGATACCGATCCGGCCCTGCATCGCTTCGCGCAGTGGCTGGCCGCACGCAGTTGGGCCAGCGTGCAGCGGCAGGCGCGGGCGGCCGGCATGGGCATCGGCCTGATCGCCGACCTGGCGGTGGGCTTCGACCCACACGGTGCCGAAGCGGCAGCCTGGCCACAGGCGGTGCTACATGGCCTGGAACTGGGCGCGCCGCCGGATGCGTTCAACCGCGACGGCCAGGCCTGGGGCATCAGCGGCTATGCGCCGAACGCACTGCGTGCCAGCGGCTATGCGCCCTTCATCGCATTGTTGCGCGCGGTGCTGCGCGACCGTGGCGGCGTACGTATCGACCATATTCTGGGCCTGCTGCGACTGTGGGTGATCCCAAGTGGCACGTCCTCCACCGACGGCGTGTATCTGCGCTATCCACTGCACGACCTGCTGCGCCTGCTGGCGTTGGAATCGTGGCGGCACCGCGCCATCGTGATCGGCGAAGACCTGGGCGTGGTGCCGGACGGCATCCGCACAGAGCTGTCCCAACGCGGCGTGATGGGCATCGACGTACTGCTGTTCACTCGCGACAAAAACGGCGCCTTTCTTCCACCGATGCAGTGGCGCCACGACGCCATCGCCACCACCACCACCCACGATCTGCCGACCCTACGCGGCTGGTGCCAAGGCAAGGACATCGACTGGCGCGCACGCCTGCAGTTGTGCAATGCCACCCAGCAACGCATCGACCATCTGACACGGCATGCGGATGTGGCACAGATGGAACGCGCCTGTGCCGCCGCACTGCCGCCGGGACCGCCCATCGACGCGGAACAGATGGCACTGTGCTTCGTCGGTGCCACACCTTCGCCGCTGGCGCTGTTGCCCGCCGAGGACGCACTCGGCCTGGACCAGCAACCCAACCTGCCCGGCACCGTCGACGGCCATCCGAACTGGCGTCGACGCCTGCAATCCCCCGACGCGGACACCACGGAGGCAACGCTGGCGACGCGCCTGGATGCCTTCGCGCAGACACGCAGCCACACATCCGTCACCACCACTGACGCGCCAACCACCGACGCATGTGCATGATCCCGCTGCGCGCGACTGCCCGCCTGCAACTGCATGCTGGTTTCACCCTCCACGATGCGGCCACGCAGGTGCCTTACTACGCCGGCCTAGGCATCAGCCACCTGTATCTGTCGCCGATCGGCACCGCCGTGCCCGGCTCGACCCACGGCTACGACGTGACCGATCCGCGCCAGGTCAACCCCGAATTGGGCGGCGAGCCGGCGCTACGACACCTGTCCGAACAAGTCCGCGCGCATGCCATGGGCCTGATCCTGGACATCGTGCCCAACCACATGGCCACCCATCCGAACAACCCGTGGTGGTGGGACGTCCTCAGCCACGGCCGGCGCAGCCGCCATGCCAACTGGTTCGACATCGACTGGCGCGCGCCCGGACGCGACGGCAAGCTATGGTTGCCCGTTCTGGACCGCCCCTACGCGCAAGCACTGCGCGAGGGCGCACTACAACTGGGTGTGACCGAGGACGGCAACGTGCGCGTGGAGCACCACGATCAACGTTTCCCGATCCGCCTGGAAGGCGCGATCGCCCAGGCATCGCCCGCCACGCGCCAAGTCTGGGCGGCACAGCTCAACGCTGCCGCGCAGACGGGCGAGGACGCACTGCACCGCCTACTCGAACGTCAATGCTACCGCCTGGCCTGGTGGCGGGTCGGCAACGACATGCTCAACTACCGCCGCTTCTTCGACATCACCTCGCTGGCAGCGCTGCGCGTGGAGCGGCAGGAGGTATTCGCCGCCGTCCACGCACTGCCCTTGCGGCTGGTCGCCGAGGGCCACCTGGACGGGGTCCGCGTGGACCACGTCGATGGACTCGCCGACCCCACCGGCTACGTGCAACGGCTGCGCGCGCAACTGGATCGCGCCGGACGCCAGCGTGGCGTCGGCGCCGGCGGCATCGCGCTGTATCTGGAAAAGATCTTGGCCCCGCACGAACGTCTGCGCACCGACTGGCCGTGCGACGGCGGCACTGGCTACGACGCCATGGACCAGATCGCCGGTGTATTACACGATCCCGCTGGCGCAGCGCCGCTGACCGCGCTGTGGCGGCGTTGGAGCGGACGCAGCGGCGATTTCGACCAAGAGCAACGCACCGCGCGCGAGGAGATTCTGCAAGGATCGCTGCAAACCGAATTTATGCGTGCGGTGCAGGCGCTGACCGCCGCCGCGCGACTGGATCCGCTCACCCAAGAATTCAGCTCGCAGATGCTGGCGCGCGGTCTGGCCGCAATACTGCGGCACTTCACCGTCTATCGCACCTATGCCGGCGCCGACGGTCTGGACAAGACCGAGGCGGCACGCCTGGCACAGGCGGCGCTACGCGCACGCGCCGACGCCGACGGCGAGCCGCAGCTCTGCGCGGCGATCGACGCAATCGAGCGCTGGAGCCGCGAAAACCACGGCAGCGACAAGACCCACGTGGCGTTGCGTCGCATGCTGCGCCAGCGCATCGAGCAGTTGTCGGCCCCGCTCAACGCCAAGTCGGTCGAAGACACCGCGTTCTACCGGCATGGCGTGCTGCTCTCGCGCAACGAGGTCGGCAGCGATCCGGCGCTGTTCGCACTGGCGCCAGCCCACTTCCATGCCGGCAATGCCGCACGCGCGCAGCAGCATCCGCGCGCGCTGCTGGCCACCGCCACCCACGACCACAAGCGCGGCGAAGACCTGCGCATGCGCCTGGCCGTGCTCAGCAGCCAAGCGCCGTGGTGGGAAGCGCAAGTCGCGCGATTCCAGACACTCTCGGCGAACCTGTTGCCAGTCAGTCCCACCGCCCCCTCGCCCGGCGACCTGCTGATGCTGTGGCAGATGCTGGTCGCGGCCTGGCCGCTGGAATTGGCGGTCGACGATCCCGATGGCCTGCGCGCCTACGCCGAACGCATCGGCGCATGGCAATGCAAGGCCGCGCGCGAGGCCAAGCTGCGCACCTACTGGACCTGGCCGGACCAGGCCTACGAACACGACGCGCGTGCCCTGCTCGACACCACGTTGTTGCACCCCGCTGGCGCTGCGCTGCGCGATGCGCTAGCGCAGACGGCAGCGGCGCTGGCCCCGGCAGGCGCACTCAACA
Source organism: Xanthomonas albilineans (assembly GCF_002939705.1). Taxonomy (GTDB): domain Bacteria; phylum Pseudomonadota; class Gammaproteobacteria; order Xanthomonadales; family Xanthomonadaceae; genus Xanthomonas_A; species Xanthomonas_A albilineans. The sequence continues at coordinate 35,695 of NZ_MDCB01000005.1, read as the reverse complement.
GCCTGGTGCAGACCACGCTGCGCCTGACATTACCCGGCGTCCCCGACCTGTACCAAGGCAGCGAAGGCTGGGATCTATCGCTGGTGGATCCGGACAACCGTCGCCCGGTGGATTACCCGCTGCGTCACGCCTGGTTACGCGATACGACCGCGCCTTCGGTGCTGTTGCGCGACTGGCACAGCGGACACATCAAAGCCTGGTTGATCGCACACCTGCTGCAACTACGGCGCGCGCATCCCGTGTTGTTCGCACAAGGCAGCTATCGCCCGTTGCAGGCGCGCGGCGCGCGCGCCGAACACGTGCTCGGTTTCGTCCGCGAACACGCAGGCAACAGCCTGGTCGTCGTGGTGCCGCGCCTAACCGCAAGCGCACAGGCGCTGGATCCAGCCGCACCGCTGCAACCGCGACTGGACTGGCGTGACACCTTGCTGACACTGCCAACGGCACAGTATCGCGCCGTGCTGACCGCAACCACCGTCGCAGCATCAAACGCCACACCGGCGTCGACGCTGTTCGCCGATTTCCCACTGGCCGTGCTGGCCACCTTCCCCTGATCCGCAAGAACGCCATGGACGCAGAAACACGCCAGCGCCGCATCCGCCAACTCGCCCATGAAATCTGGGAGGCCGAAGGCCGACCCGACGGCCACGCCGCCCGCCACTGGGCGATGGCCGAACGCCTGGTGGACGCGGAAGCCGCTGCCGAAGCCGACGCGGACGCTCACCCACCGCCGCCGCCCACCGACGACGGCACTGCTTCTTCGTAAGGATTTTTCCGCATGCCTATGCGCAAGCTCATCCGTCGTTCGCGCATCCGCGAAGGCAGACCCTATCCACTGGGCGCCACCTGGGACGGGCTGGGGGTCAATTTCGCGCTGTACTCCGCCCACGCCAGCAAGGTCGAACTGTGCCTGTTCGACGACCGCGGTCGCGAGATCGAACGCATCGTACTGCCGGAATACACCGACGAGATCTGGCACGGCTACCTGCCCGATGCACGCCCCGGCCAGCTCTACGGCTACCGCGTGCATGGCGCCTACGCGCCCGATGCTGGCCACCGCTTCAACCCCAACAAACTGCTGCTCGATCCCTACGCCAAACAACTCGTCGGCGAATTGAAATGGGCGCCGGCGCTGTTCGGCTACGTCATCGGCCACAAGGATGCCGACCTGAGTTTCGACCGTCGCGACAGCGCCGCCTACATGCCCAAGTGCGCGGTGATCGATCCGGCCTTTACCTGGGGCAAGGATCAACATCCGCAAACACCGTGGGACAGCACCGTCATCTACGAAACCCACCTGCGCGGCACCACCATGCGCCACCCCGCGGTGCCAGAAGCCTGGCGCGGCACCTTCTCCGGATTGAAAGTGGACGAGGTGGTGGAACACATCAAACGGCTGGGCATGACCGCGGTGGAGCTGATGCCGATACACGCCTTCGTCGACGACGAACACCTACTCAAACAGAACCTGCGCAATTACTGGGGCTACAACACCATCGGCTTCTTCGCGCCGCATCCGCGCTACATGGCCACGCGCACCGTGTCCGAATTCAAACAGATGGTGGCGCGCCTGCACCACGCTGGGCTGGAGGTGATCTTGGACGTGGTCTACAACCACACCGCCGAAGGCAACGAACTGGGGCCAACGCTCTCGTTCAAGGGCATCGACAACGCCAGCTACTACCGCCTGGCCGAGAACCGCCGCTTCTACATCAACGATACCGGCACCGGCAACACCTTCGATCTGACCAATGCCGGCGCACTGCGCATGGTCAACGATTCGCTGCGTTACTGGGTGTCGGAGATGCATGTGGACGGGTTCCGCTTCGACCTGGCCACGATCCTGGGTCGCGAACACCACGGCTTCGACCCCAAGGGCGGTTTCCTCGACGCCTGTCGCCAGGATCCGCTGCTGAGTCAGGTCAAGCTGATCGCCGAACCGTGGGACGTGGGCCCAGGCGGCTACCAGGTCGGTGGCTTCCCACCGGGCTGGTCGGAATGGAACGACAAATTCCGCGACACCGTGCGCGCGTTCTGGCGTGGCGACGCCGGCCAACTTGCGGAACTGGCCACGCGCCTGACCGGCTCGGCCGACGTGTTCAACCACCGCGGCCGCCGCCCCACCGCCTCGGTCAACTTCGTCACCGCCCACGACGGCTTCACCCTGCACGACCTGGTCAGCTACGCGGACAAACACAATCATGCCAACGGCGAAGACAACCGCGACGGATCGAACAACAACCTCTGCGCCAACCACGGCGTGGAAGGCGAAACCGACGACGCGCAGATCAACGCACTACGCCTGCGCCAGATGCGCAACATGCTGGCCACCGTGCTGCTGTCGCAAGGCACGCCCATGCTGCTGGCCGGCGACGAATTCGGGCACAGCAAGGGCGGCAACAACAACAGCTATTGCCATGACAGCGAACTGAACTGGCTGCACTGGGAGGGCGGCGAGCGCGCCCGCCACCTGTGCCGCTTCGTCTCGCGCCTGACCCACTTGCGCGCGCACTACCCGCTACTGCATCGCGCCCGCTTCTTCGACGGTGTCTACGACGAAGAACTGGGCATCAAGGACGTGACCTGGCTGGCACCGGACGGCGAGGAGATGACCGAAACCGCCTGGCACGACCCGCACGCGCGCGCACTGATGATGCGCCTGGACGGTCGCGCGCCCTCCAGCGGCCTGCGCCGGGCGGCCGCGAACGTGACCTTGTTGATGATCCTCAATAGCGCGGCCGAGGACATGGTGTTTACCCTGCCGCTGGTGAAAGGCGAACACTGGCGGGTGCTGATCGATACCGCCGAGCGCAGCGGCGAACATGGCCTGCCAGGCGGCGCGCAGTGGCATGGCATTGGCCGCTCGCTGACCCTGATGGCCGCCGAACGCGACAGCACGTTGGCCGCCGCGCATCATCAAAACGCCGATGCACCAGCAACAGGCTGACGCAACGGCACGCGCAACATTGCGTTATCGACTCACGCCATCGCCTGCATCCATTGCAGCCGCGCCTGCTGATGCTGCAACAGGCTGGTGACCAGAATCGCGGGTGTATGCGGTGACGTCAGCAGCGCACCTTGCAAAAGCGACGTCATTAGGCCGGCGAACGTGCCCGCCGCATGCGGCGGGCACGACGTGGCGAGAGGCAACCGATCAGCGCGAAGCCGGCGGCGGCACGGCCGGAACGCCAGGCTGTCCCTGCACTGCCGGCAGCGGGGCCGGGACGGAATGCATGAACACCCCCTGCTGCGAGGCGCGGTCGCGGCCCACTTGCGTCGCTTCCACCGCACGCCCCACATTGGTGATCACACCGAAGCCGCTGACACTCAGACGCGCGCCAGTACGCAGCAGTTCGCTGTATTGCAACGCAGCCGGAGGCGGCATTCGCACCACCGTGCCGTCGCTGAGCAGCACGCCAGCGGTTTCGCCACGCGGCCCGTAGATCAACCGTTCGATACGGCCATCGGCCTGCAGCGGAGTGAGCGACGGCGGCGCTGGAGGCGCGGGCGGCGGCGTCATCGGGTTCGGCGGGCGGTCCACCACCTGCTTACCGCTGCGGCGCGCGGTAATCGTGCTCGCCTGCAACACCGGCAGGCTGCCCAGACGATAGCCCTGCACCGACACCGCATCGCCACGGCGCACCGCCGCTTGCAGGTCGGCCGACAGATGCGGCGGGAAGTTGACCTGGGTACCGTCCATCAACCACATCCCATCGACATCGCCATTCGGGTTGATCATGAAGCGTTCGACGGTACCGTCCACCTGCACCTGCGTGGCGGCGACGGGCGCGTCGGCTCCCAGCGGTGCGGGCGGGACAGGCGGCGGTGCGGGCGGCGGATACACCTGCGCGGCGGCAGTGGTGGCAACAAAAACCAGGGACAGAGCGAGTGCGCTACGACGGATCATGAGAGGTTCTCCACAGCGGCAGGGAGTGCCGCTTGCAGTGGAAATAGAGCAGGCACCGTGCCAACCTCCAAATATTTGATTTAAAAGAAAATACAATAGAACTCCGGGGATCGCGGCGTCTGCATTCCATCCACTTCCGTCCGTTTTGCGGACACCTTTTCACCCAGTACCACACGCAGCGGACACTCACTGCAGGCCGTATTCGTCGAGCTTGCGGTACAGCAACTGACGATGGATGCCGAGCCGGCGCGCGGCCTCGGCGCGATTGCCGTGGGTGTGCGCCAGCGCCGCTTGGATCATGCGTCGCTCCAGTTGCGCAATCGCCTGCGGCAGGGTCATCGCATCGGTGTCGACAGCCGCCGCATCGTTCGGCTCGGCCAGCAGTTCGTCCAGATCGTGCGCTTCGATCACCGGCGCGCGCACCAGCACCTGGCAACGCTGCATGGCGTTACGCAATTCGCGCACGTTGCCCGGCCAGGGATAGACGCGCAGCCGTGCCTGCGCCGTGGCCGATAACGTCTGCACACTGGTCGCGCCAGTCTCCAGAAAGTGTTGCGCCAGCAGCAGGATATCGTCGCCGCGCTCGCGCAGCGGCGGCAATTCGATCGGCACCACGTTGAGCCGGTAGCGCAGATCGCCACGGAAGCCCCCCTTCTCCACCGCCTGGGCCAGATCGCGGTGCGTTGCGGCGATCACGCGCACGTCCACTTTCTGCGCACCGCGCCCGCCCAGCGGCGACACCTCGCCCTCCTGCAGAAAGCGCAGCAGTTTGGCCTGCATCGGCAATGGCATGTCGCCGATCTCGTCGAGGAACAACGTGCCACCATCGGCATCGCGAATCAGGCCGCTGCGGTCGGCGACCGCGCCGGAGAACGCCCCCTTGCGGTAACCGAACAGCTCGCTCTCCATCAGTTCGCTGGGAATGGCCGCGCAGTTGACCGCAACGAAGGGCTGCCCGGCGCGGGCGCTGGCACGATGCAAGGCGCGCGCCACCAACTCTTTGCCCGTGCCAGTCTCGCCGCTGATCAACACCGGCAGATCGGAGGCCGCAGCCAGGCCGATACGCTTATGCACGGTGCGCATCGCCGCGCTGTGACCGAGCAGTGCATCGTCGTCCTCGGCAGGCGTCGCCGGCACGGATGTCGCGGCCTGCTCGGCACGACTGAGCAGTGCGCGTTCGACCACCGCCGCGATGTCGGCACGGCCAACTGGCTTGACCAGATGATCGAACGCGCCGAGTTTCATCGCTTCGATGGTATTGCCGCTGGACGCATGGGCGGTGAGCATCACCAACGGCACGCACGCGGCACGCACATCGTTCTGGCGCGCGCGCATCAGCGCGATGCCATCCATCCCCGGCATACGGAAATCGACGAAGACCAGATCGATATCGCCCTCGCCCAACCGTAGCAGCCCTGCCTGTGGATCGGCCAGCGCAATCGCCTCGTGACCGAACGAGCGCAACGTGGCCTGCAGCGTGGCGAGAAACGCCTGGTCGTCGTCGATGATCAAGATGCGCGCCATGGCAACTCCAGGGTGAAGGTGGTGATGCCGTCGTGGTGCGTGTAGCGCGCCTCGCCACCATGTGCGCGGGCGATTTCGCGCACCAATGCCAGGCCCAGGCCATTGCCATCGCTGCGACCGCTGGCGAATGGCTCGAACAAGTGTGCGGCGACCGGCGCGAGAACCGGTTCGCCGCGGTTGCACACGCTCAATCGGAGCAGGTCCGCGTCGGCATGCGCGGCCAGGGTCACCTCGGTGCCTGGCGCGGCGTGCTGCAATGCGTTGCGCAACAAATTATGCAAGGCACGCGCAGCCTGCAGTGGATCCAGCCTCCACTGCGCTGGTGCCGCGTCCAGATGCAGTGCAATCAGCGGCACTTGCGCGTCCCATTCGGCCGGGTCCAGCAACGCCTGCAGCCAAGCCCGCAGTTCCACCGTGTGCTGCTGCAAGCGGATCGGCTGGACCATGCCAAGCAGACTTTCGACCACTCCGTCCAGGCGCTGGATCTGCGTCAGCATCAGTTGCGCCTGGGCATCGTCGAATGCATCCCCGCCCGCTGCGATCTGGTTCTCCAACGCCAGACGCAAGGTCGCGATCGGGTTGCGGATCTCGTGCGCCACGGTCGCGGTCATGCGCCCGAGCGCGACCAGCCGCTCGTGCCGCGACAGTTCCTCGCCGAGCCGGCGCGTCTGCGCCAACGCCTGCGCACTACGCTGTGCGTAGTCGGTGACCGCCGCGCCGAGCCGGTCCAGTTCCGGTGCGCCGGTCGCGGGGATGACGGGGATTTCGGCCGGCGTCGCCAGCGCCTGCTGGATACGCCGCAGGCGCTGGCTCCAGCGCCGCACCACCCAGCCCAGGGCCAGCGCCGACCCCACCACCAAGGCCAGAATCAGCGCCATGCCCAACGCCAGCGGTAGACTGGCCGCAGCATCGCTGGAAGCGACCCGGGTCATGGTCCAGGCCACGGCATGGCGATCCAGCGGACACGCGGCGATCAGCAAGGTCTCGCGCTGCCCGTCGCGCCGGTATGTCACCGCCTGGTGCGCATCGACGCCGCGCTGTGCGGTGGCGACGATCACCGCGCGTTCGGCCACGGGCACGTCGGTTTTGTGCTCGCTGCCATCATAGGTCGGGTAGGCATAAGCCAGGAAGCCGTGCTGACGGTTCCAGATGCCGCCTTCAACGCCGGCGGCATCGGCCAGAACCAATTGGGTCACCACCGCCGCCAGGCCGGTGCCATCGCTGCCGTGCGCGGCGACGCTGGCGCCGTTGTAGCGCTGGACCATGTGTGCGCAGACCTCCTGCAACTGCGCTTGCGCCCGCTGCGCGCGCACGCCCTCGCTGTGCCGATACAGCCCGACCAGCACCACCGCCATGCCCACGCAGGCGGCGACGATGACGATCCAGATCAACAGGAGTTGGCGCAGCAGCGAACGGGGCATGGCCGACCTTTGCACGAGACGAAGCGACGAAGCCGATCGTACCTGCGGGGCGAAACCACGGCCATGCGCGGCACGCATCACGCAGTGTTACACCTCGTTCTCAGTGCTCGTGTCAGCCTGCTTCGACGGCACGAACACGCATCTGTTGTGCCATGTGCTCAGACAGTACATGCAGCGCCCTGGTTGACTGGACGACGGCCATGAGGTTGGTCGGGTCTAGTTCGGCGTCGGTTTTCGCCGCGATCAGCACCGCACTTGCGGTCGTGATCATGAGGATGCGCTGGGCATGCGCGCAACGTCATGATCGCTGCGGGCACCAACGGCACGGCACGTGTTGCGGCGCCGTGCGTGTACTCAACCGGCTTGTTGCACCTCGACCCGCAAGGCACGCGCCGGCCGTGGCCGGCTGGGGAAGGCATGCCGCACGATCCGCCACATTACCTGGCCGAACTGCCGCGGCAGCGACCCGGTGTTGTAGTGCTGACCGTAACGCGCACAGATCTTGCGCACCTCCAGCGCCAGCGACGCATAGCGGTTGGCCGGCACATCAGGGTAGAAATGGTGCTCGATCTGATGGCTCAGATTGCCCGAGAGCAGATTCAGCAACTTGCCGCCTGCCAGATTGGACGAACCACGCAACTGGCGCAGATACCAGTGACCACGCGACTCGTTTTTGATCGAGTCCTTGGAAAACGTCTCGACTTCGGCGGTGAAGTGACCGCAGAAAATGATCACGAACGTCCAGATGCTGCGCAACACGTTGGCGACCAAGTTCCCCAGCAACACCGGCAGGAAGAACGGGCCGGCCAGCGCCGGAAACACCACGTAGTCCTTGATGATCTGCCGCCCCATCTTGCGCCCGACCGGAGCGAACGCACGGCGCAACTGACCGGGCTTCATCTTGCCCGCGAACCAGCGGCCCAGACGCAGGTCTTGGATCGCCACGCCCCATTCGAACAGCACCGCGAATACCACCGCGATGAATGGCTGCGCCAGGTAGAACGGACGCCAGCGCTGCTCGGGGAAGATGCGCAACAGGCCGTAGCCGATGTCATCGTCCATGCCGCGCACGTTGGTGTAGGTGTGGTGCTTGAAATTGTGCGTCTTACGCCAGTTCTCGCCAGTGGCGACGATGTCCCATTCGTAGGTATTGCCGTTCAACTGCGCATCGCCCATCCAGTCGTACTGGCCGTGCATGACGTTGTGGCCCAGCTCCATGTTCTCCAAGATCTTGGACAAAGTGAGCAACAGCACACCAGCGATCCACGCCGGCAGCAAAACACTGTGCACGAACGCGCCCAGGAACAGCAACGCGCGTCCCGCCAGACCGGTGTAGCGCACCGCCGCGACGATGCGACGGATGTAGCGCGCATCGCGCGCACCCAAGTCGGCGAGTGTGCGCGTACGCAGCGCGTCCAGTTCATCGCCGAACGCTTGCAATTCGGCCGGAGTCAGTGCGCGGTTGCGGGGAGTCGCCATGGAAAAGTCCTTCAAAGGTCCAAGATCAGGTCGCTGCTGGCGCTGTTGATGCACAGCTTCAGCGAACCGGGTTCGGTGGTGTGGACGCCGCTGAGCAGGTCGCGGGTCGCACCGGACTGCTTGCCGCAGGCGCAGCTGTTACAGATCCCCATGCGGCAGCCATGCTTGGGCCGCAGGCCCTCGGCTTCCAGCGCGCTGAGCAACGATTGCCCGCGCGGCAGTTGCAGCACACGGCCGCTGCGCGCCAGGGTCACCGCGACCGTGCCCTGCTCGGTGTCGTCCAGCGCCGGCGGCGGGCTGAACGCCTCGGCCTGGAAGCGCGCGACATGCGGCTGTAGACGTGCACGCGCCGCCTGCACGAAACCTCCCGGGCCGCAGGCCAGCACCTGTGCCTGTTCCAGGCCGTGCAGATGGTCCAGCGGCAGCGCATCCACCCGCGGCGCGGGAGAATCGCCCTCGCCGGTGATCGCCAGTTGCAGGCGAAAGCGCGGATGCGCGGCGGCCAGCGCCTGCAGTTCGTCGCGGAAGCACACTTGGTCGTGGCGGCGCGCCCAATAAATCAAGTCGACATCGGCAGGCATCCCGTCCGCCGCCAACTGCCGCAACAGCGCACGCATCGGGGTGATGCCGCTACCAGCCGCCAGCAGCAACCAGTGCCCCTGCGGCGCGGCCGGCAGCACCATCTCGCCGAAAGCCTGGCCAAGCTCGAACACCTCGCCGATCCGCGCCGTACTGGCCAGATATTGGCTGACACGGCCACCGTCGATCACCTTGACCGTGATCGCCAGGCGCCCGTCCGGCAATCGCGTGGGGCTGTAACTGCGTAACAACCGACGCCCATCAATCTCCACGCCCAGTTCCACATGCTGACCGGCGCGCAGCCCACGCCAGTGACGGTTGGGTTGCAACACCAGGGTCACCGCGTCGCTGCTGGCAGCCTCGCGCTGCAGCAAGCGCGCACGTGGACGCTGCCAAGTCCACAACGGATGCAGGCGTGTGGACCAGAAATCGAAGACATCCGGCCGCACCCAAGCGTGCAACGCGCTGATGGCGGGACGGAGCTTGGCGGGACGACGGACGGCATTCATGGCATCCACTATACAGACACAGAGACAAATGTCTATACAGTTGTATATTCAGCAAAGGCGCTATGATCGCTCATTGCCTGCTCCGGCCCAGTCCATGACCTCGCCCCCCCTGCCCCAGCCCGAGGACGCGCTACCCGCGCGCAAGGGTGCGATCTCGCGCGAAGACCTGCTGGCGGCGGCGCTGAAGCTGATCGGACCGCACCGCAGCGTGTCCACGTTGAGCCTGCGCGAGGTCACCCGCGAGGCCGGCATCGCGCCGAACAGCTTCTACCGCCAGTTCCGCGACATGGACGAACTGGCGGTGGCGCTGATCGACCTGGCCGGCAGTTCGCTGCGCACCATCATCGGCCAAGCCCGGCAGCGCGCCGCTGGCAACCGCCGCAGCATCATCCTCAGCTCCGTGGAGACGTTCATGGAGCAGTTACGTGCCGACGACAAGCTGCTGCACGTCCTGCTGCGCGAAGGCACGGTCGGCTCGGACGCTTTCAAGCGGGCGGTGGATCGCGAATTGAATTATTTCGAAGACGAACTGCGCGTGGACTTGATCCGCCTGGCTGCGCAGGAGGGCGCACCGCTGCACGAGCCGGCGCTGGTTTCCAAAGCGATCACCCGGCTGGTCTTCGCGATGGGCGCAACGGCAATGGACCTGCCACCGGAGAAAGACCCGCAACTGATCCGGCAGATCACCGCGATGCTGCGCATGATCATCCTCGGCTCACGGGCATTGGCTGTTGGTTGAGGTGTGACGGCGCCAGATGCGGGCTTATCCAAAGATCCTGGACGCACTAACTCAACCGCCTAGGTTGCTCAGCGCCAAATGCTTACCTCGGCGAACTGCGTAGATAGCATGAAGAAACAACACATCTAACTCAGCAGATTCAATCCTCATGCCTCGCAGGCAACGTGTTTACCTGGGTGACGCCCTCCAGAGGCAACGAATCCGGTGGCAATGGCCCGATCAATGGCGTGGACGACAACGGCAGCACCAACAGGTGCACACGTGGATGCGTAGGGGGCACCGGCGACGCACTAAGTCAGCTGAAGAGTCGCCACCACTTCTGTTTGGGAAGTGCGTTGCTGCTGCTCTGCGCGGCAACGGTGACAGAACTGCCAACCGAGCTGTTTGTCGCTGCCACGATCGCCCAGTTGGCAATTTTGTAGAGCGCTTCGGACAAGCGTTCGTAAGTTTGCTGTTCGTCGCCTTCAAAACCCAGGTCATTCCACGAGCCCATGCCACCGAAGACCCATGATGACTGGGCGGCAGACAGCAGTTGGAGGGCATCGAGTGTGAGCAGGGAAGGGTTGAGCAGTTCCTTGTGGAATCCGTTCCACGATTTCTCGGCTGTAAGATCCTCGAGCGCTCTTACGAAGCAGTTTTCAAAACTATCCAGGCCATGCTTGGCGGCAAAGCTGCGGATCTGCTCAAGAATGTCGCGAAACTCTACGTGCAAAGCACGCAGATTAGGCTGCTCGACCTCGCCAAGGGGATCGTTAATAGCGGTCCGTCCGTAGGTGACTTGCCAGACTTTCTGATCTTCGCGCTGCCGGTCGCCCACGACCCAGCGCACTTCCCAGTAATCTGACGAGTCAGATTTGTTGGCTTGGATCTTCCAACTTCCACCGCCACCAACAAATCCCACAAGCATGCGGTCGGTGACGCCTCTTTCCGCGAGGCGGGGGTCACCCGATGGGCTGTACGTCATCCGCAACGCCGTGAAGCCGTGTGCTTTCAGGTAATCAAACCATGCTGCGGGGTCGTCGGCAACACGTCTCTCGGACCAGCCGGCCGACTTCATGGTCAATTCTACGAAGTGCACGTACTCACAAAACGACAGGGTACTATGGTGCTGATGCAGTCCAGTCGAAGCGATGCCGCGAAGAGCGGCGTTCCCCTCAAGCACCAATGCGACGATTTGAGAGAGGCTGCCTTGCATAGATATCCTGATGGTGAACTGGAGGTGGAATAACTGGAGTGGCTCGCTACAGATGGCCGAGCAAGTTTCCGAGAATTACCTGATCAAGGATACTGGCAACTCCAATGCCTGGTGACGCACCACCCTAAAATTCAACTTTCTCAAATACATACAGTATCCAACTGCATTTTCATGCGTTTGGTGGGCCCACCAGGATTCGAACCTGGAACCAAAGGATTATGAGTCCTCTGCTCTAACCGTTGAGCTATAGGCCCGGAAACATCCGGAACATGCAGGCGATGCGTTGGCTGCCGGCTTGGCGCCTCTGGCATCCACGCGGCGCAAGGCACCGAGGCGAGGGTGAGTTTAACGTCCACGACGGGGCGCTGTCTGCCCGCGCGTCAAACGCCAGCGGAAGTGGCCGTGCGCAAGGCCTGATGCATGCGTCCACGTGTGCGGGCGTGCCTCGACCAATCGAACGCAGCAAGGCACGACAGGACGGGCGCTGCGACAACCATCCATCTTCCCAGCCGACACCCAACCGCCTCAGGTTCGTCCGCCTTAGTCCGACCCAGCACAACCTCGCCTCAATCCGCATACCCCAACACCAACACCGCCAGCGGCGGCACGGTCAGAACCAGGGAGACGGGGTGACCGTGAACGCCGAGCGCCTCGCTACAAACATCGCCACCATTGCCGACGTTGCTACCGCCATAGATGGCGCTATCGGAGTTGAGCCATTCGCGCCAGCGGCCGGCACACGGGACGCCGATGCGATAGCCATGGCGTACCTCTGGGGTGAAGTTGACCACCACCAGCACTGGGGCGTCGCCGTCGTGCGCCTGACGCAGGTAGGCAAATACGCTGTTGCTGGCGTCATCGCCAATGACCCAGGCAAAGCCTTCGGGGACGTCGTCGCAGACGTGCAGCGCGGGATGCTCGACATAGAGCCGGTTGAGGTCGCGCACTAGGTACTGGATGCCGCGATGGCGCGGGTCGTCGCGCAGGTGCCAGGGTAAGGCAGCGTCGTGGTTCCATTCCGTGGGCTGGGCCAGTTCGCAGCCCATGAACAACAATTTGCGCCCCGGGTGGGTGTACATGAAGCCGAGATAGGCGCGCAGGTTGGCGAAGCGCTGCCAGTCGTCGCCCGGCATGCGCCCGAGCAGGGAGCGTTTGCCGTGGACCACTTCGTCGTGGGAGATCGGCAGCATGAAGCGCTCGGAATAGGCGTAAACCATGCTGAAACGCAGTTCGTCGTGGTGGTGACCACGGTAGATCGGATCACGCGCGATGTACTGCAAGCTATCGTGCATCCAGCCCATGTTCCATTTGTAGTCGAAGCCCAGGCCACCGTGGGCGCGGTCGGCGGTGACGCCGGGCCAGGCGGTGGATTCTTCGGCGATAGTGATGGCACCGGGCGCATGCTCGGCCACCACCTGGTTGAGCCGACGCAGGAAGGCGATGCTCTCGTAGTTCTCGCGGCCACCATGATGGTTGGGCACCCACTCGCCGGCATTGCGGCTGTAGTCGCGGTAGAGCATGGAAGCCACGGCATCCACACGCAGGCCGTCGATGTGGTAGCGCTGCAAGAATTCCAGCGCACTGGCAATGAGGAAACCGGACACTTCGCAGCGTCCGTGGTTGTAGATCAGGGTATTCCAGTCGCGATGGAAGCCTTCGCGCGGGTCGGCGTGCTCGTACAGTGCGGTGCCGTCGAAGTGCGCTAGGCCATGCGCGTCGGTGGGGAAATGCGCGGGCACCCAGTCGATGATGACGCCGATGTCCTCACGGTGGCAGCGATCGACGAAACGCGCCAAGCCCTCCGGTGTGCCAAAGCGCGCCGTTGGCGCGAACAGCCCCAGCGGCTGGTAGCCCCAAGAGCCGCCGAACGGATACTCGGCAATCGGCATCAGTTCGATGTGGGTGAACCCCATCTCGGCGACATAAGGAATCAGCCGTGTGGCCAAGCCATCCCAGTCGAGTATGTGGCCGTCGTCGTCGTGCATCCACGCACCGGCGTGCACTTCGTAGACGCTGATCGGTGCCTGCGGGCCGTGGCGGCGCGCGCGCGCCGCCATCCATGCGTCGTCATGCCACTGGAACGGCGTTGGGTCGGCGACGATGGAAGCGGTGCCAGGCGCCCATTCGGCGCGCCGCGCAACCGGGTCGGCCTTCGCAGGCAATGCTTCGCCATCTGGGCCGCGCAAGGCGTATTTGTAATGCGTGCCTGGGCCGACGTCGGGCACGAACAGTTCCCATACGCCGACCTGGTGACGCAAGCGCATCGGGTGGCGGCGCGCATCCCAACCGTTGAAATCACCAATCACCGCCACGCGCGAGGCGTTCGGTGCCCACACCGCAAAGCGGGTACCACGCACGCTTCCCACTTCCACCACGTTCGCACCGAGCACATCGGCCAGATGCAGATGGCGTCCCTCGCCAATCAGATGCAGGTCGAAATCGCTCAGTTGCGGGCCGAACGCGTAGGCGTCGGCCGTCTCCTGCTCGCCACCGGGCCAACGGATGCGCAAGCGGTAGTGACCAGCGTGCGACAAACGCGCATGGAAGAAGCCAGCTTCCGGCCCCTCCTGCAACGGCACATCGCGGCCGTCCTCGAACATGGCGATCACCGCTTCGGCTCCGGGCAGATAGCTACGCAGCACGTGCGCGTCGCCGAGACAATGCGCGCCCAACACGGCGAACGGATCGCGGTGCTGAGCGGTGGCGAAGGCGTGTTGCGTCGCCTCGTCCCAGACGTGCACGGCATCGCTCATCGAATCGACTCCTGGGGCGTGTAGGAAAGCGTTCGAGTATGCGTACACGGTTGTCGCAGCCACATGATCCACCATTGTCCCGTTGGCAACGGCTGCGCAGATCATGGCGCGCATACACAGAAGATGAGCGTCACCCATACGGCGTTACGCGCGCAGGCCCTTCCAGATACCGTGATCGTCACCACACACTGGCGCGACGACGCACTGGCTCCCGCCGACCTCGCGCCCAGCGCATTCAGGCGATGCAAAAGGGGGCGCCACACAGCTTCACCAGCGCATGCGCGTGGGGACGGCGACACCGCCGGATACCGACCGCACCGACGACGGCCAGGACTTTGCTGCACTGCAAAATGCGCGAAGGGTCACGACGGCGCAGGATATGCGACCTTTTGAACCCTTCCAACCGTCGTGGCGCTGTCTCCCACCGACCACCACGCCACCCTGTCCAACACTACCGCCGCGCTTGGTGTACAGGACGCGCGCTGGGTGTTGGACGCGCTGGCCCTGCCTGCACTGACCGCCGTGCCTGCCCGGCTGTATCTGCGCGCCGGTCGCCGGGCCGCCTTCTTGCCTGTTCCCGGAGTCGCTGTATGAATTCCCGCCCGCTGTCCAACACCGCCGCCATCGCGGTGGTCAGCATGATCTTCTTCACCTGGGGCGGTCTGACCAGCCTCAACGACGTGTTGATCCCGCATCTGAAAGCCGTGTTTCAGATGAACTACGCGCAGTCGATGTTGATCCAGTTCACCTTCTTCGGCGCGTATTTTCTGATGTCGCTGCCATCTGGCGCGGTGGTGTCACGGGTCGGCTACAAGGCCAGTATCGTCATTGGCCTGATGGTGGCGGCGATCGGCGCGCTGATGTTCTTCCCGGCCGCGCGACTGCCGTCGTACCCGCTGTTCCTGACCGCGTTGTTCGTGCTCGCCAGCGGCATCACCCTGTTGCAGGTCGCGGCCAATCCATACATCAGCTTGCTTGGCGTAGCGGAAAAAGCCCCGAGCCGGCTCAACTTCGCGCAGGCGCTGAACTCGCTGGGCACCACCGTATTCCCGTGGTTGATCGGCCCGCTGATTCTGGCCGGCACGGTGCTCGGCGCCGATCAGCTGGCGGCGATGACGCCGGCGCAATTGTCGGCCTACCACATCGAGCAGGCGCGTTCGGTGCAGTTCCCCTATCTGATGCTCGCTGCTGGCTTGGTGGTGCTGGCGGTGTTCGTGCTGGTGATGCGTCTTCCGTCGCTGCGCGAAGAAGGCAATGCCGCCAGCACCGGCACACGACGCAGCGTGACGCAGACGGTGAAAGAATACGTCGACGTGCTCAACCACTGGCATTTGACCTGGGGGGTAGTGGCGATCTTCATGTACGTCGGTGCGGAAGTGTCGATCGGCAGTTTCCTGATCAACTACATCTCCGGCCCGACCACTGGCGGTCTCAGCGAAGCCGTCGCCAGCCGCTATCTGTCACTCTACTGGGGCGGGGCGATGGTCGGGCGCTTCGCCGGCGCGGCGCTGCTGCAGGTGATCCCGGCACGCAAGCTGCTCGCGTTATTCGCCGGCATCGCCTCGCTACTGCTCGTCACCAGCATGCTCAGCACTGGCCATGTAGCAATGTGGAGCGTGATCGCAATCGGCCTGTTCAACTCGATCATGTTCCCGACCATCTTCACCGTGGCGATCGAGCGCCTGGGGCTGATGACCAGCACGGCTTCCAGCCTGCTGATCATGAGCATCGTCGGCGGCGCCATCATACCGCTGGCGCAGGGTGCGCTAGCCGACGCGGTGGGTATCCAGCATGCCTTCGTGATCCCACTGCTGTGCTACACCTACATCCTCTGGTACGGCGTGCGCGGCTCGCGACTATCGGCCACCTTGTCGGCGACCGTTCCCGGCGCCGCGTCCATCAACCGCGTCATGCACTGATCTGATCCACGCCAGCCATGACGGCGGCGCGACCGCCACCGTCGTGCAGCCTGTGGCTTCCCCCTCCTCCGACCCTGTTTGCCAGCGCCCCCATGAATCTGCCCTCCACGCCGTTGCCCAACTTCGCCGACGCCACCGTGCTGCGCGCGCACATCGCCGACACCATGGCTTTTTACCACCCGCGTGCAATCGATCCGAACGGTGGTTTCTTTCACTACTTCCGCGATGACGGCAGCGTGTACGACGCCGGCCATCGCCATCTGGTCAGCAGCACCCGCTTCGTCTTCAACTACGCGATGGCGGCCAAGGAATTCGCCGACTCGCCGCTGGCCGCCGAGTACCTGGACGCCGCGCGCCATGGCCTACGTTACCTGCGCGACACCCATCGCGACGCCGCCAGCGGCGGCTACGTGTGGACCCTGCGCGACGGCGTCCCCGAGGACCGCACCCAGCACGCTTACGGCGCGGCTTTCGTGCTGCTGGCGTACGCCACCGCGAAGAAGGCCGGCCTCGACACCGATGCGTGGATGGAAGAAACCTGGCGACTGCTGGAAACGCGCTACTGGGATGCCGCAGCCGGCCTATATCGCGACGAAGCGACGCCGGAATGGGTCTTCTCCAGCTATCGCGGCCAGAACGCCAACATGCACCTGTGCGAGGCGCTGATCGCGGCCTACGAGGCCAGCGCCGACACACGCTACCTGCAACGCGCGCTGCTGCTCGCCGACCACATCACCCGCCGGCAGGCAGCACTGGCCGGCGGCTTGGTGTGGGAGCACTACGACACCAATTGGCAAGTTGACTGGGACTATAACCGCGACAATCCCAAACATCTGTTTCGACCGTGGGGCTTCCAGCCCGGCCATCAAGTGGAGTGGTCGAAGCTGCTGGTGCTGCTGCACGGCCACTTGCAAGCATCCTCAAACGGCGCGCCGGCGTGGCTGCTGCCGACCGCAAGGCACCTGTTCGATACCGCGCTCACGCACGGCTGGGACGCACAACACGGTGGCATCGTCTACGGTTTCGCTTCCGGCAGCGCAAACGCGCCGGTGGTTGGCGTGCCCGACGTGGCAAAGGCCCCGACCTATTTCTGCGATGACGACAAATACTTCTGGGTACAGGCCGAAGCCATCGCCGCCGCCGCGCGGCTACTCGCCGCCACCGGCGATACGGCTTATCGCGCCACCTACGAAAAATTGTGGGCGTACTCCTGGACGCATCTCGTCGACCACCGCTATGGGGCTTGGTTCCGCATCCTCAGCCGCGACAACCGCAGTTATAGCGACGAGAAGAGCCCCGCCGGCAAGACCGACTACCACACCATGGGCGCCTGCCACGATGTGCTGACGGTGATGCGCAACAGCCACGCTTTCGCGTAAGCCGCGACGCGACCGCTGCAGGAGAGCGCGCTGCGGGTCCGTGCCGGAGCATCTGCTGGCGGCGTCCGGATGGAGTGCTGACGGCGCCTTGCCATGACGCGGCGGTGGCCTGTTGCATCGACACGCCGACCGCTGTCGCCGCTACGGAAATGCCGTTCGCCGACGCTGGCGTCCACTCTCCACTTACGGCCTGCGCCGCGATACGCGCCTACTTCAACAGTCGCCGCCGCGTCAGCCGCGACGGCGCCAGCACAGCCGGGCGAAGGTCACCCAGGCATGCAGCCAGATCGCCAGCCACACCGCCACGCGCACCGGCCAGGTGCGCGTCGGCGCCTCGAACTTGCGGAAGTAGCGCCACAAGCCACGATGCTTGTGCCATTCGACGAACCACGGTCGCTTGCGGCCGGAAACACCACGCACATGCAACACGCGCAAGGTGTTGACCACCGCCACCGTCGCCCCGGCCTCGCGTGCGCGCCGGCATAGGTCCAGATCCTCGGCATGCAGGCGATAACCTGCATCCCATCCGCCGATGCGCACGAACAACGTGCGCGGCAGCACCATCAGTGCGCCAGACAGCGCCGGCACACGCTGTACCGGCTGCGTTGGATCGGCCAACAACGCCAGCCGTGCACCGGACAGCGGATGCCGCAACATCGCCGCAAAATCCGGATCGCGACGGCGCACCGCCGCATCGACATTGCCCTGCGTGTCGACTTGCTCCACCCCCAGCAATGCCTCGCCGAGCGCAACCGCCCGCGCCCGCAGCAACGCCAACGTCTCCGGCTCGACCAGCAGGTCGGGATTGACGAACGCCAGCCACGGCGCATCGCTGGCTTCAGCCCCCTGGTTGCATGCAGTGGCGAATCCTGGGTTATCTGGATTGGCGACGAAGCGTACCCGCGAATCCTCCAGTGCATGACGCTGCACCAACTCCAGGGTGTCGTCGCGCGAAGCGTTGTCGACGACCCGGATCTGCCCCACTTCGGCGGCGGCGCGCAGCCGCTGCAGGCACGCATCGATGGTACTGCCGCTCTCGTAAGTCACCACCACCACCGCGATGGGTTGTTCGCGCAGGCTAGACATCGAACAGCATCCCTTGCGGATCCAGCGGCGACAGGGTGTCGTACCCACGCCGCAGTGCATCGCGGCAGGCGCGCAACGGATCGTGCATCAGGAATCCGGCCAGGCGCGCATGCCAGGCCGGCCAACGCGTCGCCAATGCCTCCATGTCGCCATCGGCGGCGCAACCTTCGGCACGCCGCGCGACGTGCGCCGTCTCGCACAGCACATTGCGCCAGCCGAGTCCTGCCATGCGCAGGGACAGATCGATCAGCGCCGCATACCAAGAACCGTAACTGCTGGCGTCCAATCCACCGACGCGCTGCCGCGCCGCGCCGCGCAAGACGACCGCATGGCACACCGCCGCTGGCAACTCCGGATGTAGCGGCGGCAATGCCGCGCAAGCGCGAGCCAGGCGTTCGGGATCCTCGGGCAACGGATTGATCTCGCCCAAGCGCGGCCACGCACACGTCTCGCCGGCATTGCTCCACGGCGTGCCACTGGCAATGGCGGCATCGCGCGCCAGGCACGCGCTCAAGTGCTGCAACCACCCCGGCAGCGGCTGCGCATCGGCCGCCAGCACCGCCACATCGGCGTCGGCACAAGCGCGCAACATCTCGTCCAGATGCGCCACCTCACCGAGCATGCACGCACGCCGGGTGTAGTCAGCCTGCAGGCGCGTGCGCGCCAGCCACGCCTCGATCACCCGGACACCACGCGGCCCGGCCTGCGCATCGTCGGCCAGCCATACCCGGGTGCCCGCCGGCGTATTCGCCTCCAGCGCTCCCAGGCAGGCATCCAGCGCAACATCGTCGACACCGACCGGCACCAACACGATGGGCAGGCTCACCTGCGCTTACTTTTTGCCGGGCGCCGGGAGCGGCTGCATGGCCTTGAATTTTTGCCCGTACTCGTCGGTGAGATTGCGCGCTTCCTGCGGGTCGCGCACGATCGTCGGGGTCAACAGCACGATCACTTCGTTGCGGTTTTTCTGCTGGGTCTTCTGTCCGAACAGCGCACCGATCACCGGCATCTTGCTGAGGAACGGCACGCCGAGACTGCTATCCACTGTGCTGTCGTTGATCAGGCCAGCCAGCATGATGGTATCGCCACTTTGCACCGCCGCTTCGGTCTTGACCCGGCGCGTATTGATGTCCACGTTGCAGGCCGAAGTGTTGACCACATTGGTCGTGCCGGCGGTACATGCGGCCGGCCGCGCGCTAGGCGTGCTCACTTCCTGCACGATATCCAAGAACACCATCCCGTCCTTGGTGACTCGCGGACGCACCTTGAGAATCACACCGGTATCGATGTACTGCACCGACGAATAACTGGAATCGATGCCGATCCCGGTATTGATCGAGGTGGAGTTAATCGGGATGCGCGTGCCCACATTGAGCGTGGCTTCGGCATTGTTGCGCACGAACACCGACGGCGTCTGCAGCAGCTTGAGGTTGGTGACCTTGTCCAGCGCGGTGATCACCGCCGCGGCGTTTCTGCCGAGGAAAGTCCAACCCACGCCATCACTGCCGATTTTGCCGGCGATGTCGCCCCATATCTTGCGACCGGCGGCGCTGGGCAGACCCGCACCACGACCAATCCCCGTCCCATTCGCCGCGCTCCCATCGGTGGACGCGTTGACCGAATTTTCGAAGAACCAATTGACCCCATACTGCAAATCGCCGGTCAGGCTGACCTCGGCCACCTGCGCTTCGATGTGCACCTGCATCGGCATCACGTCGAGCTTCTCGACCACGTCGCGAATGGAACGCCAAGCCTGCGGTGTGGAACGCACCAGCAGGGTATTGGTTTCCTCCACCGCCGCGACGCCGACCTTGTCGCCCTGCACTTCCAGAGTCACGCTGCCGTTGCCGGCGGTGCGCGGCGACAGTTGCAGGCCGCCATTCCCCAGCCCGCCGCCGCTGCCGATGCCACTGGAGGAACCACCGCCGCCCAAGGAATTGATATCGCTCCCGCTGCCACCCAGATTCCCGCCGCCGAAGCTGCTGTTACCGCCGCTCATGCTGAGGTCGCTACCGCCAAAACTGCCGCCGCCGTTCAACTGGTTCATCTGCATGCCGGGCATCAACGAAACATTGGGATCGCCGCGATTGCTGCCGCCCCCACCAAACACCTCGGACAAACGCTCGGCCAAATCTCTGGCCTTGATGTATTTGAGTTCGTAAGAGAACAGCCGTGCACCGCCGCCTGCACTGTCGATACGATCCAGCCATTCCTGGATCTGGTCCAGATAGCGCGCCTGCGGGGTGATCACCAACACCGCATTGACATTCTCCAGCGGCATGAAACGGAACATGCCGGCACTGGGCGTCTTGCTATTCTCGCCGAACACCTTCTCCAGGTCCGAGGCAACCTTATCCGCCTTACCGAACTGGATCGGAAACACACCCACCGACATCCCCGACAGCCAGTCCACATCGAAGATCTGCACAGTGCGCAGGTAATTTTCCAGCTCGACGCGGGTACCGCCCAGGGTGATGACATTGCGCGCGTTGTCGATCCCGACGATCGCATTCGGACGCGCGTAGGGTTCCAGCACCTTCTTCATCTCACTGGCGGAGATGAACTTCAGCGGCACCACCCGCACCTCGAAACCGCGCGCACTGGCAGGCGAGGCGCTGCTCGGCGCGACCGTGCCGGCCAGCGCCTGATCGGCGGGAACGATGTTGTAGCGACCGCCGCTGTAGACCATACGGGCGTTGTTCCAGCCCAGCACCATTTCCAACAGATTCAACGCCTGTGCCGGCGAGACCGGCTTGGGGGTCGCCAGGGTCACCGTCCCCTGCACGCCCGGCGCGATCACATAGTTCTGCCCGAGCATGTCGCCGAGAATCGCCTTGACCACCGCCTGCAGCGATTCGCCCTCGAAGTTGAACGTGGCGCTACCGCTTCTGGCATTGGCCAGCGACGGCGCCGGCGCGGAGGCAGCCGCGGAGTTGATCATGCTGCCGCTACCGTGATGGATCACCGGCGTCGCCCGCGCAGGGAACGCATCGGGATCGGCCTTGCCGCCCGCTGCAACAGACTGCGAGCTGCCAGCTTGACCGACATTGGAATTGATCGCGGCGCCACGGCGGACGTCGGGCGAGGGAGTGGTTGCGCAGCCGGCCACCAGGCCGATCGCGAGAAACAAGGAAAACAGGCGCGGCGTCATGCGATCACTCTTCAAGGGTTCTGGCCGGAGGGGGGGGTCTGGCTCTGTTGTTGCAATTGCCGGCGGCGGGCTTCGATCCGTTCACGGATCGCCTGCAACTGCTCGGATGATGGCCCCGAAGACGCCGCAGGCGGGGACGGCGTGGCTTGCACCGGGGGGGAGCCTGGCGGGGACGGCAGGTGCGGCGCGGGGACGGTGTTGGGCTGCACATTCGACACACCAGGCTGCGCAACCGGTGCGCGGGCACCGTGGCCGAGTACGGTCGGCGGCTGCCCGCCCTTGCCGTCGAACACCTTCAACTCCAGGGTCTGGGTGCCGCCACCGCCGCTGATCACCGCCCGACGCGGCTCCAGCGACAGCAGCCGCCAGCCCTGCACCGGATCGTGACCTTCCTGTAAGCGCAGCGATTCGCCATGCTCGGTGGTCAGCGTGGCCATCTTGAAGTCATCCGTGAGCAGCACCCCGGTCAAGCGCACCGTCGGCGCGGCTGTCTGACCGTTGTCGGCAGTGAGGAAAAATGGATGCGGTCGGCGGTCCTCGGCGAACACCGGGCGCGCGGCGATCTCGCCGTAGTGCGATAAATCGGCAAGCCGATCCGGTGCCGCCTTGGGCAAGGTGGGCAGGCTCGGAACCATGGCCGGGTCGTCGGGTAGCGGCGCGATGCGCTCGCCGAGACCCGCCAGGCCCAGTACCCAGATCAGCAGCCCCCACAGTGCCAGGGTTCCCAGCCATATGGTGCGCAGTCCCATCGCCTCAACCCGCATGACGGTCCACCGACTGGTGCGGTAACTGCTTGGGTGGTGTGTGTGGTGTAGGCGCTAAAGCCGGTGATACGGGTACCGCAGGCGCGGGCGCTGGAGTCGGCACAAGTTCGCCCGCCCCATCGCCAGCCGGGGTATCGACATCCATCACCGGCTCAGCAGTCGCCTGCGGCGCAGCCGCCGCCGATGCATCCGTCGATGCCGGCATGGCATTCGGCCGCAGGTAGCCAGCCAACTCGAACGCCACATCCAGACCGTTACCGCTTTCGCTCAGCGACAGCTGGTAGCGCTGCGCCATCACGTTGAGATTATCGATAAACAGCGCCGGCGTCCCGCTTTCCAGTGCGTGCAGCACCGCCGCTAATTCCGGAGTGCCGCAGCGCAGCCGCACCTGCACCGCGACGCGAGTGAAACGGTCGCGGCGGTTGTCGGCAGCCAATGGCGAGCGATTACTGATCGCGCAACTGCGGTTCCCCGGGCTCGCCGTGGCCACTGCGCTCTCCAGGCGCTGCACCAGGCCCGCCGAAGCCAACTCGGCCGAGGCCTCGCGCAAAAAACCTGGACGCGTCGCCAGTTCGCGCTCTGCCTGATGGAGCCGTTGCGTCACTTCCGGCGCCTGTTGCAGTTGCATACGCACGCGCAACTCGCGCTGGCGCAGGTCCTGGATCTGCACCTCGACCTCATGCATCGGCACGCTCCACCATGGATGCACCAGCGCCAGATAACTGATCACCAGCACCGCCAGCAGCAGCCCCAGCGCCAGCCAGCGATCGCGCTTATCGACCTGCACCGGCATCGGCGGCCTCCTTGTGCTTGCTCCCCACCAATGTGGCGGTGAGGGTGAAGCGGTCACGGTGGCTGCCCGGATCGGACTGCAGTACGCCGGTCAGGGAGGGCGCGTGCCACAACGGCGAGCCTTCCAGCCGACCAACCAGCGAGGACGCTTCGCTGCTGAGGCCAATCAGTTGCAACTGGTCCCCCTCGATCGAGAATTTTTCCAGATACGTACCCTCGGGAAGGCGCTTGCTCAATTCGTTCCAGACTTCCACTGCCGTCGGGTGCTCGGCGCGCAGTTGATCGAAAAACGCTGCGCCTTCGACCAGATCGACCAATTGCTGGCGCTGCGCGGCGACCGCGCGGGCGCGCTGCGCGCTACTATCCACCTGCATGCGTAGCTGTTGCAGTGCATCGCGGCGGTTATCGAGCAGTTGCCAGCCAGCCGCACACAACGCCAACAACGCGACGACGGCCAGAATCGCGTTCCAGCGCCGCATCGGATCGGCACGACGATAGCGCTGTTCCAACGGCAGCAGATTGACCCCCAGCGGCACCCCAACGGCATCGGCCACATCGATGCCGGCCAGGGTCGGACGCAACGCACCAGCAGCGACCTGCAGATCTTCCAGAACCGAGCGCGGAGCCACCACCAGTTCGGCATCGAGCTGGGCATCGTCGCGGTGACCGTCGGCGCGCACGTCGTAGATCACCTGGTCGGGCTGGAACGGGGTCTGCCGGTCGATCTCGAACTTAACCACCTCGTGCAGATGTTGGGCAGCCGCAACCGGCAGCCGCAACCGACGTTGCAACGCTGATGCCGCCGGCAGCAGCCATACCCGCGGCAGTGCGGCCAGCCGCGGCCCCAACACCGCATCCAGTTCGTCGGGCAGCAGCGGCCACGGCAAGGCCAGCGCCTGACCCAACTCGGCGTCGACCTGCCGCGCCAACATCAGTTGATCGTCCTGGCGCCATAGCAACAACCGCGCCTGCGACCAGCCCAGTTGCAGCTGCCAGCGCGGCGGCAGCCACGCCATCAGCGAGCGCTGCCACCAGGCCAACAGGCCACCGGCACCGGGGGCGAGGCGCAAGCCAATTTTTCCCATCGTGTCGCGCCACACCTTCATCGCACTGTCGATCCTTCTTCCCATCGCAGCACAGTGTAGGCGGAGCCAGGTAGCGGCGACGAGCCCAATCGCACGATTGCGCGTAGAACCGCCTCGCGCCCGTTCTCCAAACGCGCCCGACTTTCGACGCTGTAGGTGCCGCGCCCGGACGCCCCAATGCCTGGTGTCTGGTCGTTACGCTCGCGCTGCGCGAGCACCTGTTGCGCATCCATGCCCAGCGCAGTGAGCACCGGGGCCGGCGCGAACTCCGGGGCCGGGCGCAGAATTCCGCTATATAGCGTGACATTGGGCAATAGCTTGGCGTACAGCGCTGGGTCCATGCCCAGCACCAGTTGCAGTTCGTCCAGACTCTCGAACGGCGCATCCTTCGCACCATAGGGCAGGCCCGCGGCGGCATAGTCCGGATCCTCGGCACCACCGCCGGGCTGACTGAGATTATCCGGATCGCGCCAGTCCACGATCGCTCCGGCGATGCGCTGGGCACGCTGCGGGTCTTCGCCAACCGCGCGGATCAGTGCGGCAAGCAACGACGCATCGGCCTTGTTCACGTCGACCTTGCCGCTCTCGTCGGTCAGCCGCAGATCCACGGTGGCGTCGGCGTATTGCCAGCGATAACGGCGCCCATCGACACGCCAGCCCGGCTGCGTCGCGGTACTGGCGAGCCGGGTCAGCCCGTACTCCAGTCCGGCGCGGGCGCGCTCCTGCGCTTGCGCACCGTCGCCCAGCACCTTGCCTTCCAGACCTTCGGTGCGCGCGGTGAGTGCAAACGCGCCGATCAGCGCAGTGAGCAACGCGATCAACCACAGCACCAGCACCAGCGCCGCCCCGCGGCTCCGCTCCGATACCGGCTTCATTGGTGCCCCCCCGCCATGCCACCAGCCTGGCGCAGCGCGACCACCAACGGTGGCCACACGGTGCCGTCGCCGCCACGCAATTCGATCGAAACCAGTAGCGGCAGCGTGTCGATACGCGTCCAGCGCTCCTGCCAGGATCCGATCGTGCCGCGCTCGGGATCGATGCCGCGATAACGGAAGCGCACCTCGCGCAGATCCTCGGCCAACGGCTCGGGCGGACGCGGGGTGGATTCCGGCAACTGCTTGCCAGCCTGTACCTGCACCAAGGCGATAGCCAATTGCCGATGGTCGCCCTCGCCACTCACTTGCAGGTCGTGCAGATAGGGACCGCCACGGCCAAGATAGCTGGGCAGATCGGCCACGAACTGCATCCGCTGTGGCTCACCGACGAATCGCACCTGCTGCAACGTCTGCGGATCGATGTTCATGACCATCGGCTTGGCACCGCTCAGACGCTGACGCAGGAAGCCCTCCACCGCACGTATCTGCTCGCTGCGCCCAGCGATCGCCTCGCCACGGCCACTAATGGCGGTCGCCGAGCGCAAAGTGGCAAACGCAAGGGTGAGGCCGCCGACCAGCAACACCGTGGCAAGCAATACTTCGATCAGTGTGAAGCCACCGGCAGCGGCGCGACGGGGCGCAGAGGTCATAGCGGGATCCCCGCGGCCTGCGGATTGACCAGACGCAACGTCTGCCAGTGCAGCACCTGCGCCGACGCATCGCCCCAACGCACCTGCAAATCCAGTTGCAACAACGTGGGAGCGCCCAGCGCCACGGCCGCATCCGGAGGGCGCCGTGGATCGACATAGGGCGCCACGTCCAGCGTCCAGTGAAAGCGGCCTTGCTCGAAGTCGCCCTGGGTGTGGCCGGGCTGCAGGGGCTGCTCCACTCCCTGCGCGGCCAGCAGCGACTGCGCATACAGCGTGGCGCGACTGAGCTGGTCGGCTCGCTGTACCTGGCGCGCCGCGCCGGACAGCGACCCCAGCAACAAGGTCAGCGCCAAGGCCAACAGCGCAAACGCCACAATCACCTCGATCAGGGTGTAGCCGCGTTGCCGTCTCATGGCCGATCCTGCTGCGGCGGCCGCCCCACCTTGACCGCGCCGGTGAGCCAGCTCACATCGATACGCCAAAGTGTCTGCCGCGCTTGCAGTTCGATGCGTCCGCCCGTGGCGGCGCCGTCTTCGAAGAACGCGATGGCACCTTGGCCTTCGCGCTGCTGCGCCTGACGCGCACCGCTGAAACGCACCGTCAGCGACGGCGGGATTTCGCCGTGACGGCCATTGGGCGCCTGCCAGGTGTGCATCTGCGGATCGATCAGAAACCGCTGTGGCTGTCCGGTGGCGATGGCCTGTGCACGCGTATAGCGCAACTGCGCAGCGATTTCCTTGGCCGCCGAGCGCAAACGCATCCCATCGATACCGCCACTCAAGACCGACGCGGCCAGAACCGCAGCCATCGCGATCAGACCGATCACCAGCAACATCTCCAGCAGCGACACGCCGCGCATGCGCGCACATGGCACCGCGACGCGCTCCCGCGCGCCCGAGCGCAGACCGCCGGCAAGGGCCTGAATCACGGCGTCGGATCACTCGTACTTGATATCCGCGTCGTAGCTACTGCCGCCGGGCTGACCATCCTTGCCCAGGCTGATCAGATCGAACGGACGACCGTCGCCGGGCACCTTGTATTCGATCGGATGGCCCCATGGGTCGTTGAGTTCGGCAGGTTTGGCATACGGACCCAGCCAGCCATTGACACCGCCTGGCGCGGTGACCAGATCGTCGAGCTTGGATGGCAGCTTGCCGGTATCCAACTGGTAGTTGTCGATTTTGCCGGCCAGGGTCTGGATCTGCGACTTGGCCAGATTGGCCTTGCCGCGATCGGCACCACCGAGCACGCGGCTGCCAACCAGAGTCAGCACCGCGCCGATCAGCACGATGACGATGATGATTTCCAGCAGACTCATACCGGACTGTCGCGCGGCGGAGGGGGAACGGGTGATGGAGCGGAGATTTCGCATTGCCTCGGGTCCTTGCGGTGGAAAACCTATGTAGCCAAACGCGGTGAAAACGACAGCGGCCGTGCGCGGAGCGTGCGGTTGCACTTCACGCCTACGGCCCGCGGGGAGCGCACGGCACCGCCGCCGTCTACGCACGAAACGCGGAAATCTGCATGCAAACTCCCGCATGAAGTGTGACAGGGCAGGCAGCCGAAGGTTCCCCTCGGGAATGGGCCAGCGTCACACTCCGTGATCGCGATACAGCACCGGACTTGGCCGGCGTGAACAGTGTCATATGCGCCATGGAACGTGCGTGATGCCTCACCCGATTGCATTGGTCAGGTCGTAGAGAGGCACGAGGACGGAGATGATCACCAGACCGACCACCGAGGCCAACACCAGGGTGATCGCCGGGACCATGGCCGCAAGCAGGCGATCGATCGCCTGCGCGGTCTCCTGTTCGAAGGTATCGGCGGTCTTGAGCAGCATGATGTCGAGGGCGCCGGACTCCTCGCCCACCTGAATCATCTGCAGTGCCAGCCGCGGGAAGCGCTTGCCCTTGGACAACGACGCCGACAAACCGTGGCCATTCTTCACGTCATCGGCCGCGGTACTGACATCCTCGATCAACGCCAAGTTCGACAACACGTTGCGCGAGATGCCCAATGCCGCCAGCAGCGGCACGCCATTGCGCAGCAGAGTACCCAGGGTACGGGTCAGCCGTGCTGTCTCCAGGCGTGCGATCAGTGCGCCGACGAAGCGTTGTCCGAGTAACCAGGCATCGAAGCTGGCCCGGAACGCCGGATCGCGACGTTTGCGGTCCACCACCAACACGGTCAGCGCGGGCACCACCAACAGCACGATCCACCAATCGCGCACGAACAGGCCCACGCTCAGCACCGCCTGGGTAAACCACGGCAAGGCGACATCCAGGCTCTCGTACATCTGCGCGAACTGCGGCACCACATAGCCGAGCAGGAACAACAGAGCACAGCCGACCACGCTGACCAAGATCGCCGGATAGATCAGCGCATTGATCACCCGGCCGCGCAATTCGCGGCTGCGTTCCAGGTATTCGGCCAGACGTTGCAGGGTATCGTGCAGGCTACCGCCCGCCTCGCCCGCCCGCACCATATTGATGTACAAGCGCGAGAACAAGCCATGTTGCCGTTCCAGCGCGGTGGACAGCGGCGCGCCGCCGCGCACGGCGTCGCGAATGTCGCCGATGGTACGTTTGGAGCGTTCGTCCTCGGGCAACTCCAACAGGATCGACAACGCGCGATCCAGCGGCTGACCAGCGCCGAGGAGGGTCGCCAATTGCTGTGTGAACTGCACCAGCGCGGCGCCGTCGAACGGTTTGGTGCGAAATAGGCCGCGCAGCGAAGTGCCGCCGCCCTCGGTGGCGAGCTTGGCCTGTATCGGCATATGCCCCTGTTCCTGCAGACGCAGCGCCACCTCCGCTTCGCTGGCGGCGTCCATCTGCCCTTCCAGAATCTCGCCGCGCGAATCGAGGGCTTTGTAACGGTACAGAGGAGGCATCAGCAACGGAACTCGGGCGTCGAGAGTGGGGACACGGGCAGGACGCCATGGACCATCACCGCAAACTTGCACCACAGGGACGGGACCAGGCGCGTTTGCGCTCTTGCGCGACGCACCGCGCGCATCAAGTTTCCTCCGTCACGCGCAGCACTTCCTCGATCGTGGTCTGGCCGCTGAGCGCCTTGGCCAGGCCGTCCTCGTACATGGTCCGCATACCGGCCTCGCGCGCCAGTTGCTCGATCTCGCCCATGCCGGCGTGGCGCATCACCGCACGGCGCAGCGCATCGTTCATCACCAGGAACTCCATGATGGTGGTCCGACCGACGTATCCGGTCGGCGCAATCGCCGAAGGTCTAGGGCGGTACAGGAAGATCTCGCCCTCCGGCTGCAACCGGCGCAGTTCGAATCGCTCGATTTCCTCCTGCGAGGCCGCATAGCGTTCGGCATGGGTCGGCTCCAGCCGCCGCACCAGACGCTGGGCGAGGATACCATTGATTGTGGAGGTGAGCAGGTAATCCTCCACGCCCATGTCCAGCAGGCGGGTAATGCCGCCGGAGGCGTTGTTGGTGTGCAGGGTGGACAGCACCAAATGGCCGGTGAGCGCGGACTGGATCGCGATACGTGCGGTTTCCAGGTCGCGCATTTCGCCGATCATGATGATGTCCGGGTCCTGGCGCACGATGCTGCGTAAGGCGTGCGAGAAATCCAGGCCGATCTGCGGCTTGGCCTGAATCTGGTTGATGCCCTCGATCTGGTACTCGACCGGATCTTCGACAGTGATGATCTTGACGTCGGCGGTGTTGAGCTGGCTCAAGGCGGTGTACAACGTGGTGGTCTTGCCCGAGCCGGTCGGGCCGGTGACCAGCAGGATGCCGTGCGGCTGTTCCAGCACTTTGCGGAACTGCGGCAGGAACGCATCGGTGAAACCGAGCCGGTGGAAGTCGAACACCACCGTCTCGCGGTCGAGCAGGCGCATCACCACGCTTTCGCCATGCGCGGTCGGCACGGTGCTCACGCGCAGATCCAGTTCCTTGCCCTGCACGCGCAGCATGATGCGACCATCCTGCGGCAGACGGCGTTCAGCGATGTTGAGCTTGGCCATGATCTTGACCCGGCTGATCACCGCCGCGGTCAGATTGGCCGGTGGGCTTTCGCCGTCGATCAGCACGCCATCCACGCGGTAACGCACCTTCAGCCGGCTCTCGAACGGCTCGATGTGGATATCCGAGGCGCGCAACTCCACCGCGCGCTGAATCACCAGGTTCACCAGCCGGATCACCGGCGCTTCGGAAGCCAGATCGCGCAAGTGCTCGATGTCGTCGGTGGCGACGCTGTCGCCGTCGGCGGTCTCCACGATCGCGCCCATCGCGCTGCGGCCCTGGCCGAACCAGCGTTCGATCAGGTCGTCGATCTCCGAGCGCAGCCCCACCCGTGGCAACACCCGCATGCCAGTGGCCAGGCCAACAGCGTCGGCGGCGTATGCGGTGTGCGGATCGGCCATCCACAACTCCAATGCGCCATCGCGCTCGCCCAGCGGACAGACGTGGAACTGTTTGAGGAAGCGCAGCGACAGCAGCTGCGCCTCGGATTGGGTCTCCGGCGCGGTGGCCGGCAGCTGCTTGGCGTCGAGCAACGGCAGGCCCAACACTTCGGCACTGACCTCGGCATGATCGCGCTCGGACACCAAGCCCAGCCGCGCTAACAGCGACAGCAGGTCGCCACCGGCTTCGCGCTGCAACTGGCGCGCACGTGCCAAATCGCTTTCCTTGAGCCGGCCCTTGGCCAGCAAGGCCGCAACGATGCGGGCTTCGGGCGTATCGCCGTCGACAGCAATGTCCTTCACGAGCGCGTTCACGCAATCTCTCCCAGATGACAGTCCACTTTAGCAGTTCGGCATGAGCCAACGCCGAACCACGTACCAATGGCAGCCGCTGTCTACTGCGGCATGCGGGAGCTAGATTGGCGCACCGAACGTCATCGCGGCGACACGCCAGACATATCACATGCCCACAGCATGGGCCGCAAACGCAGGAAACCCGGCCGAAGCCGGGTTTCCCGGGAACACCCGACGCCTCCTACGCCGAATGGATTTATTGACGCGCGACCAAGTTGACACCGTTGTAGTTGGTCTCTCCAACCAACTTGACGTAGTAGGTACCCGTCTTAGGCGTCGTGAAACGCACGGTCTCGTTGTTGCCTGGGCGGGTCGATTTGGCGTCGGCGTTGCTGGGACCCGGCTCCTTGCCGAAGCTCACATACAACGACACATTGCCGCTGCCAGCGTAGGTGAGGAAACTCAGCACCGAGCCGGCTTGGGCATCGAAGCTGTACAACACCTCGTTCCCCCCCGCGCCGGCCAGGCCGGTGAACGGCACGTTCCTGGTCAGTGCAATCGCCGGGAGCTTACATTTTTGGGTCTGCGGATCGCAGGGTTTTTGCAGCGTTCTGTCCAGTGCTGCCTTGGCATCGACAATCCCGGTGCCGATCGGCGTGCCGGAAGGGATCGACTCCGGGAACGGGCGCGCGGTCTGCTTGAGCAGGTTCTCCAGCGCAGACGGACTCAACGGCGGCTTGCCGGCCGCAATCACTGCGCTCTGCACCAGCGCCGCGACCGCAGTCACGTGCGGCGAGGCCATCGAGGTGCCGGCCATGCCCTTGTAGGTGTATGTGCCGGAAGTCGGCGTGGTCGCGCCGGTATAGCCGTTCTGCCAGATGTAGCCGCCCGGTTTGCCATCGATGGAGCCGCCGCCGCCCGGAGCGGACAGATCCACGGCCGGACCGTAGTTGGTGTAGTCGGTCATACCGCCAGTGATTCGGGTGGCGCCGACTGCAATCACATGCGCGCAACCAGCAGGACTGATATTGCTGGCATCGGCCGAGCTGTTGCCAGCCGCTACCACCACCGTGGTGCCGCGTGCCACCGCGCCGTTGATCGCATCCTGAGTGACTTGATCGCAGGAGCTACCGCCACCCAGGCTTATGTTGATGACCTCGGCTGGATTGGCATTGGCAGGCACGCCAACAACGGTGCCGCCCGAGGCCCAGGTGATCGCGTCGGCAATATCGGACAATTGGGCACCGCACTTACCAGCCACCCGCACAGGCAACAAAGTGACGTTCGGCGCGCCGCCCGCCATTCCGATGCCGTTATTCGTCGCCTCGGCGATGGTAGCGGCGACGTGGCTGCCGTGCCATGAGCTGGACTCGGCCGAGGAGCCGAAATAACACACGTTATCGTCCTCGATCCAGTCGCCGTAGTCCAGCGCACCAGGGACGCGTTCGTCGGTCTGACGCCGCGAGACCGCCGCATTGGTAATGAAATCGTAGCCTGGCAACAGGTTCACCGCGACATCCGGATGGTTCGGCAGAATGCCGGTATCCAGCACCGCGACCACCACGCCATCGCCCTTGGACAGCTGCCACGCGGCAGGCGCATTGATGCCGCCGGTAGGGTCGCTGAAGTGCCACTGATACTTGGCGTACAGCGGGTCGTTGGGCACGAACTGTGCCTGTGCCTGCGGCAGATCCAAGAGATGGAACATGGTATCGATCTGGGCGTATTGCACCGACGGGTCGGAGGCGATTTCCGCGACCACCTTATCGACGTCGGCCTTGCTCAGTTTGCCGGACAGGCGGATCACATCGGCGCCGATGCCCAGGGTGCGCACATACTCGGCATGCACGCTGGGCGCGACCGCGCGTGCAATGCCGTTGCCGTTGCCTTTGCCGTTGCTGGCACGGGACACCGCAGCCTGCACCGCCGACAGCTTGGCGGAGCGATCGAAGACTGCGGAGGTACCCGCCTTGTAGCGCACCAGAATGCGGTTGGAGGTCACCGCATCGGCAGGCGGGAGCGTTCTCGGCTGCTCGACCGGCAACGCCGATACAGCCGCCGCCGCGAACGCACCCGACGCCCCCAGCGACATGGCCAGCATGGCGGCGGCGATGACATTGATACGAAGATGTTGCTTGTCGATCACGATGGAATCCCCTTCAAAGTTACGTGGACCAGGCGACAATTGCGGCCTTGGCACTGCTTTGTTCCGAATCCGTTGGCCCGGCCACGCCAAGGTTCCGTGGTCTGCACTTTCGAGCCACTGCGTCGCGGACGGCGGCCATGCCACCGTCCGCGGTGGATCACCAACCGAAACCGGCACCAACCCCGACGGAACTGTCGTTGCGACTGAACGCGCCACCGATGGTCATCGTGGCGCGATCGCCGAACGCGCGTTGGTAACCCACCGACAAGGCCGATTGACCGTTCTGGAAACCGACGCCGGCGCCAAGACGGTTTTGGGTGCGGATACCCGCGGCGCTGGTGGCCATATTGAGCATGGCCGCGCTCATCGCGCCCTGACGGTCGATGCGACGGTCCTGATCGCGCAAACGTGCATCGACGTCGCCGCGCAGCATGTCGAAGCTATCGGCCATCGTGCCGAAACGCGCATCGGTGTAGGACTTGGCGCTCGCCATACCGTTATCGAGCTGGCTCTTGTTGACCGCATCCGTGGCCTGAGTCCCCGCAGCGACGTTGACAAGCTGACGTTCGTTACCGGCGCTGCCCACCGACACCGTCTGCGCACGGTCGGCAACCGAACCCTGCCCGAGCGCCACCGCGCCCTGCGCATTGACCGTGGCGCCCTGGCCCAACGCAGTCCCCGCAGTGGCGTTCACGCTTGCACCGGCCCCCATCGCCACGGCATTGGTCGCCACCGCCGCGATCTGACTGTTGGCGCCGACCGCTGTACTGCCGTCGGCATTGACCAGCGCATTACTGCCGATCGCGGTGTCGTTGGGGCCGCGCGCATAGGCGCTAGCGCCAATCGCCGTCCCAGTCGTGTCGACGGCGCGCGCCGCCGCCCCAATCGCAGCACCGCCGACCGTATCGACTGCCACAGCCTCACCGAACTGTGCGGCATGCGGGCTGCCGGATACCGGCGTCGCGGGGAACACCGCTCTCGGCACCGCCACCGCTGCCGAAGCAACCACCGCCGCCTGCTGCGCAGCAACCGGGTGCGCAGCCGCCAATCTCACGCTGCGCGCGGTGCTGGCGACACCGCCACTGCCGGCAGCGAGATCGCTGACCTTGCTGTCCAACGCCGTCAGCGCATCGCCGACATTGTGGTAGATGGCGCCCTGGATCACGTAAGTCGGCGCGACGAACAGCCCCTGCGCACCGAGGGCGGCACCGCCCCCAAGGAACGCCGCCATGCTGCTCAGGGACTGGTACATCTGGCTACCATTGATCGCCTCGGTACTGCCTAGCGCGATATTGCCAGCGGTCAAGTTGACGATGCGCCGCGTGGCGGGGCCGCCGCGGCCGTCGCCACTGCCCAGCGACACGGTGTCGGCCTGGTACACACGCGAACCGGCACCGAGTGCGACCGCATTGTCCGCCGACACACCGGCATTGGCGCCGAGCGCCACACCATCACTGCGACGGACAACGCTGTTGTACCCCATCGCCAGGCCGTTATCGCCGATGGCATTGGTTTGCAGGCCGATGGCGGTACTGCGCGCACCGGTCGCCGAACTGGCGGCGCCGGACGCGGTAGCACCAAGCCCAGTCGCCACACTACCGACGCCCATGGCAGAGCTGCGCAGGCCACTGGCGGTCGCGGCGGCACCCAGCGCAGTCGCACCGACGGCGCTGGCGGTCGTGGCACCATCGAGCACCTGCTTACCAGACGCATCGGTGTGGTACAGCGCACCGCCGAGCGCGGTGCTGGACTCCCCGCTGGCAGTGGCGTTGTAGCCGGAAGCGGTCGCGTAACGGGCGCCGGCAAGCGCACCACTGCCGAATGCCGAAGCGCCATCGCCGTGCGCCTTGGTCGCCTCACCTGCAGCGATCGCATCATTGCCCGCCACCTCGCTGCCGACAGCCTTCGTCGGATCGCTGCCGCTATTGCTCTTGAACTGTTGGCCGGTTGCGGCAGCGGCTTGTTTGACCACATTCAACTGCGCCACATTCACCGCATCGGTCGCCTCGGTGCCGGCGGCCACGCTGGTGATCTGCCGAGTGAGGCCGTTACCAACATCACCGATCGACACGCTGTTGTCGCGGCTGGCGTAAGAATGCGCCCCCAGCGCCACCGCACTTTTCGGCGCACGGCCGCGCGCATCGTCCAGCCACGTACCGACCCGTGCGCCGTCACCGATCGCAGTGGCATCGACGCCATATGCCGCAGAGTCCGTCCCGAGTGCGGTCCCGTTGACTCGAAAGTCCGAGGTCACCGAACGCGCGCCAAGCGCGATGCTGTTGTCGTTGCCGGCGGTGGAATTCTCGCCCAGCGCCATGCTGCCGTTGCCGGTGGCAAGTGCATAGCCCCCCAACGACACACTGTAAGGCGCGAACGATGCGGCGCTGTGACCGATCACCACCGAATCGATATTGCCGGGTCGATTGGGAAACACATTGGCGTTGTAGCCAAGCGCAATCGCATAGTTGGCCTGACTCTCAGCGCCCGCGCCCAACGCAACCCCACCGACGCCGGTCGCGGCGGTGATCGTCACGCCGTTGCCGGCGCTGGCCGCAGCGGTACTCACGCCACCCAGCGCCACGCTATCGGTTCCACTGGCAAGCGCATTCATGCCCATTGCCACGGTACTGGTCGCCGTCGCCCGCGCGCCGAAACCCACCGCAGCGGCGTAATCGCCTGCCGCACGCGTGTTGTAACCGATGGCCGTGCCCACATAGGCAGACACCTGCGAACGGCCACCGACCGCCGTGCCACCATCCTGGGAGGTTTGCGCTTGAAAGCCCAGCGCGGTGCTCTGAATGCCGCTCGCCGAGGTGCCAGCGCCGACCGCGGTCGAAAACTGACTCATCGCCTGCGCACCGCCACCGACCGCCGTGGCGTTAATGCCCATGGCTTGCGTGGTTTGCTGATGACTGCCGATGAGGTTGCCTAGATCGTCGTATTCGTACACCGTGGCGATGCCGCCAATCGCCGTGGCCGAGGCGCCGACGGCCGTGGCATTGCTGCCGACCGCACTGG